>PBKR01000010.1 GCA_002721545.1 Nitrosomonadaceae bacterium | reverse complement strand
TTGGATGGCCTGATGTACGTCCTTCACATGCACTAGATTATAAGGCAAATGTTGAAGTATCAGTTTATGCTGGTATGCCTCAACGTGAAATTGCTGAAGGTTGTACCATGTGCCATGTTAATCAGACTACTTGTGACCATTGTCATACTCGACATGAATTCTCAGCAGCAGAATCTCGTAGGCCAGAAGCCTGTGCTACCTGTCATAGTGGTGTTGATCATAATAACTGGGAAGCCTATTCCATGTCTAAACATGGAAAGATAGTTGCGATGATGGGTAACAGTTGGAATTGGGAAGCACCACTTAAAGATATGTACTCTAAAGGTGGGCAGACTGCACCTGCTTGTGCAGGATGCCATTTTGAATTTGATGGTAAATACACTCATAATATAACACGTAAAATACGTTGGGCTAATTATCCAGTAGTTCCTGGTATTGCATCAAATATTACCAGTGAATGGGCTGAGGATCGTAAGGACTCATGGGTGACGACCTGTACTAATTGTCATAGTGAGCGCTTTGCCCGTTCTTATTTAGAATTTATGGATAAAGGTACGCTTCACTTACTTGCAAAATATCAGGAAGTAAATAGGATCGTTAAGGGGCTCTATGACGATAACCTACTTACTGGACAGACAACTAACCGTCCGGACCCACCTCCACCGATGAAGGCAGGATATTCTCAGTTCTTCCAATTGTATTGGTCTAAGAACAATAATCCGTCATCGCTTGAGCTTAAAGTTCTAGAAATGGGAGAAAATGATCTGCCAAAAGGACATGTAGGACTGGCTCACGTAAATCCGGGTGGATGGACTTACACGGATGGCTGGGGGCCATTGAACCGAGCATATGTTGAAATTATGGATGAAAATACCAAGTTACGTCATGAGCTGGCTTTACAAAAGAGAGTAGCTAAACTTGAGAAGAAAAAATTCAGCTTATTTAATGGTGAAACTACAGAAGAAAAGGTCTCGTTAGGTGGCTTAGGTGGCGGTATGCTATTAGCTGGTACCATTGCGCTTGCTGGCTGGCGTAGGCGCGCAAAAAGAGAAAATTGACCTTTACTTCATCTCGGAGCGCCAGATCGGCGAGTCCAGGATCTAAATTCCTCCCGTTACTAGGTTTCTTCTTAGTAATGGGGGGAATTTTTTTACTTGGCTGGCTTGCTTATGTATCACTGAGTCCTGGGCTAGCACCTTATCACTATGAACTAATTGAAGAAGGCGGGGTTGATAAATTTAAGAAACTTGGCCTAGAGCCTTGGCCGGACCTTGCCATAAGTAAATATGAGGTATATGTAGAGGATGTAGGAAAACCAATTGCTGTAGCACATCTTGTAAAGAGTGGTGAGGAGCCACCGGTATTATTAGATTGGGAAAGCCTGACTAGTGAGTTACTCACATCTGTAGATAGAAAATCATCTGAATTGGTCACATTAGTAACAGCCATTAAAAAATATGCGCCAGAGGATGCAGTTATACTTTCTTGGTGGGATACCTCTCGTCAAATAGAATTGTTAACCAAACGAGATACATTATTTCCATCTCACCATGGTGAGCCGATGATCATTCCTTCGCACTGGCGTGAGCGCAGTGATGCCATTAGAAATTATGAGGAAGAATTCTGGGGTGCTCCAGCTCCAGCTGAGGAGCGCCGGAAATTCCAGCGTTTTGCTGATGCATTGGTAGCAGATGTAGAGAAGGGCGCTGGAATATTACGTGAATTGGCTGGTTCAAGAGAAGCTTATGTAGTAGTACATGTTTCGGATCTCTATAAATTGGGCCTAATGCGCCCAAAATCAATTGATCTCGCATATAAAAACTTCCCAATGAATAGTGCAAACATGCATGGGCTAGTTAATACTGTTAAGAGATTTATGGCAGAGAATAACTATGCTACTTATACGCTACAGTCACTTAGTGATCGAACGGTACGTGGTTATTTTATACGAGATGGACACGATATTTTACTTGCACAGATGTTGCCTTTTACAGAGACTAGACCATTAGAGCTAACATCGATACAGCTGATTTACCAGCATGGTGGATATTGGGTCTATAAGATTCCACCCATAGCAGCAGCACCTGTTAGTTAATTTTAAATAGTTGATTATTTTTTTTCTGATTCAATAAGTTGTTTGAGTCTTTTAATTTCTTCCTCCGCCTTGATTTTTTCAGTAACATCAAGTTGGACACCGAGGTAATATAACAAATTTCCTTTAGAATCAAATAAAGGGGACATTTCTAAATGATTAAAAAATAACTCGCCATTTTTCCTATAATTCTTAAAAGTGAGGCTTATGGGCTGTTTATTCTTAAATGCTTCTTGCATGAGTTGGCGCTCTTTTAAAGCATGATCTCGATTCTTGCCTTGCATAAAACGGCAATTTTTCCCTACTACTTCCTGCATTGTATATCCCGTCATTGTTTCAAAAGCTTTGTTGACATATACAAGGGGCATATCTTCAAGGTCAGGATCAGCTAAAGTTATTCCATTTACACTAGAATCTAGAATCTTAGATAAAATTATAGGAATTAATCCAGGGTCTTTTTCAACAGTAAAGGTCATTTTCTCCTCCAAAGTTATTGTAAATCATATTTTTGATATTTACTTTAATTACTATGATTATTAGTTTTATATACATCATTTTCTGACTCAATTAATTTTTTTATATTTCGTACTGTTTTCTCAGTTCCATCTTGTACTGCAGCTCGAATTAGCTTCTCAAACGGCCTCATAAATAGCTCTAGGCTAAGTAACTCAAAAGTAAAAGAAATATTACTTTCTGACTGGGGTTTGTCTGATTTTATGGCATAATCGCATTTGTAAGGATTTGAAACTCCTTCAAAGCAAATACGTTTACCAGGTTGGAAAATAGTTACTTTAAAAGTTGATTCCGATCGTCTTCCCTGATCAATACGGATTTGACGGCACATAGTTCCAACTTTTACCGGTCCAGTAGTTAATAGCTGAAGTTCGACTACTTCAGGGGACCATTTGGGATAATTCTTAATAAAATCAGTGCCAACAAAGCTAAAAACGTGCTTGCATGGGGATTCAATTTTAATTTCAGCTTTGCCTACTACTGGAGTATCTTTATTTAAACTAAACATAAAAATTGTCCTTCTTAGGCCTCATATTACATAACATATGTATCCATCCCTGTTGCTAGTAATAAGTCATACTGAGACTCAACCATTTCTTTTAGTAGTAATGCAGGAGTGCCATTGACTACATTATTTTCCTTTGCTATCCATCCTACTGCATCTTCTGGTCCAAGGCTAATAACATAGCCAAGATCAGGATGGAGGTAAGGTTCAAATATTTTTAGTACACTTGAGTCCCGTAATATATTAGATGCAGCTAGTCTACCTTTACGAACTGCAGATTGAGCTGTCATAGTATTTGATCCGTGTGAATTATAATTAGAGCAGTCTCCTGCCATAAAAATATGCCTTAATGTCTGGTTATTAAGTACGGCCTGTCCAAAAGTATTTGCAGATAGTCTATTTCCTAAATTATTACCTATAAAAAATAATGTAAATGAGGAAGGGAGCTCAAATTCATTTTTAGTTTCTTTTTCTATAAGTAATATACTATTTTTTTTCTGTTTTTTGAAATATGTGTTTGGGTAGAAACTTATATTAAGATCAGACATTTTATCTTCAGTATATTTAGATAGGCCAATAGGAAATCTTTTAAGTACTCGATTATCATCATTTATTAACTGAAGTCTACAGGCTATATTTTTACGTTTAGTAAAATGAGCAATCTCAAATAGGAATTGAATGCCTGTTGCTCCACCCCCTACCACTGATATGATTGGTTCCACTTGATTAGTTTTCTCAAGGATACTATTCAATAATTCTGTTCCTGATGTAGTCAAGAATGAATTTAGATCTAAGGTGTTATTTTGCGGCTTAATTTTTCCGAAGGATGCTCCAGATGCTATTAAAACGTAATCAAAATCTATTTGCTCTTCATTAATAGTAATAAATTTATCGTTATTCCATTGCTGGATATTATCTTCTGTTATAAATAATTTTGCGCAGATATGGCGGCAACCAAAGTGTTTTTCTAGATGAGAGAATGGCACCATAAAATCCTGTAATGGATATCTAAATGTTTCATGAAGATGCGTAATTTTTATGTGGTGAGTACGAGGATCAACAATAGTTATATTAGCATTTGGCATATAGCGTGAAAAAGTAGTTAGTGCTGAGACACCAGCATACCCACCTCCCACAATTACAATATTTAGATTTTTACGCTTTGGTATATAAAATGGTAAAAAAGACACATCTTCTCCCTTGATAACTTCATTTATGATTCTAACACTTAGTATGGTCTAATGGTTTATTGGTATTTTCATAAATTAGCTACGGTGACAATTCTTAATACCCCGAAATGAATTAATGAAGTATTTATGTCTCAAGTTATTGTTATGCATTGCTTTTCTTAATTCTAGCTAACGAAAAATTAGATGTTTTATATATTTTATCTGAAGACCAGTTTAGAAAGGCCCATTTCCAGAAAGATAAAACATTATCTCTTAATAATTCGATTGGTGGTTTCTGGCCAAGAAAGCTAGCCGCATTAAATAGTTGTTTGGAAGGGTTTGATAGATTTAGACGGGCTGCTTTAGTTTGCTTACTAAGTTTCTCTCCTTGATTATTTAATGCAATTGGTAAATGCATATATGCAGGTGTTGAATAGCCTAATAGTTTCTGTAAGTAAATTTGGCTAGGAGTCGAATAAAGAAGATCTGCACCACGAACAATATTAGTAATCCCTTGCGCAGCATCATCTATTACAACAGCTAAATGATAACTGTATATTTTATCTGATCGACGTAGTATAAAGTCACCAATTTCGTTTTCTAATTTCTGATTAACTTCACCATATAAAGCATCATTAAATTCAATAGCAGAGTTGTTTGTTTTAATCCGAACAGCATCAGAATTTCTGATATTCCATGTTTTATTTCTACACGTACCTGCATATATTTTTCCATTTATTCCTGTGATACTTGAGTTAAATATTTTTTTACGAGTACAAGTACATGGATACGTTAATCCTCGTTTTTTGAGATTAATAAGTACATTTTCATAAATATGCTCCCTCTGATCTTGATAAATTACCTCATGATCCCACTCCATTCCAAAAATTTCTAGGGATTTTAGAATTTCATAAGATGCTTTTGGGACCTCGCGTGGCTTATCGAGATTCTCAATTCTAACTAACCATTCCCCGTTTTTAGACTTTGCTTCTAAATAACCGGCCATAGCAGTTACTAACGAACCGAAATGTAGTGCTCCAGTTGGGGAAGGTGCAAATCGACCACGGTAAGTTTGAGGAATGAGAGTATTTTTTATCAAGGGAGTGAGGGGTAAATTTGATATCTTTATATTTTTGTTTTATGAACGAACTTATTCGTACGATTAAGAATAAGGCATATATGGATAGGGTAGAGATATGAGTGGTATTATTACATGGTTAGATTATTTTTATATTCAGTTTCATTATCTTATCTTGCTATTTTTACAAATTATTATTCTTATATATATTATTAATATAAATTAGAAGAGGGTGGGGATGAAACATCATGTTGTTTTTCTTGATCGAGGCTCTTTAAAGACAGAAATAAGAAAATTAAGATTTGAACATACTTATAAAGAATATCATAAAACCTCATTTAGTCAGATTGTACCTCGACTTAAGCAAGCAACTATAGCCATTATTAACAAAGTACAACTGAATGAGGAAATGCTGGTTAAACTTCCTAAGTTAGAAATGGTTGCAATTGCTGCGACAGGTTATGACTGCGCTGATATTACTGCATGTAAAAATTATGGGGTTGCTTTAACTAATATCAGGAACTATGCAATCCACACCGTTCCAGAACATGTATTTATGCTGATTCTTTCTTTACGTAGGAATTTGATAGCATATCGTAGAGATGTAGAAAATGGTCTATGGCAGAAATCAGATAAATTTTTTCTCTCTACTCATAATATATGTGATTTGTATGGCTCAACTATGGGTATTATTGGGAAGGGTGCGATTGGTAAAGCCACAGCAGAAATTGCAAGAGGATTTGGTATGCATGTAATATTCTCAAACTATAGGTCTCCAATAAAAAAAAATAGTGTGGGGTCAGCTCCGCTTGAAATGGTATTAGCTAAGTCGGATATACTTTCTCTTCATTGTCCTATGACTCCAGAAACTCGTGGTATGATCGGAATTAATGAGTTAAGGACTATGAAACGGAATGCATTATTAATTAATACTGCGCGAGGAGGCTTAGTTAATGAGAAAGAGTTGTTGCAAGCGTTAGATGAAGGTCTAATTGCTGGTGCAGGTTTTGATGTCCTAACTACCGAGCCACCTACAAGTACCCACCCATTATTAAATATGCAGCGCCCTAATTTTATCTTAACTCCACATGTTGCATGGACTTCAGATACAGCTATGAAATCACTTGCGGAACAATTAGTTGATAATATTGAGTCATGGGTTACAGGAAATCCACAGAATCTAGTCCCTTAAGGAATATTACGAGATCTAATATATGAAAATACATGAATATCAGGCTAAGAATTTATTTAAGAAATATAGAATTCCTGTACTAGAAGGACTTGTATGCTTTAGTGTAAAAGAAGCAGTTGAGGCAGCTATTAAATTGGGTGGAATAGCATGGGCAGTAAAGGCACAGATTCATGCTGGTGGACGTGGTAAGGGTGGTGGGGTAAAAATCGCAAAATCAATAAATGAAGTAAAAGGTTATGCAGAAAAAATGCTTGGAATGAATCTGATTACACATCAGACTGATAAAAAAGGGCAGACTGTTCGGATACTCTTTGTTGAGCAAGGTGCTTCTATACAGAAAGAATTTTATATTGGGATGTTAGTTGACCGTAGTAGCCAAAGAATTTGTTTAATAGTAAGCTCAGAAGGAGGTATGGATATTGAAGGTGTATCTAATAAGACTCCAGAGAAAATTAATAAAATATTAATTGATCCAGCAGAAGGACTCACTAATGAGGATATTAAGAAAGTCTCTCAAGGTATAAATTTGTCACAAAAGAATTTTTCTGAGATCACCATATTATTAAAGAATTTATATAAATTATTTAATGAGACAGACGCATCATTAGTGGAAATTAACCCGTTGATATTGACAACTCATAATCAAATCTTTGCATTAGACGCAAAAATAAATTTTGATGATAATTCGTTATTTCGTCATCCAGA
Source organism: Nitrosomonadaceae bacterium (assembly GCA_002721545.1). Lineage (GTDB taxonomy): Bacteria > Pseudomonadota > Gammaproteobacteria > Burkholderiales > Nitrosomonadaceae > BJGV01. The sequence goes on along the minus strand of PBKR01000010.1, from coordinate 107,023 downwards.
AATTGAAATATTACGTGATCTTGAGGAAGAAGATCCATTAGAGATTAAGGCATCTCAGCATGATCTTTCATATGTACCACTTGACGGCAATATTGGCTGTTTGGTAAATGGAGCGGGCCTTGCAATGGCAACTATGGATATTATTAAGCTCTATGGAGGGGCTCCTGCAAACTTCCTTGATGTAGGAGGTGGTGCAACTACTGAGAAAATAGCTGAAGCATTTAAAATAATGCTTAGCAATCGTGATTTATGTGCGATCTTGGTGAATATATTTGGTGGTATTATGAGATGTGATGTTATTGCTAATGGTGTAGTTAAAGCAGCCAAGGAAATTAAATTAACTTTGCCTTTAGTAGTGCGTCTGGAGGGAACTAATGCGGCCATGGGTAAGAGTATACTAGCTGAATCTGGATTGGAAATAATATTAACTAATAATATGGATACTGCAGCACAAAATGTCGTAGCAGCTGCATCTAAAGTGCATACTCATGGCAATTTTAATTAATAAAAATACGAGAGTAATGACTCAAGGTATTACTGGTAAGACCGGTCAATATCATACGAAATTATGCCTAGAATATGCAAATGGAATGAACTGCTTTGTTGCAGGTGTTAACCCAAATAAACCGGGTGAGAGTTTTGAGAAAATTCCAATCTTTGCAACTGTTAAAGAAGCTAAACAGGCTACAGGTGCAACAGTATCAGTAATATATGTGCCTCGAGCTTTTGCTGCTTCAGCAATAGATGAGGCAGTGGATGCTGGGCTTGATTTGGTAATCTGCATTACTGAGGGTATTCCGTTGCACGATATGATTCGGACTCGGTATAAGATGTATGAGCATAAGACTCTTTTAATTGGACCGAATTGCCCGGGTATTATTACCCCTGATGAAATTAAGATAGGGATCATGCCTGGGCATATACATAAAAAAGGACGTATTGGAGTAGTATCTAGATCCGGAACATTGACTTACGAAGCGGTTGCTCAATTAATGGAGCAGGGATTGGGACAGTCAACTTGTATAGGTATTGGGGGTGACCCCATCAATGGATTAAAGCATCTTGATATAATGATGATGTTTAATGAGGATAGTGAAACTGATGCAGTACTTATGGTTGGTGAAATTGGTGGTTCTGATGAGGAAGAATGTGCTAGCTGGATTAAAAGTAATATGGTAAAGCCTGTAGTGGGATTCATTGCGGGAGCAACAGCTCCAGAAGGAAAGAGAATGGGGCATGCAGGTGCTATTATAGCTGGCGGCAAAGGTACTGCCCAAGAAAAAATTGCAATGATGGAGGAATGTGGGATAAAGGTGGCTCGTAATCCAGCAGAGATGGGTAAGTTATTAAAGTCAGTAATTCTATAAAACGTAATTTTATAAGCGCCAAATTATTTTGGTAGACCTGTTTTTATTGATTTCTTTATTTGGAAGAAATGATAGTTAATATATTGATTGATGGGTTAGTTTTGTATCATCTAGATAGCTATTATCGAATATATTAGGAGAAAAGATAGATGAAGCGATTAATCGTGATAATGACTATCTTAGTGGTGGCGGGCTGTACATCAACAAACGGCGATAAAAAAATAAAGCCTTCTAATTTTTTAGCAACAAGCACGCATCCTACTTATAATCTTGCTGGGTATCGGCCTGCCTTCAAAGATGGCTATATTGATGGTTGCGAAACGGCTAAAAGATCTATACATGGTATAAAGGATAAGCAACGTTTTGCCAAAGAGAATCAATATAGGAATGGATGGAAGGATGGGTACAATTTGTGCCTTGGAAAATAGTAAAAATTAAGTATTTCATATTTTATTCCATTTTAATGCAACATTATATTGGAATATAAGAGCCTATAAAATAGGCAATAAATCCCATGCTGGCTCATTCTAAGGAAAGGTGTTTAGAAAATCACTGACATATCAACTTTTATAAATATAAATAATAATTCAATTACAATGAAATATTTAATTTTGTTTGCGCTTATTTTTTTTTCACAACCTCTATTTTCTCAGCAGCCTAAGAATCAAACTCAATTTGAGGCACGCTCCTTATCAGAGTTATCAATTACTACAGAAACTTATATGCTTTCTGATTTCCAAAGCGGGCAGATTTTAGTTAGTCAGAATGCTACTAAGCGTATTGAGCCTGCATCATTAACTAAGATGATGACGGCACATATTGTTTTCTCAGCTCTTAGACAGAAAAGAATTACATTAAAGCAAGTCGTGCCTATATCAGAGAAAGCTTGGCGAGCAAAGGGATCACGAATGTTTATAGAGCCAGGTAAGGTAGTGACAATAGAAGAGTTAATTAATGGGCTGATTGTACAGTCAGGAAATGATGCAAGTATAGCTTTAGCTGAGGCTATAGCCGGGTCAGAAGAAATTTTTGTAAGAATGATGAATAAAGAAGCAAAAAGGCTTGGAATGAAAGATACTAATTTTACTAATTCAAGCGGGCTACCTAATCCCGAGCATTTTACGACTGCTTATGATTTAGCGTTACTTGTGTCCGATATGATACGACGCTTCCCAGAGCATTATTCACTTTATTCTCTCAGGGAGTATACATATAATAAAATTTCACAATCTAACCGTAATAGGCTTTTATGGTTAGACCCAAACGTAGATGGACTAAAGACTGGCTATACTAAGTCCGCAGGATATTGTCTTGTTGCTTCAGCAAAAAGAAATAATAGAAGATTGATTTCAATTGTGTTAGGTGCTAAATCTGACAGTGTGCGTACTGTAGAAAGTCAACGCTTATTAAACTATGGGTTTTTATCCTATGACACTGTTCGTGTGTTTCGAAAAGGACAGAGAGTAACTATTATAGAACTATGGAAAGGGCAGAAAGAAGCACTCAAAACAGGTTTTAATCAAGATCTTTACTTCTCTTTCCCAAAGGGGCAGGCTGCCAAATTAAAGGCTACTATGGAGTATAAGAAGCCATTGATTGCACCTATTAAGGTAGGGCAGAAAGTTGGTATAGTTAAATTTATGTTTGATGGAATAAAAATGGGGCAATATCCATTAGTAGCACTAGAGTCTATTAGTAGTTCAAATTTTTTAAGCCGAACATGGGATGAAATTTTATTATTAGCTAATTAATTTTGTTTTGNAGTTATTGTAAATCTAAACAATATGATCTATTTAAATGGTTCTTTTATTCCTATAGAGGATGCTTATATTTCAGTTCTTGATAGAGGGTTTATTTTTGGTGATGGTGTATACGAACTTATTCCAGTTTATTCACATATACCTTTTCGTTTAACTCAACATTTATGCCGGCTACAAAACAGTCTTGACGAAATTCAATTGGAGAATCCTTATACTGATCATGAATGGACAGAATTGATCGAGCAGATTATTACAAATAACGAGGGTGATGATCAATACATTTATTTACATATTACTCGTGGGGTAGCCGAACGTAATCATGTTTTTCCAAAGAAAGTGATGCCTACAGTATTTATTATGAGTTCCCCTTTATTAGTACCATCAAAAGAATTAGCTATTACTGGTGTTTCTGCGATTACTGCTAATGATAATCGATGGTTACGTTGTGACATTAAAGCGACTTCATTGCTACCAAATGTGTTATTACGTCAAAAGGCAGTAGAGTCTAATGCAATAGAAACTGTGTTACTAAGAGATGGCTTCCTTACTGAAGGTTCGGCAAGTAATATTTTCATTGTAAAAGATAAATTACTTTTAGCACCGCCTAAGAGTAATTTAACACTACCTGGAATTACATATGATGTTGTTTTAGAACTTGCAGAGGAATATAAGATACCACATGAGATAGGAGATATTTCAGAAAATGATCTGCGCTCATCTGATGAGATTTTATTAACATCTTCAACTAAAGAGATCATGCCAATTATACTTCTTGATGGAATTAAAATTGGTAGCGGAAAACCAGGCGAGGTATTTAAACAGCTGTATAAGTACTATCAAGATTTTAAGGTTGCTATAATGCGAGGAAATTTATTGTAAAGAGTTATTAATGTAATTAACATGACATCTCCTGCATCTACTCCTTCATTTATTTCGTATCCATGTGAATTTCCTATTAAGGTTATGGGCAAGAATGAGAAAGGTTTTACAGAATCTATATTGAGAATAGTAAATCGACATATTCCTGAATTTGATGACAACAGTATTGAAAAGAAAGTCAGTACCAAAAATAAATATTTAAGCCTCACATGTACTGTTTACGTAGTATCTCAGCATCAGTTAGACTCCCTATATCAGGAACTAAGTGATTTTCCAATGGCGCTAATGGTGATCTGAAAAAAGATTTATATATTATTTGAGCTGTGCTGATTAAATATGAGTAATTTAAATTTAGTTTCTGGAGGAGGTAATGTAAAGGTTAATATAAAGCATTCTGGTATTGTGGATTATCTTTCTGCTTGGCAAAAAATGAAAGACTTTACATTAGCTCGCACCAGAAACACGCCTGATGAGATATGGCTCTTGCAACATCCGCCAGTTTATACTTTAGGAGTTGCTGGGAAAATGAAACACTTACTTAAGAATAATGGAATTTCTATTATTAGAAGCGATCGAGGTGGGCAGATAACTTATCATGGTCCCGGTCAGGTTATTGCATATTTGTTACTTGATGTACGTCGGCTAAAATTAGGTATAAGAGAATTAGTCAGACTCATGGAAGGTGCAGTAATAGACTTATTAGGGGAATATGCTATTAATACAAAGATTCGTAAAGATGCTCCCGGGGTATATGTTGGAGATGAAAAAATAGCAGCACTAGGGCTAAAAATTAAGAATGGGTGTTGTTACCATGGGATTGCGTTAAATGTTGATATGGACCTGTCACCATTTTCTGCAATTAATCCTTGTGGTTATTCTGGATTAAAGGTGACTCAGACTAGAGATTTGGGTATAAATGATGATTTAGATATATTGGCCAATAAACTTTCAGAAAAGTTGAGAGTAAAAATTTTCTAAGGAAAGGAAAACTTGGAGACATGATAGATAAGATTCGTCAGAAAGGCGTTGATAAAACAGCGCGTAATCCTATAAAGATAGTAGTTGACCCAAATGCAGCTGTACTTCGTAAGCCGTCTTGGATAAGAGTTCGTTCTTCAAATAGCAAGGAATTTTACGATGTAAAGCGGATTTTACGAGAACAGAAACTACATACTGTTTGTGAAGAAGCATCATGTCCAAATATTGGTGAGTGTTTTGGTAAAGGGACTGCTACATTTATGATATTGGGTGATCTTTGTACCCGTCGCTGCCCATTTTGTGATGTTGCCCATGGTAGACCATTACCACCAGATTCTACAGAACCATTACATTTGGCCCAATCAATCGCTACTATGGGCTTAAAATATGTAGTTATTACGAGTGTTGATCGAGATGATTTACGTGATGGTGGGGCACAGCATTTTGTTGATTGTATAAGACAGATAAGAATACATTCTCCGAGCACTATAATTGAGATATTAGTACCTGATTTTCGAGGTAGACTGGAGGTAGCTTTAGAAAAATTATCAACTTGTCCACCAGATGTATTGAACCATAATCTTGAGACCATTCCAAGATTATATAAACAATGCCGTCCAGGAGCAGATTATAATCATTCACTAAGATTATTAAGGGACTTTAAAGCAGTTTCTCCTTTAGTAGCAACTAAGTCTGGGTTGATGCTAGGGTTAGGAGAAAAAGATAATGAGATTCATGAGGTGNTAATTGATTTGCGGAGAAATGGTGTGGAATTATTAACTGTAGGTCAATATCTACAGCCTAGTGCAGGCCATTTACCTGTAATGCGTTATGTGTCTCCTGATGATTTTAACAAATTAGAACGCGTTGCAATTGAGATGGGATTTCGTAATGCTGCATGTGGACCAATGGTGCGATCTAGTTACCATGCTGATGAGCAGGCATATGAAGCAGGGGTGGCATAATAAGCTAATTAAAGATTAATGCGAGAAAGAATAATTATTATATTTTTATTGGTTTTTTTCTATTGTCTGTATTAATTCTTTACTTAACCAGTTAGATAGGTCTTTAGTTAAATTTTTACTGGATTCTGATAGGGCACGTACAGCCCCTGTAGCATTTGCAGTTGGAGTTGTGAGTTTGATATTGAAGTTATGTTGTGCCTGTAATGTACGGGCATCTCGATTGATGAGATTAGCGCGTAATTTTATTAATACATAGCTGCTGTCTATAGCATCAAATATTTGAGAAAATTCTTCTAGTTCAAGACGTAATACAAAATCTGGACGAATGTTATCCTGAGTATTTATAATTTGATTGTTGGTATTGATAGCAATGCTATTTCTAATATGGTGGGTCAGTAACATTGCGGGAGAGGCTGCCCAACGGCTATTGGCATATTTATAGGATTGATTAGGATTTTGGTATGCTAAGCGATATTGAATAGTATTATTATTTAGCCATACAGGAGACTTGGCTTCTGCTATTAGTAGGCTTAGTGTTGGTTTCTGTTGCTGTTTACTAGGTTTACTATTTGCGTCGGCAATTTGTTGTAGGCCAAAATCGTATACTGATATTAATTTTTCTTTTTGAGGTGTTATAGAACAACCTGTAAGCAATATAATAAAAAATAAATAATTTCTATTCATTTAAAGTTCCTTGTGGAGATATAAATCCTGCCTCCCCAGGGCCTGGTGGAAGTGGGGTTTTCCCAAATATTAAACTTCTTGGTTGCTCTTCTAGTTGAAGGAGAATACGATCAACATTGCGAGTGCCATTTTTAACACCATCAATAGCCTCTTGGATTCTAGGAATAGTATCAGAAATTTCTTCAGCACTTTTTGATAAATTATCAATAACCCCCCCTTGTTGCCCAATTTTATCTATGACCTGATTTATATTTTTTACTAGTTGGTCAGCGTTGCTTAACAATATATTTGTTTTACTAGTTAATTCTGGGAATGATTTAAGGTTTGGTTGTAATTGTTGGGTAAAATTACTAAAATCATTTGTTGCATTTTCCATATTTTTTAGAAGATGTGAAAAATTTTCACGATTTTTATCATTTAATAAATCATTCATTTTTTTAACCGTTTCATTTACACTATTTAGTAAGTCCTGTCCTGTAATAACTATATTATCTAGTGTTGAAGTACGCATTGGGATTATAGGTAGGTTAACTTCACTGGGCTTTAGTAGTTCTGGTTGATCTCCATTATCATCAAGCTGAATATAGGCAAGCCCCGTAACCCCCTGGTAGCCAAGTTGTGCAAATACGCCTTTAGTAAGCGGTATATTTCTATCAACCCCAATACGAATTCTGATAAATCTTGAGTTCTTTGGATCAAAGTCAATATTTTGCACTTTGCCAACTTTTACCCCACGGAAACGTACTGCTGCCTGGGGGTTAAGTCCAGAAACAGAACCATCAGAAACCAGAATGTAATTGACATGATCATCGGTTTCTCCACTAAGCCATTTAGTAGTAATTGCTAATGCAGTAATTAAAAAAATCACGAATAAACCTGCTATAAGAGCGTGAGAACGATTTTCCATTTAATTCCTCTATAAGCTTCTTTTCTCTATATTTGCTAGTGCTCGTAAGCTGCGATCACCTCCAAAGTAATGTTTAATAAATGGATGATTGCTGCTAGTCACTTCAGTTAAATTACCTATGGCTACTATCTGTTGATCAGCAAGCACTGCTATACGGTCAGATAGAGCAACCAATGTATCTAAATCATGTGTGGTCATTACTATTGTTAATGCTAATTCAGTTCGTAGTGTTTGAATTAATTTTACAAAGCTATCACTGAGCACAGGGTCAAGTCCAGCAGTTGGTTCATCTAGGAATAATAATTCAGGATCTAATGCCATAGCACGAGCTAATGCAATACGTTTAACCATTCCACCAGAGAGCTCAGATGGCATCTTGTTTGCATGCTCTATTTCTATTTCAACCATTTTAAGTTTTAACATTACAAGGTCGTTTATTATGTCCTCATTAAGTGTATGTAGTTCTCTCAGTGGTAAGGCAATATTGTCATATACTGATAATGCACTGAATAATGCGCCATTCTGAAATAAAACACCACTGCGGTTACGCATGTTCTGTAATTTTATGTGATCACTATTATGAATAGGTTGATTAAAGACATTAATTGTTCCTTGAGTTGGTGTTTCTAGGCCTAGCATATGTCTCAGTAATACAGTCTTTCCGCTGCCGGAACTTCCAACTAGTGTTAATACTTCACCTTGAACTACATTTAGATCAATATTCTTAAGCACAACATGCGTACCAAAATTAGCATGCAATCCTTCTATTTTAATGATAGTTTCTATTTTCGGCATATTTCTTTTATGATTCTATATAAGGCCTACATTAGCAAAAATTATGGCAAAAATTGCATCAATAATGATAACTGTAGTGATTGCAGTTACTACTGAAGTAGTAGTTCCCTCACCAAGGCTTTCAGTATTAGATTTGATTTTTAAGCCAAAATGACAGCTGATGAGAGCCACAATTATGCCGCATACTACTCCTTTTCCAAGCCCTATCCATAAATTTGCAATAGGCACAACATCTGATAGTTTATTGAGAAAAAATTGATACCCTAATCCTAATTGAATCTCAGCTGAAACCATTCCACCCATTAATGCTATGGAACTTGTCCATATAACTAGCAACGGCATGGCAATACTCAAACCGATCACTTTCGGTAAAATAAGACGTAAACTGTGTGGTATACCCATTACAGCTAGGGCGTCTAATTCTTCTGTTACTCGCATTACACCTAATTGTGCTGTCATAGATGAGCCAGAGCGTCCTGCTACTAAGATTGCTGCAAGCATTGGTCCAAGTTCACGAATAATGCTGATACCAAGAATGTTGATGATGAAGATATCAGCACCATACGTTTGTAATTGTTTGGAGGAAAGATAGCTGAGTACAATACCAATAAGAAATCCGACCAAGGCAGTAATACCCAAGGCTTGTGCACCGGTTCGGAAGAGTGTTGCGGAAATTTCACGCCATGGGGTTCGAGATGGATGGCTAAATAAATACTTTGTATCAAGGAGTAGCTGGCCAGTCAACGTAATTATACCTACCAAGTGTCCCCAGGCTACAATTGATGTCTCTCCTAATGCTCTGATAGGGTTAAAACGAACTTGTGGTCGTAGCTGCGATATGGCTATAGTATTTTCTATACGGTTAAATATTTTTTCGTGTTCTCGACGTAATTTTATAAATGGAGGCTGATGCTCTCCCCAAATCCGCCATAGTAGTAACGCTCCAGTATCGTCCATTTGTTTAATACCGGTTAAATCCCAATGTAGATTTGATTTTGATGCAAGAGGACTAAGCTCAGTTGATAGCAATTGTGATCGTTTTTCTAGTTCATTTAATGTAAAGTTTCCAGACAGTATCAATTTAGGCGCACCTGTGTCGCTTAAAGAGTGGCGAATTAATATTGAGGAATTAGAATCGTAATTACTTGACATTAGAGTAAGAATAAATAGCTAATTGAACAGCCGGTCAACGCAGTTAAGCCCAAAAGGCACCAAGCCAACATGAACTTCCCAGGACGGTGTTGTTCAGGAATGACTTTATCAAACATTGCCAGTGTGTTCAATGAGGCTAAAATAGGGGCGGCAACAAAGGCGATAATCGTGCCAACCGTTACCATGCCACCCATTGAAGTAAGGAAAAAGAATAATATTGTTAATGTGCCAGTTATGGTAATTAACAGCCATATTAGATAAGTTTTACGCTTATTACGATGTTTAATTTTTTCAGGAAAAAGTAGTTCTAATGATGTGCCAATGGTGCGAGGGAAGGCATCTAATAAGGTCAAGGTAGTACTAAGCATAGTGGTCAATGCAGCAACGGCGACAATGGGATAAGCCCATTTGCCAAGGATCTGCTCGTACATTCCAAGTAATTGACCTGCAAAGGCAGCACCACCCGTTTCAAATGTCTCACCACTTCCGTACATGACTAAAGCGCCTAGAAGTAAGAAGCATATGGCTAATAATGCGGTTCCTATAAAACCCACCCTGAAATCAAATATGGCAGCTTTCATACTAGCAATTTTTCCATCGTTTTCATTCTTGCTTTCAGACCAAATAGAATGCCACACCGAAATGTCCATGGGTGCAGGCATCCAGCCTAGAAATGCTACGAGAAAGAGCAAATGAGTCGTATTGGAGAAGCTAAAGAAAACTGTAGCAGACTCATAATGACCTGGATTTTCAAAGCATAGTGAGATAACTGCAGCAACAGACGTCACAGCTAGAACGAGAATAATAACTTTGACAAATTTATCTAGTAACGCGTAATGGCCATTGATTAATAAAGTAAAGCAGAATAGCAGTAATAGACTACTGATAATAGCGGCTACAATTTGTGGATCATGGCCACCGAGACCCTCAAGCCCAAAAATATAGGTGATCAACCCAGCTGTTACAACGGTAACAGCAGCTTGAATTATGAACATAGTGGATAGGGTCATAGTTAAATAGACCCAGACCGCCCATTTGCCAAGCTTTTTGTAGCCGTATAATAGGTTTTTGCCAGTTGCTGCCGTGTAACGTGGGCCGAATTCAAAAAATGGGTATTTGATTAGGTGAATAATTACAATCGCAAGTATTAATTCAAACCCAAACATCCCGCCAGCGCGGGTGGATTGCACTAGATGGGATACTCCCACGGCAGCACCAGCATAGAGTAAGCCAGGGCCTAGGCGTGAAAATAGGCCATTGAATAGTTTGTTTTGTATTGTCATGGGTGTTTGTTTGTGAGTGCTAGCGACGAAAATATTTTTTTGTAGGGCCAGAAGATGATGTATCAAATAACTAATTTTATCTAATTTAATGATTCCAATTTTCCGAGCCTGCGTATTAGTCTTAGAATGGCATCTTTCTTCATTTGGTCAAGCAGCATTTTTTCTTCTCTCTGCGAAGACAAAAATGCCGAATCCGAGAAGGGCAGAACCTGCTTAACAATGATTTCAGTAATAGGATAAATTTCTTGTCCCGCCTGATTAATTATACGATATGAAAGAGAATAACGTAATTGGAATTCTCGGACTCTTCCGCTACTAGAAACAGAAAGAATAATTTTTTTATGGCTTGCGTTGATAATGTGTAGTGTTGCCTGCGCATCCTTTGGGTTGCCAACAACGGTTGCATTACTTGATGATTGAACCCGCCTTTTTATATCGAGAAGAATTGAAGTATTAGGGGCCTGGATGTAGAGAGTTTTAAATGGAACTATTGCCAAGCCTCGTAGGTGAAATCCACAAGATACTAGAATTAAGCAAGATAAAGCTGCAATTAATTTTTTTATGATTATCTTTTCTTGATACATGAAAGGGAGATGTATGTGATTCCTCATCTACTATGGTTGGAGCGCAAAATCATCATTTATTAAGTTTTATGATAGAAGCCATAAAATGTAATGCATTGAGCATACAAATTTTAAAATATACATGATGATTGCAACATAATGCAAGGTTATGAAATAATCTGTAACCTAATAGGGCGGCCGTTTATACAGTTGCATAGCAATAGAAGCAGAGGTAGTTGTGGTGTCCAGAAGAGGACTCGAACCTCCACAGTGTTGCCACCGCTAGGACCTGAACCTAGTGCGTCTACCAATTCCGCCATCTGGACAATATTCTATATTAGAAGCCAGGGTAAAATGAGCTTTAATTTTATAGGAAACCATTGTTTTGTCAAACAATAAAGTAAGGAAAATTCGTAATCTTGATCCGTATATTGAGCGAGAAAAAGCACGATACGAATATCCGTTACCAAGCAGAGAATTTATCCTGGAGATATTAAATGAGCAGGGTGTGCCAGTAACTGAACCAAACTTATATAGTTTACTTGGCATTACACAAGAAGAAGAAAAAAATTTTAGCAGGCGGCTTTCTGCGATGATACGTGAAGGGCAAATTATGTCTAATCGCAAAGGCTATATCTATGTAGTAGAAAAATTGCAACTTATTAAAGGTAAGGTGCAAGGCCATGCAGATGGTTTCGGGTTTCTCATTCCTGATGATGGTGCTTCTGATTTATTTCTTAGCCCAAAAGAGATGCGTAAAGTTTTGCATGGAGATATAGTTATGGTGCGTGATGTTGGAACAGACCGTCGTGGGCGTAGAGAAGGAGCTATTGTTGAAGTACTGGAGCGAGATGTAAGTCAGTTGGTAGGGCGCTTGCATATTGAGTATGGCATCCTTTCTGTAACAGCTGAGAACAAACGAATTAGTCAGGATATTCTGGTGCCAAAAGAATCGTCCATGAATGCGAGAGCGGGTCAGGTTGTAATGGTAGAAATTCTTCAACAGCCTAGTAAAAATGTTCAGCCTATTGGGCGTATTGTTGAAATTCTAGGAGATTATACCGCGCCTGGAATGGAGATTGAAATTGCCCTTCGAAAGCATGATTTGCCATATAAATTTACACAAGAATTAGAGAAATACTATACTAAATTTCCTAAGAAAGTACTCAAAAAGGATCTGTTAGGGCGGACAGATATCTGTCATCTGCCACTAGTAACTATAGATGGTGAGACAGCAAGAGACTTTGATGATGCCGTATATTGTGAGCGTGAAGGGAAGGGTTACAGATTATATGTTGCAATTGCTGACGTTAGTCATTATGTAAAATCAAGAGATCCGCTTGATCAGGAGGCATTTAATCGTGGGAATTCTGTATATTTTCCTAGACGAGTAATTCCAATGCTACCGGAGATACTATCAAATGGACTATGTTCCCTTAATCCACAAGTTGAGCGTTTGTGCATGGTATGTGAAATATCTATAGACATTGATGGGTGTTTTAATAATTATCGTTTTTATCCGGCAGTAATGCGGTCTCATGTTCGCTTTACCTATAATCAGGTAGCAGAAATAATTAGTAACCCGAAAGGTGAGGTTGCTAAAAAACATGCAAATATAGTGCAGCACATACAGTTGCTTTACAAATTATATAAAGTATTGCTTGGGGAGAGAAAGAGGCGGGGCGCAATTGATTTTGAGACTATAGAAACCCAAATGATTTTTAACGAGCTAGATAAGATTGAACAGATACTGCCAGTACAGCGAAATGATGCTCATCGATTAATTGAGGAATGTATGTTGGCAGCTAATGTATGTGCTTCTGATTTTTTACAGAGGCATAAACAGCCTACAGTCTATCGTATTCATGATGGTCCTACATTAGAGAAACTTGATGAATTGCGTAATTTTCTAAAAGAATTTGGCTTGCAGCTAGGTGGGGGATCCGACCCTCATGCCAAGGATTATGTTAAGACATTAGAAAAAATTAAAGATAGACCTGATGCACAGTTACTGCAGACTGTAATGCTACGATCACTACGCCAGGCAGTTTATAGTCCAGATAACACTGGGCATTTCGGGTTAGCATATGAGTCTTATACTCACTTTACTTCACCTATACGCCGTTACCCAGATCTTCTTGTACACCGGGCAATTAAGGCAGCACTTAACGGGACAACATACTCTCCAGGTAACTGGCATGAACTGGGTAAGCATTGTTCGCATACAGAGCGTCGTGCGGATGAAGCTGGTCGAGATGTAGAGTCTTGGCTCAAATGTTTTTATATGCAAGATAGAATCGGGGAATGTTTTGGAGGAGTTATTAGTGGCGTTACTGGCTTTGGTTTATTTGTTACATTAGATAATTTTTTTGTTGAGGGCCTAATACATATCTCTGATTTAGCTAAAGACTATTTTCATTTTGATTCTGTGAAACATATGCTGATAGGAGAGCGTGGAGGTGGAAGATACCGTCTTGGTGAACGGATAAGGGTTAAAATTGTGCGGGTTGATCTAGAAAGTAGTAAGATTGATTTTATCCCAGCTGGCAAGAATGAATAGGATTTTGATATATTTTTATAAATTAATTGAACCAATTTTCAGTTAAATGAGATGACAGATTATATTTTATTTAATTGTCTCTAGAAATCGTATTACTCCACTTAATGTCAAACACTCGTCTTATATTTGGTTTTCATGCAATCACTAGCCGTCTACGACAAAATCCAAAAAGTGTCAAAGAAATTTTTTTAGATTCCAGTCGCCGAGACCAGCGTGCCCGTGATTTAATAAAGCTTACGGAAACCCAGAAAATACAATTAATATTATGTGATGGAGCAAGGCTTAGTACTATGTTAGGCGGCACTAGTCATCAAGGTGTTGTAGCAAATATTGACACTACTTGTAACCATATTGATATTGAGGAAGTACTGGCAAACCTGACTGAACCTGCATTATTTTTAATTTTAGATGGTATTCAGGACCCACATAATTTAGGTGCATGCTTACGTGTAGCAGATGCTTTTGGCGTTACTGCGGTCATCTCACCCAAAGATCGCTCTGTTGGACTTACAGCTACAGTATATAAGGTAGCAAGTGGCGCAGCTGATTCCGTTCCATATATTGTCGTTACTAATCTTGCTCGAACACTACGTAAGTTAAAGGAGAATGGTATTTGGATAATTGGTACTAATTCTGGTGTAGAGAATAAATTACCATCTTTGAAAATAGATGGCTCTGTTGCATGGGTATTAGGCGCTGAAGGTCGAGGTATGAGAAGGCTTACTCGTGAAACATGTGATCAATTGATTTCAATTCCTATGCTGGGGGGCGTTGAAAGTCTCAATGTTTCAGTCAGTGCAGGTATCTGTTTATTTGAGACTTATCGACAAAGAACTAATAATGAAGGGTAGAGTCTCAGAAGAAATAGCCATTGTTAAAGAATTTTATACTAACAAGAATTTATATTTTTTAATTGATATAATTTTGATTATATAAGCTTTATGCTGTTTCTTATTGATATTGTTTCATATTTTAGTTAGAATTTCACCCGATTAAGTCCTTATCTCACCGCATTCATAATGTGGGAGATTTCACCCAAAGGGAATATATATGCGTCATTATGAGATTGTTTTTATCGTACATCCAGATCAGAGCGAACAAGTGCCCGCAATGATTGAGCGTTATCATGGAATGGTAACTTCTAAGAATGGAAAAGTTCATCGTCAGGAAGATTGGGGGCGTCGCCAACTTGCTTATCTGATTAATAAGCTTCATAAGGCGCATTATGTTTTAATGAATATTGAATGCGATCAGGAGACTTTAGAAGAGTTAGATCATGCCTTTAAATTCAATGATGCAATTCTTCGTTATCTTACTATGAGGGTTGATGGTCCAATCGTTACTCCTTCTCCAATGATGAGGGATGATAAGTCTAGGCCTACCGTAAGGACAGAAGAAGCCGTAGAAATTAACGTTGGCAGATAAAATAACTTATTAGTTTATTCGGTAATATATATTTATATAATTAGATAATAGGAAAAATTATGGGTCGCTTTATGACTAAGCGTAAAGGAAGAGACAAAGATAAAGATAAAAGCGCAAATCGACCATTGTTCAAGCGGAGAAAATTTTGTCGCTTTACTGCAGAAGGAATTAAAGCAGTAGATTACAAAGATATCGAGCTCTTAAAAGATTTTATTAATGAAAATTACAAGGTTATTCCTGCACGTATTACTGGCACAAAATCACATTATCAGCGTCAATTAGGCGGAGCTATTGAACGAGCGCGATATCTTGCTCTGCTACCATATACCGACTTACACTGAGAGGTGACAGTATGCAAATTATATTGATGGAGAAGATTGCTAGTCTTGGGCAACTTGGTGATGTGATAAATGTGAAGAATGGTTATGCCCGTAATTTTTTAATTCCTCAGGGTAAGGCTAAGCGGGCGACAGAAGCCAGTATTGCTGAGTTTGAAGCTAAGCGTTCTGAGTTGGAAAAAGTAGCAGCAGAGAAATTAGCAGATACTCAGTCTTATGCAGATAAACTTGATGGTTTAATGGTACAGATTTCTCAAAAAACAGGGGTTGATGGAAAATTATTTGGATCGGTTACAAATATTGATATTGTAAAGGCTATAAAAGCTCAAGGCTTTGAAATAGATAGAACTATGATCCGTATGCCTGATGGACCTTTGAAGCAAGTAGGTGATCATCCGATAAATATTGTTTTACATAGTGATATATCAGTAAATATCACCGTATCTGTATTGGGTGAAACAACTATTTGAAGTAGAATTATTGTTAACTTAATAAAAAGGGCTGGGGACAGCCCTTTTTATTTCTCCTTCTGATTGCTAGTGGTAGAATTACTTCTAACAGGACATTAAATTCGATAAAATTTTATGGCTCAAATCATATCAACCGTAGCTGGTGATCAGCCAACTGATTCTTTTAAATCACCTCCACATTCGATTGAGGCTGAGCAATCAGTATTAGGCGGTCTTCTTTTAGATAACCAAGCTTGGGATAAAGTGGCCGATGTGATTCATGAGGATGATTTTTATCGGTCAGACCATCGAATAATTTATAGCCATATCAGCAAGCTGATTGAACATAATAAGCCTGCAGATGTGGTGACTGTTGCTGAGTCGCTTGAAAATTCTGCTGATTTACAAAGTGTCGGGGGACTTACTTATGTTGGCATGATGGCACAAAATACACCATCTGCGGCTAATATTCGTCGTTATGCAGAAATAGTACGTGAGCGCTCTGTGATGCGAAAGCTTGCACAGGTTGGTGTGGATATATCTGATGCATCTTATAATCCTGCTGGTCGTTCTGCTGCTAATTTACTAGATGAAGCTGAATCTAAGGTATTTGAAATTGCAGAAGCAGGGGCACGTGGGAAGCAGGGTTTTAGTGATATTCAGCCATTACTTAAAGACGTGGTAGAGCGTATAGAGGTACTTTATAACCAAGAAAATCCAAGTGATGTCACGGGTATTGCAACTGGATTTCATGACCTTGATCAGAAGACATCTGGCTTTCAACCAGGGGATCTAATTATTGTGGCTGGTAGGCCATCTATGGGTAAAACAGCTTTTTCACTTAATATTGCTGAGCATGTTGCACTTGAATTAAAGAAACCAGTTGCAGTATTTAGTATGGAAATGGGGGGAGCACAGCTAGCAATGCGGATGTTGGGTTCGGTTGGTCAGTTAGATCAGCATAAGGTCCGCACTGGGCGTTTGCTTGACGAGGACTGGCCTAAACTGACAAGTGCGCTTGGTAAATTGAATGAAGCACCATTATATATTGATGAGAGTGCTGCATTGAATGCATTGGAGTTAAGAGCACGTGCACGTAGGCTTCATCGTCAGCATAATAATCTTGGATTAATTGTAGTAGATTATTTACAGCTAATGTCATCCATTAGTCAGGGAGAAAATCGTGCAACTGAGATCTCAGAGATCTCACGATCTTTAAAGGCATTAGCTAAAGAATTACAGGTACCAGTGGTAGCATTATCACAATTAAATCGTAGCTTGGAGCAGAGACCCAATCCTCATAAACGTCCAGTAATGTCAGATTTACGTGAATCTGGTGCTATAGAACAAGATGCTGATTTAATTTTATTTATTTATCGTGATGAGGTTTATAACCCTGATACAGAAGACAAAGGAGTTGCAGAAATTATTATTGGTAAGCAACGTAACGGCCCTATAGGTAAAATTGACCTTACATTTTTAGGTCAGTACACAAGATTTGAGAGCTTTGCACCACCTTCAAGGTATTAAAGGACTTTAGTTTTTAAAATATTAGTAGTTTATTTTCAGCCCTGATTGAAGAATTGTACTGTAGTATAAACTTTTAGCATTATTATTTAGTTGCAGTATGTAGAAATTTTATCGGTTCTTGGGAGAAAATGTTAATTCTCTTTGCGTATTGCATCAGCCCAGCAATTAGGCGTTTCATATAAACGAATTTTTTCCAATCTAAGGTTATTCTCATAATTATCGATATAGGCATGATCAAGTATATCAAATGCAATTAGTGCCAGATTCTCTGCTGTAGGGGGCTTATCCAAAATAACTGTTTTATGGTCTTTAATAGACTGGAGAAATTTAAGAACCTGGATATCACCTGAGTAAACAAGGAAGGCATGATCCCATTTATTTATAAGGGTATCTTTTGCAATACGTTTCACTTCTGAGTAATCCATTATCATGCCTTGATTAGCTATACCTTCATCAGTGATAATATTGCCAGATAGAGTTATTTCTATGGCATATCGGTGGCCATGCAGATGGCGACAATGGCTATTATGGGAAGGAATACGATGGCCAGCATCGAATTCTAATTTACTGGAGATTAGCATAGTTAAGATTGTAACATCGGAAGGGTCTTCCAAACTATTGAATATTACTGACCACAGTCGTGATATTGTTGGGCTAACCTATGTTTACCCTGTAGTCTCACGTCGCGCTGGTGGAATATCCATTGGAATTAACCTTAACCCAAATAGTGCTTGTAATTGGCGGTGTATTTATTGCCAAGTGCCATCCCTGAGACGTGGTTCAGCACCAGCAATTGATTTAGTTAAGTTAGAAAATGAGCTATATAGTTTTTTGCAGGAAATAATACATGGCTCCTTCATGCGGGAGCAGGTAAAACTAGATGCAAGGCGTATTAGCGATATTGCTTTATCTGGTAATGGTGAGCCCACTAGTGCCAAAGAATTTAAGCAAGTAGTAGATATAATTAGAAAAGTGAAGCTTAGCTCTGATTTGCTAAAAGAGCTTAAGGTGGTGCTGATTACAAATGGGAGCTTGGTTGGTAGAGCAAATGTACAGGAAGGACTTAGATGTCTAGCGGCAATTAATGGAGAAATTTGGTTTAAATTAGATAGTGCTATATATGAAAAGAGGCAACAGATTAATAATACACATATAAGCACTAGGCAAGTCTATAACAACTTAAAAATATCTTCATCATTATGTCCTACTTGGATCCAGACATGTTTATTTAAAACGGACGGTAACCCTCCTACAAAAATAGAGATTAAAGCTTATTTAGAATTCATTGAGAAGTTGTTGCAGGAAGGCACTTTAATTCAGGGAGTCCTTCTATATAGGCTAGCACGTCCTTCAATGCAGCCTGAGGCATTACGGCTCACAAAAGTTACTCAAACATGGATTAAATCTTTTGGTAAAGAAATTAATTCTCTTGGTTTAGTTGTCAAGATTAGTATGTAATTTATATAATTAATTTTGTAAAAATTACATTAACATATTTAGTGTTCTTTCTAGGAATCAGGTAATATCTATGTATTAATGAAAACAATAATTAAATAGAGATATCAATAGTCGTGGCACTTATCGTTCAAAAATATGGAGGGACATCGGTTGGAAGTGTTGAGCGCATTAAAAATGTTGCTTGTCGCATAGCAAAATTTCAATCGTTAGGGCACCAAATGGTAGTAGCAGTCTCTGCTATAAGTGGAGAAACTAATCGTCTTCTTACTTTGGCTAGACAGATTCAGAATGTTCCTGAACCAAGAGAGCTAGATGTTCTGGTTTCTACTGGTGAACAAGTTACTATAGCATTGTTATCAATGGCGTTGATTGAGTTGGGCTTCAAAACAAAAAGTTATACTGGAGCGCAGGTAAAGATACTAACTGATAATGCACATAACAAAGCGCGCATACTTCAGATTGATGAGAATAGAATTCGGGCAGATCTAGATGCAGGATATATTGTTGTAGTAGCTGGATTTCAGGGTGTTGATGAATTTGGCAATATTACTACATTAGGCCGTGGAGGATCTGATATAACTGGTGTGGCATTAGCTGCGACACTTGGAGCTAAGGAATGCCAGATATATACTGATGTAGATGGCGTATATACCACTGATCCACGTGTTGTTCCAGAAGCAAGGCGGCTAAAGACTATTACTTTTGAAGAAATGATGGAATTGGCAAGCTTAGGGTCTAAAATTCTTCAAATTCGATCCGTTGAGTTTGCAGGAAAACATAGGGTGAAGTTAAGGGTACTTTCAAGTTTTGTAGAAATAGGTGAAGGTACTCTGATTACTTTTGAGGAAGATGAGAATATGGAACAGGAAACTATTTCAGGTATTGCATTTAATCGTGATGAGGCAAAAATTACTGTTTTAGGTGTACCAGATCAACCAGGTATTGCTTATCAGATTCTTGGTCCTGTAGCGGAAGCAAATATTGACGTGGATATGATAATTCAGAATATTGGTAATGATGGCCTGACAAATTTTTCGTTTACTGTAAATCGGAATGAATTTGGAAGAGCAATGGATATGCTTAAGGCTCAGGTCCAGCCTGATATAGGTGCAAGAGATGTTATAGGTGGAGACAAAATAGCTAAGGTCTCTATTGTTGGTGTAGGTATGCGTTCATATGTTGGAATTGCTAGTAAAATGTTTCGATCTTTGGCAGAAGAGGGGATAAATATTCAGATGATTTCTACTTCAGAGATTAAAATTTCAGTAATCGTAGATGAGAAATATATGGAGCTTGCGGTACGTATACTTCATAAAACTTTTGGCTTGGACCAGGCTAGTCTAAAATGAAATAAGATAGCTTATTAGTTTGACCAGGTAGATGTAAACCGTTATTGTGTCGCCTTTATTTAAAAGGAGAGGTGGCCGAGTGGTCGAAGGCGCTCCCCTGCTAAGGGAGTATAGGCCTTAAAAGCTTATCGAGGGTTCGAATCCCTCTCTCTCCGCCATTTATTAGTGTAAATCTTTGATTGTTAGGCTTTACTTGTAAATAGCTAGTATTCTATACCACATTTCATACCACATAATATATGTGTAGGGGGTGGAATAATGGAAGTCAGCGAAGATTTCTAATTACCTCAAGACCGCTGACTTCCATTATTCCACCGTTACTAAATAGATTCAACAAGAGCCCAGTATTCATCAACGTACTTATCGCCCTCTTTTTTAATTCTCGTTTCTGCATCATCAACCCTACGGGTATAGGAATGATCGGACAAGAGTAATATAATAGAAAATTATTTTTTAAGCGATATCTCTGTTGAATTCTGAATCATTATCCGAAATAATAGCGGACAGATTAAATAATCAATTTAATCAATTATCTAAACAATTTTTTTCTCAAATTGAAGAAACTAATTCTAAATTTTTTGTTTTAGATAATTTGCTTCCGGAGGATATAACTTTAGATATATACAATAATTTCCCAAGCAAAAATTCTTATCATTTTCATAATACCTTTAGGGAAAAAAAATTCACCTTTAAACAACTTGATACATTAGAAAATTCTCTTATTGGTGATGTAACTTCTGCATTCCAAATGGACAATGTTAAAGAATCGATTGAACGAATTACTAAAACCATAAATCTTGAAAATGATCCCTCTCTCTATGCCTCAGGTTTGTCACGAATGGATGTTGGACATTTTTTAAATCCACATATTGATAATTCACATGATGCAAATAGGAAAAGGTATAGAAAATTTAATCTACTTTTTTATGTAACACCTGATGTCAAACAATCTGATGGAGGAAATTTTGAGTTGTGGAATAAAGACGTTAAGACCCCATTAAAAATTCCGGCAATATTTAATAGATTAATTGTATTAGAAACCACCAAAGACTCATGGCATTCAGTTGACCATGTTCGTTCAAATATTCATAGATGCTGTGTTAGTAATTATTATTTTAGTGAAGACTCACAAGAAAGCTATCAGTATTACCATGTAACCTCTTTTCTTGGCAGGCCGGATGCAAAAATAACAAGGCTTTACTCAGTAATAGATAATCTATTAAGAAATACTTTTTCAAAGATTACAGGTTTTTCTAGAGGGAAGAAACGCATACGAACTAAAAAATATGACTAATTTAAATATACATCACTCAAAGTTAAAACATCTTTCTTATTAAAGCCCGGTGGGGGGGTAGAAAATACGGCCTTTAATTTATCTATTTCCTTAAGAAAATCTTTATTTAATTCATGCTCCGCATAATGGACCGCCTTGGTCATAAAATCATCACTCTTGAAGCTGTTCCAGTTCATAATAGGCTCAAAAAGAACCTTATCGCACCCCAATCTTATTCCTAATTCTCCAAACTCGGCCATCTCGCGAAAGTTCTCTTGCTGGATAACAAAAGAAATCATAAACTCTTCAATTACGTTAATTCTTCGTAATTCTGAAATGAAATGAAGATTTTTCATTAGTTCATCCCAGTCACCCCCAAGCCGGACCTTATCATAGGTCTTTTTTCTTGAAGCATCTACGGAAACTCGGATAGAACGAACCATTTTATGTATATCGGGAAGTTGTTCCCATTCTTTACGATTAAATAATACCGCGTTGGTGATAAAATTAAATTTTAGTTTAGAATAATCACTGGGATTGACCGATTCTAAAATTTTTCTGCATGCTTTGCTAGCAAATACATCCCCGTACCCATTCATCATACAAGTTTTGGCTTCGCGCAAGAGTGGCAATACTAGCTTGTCAGTGATATCTAAAATTTTCTCGCGCTGTTTACCTTTAGCAACAATTTTTTCACTTCGGCAACTGGGGCACCACAAATTACAAGTTGGGTCATATGACAACGTAAACTCAGCTGGCTGATACTCTGAGGATATATTGTCGATATCTATTCTTTCGAGAGCTTCCCTAGTCTTTTCTATATATTCAGGACTTATATCTATCGAAGTTGTAGGCCCCTGTTTAAACAACACTCTCTCTATAGATGGATTCTCTGATTGGATCTGATCGATCTCGCGCCCACCCTCTGTGATATTACATAATCTCTCTTTTTTTAAATTTAGTTCATTGAGAGTTGGGATATAATCACAATGCATCCACCGACAGTATCGATAGTCTTGGCGTAATATAGAATCCCGTATCTTATCTCCTTTTTCCGAATTCTTTAATTCTGAAATATCATCCATTTTGTAGGCATTTCCGATAGACTCAGGAAGATAAGATGGGCAACAAACAAATATTCCACCATCGGAACGCATCTCAAAGTCCTCAAACGGATGATTGCAGTGGTGACCTTTAAAAAATTCTAGATATTCAAGACCACCAACCGCCATATTCTTCACTAGTGGAAAATCCTTTTTTTGCCCTGTTGAGTGGTACTCCTGAGCTAGTAGAACATCGGAAATGGAGTGTGTAACGCCATGGGTATTCTGAAAATCAGTTAACCACTTAGCTGATACTTTCAGCCCCTTTTCTTTGTACAGCATTTGTCCACAGGCTATTACCGCCGAGATAAAGGAAAAGTGTGATGGGAATGCAGAAAAATCAAATTCTAACAATTGCTGCGCAAATAAATCGAGATTGAAAGGTTTTTTTATAAATGCAAAATTAACCGAATATGTATGCGAAGGGAACTGCCGAGTGTTTGACCAATAATGTGGCTGATAGCCTAGGGCCACAATATTCTGAAGGTGCCAAGCAGAAGCAATAATATCTTCTTTAATTACGGAAGTAATAAAAAGACATATTTCTGCATCGAATGGGCTCCTCTTACCACGCTCGGTTAAAAATAGTGAGGTTTCCTTTTTCTCATGGGTTAAGCTGAATAAAGGACTATCCGGGAGGCAGAAATATATAAGATTACCTTCCTCGCAAACAAAATGGATATTATGATTAACCTCATCAATGATAGGAGCTGCATTAGAAGCGCTGATTAATAATAATTTCAAATACTCCTTAATTTTTTCGGTTGAATCTGGAGAGTTATGGCTGATTTCGCTATTTTTTGCACCTATTGTCTTTATAAAATTTGTCCGTAGTTCTTCAAAATTATCGATTTTTTTCTGGCTTATTTGAATATCAAATAAGTAACCAGATAAATCTCGAGAATGGTTTTTTAGCCAACAACCAATTCCAAGCTGAACCTTTGAATCATTAAAGGGAGCGGAAGAAACTTTTATTTCGTGACGATTCCCTTGATCAATTGATAGCCATGATTTTTTAGAAACAGCATCATACCCTGCGATAACTAAGCTCCAAATTCCGGGCAGAATTACTTCAGTTAATGCTGACCCAGCTACAAGCCAAGTAAGGGCACCCGGTGTTTCACCACTTACATGATACTGAAGAGTCGCACCTTCGGTAGAGGTATGTGAAAAATCAAGTACCGTTAGAGTATCTTGCTTTGTGGGGCGGATTTTAAGCCAAAGGGAAATATGGAAACTTTGATCAACCTCAAGTTCCAAATTCTTGATAACTGGCTCAATACTGGGAAACTCTAACTTATCAAGCGGTGCTAAATTGTAAAAAGAAGTATCCACTAAATTCTCTTTGAACACTTGAAACCAATAATATTAATAATATATATAGGCATTGATATTTTTAACCAAAAAATTAACCTATTAGATGCTAATTAATAATGATATTATACTTAAAATGAGAACCTAAGCTATTATTTAAGAATTTTTCATTTTCCATCTAAGAACGAATACAGAAAAATTAATTTTTTATTCACGGGAATTTATCAAATAAAAATTCTTAGTAGTAATCCTCAAAAGAGGCTTGCTACAAATTTGCTAGCCGCCCCATTCACCTTCCATCACTACATTCTTGTATATCCCTTTTTCCCTTAACTGTCCATTTTTGTAAAATGTAACCCTCTTACCTTCCTGCTTTCTGTTCTCCATCCTACCTTTTTGGTACCCCGTTACCTTCCCCAAAAAAAGAACGTCAGTAAATATCTTGTAGAAAATACCATCATCCCGCTCCACTAAATCACCCGTAGTCTCACTCAAACTAGAAGTAGAGATAAGAGATAGAAGAAGTATCGGAAGTAGGAATAGTTTTTTCATTTTTTATGTGGGATGTTACAGGGTTTCAGGAAGCCAACAGATTGTATTGGAGTATATTTAATGACAACTTATTATAATTAAACGAATAAATGGAAGTTATTGTATCTTATTGGATGATAAATAGGGGGGGTCTCCATCAAATGATAAATCAAAAGGCATTTTTGGGATTCTTCTTTGTTTTACCTGCCATTATTTGATTCAATTTATTGCTACTTTAATTATTATTTTCCTTCGCATATGTAGTCAAGAATATATGAGCTTATACTGCCTGATATTATTGGCTTCCATTTTTCATTTTCATCAACTTTATAAATAATATCTCCCTCTCCCATATTTTTTGAATAACCAACAGCATTTATTACTCTCTCTACATTCTGGTCACAGTTATACTCAACTCTATTTTTATATGAAAGTAGCATTTTAACTACATATGGAATTTCTTCTGGTTCTTTCAAATCAGCCATAAGCCATATTTTTACTACATTACCAGACTGTTTGATAGTAGTAGTATCTATATAATAGATTATTTTCTTATCTTTTACTGTTGATATATATTCCCAATCTGCTATTACGTTATTACTTAGCAGTAATAATGCTGTAGTTATAAGCAAAGATTTCATTATTAGCAAATTCCAGTTTTTTCATAGACTACTACTTCCTACATACAAATTTGAAATGAGTTTCTCCTGCACTTTGAGGAACTATAGATGTCCATTCTCCAGGATCACTAAAGGTATGGATTTTTTCACCCTTGCCCATGTTATCAGTATATAAAACTTGATAAGTTGATCGACTCTTATTTTCTGTGCAATTAAATTCAGTGTGATCAATAATTGAGAGATTCATTATTCCATTCTTCAATTTCCGGCCAGTAATGAAATCACCAAGAATCCACATTTTTACATTATTGTTTGATTTTTTAATGATGTCTGGATTAATATAATAGAAAGTATCAATAGTTTTATTGATATAAACCCATTCTGCTTTCACACTATTATTTAAAGTAATCAGTATTAAGAATAATAATAGTCTCTTCATTCTTTATTTATCTCTCTTTGGTTTTTATATGGGCCTACATAATTACAGTAATTAATTTTATATTATGCTCATTTAGAGAATGTATCTTGTAATTTGATTAATGTTCTTTGTTTGTAGTATAGATTAGTGTGGATATAGATAGTAGCAATCAATGCTAGTTGTTCTGCTCAATCTAAAGCTTCTTTTATTTCTTCAAATTTTTCAGTAATAGCATGGACATTTGTATAACCTATCTCTTGAAGTGTTAAGGCTGCTAATGATGCGCGGCCACCACCTGCACAGTGAAGTAATATCAACGTGTCTGGATCAGGGCAAATGCTTGGTATTTTCATTTCGATTAAGCCACGAGGGATATTAATAGAATTTTTAAGCTTAGAAATGGCAGCCTCTTCAGGTTCTCTTACATCAATAATAGTATTTTCAGGGTTTTTACATAATGACATGGCAGAAGGTATATCCAGGCAATTTATCATTGTTTGTGCTTTGGCTACTAGTTCTCCGGCAGTTTTTATCATCATTATTCCTTTATTAGAATTTAAAATATTTTTGATATGAAATTTATCTTATATTATCTAGTCTACTACTTTGGTTAAGGGATAGATATTGAAAATAGAATCAAGTAGGTATTTATTTTATATCAATAGAATAAATTTAAAATAGTTCATCAGTAATTCTTTTCTAAAATATAATAATTTATATTGATATAATGGCTAAAAATTTCTAATGAAAATGAGATTTAGTGTATGAATACGCTTTTAGTATGTTTGGTTATTGGTATAGTTGATGGCGATACACTTACAGCGTTATGTAATGGTACAGAGCAAATAAAAATAAGGCTTGCAGAAATAGATGCTCCTGAGAAGAATCAATCATTTGGTTCTCGATCTAAGCAGTCTCTATTTGATATGTGCTTTCATAAGAAAGCAGTAATTAGACCGCTAGAAAAGGACTATTATGAACGAACTGTAGCAAAAATTTCTTGTGATGGATTAGATGTTAATAAAGAGCAAATAAAGCGTGGGATGGCATGGGTATATGATAAATATGTAAGAGATAAAAGCCTTTATTCTATTCAGGATAGGGCTCAGGTATCAAGAACAGGATTATGGGTTGAAGATAATCCAATTAAACCTTGGGAGTATCGTAGTGATATGAAGATTAGGAAGGCTTACAAAAAAATGAATTAAGAGTAAGTATATGAATTTATATAGAGACCTTAGATATTACAATTGAGGTTATTTGTTATCATTTCCCATATAAGGAAAAATGAATATAATAAACTGAATTTGTTTATAATTAGTTTTAAAAATATTAGCTTTATTTAAACTTGAATATGAACATAATATATAGTTATTTTTTATTGTAATCATTGGAAAAAATGCGAACAATTATTTTTCTTTTATTAAGTCTTATTAGTCTGCCAACTTTAGCTGGCCAAGGAGCTTTATTAGACTATGAGTTTCGTCGCCTTGCCTCATCTGAAAGTATTAATTTAAATAAGGCATATAAAGATAAAGTTATTCTAGTTGTAAACACTGCATCAAAATGTGGAAATACACCGCAATACGAGGATTTAGAAAAGCTCTATCAGGAATATTTTAATGAAGGGCTAGTTGTGCTTGGTTTTCCCTCTAATGATTTTTTTGGTCAAGAACCTGGAGCTGAAAAACAAATCCAAGAGTTTTGCCGATTAACTTATGGAGTTAAGTTTCCAATGTTTGAGAAAACTAAGGTTACAAAGAAGAATGCTCACCCATTTTATATTGCTTTAGCTGAAGCTGCTGGCACTTATCCGGTTTGGAATTTTCATAAGTATTTAATTGGAAGAGATGGAAAGCTGATTAATAGCTTTAGCCCTAGCACTAGACCCTATGCTGATGAATTGATCTCTGCAATAAGACATGCGCTGAAGCAATAAATATTGCATTCTATTTCTAATTATTAATCCTATCAAGTAAACTAATTTCCTGAGATTGCTATACTTTGAGCATTAGAAGATATAGATTTTATATGGCTAAATATCTGATTTTAGTTTTTTCGTTATTTCTTATTAGCTGTGCTAATTCTGATTGGCGTATTGCTGATCGTAGTAGCGCGAATATTGCACCACTTCCTTCGGAAATAAATGAAGCTGTTGTACATGTCTATGTTGCTCGTACTTTTAATTGGAAGAAGTATTTATCTGTACATTCTTGGGTTGCCTATAAGGAAAAAGGTGCAAAAGAATATATGGTCTATCATGTCCTGGGTTGGAGAGTTAGAGGTGGAGGCAATGCTATTATAGGCAAGAAAGACGTTCCAGATAGAAAATGGTATGGCAATATTCCTGAGTTAATTACAGATATTCGTGGTGCAAAAGCTGAAACTGCGATTCCTAAAATTAAAGCAGCTATTCAGTCTTATAAATATCCTAATTTTTATAGAATGTACCCGGGTCCTAACAGTAATTCATTTGTTTCTCATATTATTCGCAATGTGGATGAGATGCAGGTAGAGCTACCACCCAATGCTATAGGAAAAGATTGGCTAGATAATGGTAGTTTATTTTCTAAGTCAGAATCAGGTACCGGTGGCCAAATTTCAATATTTGGGTTACTAGGAATTACATTAGGCCTTGCTGAGGGTATAGAGGTCAATATATTGGGGCTGAGTTTTGGAGTTGACATCTTAAGGCCTGCTATTAAGCTCCCTGCTGTAGGTAGATTAGGCCTGAAGGATGCACCACTATCTTAAGATGTAAGAGGAATAAACTCTTTATGATGAAGTAAAACCAGTGACAATATCCAATTTAGTTGTCAATTTTAGTCCAGAAGTTTAACATGCTACTATTATATCAAGTTAAATCAACTAGATAAATCAAGTAGATAAATCAATGGAGGGCGGGATGACTAAGGAACTTATTGAAGATTATAGAATAGGGTGGAATTTTAAAAAAAATAATGGTGAATTTTCTATTAGAAAACAGGGGAAAACTAGATTCAATAAAGTAAATTTAGATACTTTTCAAGAGTTTATGATGGTGGCAACTATATTGAATGGTAAAAAGAAGGCTTTTTATGATTCTAAGTCAAAGGTAATAGGTACATTTGATTTCGAGTACTAAGGTTCATGGGACTCGCATAGGTTTTTTGGTGATTCTAATGTGGCTACATTCCTAAAATTCACTAAAATCCTATGTAATTATGTTACAAAATTATAGCTATTATTTTGAAATAATTGAGCCCTAATTTAGATCTAGGTTATGAGAAAAATAGAACTGATTATATTTATTTTCTTTGTTTTTCATTCAACAGCTTATACTCAGGACAGTCTTGAGACATCGTTTGATTGTACTGATGTACATATAGATTATTCTAATGATCCCTCTCTAACTAGAGGTGAGCGTATTCATAGTATGGATAAGTCCTTTACTAAAGCATTAAATAATTTTGAGTTATGTCAAGCAGAAAAAGAAAAATTAGAGTCTAATGATAATAGTGGTGGTAGTGCTAACTCAGCTGGTAGCTTTGAAGATGTCAGAGAAGAAAATTCTGTTGCCAGTCCAATTATTTCTGGAAAAGAATTTTCTTCTGCTACGGATAGCTTAGGGGAAGGGACAGAAAATAACCCAGCTGAGCATGCTATAAGTAGTAAGAGTCAGTATGGGGACAATTTTTCCGCTTCTAATGGAAAAATTCATGATGATATTCCATCAGTAGATAATGATAGTATGTTGGCAGCTCAAATACGTCATGCTGCTGAAAATGAAACCGACCCTATGAAAAAAACATTATTATGGAAAGAGTATAGAAAGTATAAAGGATTAGTTCAATAATAGAGAGAAATCATGTTTTTTAAGATAACTAATATCATCCTTATTCAGGCTGTTTGTATTCTTCAAATATTTTTATACACTGGATGTGCAACTAATAATACAAATCAGCCAACTATAGTTGGCCCTTCGTTATCATCATCCTATTTAAACGAGAAAGAATTTAATACAGATCAATTACTTCCAAAGATTGATGTCATAATCCCTGTTTTTGACCCCGGATTACCTGAAAATGGTGATTATGAAGATGAAAGCATATGGCCGGAGATACGTAGAGCAGAAGCTAATCGTTTTGCTTATAAACTTAAAGAAAAATTAGAAGAAACTGGTAAATTTGGAGCAGTACGCGTTACTCCGGATAGTACTGCTACTGGAGATTTGTACATACTTGGTAAGATTAAAGAGTCTAATGGTGAAGAAGTCCAGATAGATGTAGAGGTGATTGATATCAGTAACCGCAAATGGTTAGATGAGTCTTTTGATCATGAAGTATCCGATACATTCTATAAAAATTACAGAAATAAAGGAAAGGATCCTTATGACCCTCTGTTTGAGGAAGTAGCAATTAAAATTACCGAGAAACTTAGTGATCAAGAGCATAAAGAATTAGAAAATCTTCGTTATTTAGCAGATATTCGTTTTGGAGCTAATCTTTTAGATACTCAATTTATGCAATATATTAAAACAGAAAATGGTCAATTTAAATTAGTGGGAAAGCCAAGTGATCAGGATCCAATGTTTCGTCGTGTAAAAGCTATTAGGGTACGTGACCAACTCTTTATTGATGGCTTGCAAAATAATTATGCTTCTTTCTCCTCAAAAATGAATGATAGTTATTTGATGTGGCAAAATCAAAGTTTGCAAGAAATTAAGGCCAAACGATCTGCAAATCGTAAAGCGATAGGCCAAGCAATTGGCGGTGCTGCCCTTATAGGGCTCGGTGTTCTATCAGCTATAGCTGGTTCGGGTTCGCGTTCTTCTGCTACTCAGACGGCCTCGACACTTGGGTTGCTTGCAGGTGGGGTTGGGGGTGCAGTTCTAATTGGGAAAAGTCTAGAATCCAATGAGGAAGCAAATATGCATCGAGATACCCTGAATGAATTGGGCCAGTCTGTTGATATGGAACTAGCTCCTAAGGTCATTGAATTTGATAAGAATAGTGTTGAGCTTACTGGTAATGTAAAGGAGCAATTCAAGCAGTGGCGTAATTTCTTGCAAAGAATATATTTAGAAGAAGGTACTCCAGATCTTACATTATAGTTATTTAAAATAACGTGCTTGAAAAAAAACTTGGGAATGCGCGACAGCGTCATGTTAGATTAATAGAAAAAACAATAATAGGATTATTTCTGGTTATTGTTGTTAGTATTCTTCTATTAGAAAATATCCCATATCATAAATTTACTGAGTTAAATGATATACCTATTCAAGAAGCTAAAATCAAAGAACCATCAAGTTCAGATATAGATAAAATAAGGCAAGAATTCAAAGGGTTATTACAAAAATATAATGATGGTTTAAAGCCCCGTATTCAGGAGTCAAATCTTAAGAATTGGGATCCAGACGCTTTATATGAGATTAATGAGTTACATAAGAATATGATGCTCAGTTTTAGTAATAGCAATTATCTTAATGCACTAAATAGTATTAAATTATTAACAACTAAAACATTAGCAATTTTGCATAAATCAGAAAAAATTTTTAAAGAGAATATAGAAAAAGCCACTTTATTTTTTTCAGATGATTACTATAAGGAAGCTAAGTTACATATTAAAAGGGCATTAATAGTTTCCCCAAAATCTACAGAAGCTCAATCACTTCAACAAGATATCGATAATCTTCAGCAGATTCTTCCACTTTTAAGTAAGGCAAAGTTAGCTCGTATCGAAAATAATTTGTTAAAAGAACATAATTTTTTAGAGTCGATTCTAAAAATGAATCCAAATCGACCAGTGGAAGTTCAACGTATAAAATTATTAAAGAAAATAATTAAAAATAAAGATTTTGAAAATCATATTTCAACAGGATTCTCTAAAATAGAGAATCATAAATTTAAAGAGGCAAGATATCATTACCAGAAGGCAAAAGAGATTTATCCAGATCGAATAGAGCTTACAGTTTTTTTGAAACAGCTACTAGCTAAAGAAAGATTATACAGAATCGATCTTGCATTTAAGCAAATTGAACAGGCTATTAGAGAGGATAATTGGGAACAAGCAAAGTCGAACTATATGCAAGTAATGAAAGATATGCCAGATAATGAAATAGCAATTGTGGGTATAAAAAGGGCCAATAAAATTCTTGAGATTCACTTAGCTATTAATCAATATTTAGAATCTCCTAGTCGACTTTCTGATAATAGCGTTCTAAGTGAGGCAAAGAAAGCTATAAGCCAAGCAGAACAATTTTCAAGATATAGTGCTGGAATAAAGAATAAAATAGAGCAATTGAACAATTTGATCGTATTATTTAATCGGTTGATTCCTATAACGGTAATCTCCGATAACATGACTAATATTCAAGTAAGAGGCATAGGAAAACTAGGTAAAATTTTTCATAAAATAATTCATTTAAAGCCAGGGGATTATACTTTCGAGGGCGCGCGCACAGGCTTTAAGTCAAAATTATTGAAAATATCAATTCCGCATGATCAGAATAATTATCGTGTCAGCATAGTTTGTGATGAATCAATTTAATAAAAAATTAGAAAGCGCAAAAACTAGACAATTAAAAAAGTATAGTATTTTTTCTTTAATAATTATTGGTTTTTTCTTCTTTACTATTATATTTCTTATTTATTCTCGTGGAACAAGAATAGAGGTTTTGCCCTTAGAGGCAGGTCAATTAGCTAGAATTAGTGTAGTTGATAATTTTAGTTTTAGCATACGTGATGTGGTGTACTCAATCTCTGGGAACCCAATTATTAAAGTATCTTCACCTGGTTTTAATGATACTACAGTAACTATAGGATCTGTATATCTAGGTAAAAATTTCCCTCTGGAGTTATCTGAGTTACCTGGCAAGCTTGTTATAAGCATATTGGGAAATAAAGAGAATGTTGCAAATACGTCATGGAAAATTAATAGTCGAGATGTTGCACGTTCTGCTATGTTGGATCAAGAATTAGAAGCAGGAACTTACACTATTAATATTGATAATCCTTTTTTTCTACCTAAAGAATTAATGGTAAAAATAAATAGGAACAAGAAAACTAAGCTACAAATTGATTTACAACCAGTTAATGGCAGGCTTGACGTTTCCTCAAGTCCTCATGGTGCTAATGTTTTTCTTAATGATAAGTTTATCGGTAAAACACCTTTAGTGAATAGTCAGAATGGCGGGATATATTCTTTACGTATTACAGCTGATAATTTTGTTGATCTAATTGATAAACTTGAGGTTACTCATACTAAATCAAATTTAAAACGTAGTTATCAGCTTACCAGAATAAAGGCAAAGGTTATTCCTAAACTATCCCCGGAAGGTGGGAAACTTATTGTAAATGGTAGCTTATCCAAGGGGCCACTTTTTCTCAGCACGGATGTTGAACATAGATTGACTTATATGAAATATGGTTATTATCCGATTACTAAAAAAATTAAATTATTATCAGACCAAGAAAAAGAGATATCTTTTCAGCTAGAGCCAGAATTTGGCAAAGTTATGATTTCTTCATCTCCACCTGCAGAGATATGGATTAATAATAAAATTTATAGTAACAGCTCTATTGCTGTTAATCTTCCAGCAATAACTCAGAATATTGTCTTCAAAAAAGAAGGGTACAGATCAGTAACCAAAATTGTAAATCCAACAGCGAAATTTTCTCAAAAAGTATCAGTTAAATTACTCACGGAATATCAGGCTCGATTACAAGAGGCGCCTAGAGAGATGACTAATCAGGCTGGAATTAAATTAAAATTATTTATAAAGCCAGGTGATTTTGAAATGGGGGCGCCACGTTCTCAGAAAGGTCAACGTGCAAATGAGTTTCAGAAAAGGATTAATTTATCTAAATCATTTTATGCTAGTATTTTTGAGATAACAAATAGTCAGTATGGAAAATTTAAACCAAGTTTAAGAAAATCTTTAGGTGCAGATAATGCACCTGTAATTTCTATTGATTGGAATGAAGCTGCATCTTTCTGTAATTGGCTCAGCAAGAATGAAGGGTTACAGGCTTTCTATAAGATTGAGAATAAGAGAGTAATAGGGTTTAATAAAAATACTGATGGTTATCGGTTGCTTAGTGAAGCAGAATGGGAATGGCTGTCACGTAAGGCAGGAAAAGCAAAACAAACCATTTTTTCATGGGGAGATGAGATAAGTATTCCTCACAATACAGCTAATATCTCAGATGAAAGTGCTAAAGGTAAAATGAATTTTTATGTGCCTAGCTATAATGATGGTTATGTGGGTACTGCGCCAGTAGGTAGCTTTAATAAAGAGCCATCTGGTCTTTATGATATTGCTGGTAATGTGAGTGAATGGGTGCATGATGTTTATTCGGCTATACCACCAATAGGGGATGCGATTTTAGTGAACCCATTGGGCGAAGAAAGCGGGCAGTTACATGTAGTTAAAGGGGCTAATTTCCGCTCTGGTTCAATTACTATGCTTCGTCCATCATTTAGGGAGGGATTGACGAATACAGGGCGTGATGACGTAGGATTTCGAGTGGGCCGTTATCTTTATGGAGGAAAAAATGAGTAAGTTAAAAAGATCATTATATAAAAAAAGTACCCAATGGGCTTTAATGATGATAGTTTTTTTGATTACAGCAGCAACCGTGTATGCAGTCGTGCCTATTATTAGTCTAAGCTCTCCTACATCTTTTCCTGTGGATATTTAATATGTCTGATGCTATGAAAAATTTTCTTGTGTTAATTATTTCAGCTATTTTAGTGCACCTAGCTTATATCGGTTATGTTCGTCCTGAGGCTGATCTTATACTTGAGATGGCGAGACAAGCTGGCCAATCTGCACCTCGTGATTTGATCGTTGTTATTAAAGATTACGAGCAAGAAATTTGTATAATATTGATGTTCTGGGGAAGTTTCCTGATCTTAAGTAAGTGTCGCAATATTTTGCGCAGTAAATATCTTTATACAGTCGATATAGTAGAAGAAATAAAAGGAGGAGACTTTGATGCAGAGGAAGTCATTAAACGACTTGACGCGGAACTTTCTGCTGATCATATCTCTACGCCCTTAATACAGACGTTGCGTACTACTTTATGGCGTTACGCAGGTACCAAAAATGTACAGAATTTATCTGATGCTATAGAAAGTTGTGTAGAGGCTCTTTCTGTCCGCCAAGATGCTGAAAACTCGATGATTCGTTATCTGATCTGGGCAGTGCCCTCTATTGGATTTATTGGAACAGTACGTGGTATTGGTGAAGCTCTGTCTCTAGCTGACAAGGCACTTATAGGTGATATTGCTGGCATGACAAATAGTCTTGGTGTGGCTTTTAACTCTACGCTTGTAGCTTTATTAATTAGTATATTTCTCATGTTTATGTTCCATCAATTACAACGTCTTCAGGATGGACAACTTGTTGATATCCAGTCTTATTGTGATCAGTATTTACTTGCTCGTATTAAATAATTAATTAATCTGTGAAAAGGAGCCGTCGATCAGCAGGTTTTAATCTCGCATTTCTTGACATAATGGCATGTGGGCTAGGTGCTATGGTGCTTGTATTTATCTTAGTTAAATTTGATGCGAGCGATTCTGATGCTGAGTCTAATCATTTAATTGAGGAGGTTCAATTACTTGAATCAAAGCAAGTAAAATTGCAGCAGATGCTTGATCAACTGCATAATGTATCTCAGTCTGAGACTGAGAAAATAAAGAAGTTAGAAGAGAATCTTGCATTGATTAAGCAAGAATTTGCACAGAAAGAGCTTAATCTTAATAATAAGAAGAGAGAGTTAGTTTCTCTGAAGAATAGTATTGCTACAAGCGCAATAAGACAGAAGAGTGATCTTATACAAGATGACCGCGGTGGTGAAGAGAATTATCTGATTGGTTTAAAAGTTGAAGGTCAGCGTATTGTGTTGTTGGTTGATAGTAGCGCTTCAATGACTGATGAAAAATTATTAAATATTATTAAAAGAAAAAATAGTTCTATTCAAAATAAGAAACAAGGGCCTAAATGGCTCCGGACAAAAAAAATAGCTCGTTGGTTTCTTGCGCGGGCTCCTAAAAAGAGCCAGTTAAGTATAATTGCTTTTAATGACTCAATACACTATCTTGGTAAGTCAAAATGGTTATCAGTTACTACTGATGAAGTTCTTAATGATTTTTATAAAGAATTAGATTCTATTGTTCCTTCTGGCGCAACTAATCTTTATAAGGGGTTGCAAGCTGTATCTAGATTAAATGCAACAGACCTTTATATTATTACAGATGGTTTGCCTACTGCTGGTGGTTCAAATTATACCCACGTAAATCCTTTGTCTGAGTGCAGTTCATTGCTTGGAAAATCTAAATCAATTTCAGGTGAGTGCCGGGTAGAATTGTTTAGACAATCTATTAATGATGCCAGTCTGACTGGTTTGAAAATCAATATTATTTTATTGCCGATTGAAGGCGATCCAGATGCTGTAAATGAATACTGGAGCTGGGCAGCTGCTACAGGTGGTCTGGTCATAAGTCCTGCGGAGAATTGGCCATGAAAATAAAGAAAAAAAATTTTGAAGTGTTGAGCCTTTCATTCTTGGATATTATTACTTGCGGGTTTGGTGCAATAATTCTTCTAGTACTGATTTCTCATACGGATAGAGATGTTCCTGAATTGAAGGTTGAGCAAGTAGAGATTCAGTTTAGTCAGATAATTGCGTTACAGAGACAGTTAAACAGTCTATTAGCAAAAATTGA
This sequence comes from Nitrosomonadaceae bacterium, assembly GCA_002721545.1. Taxonomy (GTDB): domain Bacteria; phylum Pseudomonadota; class Gammaproteobacteria; order Burkholderiales; family Nitrosomonadaceae; genus BJGV01. The sequence continues at coordinate 70,609 of PBKR01000010.1, read as the reverse complement.
GCAACAAAAAGAGATGAATAAAATTCAGTTAGAGGATAGTAGAAATTTAAATAGAGCAACACAATCTTTCTTAGATAATATTCGCACAAAAGAAATTGAAGAAAAAGAATTAGCTAGTGATTTAGATGGGCTTTCTTTGGTTCAGTCTAGCTTAGCAAGGATATCAATCGCGCCAGCTACTAGTAATCTTAAGCGTGATGATGAAGTGGGTGGTATTCCTGTGGATAGTGATTATGTTGTTTTTGTGATTGATACATCTGGCAGTATGAAGACTATATGGAGTCGAGTCACACAAGAAATAATCAATATTTTAACTATCCATCCTCAAGTAAAAGGATTCCAGATTTTGGATGATCAAGGCCGCTCTATTCATGCAGGTTATGAAGGTAAATGGATTCCTGATATACCGTTTCGACGCAAAAGCGTGATGAAATTATTTAAAGTATGGCAAAGTGCATCTAACAGCAGCCCTAAAGAGGGCATACTGATCGCATTAAAAAAATATAAGAAACCAGGGCATACAATTTCAATTTACGTCTTTGGTGATGATTATACTGGTGACTCTTATGATAGTGTCATTGCGAACATTACAAGAAATAATAAGGCTCAGAAAGATGGGAGGCGTATAGCCAAGATTCACGCTATTGCTTTTCCTTCTCAGTATACAACGGATCGGTTTGGTATTTTGATGCGAGAATTAACTAAAAGAAATAATGGAACTTTCATTGCCCTACCTATTAGATAGATAATGAATCTTTATAAATCATTATTTGCCATAAAATTTCTTATTAAAAATAAATTTATGGTTTAGTAAAATTTTATGATAATTGTTATTTTTTAATTACAGGCATATATAAGAATAAAATAATTCAATATATATTATTGATTTTATTAGCATCGTATTAATCATGTTATATTTTCAGTTATATATGCAATAGAATTAAGTGGTTGGGATTTAATGATTAAATAATTTATTTTAATTAGGCATGTTTTGCTTTAGTTCTATTTATCATGCGAAGCAGAAGGCTATATGATGAAAATTGATGCCAAAGGTTATATGTCTGAGGTGAAGTTTATTTCATCGCCAAATTATGATGAGCGCCCGTTAGAAAGTGAAATAAACTTATTAGTAATACATAGTATCAGTATGCCACCAGATGTGTTTGAAGGTAATGGTGTTATTGATTTGTTTACTAATCAACTTAATTCAGATCTTACCTGCTATCAAAGTGTTAGAGGCTTGAAGGGATCTTCACACTTTTTTATCCGCCGCAATGGCGAGATTATCCAATTTGTTTCTTGTGATAAGCGTGCATGGCATGCTGGTAAATCTTTCTGGAAAGGGAGAGAAAACTGTAATGATTTTTCTGTCGGTGTAGAAATGGAAGGTAGTGATACGACGCCATTTAGTGAAGATCAATATTTATCTTTAGTCACGCTAACAATTGAATTAAGTAAAGCTTATCCAATTATAGATATTATTGGCCATTCAGATATTGCTCCTAAAAGGAAAACGGATCCAGGACCACATTTTGACTGGTGTTATTTTGAGAAGGCCTTGCTTATTGCTAAGCAGGGGTAGAATTTATTTAATATGTTTAGAGCTACAAATAAAATTACTGGCTATAAAGATAAATGTAGTTACTGGTAGAGTAGAATAAACTACAATTAATTTATTATTTATTCTACACCTTGGTCTAATAAGTATTCTTCATAGCTTCCTTTAAAATCAATGATACCATCTGGTCTCATATCAATGATACGAGTTGCAAGTGAGGAAACAAACTCCCTATCATGAGAGACAAAAATTAATGTGCCTGAGTATTTTTCTAAAGCCGTATTGAGTGATTCAATAGATTCCATATCAAGGTGGTTAGTTGGTTCATCCATAAGTAATATATTAGCTTTCTCAAGCATGAGTTTTCCAAATAGCATACGCCCTTGCTCCCCACCTGAAATTACTTTCACCGATTTATTGACCTCATCACCTGAGAATAGCAATCTACCTAATACGCTACGTACGTCTTGATCATCATCGGTTATTTGCCTCCATTGTGTCATCCATTTTGTAAGAGACAAATTGACCTCAAAGTCTGTAGCATGATCTTGTTTAAAGTGACTATGGCGGGCTTTTTCTGCCCATTTAATTTTTCCCTCATCTGGCTCAAGTTCACCAGATAAAGACTTTAATAATGTAGTTTTACCTATACCATTAGGCCCTATAATGGCAATTTTCTCACCTGCCTCAATATTTATGCTAAATTTCTTAAAGATTGCTTTTTTCATCCCGGAAAAATGCTTACTAATGCTTTGTACTGAAACAGCCAATCGATATAATTTATCTTTTTCATCTACCTCAAAACGGATATAGGGATATTGGCGGCTGGAAGGCTTAACATCTTCTAATTTTATTTTTTCTATTTGCTTTGCCCGGCTTGTTGCCTGCCTTGCTTTTGAAGCATTAGCTGAGAAACGACTTACAAAAGACTGTAATTCAGCTATTTGAGATTTCTTTTTTGCGTTATCAGAGAGCATGCGCTGCCTGACTTGAGTTGACGCTGTCATATAAGCATCATAATTACCCGGATAGACACGGATTTCACCATAATCTAAATCAGCCATATGTGTGCATACACTATTTAGGAAATGCCGGTCATGTGAGATGATTATGATGGTACTTTTACTGGCATTAATTATATGTTCTAACCATCTAATTGTATTGATATCAAGATTGTTGGTCGGCTCATCTAATAGTAATATTTCTGGATTAGAGAATAAAGCTTGCGCAAGTAATACACGTAATTTTAAGCCAGGAGCAACTTTGTTCATTAGTTCCTGATGCTGTTTTAATGGTATACCAACTCCTAATAATAATTCGCCAGCACGAGCTTCTGCTGAATACCCATCAAGCTCACCAAATCGAGTCTCAAGCTCAGCTGCAAGCATATAATCTGATTCATTAGCATCTGGGTTTGCATAGATCGCATCGCGCTCTTCCTTTACACGCCATAATTCATCATGCCCCATCATTACAGTATCTAATACAAGGAATTTCTCAAAACCAAATTGGTCTTGACGAAGTTTTCCTACGCGAGCATTTATATCTACACTAACACTGCCAGAAGTCTGATTAAGATCACCTCCCAGGATCTTCATAAAGGTTGATTTCCCGCAGCCGTTTGCACCAATTAGGCCGTAGCGATTACCGTCCCCAAATTTTACTGAAACATTTTCAAATAATGGCTTGGCACCAAACTGCATGGTAATATTAGCAGTACTAATCAAAACTTCCCCTCATTCCTTAGAAATCTAATATAAAAAAAATGACATTTTATATTGTTTTAACCGCAATTCCGAGGTTCTCTTTATATAAATATATTTTTAGGGGCTATTCTAGTTTTTTCTAAGGTATAGATCTGATAATATTTTTTATGATTATGCAGTATGCCATTCCTATATAGGATGCTTACAATTGCAATTGATGATAGAAAATTTGAATGGGATTGGGTTAAACAGGGATGCTGATGCATCCATAAATCATGTATCATTATATTTTCAAAATTATCTATTAGGATCTATGAAAGCTACTTTCCTTGAATTTGAACAGCCTATTGCTGAGATAGAAGCAAAAATTGAGGAGTTACATTTTGTTCAGGATGGCTCTGATGTAGATGTGTCTGATGAGATAACACGTCTTAAGAAAAAAAGCCAAATACTTCTTAAAAAGATATATGAAAAACTTACTCCTTGGCAAATATCGCAAGTAGGGAGACATCCACAGCGTCCTTATACTTCAGATTATATAGAGCATCTATTTACTAATTATGAAGAGTTGCACGGAGATCGAAATTTTGCAGATGACCCTGCAATTATTGGTGGTTTAGCTCGCTTTAACGGGCAGTCAGTTATGGTTATAGGGCATCAAAAAGGTCGTGATACTAAAGAAAAAATCTATCGTAATTTTGGCATGCCTAAACCAGAGGGCTATCGTAAGGCTTTACGTTTTATGCAGTTAGCAGAGAAATTTTCTATACCAGTAATTACATTTGTTGATACACCAGGCGCATATCCAGGAATCGGAGCCGAAGAGAGAGGGCAATCAGAAGCAATTGGCCGAAATTTGTTTGTATTATCTGAATTGAAGGTGCCAGTAATTTGCACTATTATTGGAGAAGGAGGGTCAGGCGGGGCTCTTGCTGTGGCAGTAGGTGATGTAGTGAATATGTTGCAATATGCAACATATTCTGTAATTTCTCCTGAAGGCTGCGCTTCAATTTTATGGAAAAGTGCTGATAAGGCTGAAGAAGCCGCCAAAATTATGGGTATTACAGCTTCAAGACTAAAAGCGATAGGACTAATTGACCAAATTATTGATGAACCACTTGGTGGTGCTCACCGAGACTATTCCTCAATAATGAAATCAGTAAGTGAATCATTACAAGAGTCTCTTGAGAATTTGCATGGCACCCCCTCAGAGGAATTGCTTGATAAACGTTATAAGCGGCTAACGGAATATGGTAAATTTAAAGAAGTCGCAGTTAAATAGCATCTCTAATCGTGTCAAAAATATATTACACGAACGGATTCAACAAGAAGATCATTTAATTTTAGGATTGAGTGGTGGGGTAGATTCAGTTGTTTTATTGAATATCCTTATATCTTTTTCTCTTAAATTCAGGTTTACCCTTACTGCTTTACACGTTAATCATGGCATTAGTCCTAATGCAGAAAAATGGGAGAATTTTTGTCTTGATTTATGTAGTACACATAATATTCCAATTAAATTAGTTAAGTTAAAGATAAATAAATTATCTGGCATCAGTCCTGAAGCTAATGCACGATATGCACGCTATAAAGAATTTGAGAATTTAAAGGCTGATTATGTGATATTGGCTCAGCATTTAGATGATCAGGCCGAAACCTTGTTATTACAAATGATACGGGGTGCAGGGGTAAAAGGATTAAGCGCAATGCCTGTAATTAGAGATCAAATACCAAGAGATGGGGACCAGGGTTTTGTTTTGAGGCCACAAATACTTCGTCCGCTATTAAATGTATCCCGTAATGAGATTGAAGATTATGCAAGAGAGTACAAGTTAAGCTGGGTTAAGGATGAAAGCAATAATGATATATCTTTTTCTAGAAATTTTTTGCGACATAAAATTTTTCCTTTATTAGAAACAAAATTTCCTGCTTATCGAACTACTTTTTTACGCACTAGTCATCATATGGCCGAGGCAAATAGCTTACTAGATGACTTGGCAAGACTTGATAGTAAGAAATGTATTATTTCAGATCGCATTGAGATTAGAAAATTTCAAGAATTGAATTTCTTGCGTGCTAAAAATTTGTTACGTTATGATCTTGTGCGGCGTGGTATGACTCTTCCAAGTACAGCGAAATTAGAAGATATGATTCGGCAATTATTTACTTCTAAATTAGATACTAAATTACATATTATTTTTGGAGATAATGAGATTCGTACCTATAGAGGGAGTATATATGTAAAGAGGGCACATAAATCCCCAAATAAAGAGTTGAAGATTTTATGGAATGGTGAAAAGAAAATAGAAATTACTGAAAAAGGAGATTCAGTGAGATTTCTACGAGAAAAGGGAAAAGGAATAAACCTACAGAAACTAAAGAAAGAACCAATCATTATTCGTTTCCGGTCAGGAGGTGAACGTATGCGTCCAGATTTTAATCGGCCTCGACGAAGTCTTAAGAATTTGTTTCAAGAGAAATCTCTTCCTCAATGGGAAAGGGAATCATTGCCTCTACTTTTTAGTGGAGAGCATCTGGTATGGGCACCTGGGATTGGTATTGATTGTGCCTTTCAGGCTAGGGATTCTGATTTAGGCTTAATAGTAAGTTGGCATCCAAATACTGAATAATTATTTTTATAATGGTTAAATCAAAATCAATTTATTCTTGTGTTGAATGTGGTGGTAGGGTTCTAAAGTGGCAGGGGCAATGCCCTCACTGTCATTTATGGAATACTCTTGTAGAAGCAGTAGCAGAAAAGAATTCTACGCGCTTTAATTATACAAATGAAATTAGTAGAGTACAGAATATTGAGAAAATAAAAATTGGAGAAGAGCCTCGTTATTCTACTGGAATAGCTGAACTTGATCGGGTATTAGGTGGCGGTTTGGTAGACGGGGGCGTAATTTTATTAGGAGGTGATCCTGGAATTGGAAAATCTACTTTATTATTGCAAGCACTTTGTTATTCTTCTTGTGATCGAGCGGTATTGTATGTAAGTGGTGAAGAGTCAGCAAGCCAGATTGCGTTACGTGCAAAACGGTTATCGCTTGCAACAAAGAAAGTGCATTTATTAACTGAAATTCAGCTTGATAGAATTCAGGAAGTTTTAGGTAAAGAAAAGCCAAATGTGGCGGTAATTGATTCTATCCAAACAATTTACTCTGAATCATTGCAATCTGCCCCCGGATCTGTTGCTCAAGTTCGTGAGTGTGCTGCTCAATTAACACGAATAGCGAAGGCAAGTGGAATTTGTATTATTTTAGTAGGGCATGTTACAAAGGAAGGAACCCTTGCTGGACCTCGTGTGCTTGAGCATATGGTTGATACTGTGCTTTATTTTGAAGGTGACGCTCAATCCAGTTTTCGTTTAATTCGAGCTATTAAGAATAGATTTGGTGCTGTTAATGAATTAGGTGTCTTTGCAATGACTGAGAAAGGATTACGTGAAGTAAGTAATCCATCAGCCTTATTTCTTTCTCACCATGAAGAAAAAGTTCCAGGTTCATGTGTGATGGTTACTCAGGAGGGAACTCGTCCATTATTAGTTGAAGTACAGGCACTAGTTGATAAGTCTCAGGCATTAAATCCTAGACGCTTAAGTGTTGGTTTGGAGAATAATAGGCTGGCAATGCTGCTAGCAGTTCTGCACCGTCATGTGGGAATTGCATGTTTTGATCAAGATGTATTTGTGAACGCAGTAGGAGGTGTAAGGATTACTGAGCCAGGTGCAGACTTAGCAGTTCTACTAGCTATAGTTTCTTCATTAAAAAACAAACCATTACCAATAAAAATAATTACATTTGGAGAAATTGGCCTAGCAGGAGAGGTTCGTCCTGTACAGAGAGGTCAGGAAAGATTAAAAGAAGCAGCTAAGCTGGGATTTGTTCAAGCTATCATTCCTAAAGCTAATAAACCGAAACATTCAGTTTTTGGCATTGAGATTATACTTGTAGATCGGCTAGAAGATGCAGTTACAGCTATATTCTGAAAAATTATTTAAATTATTAGTTTCAGTGTTGGAGTATGTATGAAATATGAGAGGAAACTTCTGATATTTGGAATCTTCTCTTTATGCATTGTAATAGCCTCGATAATTATGCCACCAACTGCACAGGAAACTCAGTATCACCAGTTCGTAGATCAGCGTAGTTATTTTGGCATACCAAATTTTTTAAATGTTGTTTCTAATATATTTATATTTCTTGCTGGTTTAATCGGATTTATTTTTTTATTGTGTTCTAACAAATTTCTTATACACAAAACTTTTATTCATTTTTCAGAGAGATGGTCTTATATTATTCTATTTTTAAATGTGCTTGTAGCGGGCATTACCTCTGCTTATTATCATTTGGAGCCAGATAATGCTCGATTGATGTGGGATAGGATACCAATAGCTATTGGGATAGTTACTTTTCTTTCAATTACATTGATGGAGCGTATTAGTATAAACTTTGGTTTAATTTTACTTCCTATTCTGACTATATTTGGAATAGGAAGCGTAATATATTGGTATTGTGGGGAACAATATGGTTTAGGCAATCTAAATTATTATATTGTCATACAATTTTATTCTATTCTAGCTATTGCCATACTTGGGAAGTATTTTTCTTCTATATATACTAGAAGTAATGATGTTTATATTGTAGTAATTCTTTATGCCATTGCAAAGCTTGTAGAAATTTTAGATTATGAAATTTATAGTTTAGGGCAAGTAATAAGTGGGCATACAGTTAAGCATTTAATTATAGGGCTAGCAATTTTTTGGATCACATATTCACTTTATAAGCGCAGGCCCGTATAAATTAAAAAGGATATTCGGATGCATCTTTCTGAAGTATATGAGCGAATGGGTGGCAAGGTTGTTTTACAACGCCTTGTAGATTGTTTTTATGATCTTATGGATGAAGACCCAGATTATTTTGCTATACGAAAATTACATCCACAAGAATTATGTAGTTCACGGCAGAAATTATTTATGTTTTTATCTGGTTGGACTGGCGGGCCTTCTTTATATATTGAGAAATATGGAGAACCAAGATTACGTTCCCGGCATTTGCCCTTTCCTATTGGGTCTGTTGAACGTGATCAGTGGTTATCTTGTATGAATAGAGCGATGGATATTATTGGATTAGATTTGCAATTAAAAAAAAGCCTAGCAACTGCATTTGCGCAGACAGCTGATTTTATGCGTAATCAGAGTGAATAGAAAGTCAGATAATTCTCGCTATTTTATTTCTTACAAGGTAAAGATTATTTTGTTTTTGCATAAATGTTAGAGTTCCTATTTTTATTTGAATTATTCTTATTAGCACTATTAAATGAACGATTACGATTTTTGTTATGAATAGACTTTGCGTTACTTTTAAATTTTCTTTTGCTGTTATGGTTATCTATTGAGTAGTTGCTATGATTAGTATATTGGTTCCCATTATAATTTTCATTTTTTTTATTGGCATGACTAGCTGTCCATGAAGTTCTTTGGATATTATAACCATTGGTTTTAATACTATTATAATTTCTATTGGTGCTATAACTATTTAATGTGTCTTTATGGTTATAGTATCGGTTCCCATTCACATCATTATAATTCTCATTGCTAGAATAATTTGAAGGAGAATAGCTATTTTCATTTGTATGGTACTTATATGAGTTGTAATTTCTGCTACTAATTTTGTCTTTTGACCATGAGGATAAACGGCCTTTTTTTCTGGAAATCGTAGGGGTATTTTTAGAAGTTCGATTGATATTAAAACGTGTCTTATTTCTTGGTTCTAGCCCCGGAATGGTATGAGAAGTTATCCGATGTCCTGTATAACGTTCAATCCTTCTTAGGTGAATTTTATCTCTACCTGTAGCAAATGAAACAGCTATTCCTGATGCCCCAGCTCTACCAGTGCGGCCAATACGGTGAACATAATCCTCGGCAAATTTTGGAAGATCAAAATTGATAACATGTGTTATCCCTGCTACATCAATGCCACGTGCTGCTACATCTGTAGCAACAAGTACTTTTAGCCTACCATTACGAAGTTTTGTAATAGTACGAATTCGTTCTCGTTGGCTCTTGTCACCATGTAATGCAGATACAATATGTCCTTGGGATGAAAGGCTATCTGCTAGTACATCAGCATCTTTCTTAGTTGCAGTGAAAACTATGGCTTGTTTTTAATCTATATCGCATAATAAATGAGACAAGAGTTTAATTTTATGTGATATATCTTCTACATGATGTAACCGTTGTTCAATATTGTCTAATTTTGTTTGCTGCGTTGCAATCTGGATGCGTTTTGGTGATTTTAATAAACGATTTGCAATGCTTGTTATTGTGTTATCTAGAGTAGCTGAGAACAATAAAGTCTGATGGTCATTTTTTATAGATGAAGCAATTCTTTCAACATCATTAATAAAACCCATATCAAGCATCCGATCTGCTTCATCTAGAACTAGCATTTTTAAGCGTGAAAAATTTATTTTTCCTCTCTGAATATGGTCAAGTAAACGACCAGGCGTGGCCACAAGAATATCTACCGGCTGAGACAATAATTTATTCTGCAGTGGGTAAGGCATTCCACCAAGTATGCTTACAATTTTAATACGGCGTAAGTATTTTCCATATTTATTAGCAGCTTCTGAAACCTGTAGTGCAAGTTCACGTGTTGGTGTTAATACTAGTATACGGGGTCCACGAGAATTGATTTTAGATGGAGTAGCGAGGTGATGTAGTGCTGGTAATATAAATGCAGCAGTTTTTCCTGTTCCAGTTTGAGCCGATGCCATGATATCGTGGCCAGCTAGTAATTCGGGGATAGCTTTTTTTTGAATTGGTGTTGGTGTGGTATAACCTAATTCCTTAATAGCTTTAATGATATAAGGATGTAGATTGAGATTTTCGAATGGCAAGATAGCTTCCTAAAATAAGAATTAATGTAAAAGTAAGCAGCGGTTATTAGAAATTTGTAAGCAAATATATTATTAACATATATAACATCGCTACTAACCATGGTATGGCATATAAAATTTCCGAGGAAATCTTGGAAATCGAAGAGAGGTAAGGAACGATAACTAAGAGAAAAATTAATAATCAATTTTGTCGATGGGCGGATTATACATCAACCAAGATAACTATTGTGTTTAATTTGAGGTGATTATTTAGGTTAGCCATCCCTATAGAGGACTGCTATAATTCCGCGATTTTATTGTTTGTAAGTAGAGATCATAAATATGGCTCGATCAATTCGTAATATAGCTATTATTGCCCATGTAGATCATGGGAAAACTACATTGGTAGATAAGCTGTTACATCAAGCAGGGTCTTTTGCTGCTCACCAGAATATTGAAGAACGAGTAATGGACTCGAATGATATAGAGCGAGAGCGTGGCATTACTATTTTGTCTAAAAATTGTGCAGTAGAATATGATGGGGTTCATATTAATATTGTAGATACACCGGGGCATGCAGATTTTGGAGGTGAAGTAGAGCGTGTATTGTCAATGGTTGATGGTGTTTTATTACTAGTTGATGCTGTTGAAGGGCCAATGCCACAAACTCGTTTTGTAACAAAAAAAGCATTGGAATTAGGACTGTGCCCGATTGTCGTTGTCAATAAAATTGATCGAGATGGTGCTCGTCCCGATAAGGTAGTAAATTTTACCTTTGATTTATTTGATAAACTTGGCGCTACTGAAGAACAGCTTGATTTTCCAGTGGTTTATGCTTCTGCATTAGATGGATATGCTTCCTTAGAATTAAATCAGCCGCAAGTAGATATGCGCTCATTATTTGATATTGTACTAAAGCATGTCCCTGCTCCAATTGGCAACCCAGATGCGCCACTTCAGTTGCAAATTAGTGCGTTAGATTATTCTAGTTTCGTTGGTCGTATCGGTATAGGTAGAATTAATCGTGGTAGTTTGAAACCAAAGCAGGAAGTAATGATATTGGCAGGGGATAATGTGTCAAAGAAAGATCGAGTGAATCAAGTACAAGGATTTCGTGGCATTGAGCGAGTGCAATTAGATAAAGCTACAGTTGGCGATATAGTGCTAATTAATGGTATTGAAGATCTTTGTATTGGAGCAACTTTGGCTGATATTAATCAGCCTGAAGCAATGCCGATACGCATGGTAGATGAGCCGACATTAACTATGAATTTTCAGGTTAATACATCACCCTTTGCTGGAAAAGAAGGTAAATTTGTTACTAGCAGGCAAATACGAGAGAGGCTAGAAAAGGAATTGCTTACTAATGTAGCTATGAAATTTGAGGATACAAATGAGACAGATATTTTTTTAGTTTCTGGTCGTGGAGAATTACACCTCACAATCTTGCTTGAAAGTATGCGAAGAGAAGGATATGAGCTTGCAGTATCGCGTCCACACGTTGTATTTCGTGAAATTAATAGTGTCAAATGTGAGCCTTTTGAAATGCTTACAATAGATGTAGATGAAGTTAATCAGGGTACGGTCATGGAGGCAATTGGTGTGCGTCGTGGTGATTTACTCGATATGGTTCTTGATGGCCGTGGACGTGTAAGACTTGATTATCGTATACCTGCACGTGGTTTAATTGGCTTTCAATCTGATTTTATGACCATGACGCGTGGTACAGGTATTATGAGCCATGTGTTTGATGAATATGCTCCAGTACGATCTGAAATTCCCTCACGTAGAAATGGTGTATTAATTTCTGGGGAGCAAGGAGATGCAGTGGCTTTTTCATTATGGAAGCTACAAGATAGGGGCCGTATGTTTGTGAGCCCTGGTGATAAGTTGTATAAAGGAATGGTGATAGGTGTTCATAATCGGGATAATGATTTAGTTGTGAATCCTATTAAGGGAAAACAACTAACCAATATACGTGCCTCAGGAACTGATGAGGCTGTTACTTTGACCCCACCAATACAACCTACATTAGAATCTGCAATCCAATTTATCTCTGATGACGAGTTAGTAGAAATTACTCCTAAAAATATACGAATAAGAAAGCGTTTCTTGTCGGAACATGATAGAAAGAGAGCAGCTCGTACTTCATGATCTGGCACATTGTAATTAATTATTAGTATTTTATTTTCAGCAGAATTATTTTTGATATCAAGATTTATTGGTTTTGTAAATTAACTATATATTACATAAATTAATTAGAGTAGCTAATAAGTGCTTCAAATGAGTAAAAAAATACTTTGGTATATTGCGGACCCTATGTGCTCATGGTGTTGGGGATTCTCGCCAATAATAGAAGCAATTAGAGTGAATTATAATAAGGATTTAAAAATTAAACTAATAATGGGTGGATTACGATCTGGGAAGTCAGCGATGGAACCCAAACAACGTGCAGAGATCTTAGGTCATTGGAAATCTGTGAATAATAGAACTGGTCAACCATTTTCTTTTGCAGGAGCCATGCCAGAGGGATTTATATATGATACCGAGCCATCTTGCAGGGGAGTGGTGGCTATGGCCTTAATTAATCCGGATTTAGTATTCCCATTCCTAAAATCAATTCACTTTGCTTTTTATGTTGAGCAGGAAAATGTTACTGATCCTAATGTCTTAGCTTATTTGGCCGGTAAAATAGGTATAGGTACGGAATCATATTTGAAAGTATTTGAATCTGATGAAGCAAAAGATAAAGTTTTGACTCATTTTAAGCAAGTTCGTCAATGGGGCGTACACAGCTTTCCTACCCTATTATCTCAAGATATGGAAGTAGGTTATAGTATTCTTAATAGTGGGTATATTACCCTTGATGCGGTATATCAGAAAATAGATGGGTGGCTTAACACATAGATTATCTTTGTAGTGCCGTAAATCTGTAGTTTCAAGATCATTTGCATTTATCATCCTGCTCCAACTGACCATCCAATTTCTTGTATATATTGTTGAAAAACATCTGATTTTATAATCCAAGCTATTAGTAATGTGGTGCAATATAATAAAAGAATAGTTCCTACTGCCATGAGTGGGTTTATAGTTGAATATTTATTCCATAATTCAATCATACTTAAATCATTTGGTTCATTCTGATTGTAAAGTTCTATAGTGGTCAGAACATGTTCCTGAGCTCTTCTTAGTGCCCTAGAGATGTTTTTTTGATCTGCAGGGTTAAATGGATCTATTTTATTTGATGTAGATGTTGTGTCAATTTCTTTGTAAAACTCTATTAGTCCTGATAGGTATTTTTGCTCATCAAAAATATTATTGATCTTTTCTCTAATGCTACATGCATCCTCTCTGCTTAAAGAGGTATCAGATTTATTTAACGTTAATTTTATTTCTCGAATAAATTTATGTTCTTTTCTGGTAATAAGATCAGACCATAATGTTTCATTGGTATGAAGCATGGGGGAATGAGACTCTAGTCTATCAGTATATGACTTAGTATAAAGTTTTCGAATTTTTAACCTGAGCTCCTTTTCATATTTATTATTAATAGCTTCAAGCTTAGTATTAAGTTCTTTAATGTTCATAACTTAGAATATAGTAAATTTATTTGGTAATGTTTAGTTTTCATATCTTACATTGGAAGAGCAGAGAAAACATTATGGTCTTCTATAGCTGATATGGTGCGCCTAAGCATTTTAAGATTGCTCTCTAGATTCATCATTCCACCAATAGCAAGAGTTACGATCATTGCCTCAAAAGGGTAAATAAGGTGAGCATAGTATCGCTGCTGAATATTCTTTAAGTCAGTAGAAAGGACTCCATTATTTATAAGCTCTTGTTTGTATATAGTTAAAAGTCTGTTTTCATGTTTTTTTCTATCTTCAGATTTAACTGCCATTGATAAAAAATAAGAAATATCACTAATTCCTTCTCCAATTCGGATAAGTTGCCAGTCAAGGAAGCCGGGTTGTGCTTCTTTCCAAAATAAGTTTCCAGGATGGCAGTCATGATGAATGAGTGTTTTTGGGGAGCCAGAAAGAAAACGCATAATTTTACGACGGTTATGAGCATAGCGAATAGCTGAGGCGTTTAATACAGGAGAAATAAGTTCTCCAGCTAAGCGTATTCCTCTTTTCATTAAGGGTACTGATAATAGCGTTCCTAAATGATCTTCTAGATCTCGTACCGGGCTAGCTAGCCAATGATAGGACGTATCATTATGTACGTTATTCCAGTATTGAGCATGAAATTTAGCAAGTTGTTTAATTACTTCAGTTGCTTCTGTTATTGTTAATGTATCACCTGGCATACCAGGTGTTGCACCAGACTCTGTTATATCAAAAAGAACTAATGTTGAGCCAGCTCCAAACTTGCTTTGTGCCTGTATAAAATCTGGTGTATTTATTGGAACAGTTAAAGCCAATTCATTATAGAAGCGAATTTCAGTATGAAGAAGCCTGGGTAAAGCTGTAATTAGCCTAGCTTTCCAATTTAGAGATGGTAGTTTTATAAACCATTTTTTAGGCAGAGCCTCTGGGTTATCATGTTCTACTAGAACACGAATCCTAGTTGTAGTTCCGATGTCAATTGAAACTATAGAAATAGAAGAAACTTTTGTATCTGGGTAATGTAAATTAACAACTCGTTGAGCCCAGCCAATTGTTAGATCATTTGGGTGATGAGCAAGAATATTATATTTCATTTATATCAGTATATTGCGTTGGCAATATAAGCGTCTAGTTATATTATTTTAGATACCAGATTTATCTTAATGCACTCTAAATCTAATTTATTATGGTAATATTTTTTAGGAAGCATTAAATCCTTATTATATTCTTTTAGATCAATATCTTGTAATGATAATTATATGAAACAAA
The DNA here is from genome assembly GCA_002721545.1 of Nitrosomonadaceae bacterium. Lineage (GTDB taxonomy): Bacteria > Pseudomonadota > Gammaproteobacteria > Burkholderiales > Nitrosomonadaceae > BJGV01. The sequence goes on along the minus strand of PBKR01000010.1, from coordinate 55,583 downwards.
TAATTAAAGCATTATCACGAGCATTACATGATTTATTTCAATTTCGAGTATTAATGGTTGCCTTATGGCCGATCATATTAGCAGTTTTTATGTGGTTAATTTTAGCTATAATTTTTTGGGATACTTTTTCGGAATTGATTGAAATCGGTCTCTCAGCACTAGAAATTAGGACCTGGTTTGAAGGTATTGAGTCAGAATGGATAAGAAATTTAATTCAAACCTTAATACACTTATTTATATTTACCCCATTAGTTTTGACTACGGCAATAGTAATTATGGCACTATTTGCGATGCCTATATTAATTAACTTGGTGTCTTTACGAGATTATCCTAACCTTGAACGGAAGAATGGCGGTAGCATAGGCGGCACATTACTTAATAGTCTTTCTGCTATTTGTATATTTATTTTAATATGGGTACTGACCATGCCTCTATGGCTGTTTGGTATAGGGGTGGTAATTCCATTCGCTGCCTCAGCGTATCTTAATCAAAGGTTATTGCGTTATGATGCATTAGCTATACATGCTAGTCGTGAAGAGATGAAAGCATTTTTTTCTACAAATCACACGTCATTATGGGTACTGGGTTTATTAACTGGATTTGTTCAATTTATTCCAGTCTTGAATTTCTTTGCTCCTGTTTTAGCTGGACTTGCCTTTGTTCATTATGGGCTTGGAAAGCTTCATGATTTACGTCAGCATAATTTAGATATCAGTTATTAGGGCCTAGGCTAAATTTACAATTAATAACATTAAAAATTAATTATAATGAACTGAATTAATAAAACATTAATTGCTGAAATGTTATTTATAGATGGTAGTAAAGGAGGGTGTACTATGAATGAAAAAATCATTATTTATCAGAAACCAACTTGCAGTAAATGCCGTGCTGCACTTAATATTCTAAAGGATAGCGATGAGGAATTTGAAAGCGTTAATTATTATGAAGTACCTTTAACTTATAGTCAGTTACATGCATTATGTGATAAAGGGCTGTCTGTACAAGAAATGTTACGAAGTAGCGAGCCATTAGCAAAGAGTATGAATTTAGCAGCCCAAAACCTCTCTGATGATGAGTTAATTGAAATAATGGTAAAGAATCCAGATCTTATTCAGAGGCCGATTGTTGTACGAGGTAATAAAGCTGTAATATGCCGTCCACTTGAAAATATATATAAATTGTTGTGATATAAATAATCGCTTATTTTATATTGGTTTAAAGGATAGATATTGACCCATATGAGACTGTCAAGTAAAGTCATGTTCAACTTATATAAGATAGGAATCAACGCGTATGGATTTAAAGGCGCAGAAAGACGCAGATCTAATTTCAGCACAATTAGCAAACCAATCACTATCTGATAGGTTAATTGAAATGAAGGATGTGGAACTTATCTCACTCCGTGATAGCCTAGATAAATGGTGTGTTGAACATCAGGGGTCAAAATGGGGTAATAGACTTTGGATTATAATTGTTATGCTAGGTGTTTTTGCTTTCATTCAAGGAATAACTGATCTTTATGTTAGCGGAATCAGCTTATTAGGCATATTTTTGACTGTGTTGGGAGTTATAATTAGCTTCTCATGGTATGTAGGTGAAAAGCGATCAAGGAAAAATAAAGTTCTCCTTGCTGCATTGAATGGTGAGATTACAAAGCGAGAATATAAGGGTAATCTTTCTAAAAAATCAAAAACTGTTTAATGATTGAAGAAACTACCAGCTAGCCAAATAGAGCCTATTCCAAGAATAATTAACATCACCTGCTGAACAGTAGCGCCAATTTCTGGGCGCTTATGTAAGCCAGGTATTAAATCTGACATGGCCACATAGATCATACTAGCTGTTGCTAATCCTAAAAGTGGAGGGATAAGGTGGTTCATATCTTGTAGCATAAAATAAGCCATCATACCGCCAACTAGTGTAGCAACACTGGATAATAGATTAAATAGTAGTGCCTTCTGCCGAGTGTATCCAGAGTTGAGTAGGATTAAAAAATTGCCTGCTTCTTGTGGGATCTCATGGGCAATAATAGCTATGGATGTGACGATACCAAGCTGCACATCTACTATAAAAGCAGCAGCAATAAGGATCCCATCAACAAAATTATGAAATGTGTCACCTAGCATAATCATCATGCCGCTACGACCACTATCATGAGTATTTATGGTGTTATTTGTATTAATGCTATGTGCTGGGTCATGTACCTCGCACTCTACAAAATGACAATGTCGCCAAATTACCAGTTTCTCTAGAATAAAGAATATAAGGATTCCAAATAATACAATAGCTGATATTCTTGCTGGATTATTAGACAATTCAAGTGCTTCTGGTAGTGCATTAAGGAATGCGGCACCTAGAAGTGCTCCAATTGCGTAGGAAATGAGCATTTGTACCCATGAGGTACGCGTTTTTAGTGTAAGCATTGCAGCAAATGCTACGCTTAATGCGCCACCTAGAAGGCTAGCAGTAATAATCCAAGAAAAAGTAGTCATAGCAATTATTTATAAAGGAATTCGCGATTATACGCTGTTATGAGTCCTATATTTTAAAATATAAAAAATACAAGATACTACTTGTATTACGATTTTCGTACATTATTTAAATATAGGTTTTAGTAGATTACTTTGTAAGCCAAATTAGTCCTGCCATTCTTCCTGTATTACCATCTCGTCGGTAAGAAAAAAATTTATCTGAATTGCTATAAGTACATTCTTCATGGCTATAAATTTTAGTTACACCTGCCTTTATTAATTTTTGGCGCGCCAATAAAAAAATATTTGCAAGCCATTTTTTTTTATTTGTCCCATTACATGGAATAAATGCTGATGTGGATATTGTATCTTGCTTAATGAAAGAGCACCGTACTTCTTCTCCAATCTCAAAATATTTAGGCCCAATAGCTGGGCCTAAATAGGCTATAATATGACCACATTCTTTTCTCATTTCTGTTACGGTTTTTTGAATCACACCTGCTATTAATCCGCGCCACCCTGCATGAGCAATGCCCACTACTGTTCCAGCTTCATCACATAAAAATATAGGTAAACAATCAGCAGTTAAAATCGCACAGACTATATTTTTTGTTTTGCTTAATGCTGCGTCACCTTGAAGGCAATCTATATCTTTATCTACCCATATAGGCCTTGAGCCATGCATTTGATTTAGCCATTTTGGTTTGCTTGGCAGCGATTCAAATAATTCTGCTCGATTATGGTTAACTGAAGCTAATGTATCACCAACATGATCACCTAAATTAAAACTTTCATATGGTCCTTTGCTTATACCACCTATACGTGTAGTAAAAATGGCTTGTATATTTGATGGTGCAGGCCAGTTTGGTGTTATCCAGTTATTCATAGTAGAGAATAATTTTTATGAAGCTGTGCGGAGCTTATGTAGAAGTTCATTAATATCTTTTGGCAACTCAGATTGCCATGTTATTTTCTGATTGTTATCCGGATGTATAAGTTCTAAATATTCTGCATGTAGAGCTTGTCTTGGGAAATTAGAAATTAATTCTCTAATTTCAGGAGAGACTTTTTGAGGCTTAGTGCCGTAGACAGGGTCACCTACAAGTGGGTGGCCAATAGATAGCATGTGCACACGAATTTGATGTGTGCGGCCTGTATCAAGACTGCATTGGAGTATTGTATAACCATTTATTTGCTCTTTAATCAGGTAACTAGTGTGTGCATGCTTACCATTCTTATTTATTGCCATTTTTACACGATGAACTGGATGCCTGCCAATAGGCGCGTTTACTTGTCCATTAGTTTCTATATTTCCATGCACCAAAGCAAAATAATCTCTTTTCATTGTACGACTTTGTAGTTGCCGAACTAAATTAATTTGTGCTTTAAGTGTTTTAGCTACTACTAATAGTCCGCTGGTATTTTTATCAAGACGATGGACAATTCCTGCTCGTGGTATTTCTTTTAGATTCGGAAAATAGTGTAATAGGCCATTTAGCATAGTGCCTTGCCAGTTACCATTACCCGGATGTACAACCATACCTGCAGGTTTGTTAATAACTAGGATTGATTGGTCTTCATAAATGATATTAAGTTGGATCGGTTCTGGTATATTTTTTATTTTATTATTATTTACTGTGCATTTTATTTTAACTTTCTCACCACCCCAAATTTTCTTTTTTGAGTTAACTTCTATATCATCAACAGTGATTCTTTTTGCAATAATCCATGCTTGTATTCGATTACGAGAATTTTCTGGGAGTATATGTGTAAGTGCTTGATCAAGGCGGAGTCCTGCATATTTCTGAGGGATTTTTAATTCAAGAACCTCTTCTGCTGATCTAGATTGTTGGGAATTAGCGTTATAATATGTAGATTCTTTTTTAGTTGTCATTGAGATTGTTATGTCCATCATTTCTCGTAGTTTAACCTTATTTTTGGTATTGCAGCTATCAGGCTGTGCTTTTGGGTGGTTAAAAACAACAAAAAAGGGCGAAAACACTGAAGGTTGGACTGTAACCCAGTTTTATGAAGCGGGTAAACAGGATATGGAGGATGGTGATTGGAAAAGTGCTATCGCTTTCTTTATTGCCTTGGAAGCACGCTACCCATATGGACGTTATGCTCAACAAGCTCAATTATATGTAGCTTACGCGCATTATAAGGAAGATGACCAGCCTGCAGCAATTATAGCAGCGAAAAGATTTATTAAATTACATCCAAATCACCCTAATGTTGATTATGCATATTATATCAAGGGGCTCGCAAGCTTTAATGATGAAAAAGGGATAACAGGTTATATAATGAAGAATTGGTTAGGTCAACAAATGAGCGAACGAGACCCTAAGGCATCACGTGAATCGTTTGAAAGTTTTAAGGACTTAGTTACACGCTTTCCTAATAGTAGGTATAGATCTGATGCTATAAAGCGCATGAATTATCTTTTCAATTCTGTAGCTATGGGTGAGGTTTATGTTGCGCGTTATTATATGAAGCGAGGCGCCTATATTGCTGCGCTAAATAGGACGCAACATATACTTAATGAGTATCCTCAGACACCGGCAATTCAACATGCATTAGAAATTATGGTAGATGCCTATGATAAGTTAGGAATGAATGATTTACGCGATGATGCTGAACGTGTAATGTTGAAAAGTTTCTCTAAGAACCAAGATCTTCAAGATATTTCTTTGGATGATAATGAGAATCGGTGGAAAATTTGGCCGCAAATTTGGCCACCTTTTTAATTAAGTATGTAGTTATGTTTGAATCTTATTTCTGATTTTTATTTAGTTTATAGAGGATTTTTTGATGCTAAAATAGACCCCATATTTATGGCGTCCCCAAGGGGATTCGAACCCCTGTACCCACCGTGAAAGGGTGGTGTCCTAGGCCTCTAGACGATGGGGACAATGATCATATTATAACTTACTTAGTCCTTGTGTTGGTGGAGATAAGCGGGATTGAACCGCTGACCTCTTGCATGCCATGCAAGCGCTCTCCCAACTGAGCTATACCCCCACGAAAAGAAGGCGAATTATACTGAGGCACTCATTCAAAGTAAAGTTAAGATAAAGTAGGGAAATTGTCCATTTGCTTATTCATACGCTCAATTGATTCTTTACTACCAAGTATTTCTAATACTAAATCTATAGAGGGTGTTTGTGTTTTACCCGTGACCATAATTCTTAGCGGCATTGCTATTTTTGGAAATTTTATATTATGAGCAGTAGCAGATTTTTTAATTTCATCATGAATTGTCTTACGGTCCCATGAAATTATAGAAAATTTCGTAATTAAATTTTCCAATATTGGCCTTATATCTGCACTATAGTATTGTTCTTTGATCTCCACTGAAGGCTCTATTCTAGTGAAAAAGCATAATGATTTGTCAGCAAGCTCAGTTATTGTCGCAGCACGCTCCTTTATTATATTTACAGCTTTCTTTAAATCTGGCCCAACTGAGAAATCACAACCTTGTTTCTCTAATAAAGGCTTAATCTTGTTTGCTAGAAAGGTATTATCTGCTTCTTTAAGGTAATGATGATTGATCCAGCGTAATTTTTCAGAATCAAATCTTGCCGGAGAGCGATTGATAGTAGTGAGGTTAAACCAGTTAATGAATTGATCTCGATTAAATATTTCTTCATCACCATGAGACCAGCCAAGCCTGACTAAATAATTAATTAAAGCTTCAGGTAGATAGCCTTCATCACTATACTGCATTACTGATATTGCTCCATGTCTTTTGGAAAGGCGTTCCCCATCTGTTCCTAAAATTGTTGGTACATGAGCATATTGTGGAAGAGGTTCGTTTAGAGCCTTAAGTATATTTATTTGACGTGGGGTATTATTAATATGATCATCACCACGTATTACGTGGCTAATTTTCATATCAAGGTCATCTATAACTACACCAAAATTATAGGTGGGAACACCATCAGCACGTAATAATACCAAATCATCTAGCTCGCTATTGTCTATGATGATTGGGCCCTTTACTAAATCGTTGAAGGCTACACTACCACTTTTGGGATTTTTGAAACGTATTACAGGTTTGATCCCTGCAGGGGGAATTTTCTTAGAATCACGCCAGCGACCATCATACTTTGGTTTAAGGCCTGCAGCACGTTGCTGTTCACGCAAGATAGTTAATTCCTCTTTTGTGGCATAGCAATAGTACGCGTCACCTGAGCGTAATAGCTGTTCTGCAACGTCATGGTACCGAGCTAATCGCTGCATCTGATAAAAAGGTCCTTCATCATAATCAATACCTAACCAGGCCATGCTTTCTAGAATTGCTTGTGTAGATTTATTGGTTGAACGTTCAAGATCGGTATCTTCAATTCTTAGTATAAATTGCCCACCATGCCGGCGAGCGTAGGCCCAAGAAAAAAGAGCTGTACGGGCACCACCAATATGAAGGTAACCAGTGGGGCTTGGAGCAAAACGAGTGCGGATCATAAATTTTAATTACTGCTGGTTTAGAGAATGTGCATTTTACGTGATTCTGCTCTGAAATTCATTTCTTACTATTTTTTAGTTATTGATTTGATTGCTTTGGTTATTTATATCCTAATTATATTTTCAAGTTAGTAATTTAGAAGCAAAACGTTATTTATTTTATTCTTTATGAATCCTTTCTTTTCCATAAGCATGTACCCTGGCTTTCTTGATTTATCAATTCTAATTGTTCGTTATGTAAATTTAATTCTTCTATATTGGCCTGCAGGGAAACTAATTTAATATCCTGTACGTTGATATTTACATTAGGTTTTGGAAGTGATATTTCCATTGCTAAGCTTTCTTGTCCACGCGTCATGGCGAGATATACTTCTGCTAGTAATTGAGCATCAAGTAAAGCGCCATGTAAAACACGTTTAGAATTATTTATTTGATAGCGATCACATAGAGCGTCTAGGTTATTTCTTTTGCCCGGATGCAACTTTCTTGCCATTTTAAGGGTATCGGTAATTGAATGACAGTAATTTTCTAATGATTGCAATTTTGCTAAAGCTAATTCATTATTAAGGAAACTACTATCAAATGGTGCATTGTGCATTATTAGCTCACTATCTGAAATAAATTCAAGAAATTCGTTACTAATAGCTAAGAATTTTTGTTTATCTTGGAGGAAATCATTGGTAAGCCCATGTACTTGTAATGCCCCAGATTCAACTAACCTCTCAGGATTTAGATAATGGTGGAAGTTGCTTCCTGTAAGCCTCCTGTCAAGCATTTCTACTGCTCCTATTTCAATAATGCGATGACCTAACTTAGCTTCAAGGCCGGTAGTTTCAGTATCAAGAAAAATTTGTCTCATAAATATATGAATTTAAAAATTATAAGAAAGGTGGTTAATATTAATCATCTGAAAATTAGTAAAATGATTTTATACTATAATAATCAAAAGGCTATGATATATCTTTATAATTTTGTTCGACAATAACTGATTCCACTCCTTTATTTGCAAGCCTATCTGCTCGCTCATTGCCATCATGACCAGAGTGCCCACGAACCCATAGCCATTTTATTTGGTGTGGTTGTATTAACTGGTCAAGTTGTTTCCATAAGTCATTATTTTTTACTTCTTTCTTATTTGAATTACGCCAATTTTGTTTTTTCCAAGAGTGTATCCACTCGCTAATTCCTTTTTGTACATATATTGAATCTGTATGAAGAGATATTTTACATGGGCGTTTTAATGTTTCTAAAGCTCGTATTACCGCAAGAAGCTCCATTCTATTATTGGTGGTGAGTTTTACACCCCCATATAACTCTCGAGTTTGGCCATTATATTGCATTAAAGCCCCCCAGCCGCCAATACCGGGGTTTCCTTTACAGGCACCATCAGTAAAAATTTGTACTATATCCAACATATTATTATTTTCATTTCTCACTTTTCTTTTCTCATAGTTGATTGAGTATATAAAGTAATCTAATATTTTTTAGTTATGCTGTAGTTTATTTTATTAGTAGCTGGTGCTATTCGACGTTTGGAAGCTAAAGAATTTTTCCATGCAGGTTTAATAACTCTCATTCCATAGGTTCTTTTAATTGCTTGTAAAAAATATACACCGCCTGAAATTGGCCACCATCGATTTCCCATGTGCTCCATGAAATTAAATCTTTTTAGCCATTTCTCCTGATTAATTGGTGGGGAATAGCAGACAACCCTTCCTGAAGTCATCTCGAAGTCTAGTAAAGTTAACCAGTCTTTAAGTCGGGGCAGCGTAATGAAATTACCATTCCAAGGGAAATTATGCTTTGAAGAATCAAACCATTTTCGAACACCCCAGAGGCTCATAGGATTAAAACCACAAATAATTACTTGTCCTTCTGCTAGTAGAATACGTTGTACTTCACGTAATACTTGATGTGGGTTTGAGCGAAATTCGAGCACATGTGGCAGAACTACAAGATCTATACTGTTGCTTTCAATTGGTAAAAAATCTGGGCTTGCGAGCAGGGTGGCCCCTCTTTCTGTGTCTGCACAGAATTTAAAAGGCATTCTGTTTGTACGAAGAAAATCATACTGTGGGAACCCAATTTGTATGGCGTTGTAGCCAAAAATGTTCATTACTACTTGATCAAAATGTATTTGTTCTATTTCTAGAAGATATTGGCCAAGGTAGCTTTCAAACCACTGTTGTTGATTTTGAATTGGCATATATAATGTCCTGATATCATGTATAGGTTAATAGCTTATCCATATTTCTTAATTTTTTAGTTGTAAGTAAATTTAAAATAACATGTTTAATATTGTGCCAGTTAGTGCATTTTCCGATAATTATATTTGGGTTATTCATGATCAACACCATGCTGCTGTAGTTGATCCAGGAGAATCCAAGCCAGTTCTAAACTTTTTAGAACAAAGAAAAATAAAACTTGTTGCCATACTAAATACTCATCATCACGCTGATCATGTAGGTGGCAATCAGGAATTATTACAACAATTCTCAGTGCCTGTATATGGACCAGCAAATGAATCAATTTTTACAGTTACTAACCATCTCAAAGAGGGAGATAATATTTACATATCTGAATTATCAATTGGATTTAGTATCCTTGATATTCCTGGTCATACATCTGGCCATATTGCGTATTATGGCGCAAACTCATTATTTTGTGGTGATACTCTGTTCGCATGTGGCTGTGGAAGGTTATTTGAAGGTACTGCACAACAAATGTTTATATCATTAAATAAACTAGCTAAATTGCCAAATAGAACTAAAGTTTATTGCGGCCATGAGTATACACTCGCTAATATAAGTTTTGCTAGGTTAGTCGAACCAGGTAATCGGGCGTTAAAAAAATTAGAAATGTCGGCAAAAAATCAGAGGCAATTAAACAGGCCTACTTTACCTTCAACTATTGAAATAGAGAAATCTTGTAATCCATTCTTGCGTTGTGATCAGCCAGAAATTATTCATAATTCTAGTAATTATATTGGTAAACCTTTAGTAGATCCCGTTAGTGTATTTTCTGCAGTTCGTGAATGGAAAAATAATATATAGATTTAACAATATATGCATATTTAAAAATACGATGGTACCTGGTGATTTAGAAAGTTATCGATGGAGAACGGTAGCTAATCAATTAGAATTGAATCGAGTAGCGTTAAAATTAATCCTTGATAGAGCGATGAAATCAATTAGAAAGCGAGGGGAATTTCATTTTGTTCTTTCTGGGGGAAATACTCCCTATACTGTTTATCAACAGTTACGTTCTATACGTACTAATTGGTCTGCTTGGCATATTTATTTTAGTGATGAACGTTGCTTGTTATATGGAAATCAGGATTTAAATTCAGAAATGGCTAGAGAGGCATGGCTCGATCATGTGGCAATTCCTAAAATTCAGCAACATATAATTCCAGTTGAGCTGGGTGCAAGGCTTGCTGCAGATGAATATTCGAATACTTTGCAATTTGTAAAAGAATTTGATCTAACACTGCTTGGGCTTGGTGAAGATGGTCACACTGCTAGCTTGTTTCCTGGTCTTGAATGGGGTTCTCTACCAGGGTCTCCGGACGCATTAGCAGTATTTTCTTCACCAAAAAGTCCAAGACATAGAGTATCTATGAGCGCAATGCGTTTAAGTCGTTCGCGTCAAGTTTTATTTTTAGTAAGTGGCAAATCTAAGCATTTGGCGGTAACAAAGTGGCGCAAAGGCTTTAACATTCCAGCAAAGGCTATTATGCCAGTAGCAGGTGTTGATGTACTTTTAGAGTCGTCACTATTAGCTCCTTTATCTTTTTGATTACCTACTCCAATTTTTGGTAAATGAGGCTCATATGCAAGATAAATTCTCAATAAATTGTAGTAAATGTCTCCGATTAGCCAAATTTCTTAATGAAGTAAAAATTAATTATCCAAGCTATCATGCAAAGCCGGTGCCAGGTTTTGGTGATACATCTTCTAAATTACTTATTATTGGATTAGCTCCAGGAATGCATGGGGCGAATCAGACTGGTAGGCCATTTACTGGGGATTTTGCAGGAATTTTATTGTATAAAACTTTATATAAATATGGGTTTTCAAATCATGAAGGATCGGTTTCATTGAATGATGGCTTACAGTTAATCGGGTGCAGTATTACCAATGCAGTTAAATGTTTGCCTCCTTTGAACAGGCCAGAGCCTAATGAAATTAGAAATTGTAATGGATATCTTTCTACTGAAATTAAAAATTTTAAGGCTGGCGGAGGATTAATATTACTTGCTTTAGGCGCTGTGGCACATCGCTCTGTGCTTATGGCCTTAGGGTTAAGACCTAAAGATTATCCTTTTGGCCATGGCTTAATTCATAAATTACCTAGTAAATTGACCCTATATGACAGCTACCATTGTAGCCGCTACAATACTCAGACTAAGCGCCTTACTATTGATATGTTTGAGCAGGTATTTAAACAAATAAATATTGATTTATCACTAACTAAAAAATAAAGGACACTGAATTATGCCTTACGTAAATATTCGAATTGCAGGAGAATTGACACAGAATCAGAAGAAAAAAATAGCTACAGAAATTACTGACACACTTGAGCGTGTTGCCCTCAAACCAAAATCGTATACTTATATATCATTTGATGAAATACCTCATGAGAATTGGGCCATTGGAGGGGAATTGTTAGGCAAGAAAAATTAATTAAAAAGGGGTAGTTATTTTGCCGGCGCATTCAGTTTTTAATGCCAAAATTATTTATTCAAATTTACCTACTCAGCCAGGTATTTATCGTATGTTAAATTCGGCCGGACAGGTGATTTATGTTGGCAAGGCCCTTAATTTAAAAAAACGTGTTTCTTCTTATTTTCAAAAAACAAATTTAGCGCCAAGGACACGGTTAATGGTATCTCAAATTACAGGAATTGAAACTACAATTACAAGATCTGAGTCTGAAGCTCTTTTATTAGAGAATAATCTGATAAAATCTCTAACACCTAGATACAATATCCTTTTTAGGGATGACAAATCCTATCCATATTTGATTTTTACAAACCATAATTTTCCTCAGCTTGGTTTCCATCGAGGGTCACTTAATAAAAGAAATATTCATTTTGGGCCTTTCCCAAATGCAGGGGTAGTAAGAGAAAGTATTCAGTTATTACAGAAAATATTTCGTATAAGAACTTGTGATGATAGTGTCTTTAATAATCGAACACGACCATGCTTGTTATACCAAATCAAGCACTGTAGTGCGCCATGCGTAAATCTCGTCACAAATAGTGCCTATCATGAAGATATAAGAAATGCCAGGCTGTTTCTAAAAGGAAGCCAAACTAAGGTGCTTGAAAGTCTTTCTCAGAAAATGAATGATGCTGCCAATAATTTAGATTATGAATCAGCAGCTATATTTCGTGATCAGATTCAAATATTACGAAAAATTCGAGAAAAACAGTTTATAGATAATGGCAAATCATTGGATGCAGATATCATAGCGTGTGTTACGGAGAAGAATAGTGGGAGGATATGCGTAAATCTAGTTATGGTAAGAGGGGGAAGGCACTTAGGGGATAGAAATTTTTTCCCTAAAAATGCAACAGGCTATAACTTGTCAGAAGCATTAGAGGCGTTTTTATCACAGCATTATCTGGACAATATTATTCCTCATTTAATTATAGTAGGTGAGAAAATTAGTAAAGAGGCATTACAGCCTTCACTTTCTGAACAATCTGGGCATAAAGTTATTATTCGTTCTAAACCAAAAGGTGAACAAAAAATCTGGTTAGATATGGCAATGAAGAATGCACACCAAGGATTGAATCAAAAATTAAATACACTGATGAATCAGGAAGAACGATTACATATGCTCCAGCAAATTTTAGGGATTACAGACCTGAGGCGTATTGAATGCTTTGATATAAGCCACACATATGGTGAGGCCACAGTTGCATCTTGTGTAGTTTATGATAATTTTTCTATGCGTAATGAGGAATATCGTCGTTATAATATAACTAGTATTACACCAGGAGATGATTATGCTGCAATGCATTATGCTCTTTCAAAGCGTTATCATAAATCTTTTGAAGGAAGTGGTAAAATTCCTGATTTAATTTTAATTGATGGTGGTAAAGGTCAGGTTAAAATTGCAAGAGAAGTTTTGGTAAAACTTAAGTTGGGTTTTGTGCAATTGGTTGGCGTATCAAAAGGAAAAGAACGTAAATCTGGTCAGGAGAAGCTGGTTTTTTTTAACACAAAAAATTCGTTACAACTATCTAAGGATAATTTAGCCCTACATTTAATTCAGCAAATTCGAGACGAAGCTCATCGTTTTGCAATACAAGGACATCGTGCAAAGCGGGGTAAATCTAGGGTTAAATCTTATTTAACAGAAATAGCTGGTATTGGTAATAAACGTCGTCAGAATTTATTGATACAGTTTGGGGGATTAAAAGGTGTATTAACTGCAAGCATTGAGGAATTGCAACAAGTACAGGGCATTAGCCTTACATTAGCTAAAAAAATATACAGAGAATTGCATTAATTTTATTAGCTATACTTTCCTTTATATTAATTGAATTTTATATCTAATTTATGGTTCTTAATTTACCTAATATCTTAACCTGGTTGCGTATACTTGCTATTCCTTTGTTTGTAGGAATATTTTATTTTCCTTCAGCGTGGCTATCTTATTCTGACCAGAATCTTTTTGCGGCTGTTATTTTTGCTGTTGCTGCTATTACTGATTGGCTTGATGGATATTTAGCAAGAACACTAAATCAGACCTCAGCATTTGGTGCATTTCTTGATCCAGTTGCAGATAAGTTAATGGTTGCAGCAGCACTAATTGTTTTAGTAGATTTGGGGAGAATTGATGCGATTATTTCTCTTATTATAATTGGCCGTGAGATTACGATTTCTGCGTTACGTGAATGGATGGCTCAAATAGGTAAAAGTATAGGTGTTTCTTTCTTAGGAAAGATAAAAACGGTTTCTCAAATGGCCGCAATACCTTTGTTACTATATTATGACAATATAGGAACTAATTTCAACTCTCAGGTAATCGGGACATGGCTAATTTATCTAGCTGCTTTTCTGACATTATGGTCTATGATTTATTATCTTAGAGCTGCAATTCCATTAGTGCTAAAGCAGAATTAAAATTACCTTAACATCACGCCCTTATTGCTCTTTTCTTGACAAAATCAGGTGTCACTTTATAATGCTTTTTTCATTTTCAGGCTATTTTTTTCTTAGAAATGCCTTATTTGCGGGAATAGCTCAGTGGTAGAGCACAACCTTGCCAAGGTTGGGGTCGCGAGTTCGAGCCTCGTTTCCCGCTCCAATTGTATTTCTGGGTTCTTAAAGTATCAGTATATTTTTATAATTTTGCAGAATGGCGGGGTGGCAGAGTGGTTATGCAGCGGCCTGCAAAGCCGTGTACAGCGGTTCGATTCCGCTCCTCGCCTCCACCCACACTATCTAGGGATATTTAGAGGATGCTATGGCTTTCTTACTATTCTGTGTGGTAAATATGTAGCATGTTATTCAGAAACATTATTTACCGTATCTAGTATTATGATTATTTATAAAATTAGCATAATTCTTAATTAATGCTAATAGTTTGTACTCTGCTAATCTATTTGCTTTAAGTAATTAATTTTACTTAATTGTATAAAATAAACTCATTCTGTATTTTTACTTTAAAAATTAGATGCCTGATTATCACCAATCAAAAAATGGTTTTTCTTTAGGTTCTATGCCACCTGTATTTTGTGGTCTACTATGAAAAATTCCAAGTTTTGGTGGGGACATAAGGTTTGTTGAGGAGAAAGATAAAAACAGAATTGTATGATAATTATGATAAGTGTCAGCTATAAAATTAGAGCTGGCCCCAACAAATTTACCAGTTGATATTTCAAAGAAATTAATATTAAATTTTACGTATCCAGTTTGGTTTTTCGCTTTATAAGCAGCAATCTCAGGTAAAGAAAAAGGAATAATTTGGCTACGCACTGGAGGTATACCAAAAAAAGTTGTATTTTCTTCTGTACCTATAGCCCTAACAATTATATCAGCTTGGTATCTTGCGGCTTCATTATTTTTTTTAATTAGATAGCCCTGCTGTCCTAGCCAGCCAGCTAATATCTCTTGCAGGAGATCGTGGTCTGGTGTTAAATCTGGCCTATCTTTATGTCCGGATGTATTGAGGGTTACTGTGGAGCCAGGAGGGACTGGAAGTGGTTCAAAAGGTTTCTTGGGCAGGCTGCGAGTTATTGATTCAGAAATTAATAATTGTTCAACCGCTGTTCTTTTAGATTGTGTAGTCCTTTGAGTTGTAGAGCAACCTATGAGAAAGATAGTAGAAAGAGTACAAATCATTATGATTTTAAGAGTCTTATACATAGTTCTTTTTACCTAAGTTTGTGAGGTATTTATTTTGATTCTTAGTAGGCATTGATACAATAAATTATTCCTTTGTATATTTATTTTTTATTTTCCAGCCATATTTATTTTTCATGCACTTTATACGCTCTCTATCTGCCAAACATGGATCTGAAACTTTATCTAGATTATTAACATACTGATCTGCGATTTTCCCGCAAATGTCATAATCACGAATAAAACTATCACTTCCTTTTGGGCTGCGCATTGTAGAGATTTTTCCATCCCCTTTTATAGGGTGCTTCCATATGATAGTAGTGCATCCAGTTAATGCTACCATAATTAAAGTTAAAAATATTTTCTTACTCATACCAGTAAATTATTAACATGTTAGAATTGTGTTTGAATCATTCATATGAAGTTGTGTAAGAACTTTGTCCTATTGTAAACTCTAATTGCAGAATTAAGTGGATGTAGCCTCAAAATAATCGAATTAATCAATAGCCCGGTTGGTGAAATTGGTAGACACAAGGGACTTAAAATCCCTCGGACTTAATCGTCCATGCCGGTTCGATTCCGGCACCGGGCACCATTTGAAATAATAGTGTCATTTTGTAGTATTTTTATGTGCCAGTATTTAGTAGTTAATATGATTTTACATACTGCCAAAAATTATCAGTGAGAAAGTATGGGCTACTACCTATATCTCCATTTTTTAAAATTTCCTAGATTTGTATCCAGTTTCAAAAAGAATCGAAAATTGTACTATAAAATATTTAATTATCTATTTAAAAACATGATATTAATAGTTATATTTAAACTAATATATTATAAGTCTTGTGCGATAGTTTATTATCCAGTTTTTCATCACATAAAAATTGCATATAAGTTTAATTCTTTAAATTTTTTTACCAAGCTGAACCAATAGGTAGTAAGGGATGATAAAAATTTAGAAATTAAAAAACAATTAGTTATATATAATAAGTTAGAATTATATATAAAATATATAAATGAGCTTGAAATGTATAGACAGAGTAGTTTGTTTGTTGTATGTTTTGTTTGTGTTGGTTGGTAAGGCTGCCATGGAGCTGTATCTGGTATCTGAATTAAAAGTAACATGGCAACATAAACCTTACGATTCGATTACAGTTTTAGATGTTTGTTACAGATTTTTGTACGAAGTTTGTTCTACTATAATCTAGGGAGGAGTAACACATTATGAAACGTCGTCACTTAGTTAAATCACTTGCAATTGCAGCATCACTTAGTGTGATGGGTGCAAATGCTTACGCCGCTGATACCATCAAGGTAGGGATACTTCATTCTTTATCAGGTACGATGGCTATTTCTGAAACTGCATTAAAAGAAACAGCGCTCATGACTATCGCCGATATCAATGCTAACGGTGGAGTTTTGGGTAAACAGCTAGAAGCTGTAGTAGTAGATCCAGCTTCAAACTGGCCATTATTTGCTGAGAAAGCCCGTCAACTTTTAGGGCAGGATAAAGTATCAGTAGTATTTGGTTGCTGGACATCAGTTTCACGCAAATCAGTGCTACCTGTATTTAAAGAGCTAAATGGTCTACTTTTTTACCCAGTTCAGTATGAGGGTGAAGAATTAGAATATAACGTGTTCTATACTGGTGCTGCACCTAATCAGCAAGCAATTCCAGCAGTAGAATATCTGATGAGCGAAGATGGTGGTGCTGCTAAACGTTGGGTATTGCTAGGAACAGATTATGTTTATCCTCGTACCACGAATAAAATTCTACGTGCATTCTTGAAGTCTAAGGGTGTTGCAGAGAAGGATATCGATGAGGCATATACTCCGTTTGGACATAGCGATTATCAAACTATTGTTGCCAATATTAAGAAATTCTCTCAAGGTGGCAGAACTGCGGTGGTTTCTACCATTAATGGTGACTCCAACGTGCCTTTCTATAAGGAGCTTGGTAATGCTGGTTTAAAAGCTACAGATGTTCCAGTAGTTGCTTTCTCAGTGGGTGAAGAAGAGTTGCGTGGTGTTGATACCAAACCTTTGGTAGGTCACCTTGCTTCATGGAATTACTTCCAGTCCCTCAAAAATCCTGAAAACAAGAAATTTATTAAAATGTATAAGGATTGGGCTAAGAAAGCTAAGCTACCGAACCCTTCTAGCGTTGTAACCAATGATCCTATGGAAGCTACTTACATTGGTATACATATGTGGAAGCAGGCTGTAGAACAAGCCGGGACAACTGACGTTGATAAAGTAATTGCTGCTGTAGGCGGTCAAACTTTTAAAGCGCCAAATGGCTTTACTATTAAGATGGATGAAAAAAATCATCATCTGCATAAACCAGTATTTGTCGCAGAAGTACGTTCTGACGGCCAGTTTAATGTAGTGTGGAAGACTAAGGGACCTGTTAAGGCAGCCCCATGGAGCCCGCACATTGCAGGTAATGATAAGCGAGATAATTTCGCAACAAAGCCTTAAGTAAGTAAAGTAGTAAATTAAAACGCCCTCAGTAAAAACTGGGGGCGTTTTTTTATTGTTGTTAATATAACTTCGCAGTTAAAAATTTTATTACGCTGAATTTAAATAAATACTCGACTTGTAGGGCATCATATATATAATTTAAGGTGGATATTATTAATATGACAGCTTGAGAATATAAATATTGGAATGAAAAAATTTATTTTTTCTGAATTTTTATATAAGAACATCAAAAATTTCAATAGCTAATTTAGGCAGATTTTATATAGTAATTTAATTTTTTTTTTAATAAGCAAGAACTACAAACAAATATAGATGGTATAAGGAAGAACAAAGATTAATATTGATTTATTTTTATAAGATTAAAGTTTAGTTGTAATATTTTTTAAGATACCGTAATTTTAGGGTTGACCGAACAAAATGTACTTGCTATAGTCCGTCACGGAATTGATGATGTAGTTTGCATTAAATCCCTTCGATGCTTATTAAGTAATCATTCATTAAGAAAAGAAATATACATTTTAAAAAATAAATTTTTTAAAAAAATAGATGTATTTTTAAATATTCAGACGATTTTTAATTGGCTTTCCAAAATGCCATTGGGTATAATTAATTCCATGCTTTATAAAACAGGGACAAGATTTAATTTCAGGTATTTTTCATTTCCAAAAATTATAAGGGTCGCCTTCCTTTTGCCTTGGTTGGCTGCAATGTTTTCTATGCCTGTAAATGCAGCCCCGTTAGATCCAGAGTTGGTGGCTCAATTAAATGGTGATGGAAATAAAGCCAAGACTACAGCCATTAAAGAATTAACTCTTTTGGCAACTCCTGAGGCAATACAAATTCTAACCGCTCTAGCAGAAGATAGACTGATGATTGCAGGCGATAGTGGAGAGCTTCTTTTGCGCGTTGAAGGTGAAAAAGCATTTGACGCTGCTACAGGCGTTGAGGTTTCTCCAGTACCAGAAGACATGGATCAGTTGTATCCAAATAATCGTGTGCGCGTTGTTTTAAATACAAGCATGTCGATATTAAAGTTATTTGATAAGAGCCGCGATGTAAGGTTAGAGGCGGCTATGCAGATTGAGGATACCGGTGGTGCAGATGCTGCGTTTCTTCCTGTATTAGATAAAGTTCTTGCGCAAGAATCAGATGTAGAAATTAAAGGAGTAATAACACTTCTAAAGGCTATGATTGGCGCAAAAAGTGATGATGCATCTGTAAGATTAAAGTCTGTAAAAGATTTGGGAGCGAGTGATAACCCTGACATTAAATTAATGCTTACAGAAATGACGGACTCCACTAAGGAGCCAGATAGTGCAGTACGGGCAGCGGCTGCAGAGTCTTTGGCTTCTCTTGAGACAAAAATTATGATAGGGGAGACAGTTACACGAATCTTTACTGGAATAAGCTTAGGTAGTATTCTTTTATTGGCTGCGCTTGGTCTGGCTATAACATATGGGGTTATGGGTATTATTAATATGGCCCATGGTGAATTATTAATGATTGGCGCATTCGCAACTTTTGTAGTTCATGATTTTTTTCGAGATAATTATGCAGAGTATTTTGACTGGTATATAGTTGCCGCTGTTCCTGTGGCATTTATAAGTGCAGCTTTTGTTGGTGTGATAATGGAGCGCACAGTAATTCGTTGGCTTTATGGGAGAGCACTTGAGACGCTGTTAACAACTTGGGGTATTTCTTTAATATTAATTCAAACCATACGTGTTATGTTTGGTACATTTAATCAAGAAATAGCTAATCCCTCTTGGCTATCAGGAAGCGTGGAGGTAATGAGTAATGTCAACCTTCCTTGGAATAGAATTATAATAATTGGTTTTGCAATTTTAGTACTTATCCTTGTATGGGTTTTACTTAATCGTACACGGTTAGGACTATTTGTCCGTGCAGTAACTCAAAATCGTTCGATGGCAGGTTGTGTAGGGGTGCCAACAGCCCGTATAGATACAGTAGCATTTGCTTTAGGGGCTGCCATTGCAGGATTGGGTGGCGTTGCATTATCACAAATTGCTAATGTAGGCCCAGAAATGGGACAAGGGTATATTGTAGATTGCTTTATGACGGTAGTTTTGGGTGGTGTTGGACAGCTTGCAGGAACCGTATGGGCATCAATGGGTATAGGAATAGTTACAAAACTTGTTGAGGGTGGTTTAGGTGCAGTATTTGCTAAGATTATAGTGCTCACCATTATCATTCTTGTTATTCAGAAAAGGCCACAGGGATTATTTGCCCTCAAAGGCAGAACTGCTGATTAAAAATTATTATGTCAACTGCACGAACTCCATTTATTATTCGATTTCTTTCTGCAACTGGCCGTACAGGTTGGATTGCGATAACACTATTTGCTCTTTTAACCATTGTGGCAGTTCCAGTATGTCACCTTATGTTTCAAGAAGGTGATGCTCTATATGTATCTACATTTTATGTGACACTTATTGGCAAAATAATGTGCTATGCAATTGTAGCTGTAGCAATGGATTTGATCTGGGGATACGCAGGGGTTCTTTCCTTGGCACAAGGCTTATTTTTTGCATTAGGTGGGTATGCCTTTGGAATGTATTTAATGAGAAGTATTGGTCTTGATGGGGTATATAAATCACACTTGCCCGATTTTATGGTTTTTCTTGATTGGAAAGAATATCCTTGGTTTTGGGCTTTTACTGACAGCTTTATTTATTCAGTATTTTTAGCAGTGGCTGCACCTGGGTTATTAGCATTTGTATTTGGTTTCTTTGTATTTCGCTCACGTGTTAAAGGTGTTTATTTTGCTATTATTTCGCAAGCAATGCTATATGCATTCTTATTATTGTTTTTTATGAATAGTACTGGTTTTGGTGGAAATAATGGATTTACAGATTTCAAGAGAATCCTAGGTTATGATATAACCTCTCCTGAAATGAGAGCTACATTATTTGCTTTAAGTGCATTCACACTTTTATTTTCTCTCTTATTTGGTCGTTATTTAGTTACATCAAAATATGGTCGTATATTGACTGCAATTCGAGATGCTGAAATGAGAGTAATGTTCTTAGGTTACAATCCTTTATGGTATAAACTATTTGTTTGGACTGTTGCAGCTATTATATGTGGTATTGCTGGCGCTCTTTATGTGCCTCAGATTGGAATTATTAACCCTAGTGAAATGGCGACAGCTAATTCTATTGAGATAGCTATATGGGCTGCAATTGGTGGACGTGGCACTTTAATTGGTCCCGCGATAGGCGCATTTGTAGTTAATTTATCTAAGAGCTGGTTTACTGTAGCATTCCCAGAATATTGGCTATACTTCCTTGGGCTATTGTTTGTATTGGTTACCCTGTTGTTGCCGCAAGGATTAGTAGGTTTATACCATCAACTGCGAGCACGGAGCACAAGATGAGTGATGTGACAATGGATAATAAAGAGGCACAAAAGAAAGAATTAGATTCATCTTCAGCATCATCAGCGCAAAGCAATAAGGATGCAATTTTAGAGATATCAAATATTTCTGTT
Source organism: Nitrosomonadaceae bacterium (assembly GCA_002721545.1). Classification (GTDB taxonomy): domain Bacteria; phylum Pseudomonadota; class Gammaproteobacteria; order Burkholderiales; family Nitrosomonadaceae; genus BJGV01. The sequence goes on along the minus strand of PBKR01000010.1, from coordinate 34,297 downwards.
TCTTTTGATGGATTCAAAGCGCTTAATGATCTTAGCATGACATTTATGCGTAATGAATTACGTTGTATTATTGGTCCTAATGGTGCTGGTAAAACAACAATGATGGATTGTATTACTGGAAAAACAACACCTGATGAAGGAACATGCATATTTAATAATAATGTTGATTTATCTAAATTATCAGAAGCAGAAATAGCTCTAATTGGAATTGGTAGAAAATTTCAGAAGCCTACTGTTTTTGAAAATCACACAGTATTTGAGAATCTTGAGTTAGCAATGAAAACAAATAAGACTGTTTTTTTTAGTCTTTTTGCAGTAGTTGATGATGTTATGCGTGATCGAATTTCAGAAATTTTAAAGACAGTTAATCTTAGTGAGCATGCTGACCAGGTTGCTGGGCGTTTGTCCCATGGTCAGAAGCAATGGCTTGAAATTGGAATGTTATTAATGCAAGACCCTCAGCTCTTATTATTAGATGAGCCAGTTGCTGGTATGACAGATGATGAAACAGAACGTACTGGTGAATTATTTAATTCTCTTAAAGGTAAACATTCTTTAGTTGTTGTGGAACATGATATGGATTTTGTAGCACAACTCAAGAGTATGGTTACAGTTCTTGATCAAGGTTCTTTGTTGTGTGAAGGTGAGATGGCTGCTGTGCAGTCTGATCCGAAAGTTATAGAGGTTTATTTAGGGCGCTAATTATGTTAAAGGTCGAAAACCTTAATCAAAAATATGGTGGTAGCCATATTCTTCGTGACTTGTCTTTTGAATTAAAGATTGGTGAAGTTACATGTTTACTTGGTAGGAATGGAGCTGGTAAAACTACATTGCTAAAAACTATTATGGGTATAGAAAAATCGGCTTCAGGGTCTATGACTTTTGATGGAGAAGATATTACTCATGTTCCTTCTTATCAGCGTGTTCGTCATGGTATTGGCTACGTTCCTCAAGGACGTGAAATTTTTCCTCGCCTTACGGTTTTGGAAAATCTTAATATGGGCTTGGCTTCTAAGCCCTCTGGGACGCCTTTGCCACCACGTATTTATGAAATGTTTCCTATTTTAAAAGAATTCCTTAAGCGTCGTGGTGGTGATTTATCTGGCGGACAACAACAACAGCTTGCTATCGGGCGTGCTTTAGCTATTTCTCCTCAACTTTTGATTTTAGATGAACCAACAGAAGGAATACAGCCATCCATTATTAAAGATATTGAGCGAGCTATTCGGAGCCTTGCTGAAGAAGGAAACATGGCAATATTATTAGTTGAACAATATTACGATTTTGCACATTCTCTTGCTGACCAGTATTTATTGATGGAGCGTGGTGAATTTATTAAACGCGGCTCAGGTGAAGACATGGAAAAAGATGGCATAAGAGAAGCTCTTGCAGTATAAGCTTAGCTAATTTTTTCTTATTTTTAAGACAATCCCTTAAATTTTCTATTTTATTTTAATTTAAAAGAGCATTTTTTTAAGGCTCTTTTAAATTATAATGCGCTGTTAATAAATTCTAATTATACTTTCTATAGTATTTAAAAATATTCTTAATACATCCCATAGTAGTAATTTTGTATTTAACTTTTTTTAAAAAATTAAGCTAATATTGTTAGCTTAATTTTTTTATATTTTTACTTAAACAAATGTATAGACAGAGTAGTTTGTTTGTTGTATGTTTTGTTTGTGTTGGTTGGTAAGGCTGCCATGGAGCTGTATCTGGTATCTGAATTAAAAGTAACATGGCAACATAAACCTTACGATTCGATTACAGTTTTAGATGTTTGTTACAGATTTTTGTACGAAGTTTGTTCTACTATAATCTAGGGAGGAGTAACACATTATGAAACGTCGTCACTTAGTTAAATCACTTGCAATTGCAGCATCACTTAGTGTGATGGGTGCAAATGCTTACGCCGCTGATACCATCAAGGTAGGGATACTTCATTCTTTATCAGGTACGATGGCTATTTCTGAAACTGCATTAAAAGAAACAGCGCTCATGACTATCGCCGATATCAATGCTAACGGTGGAGTTTTGGGTAAACAGCTAGAAGCTGTAGTAGTAGATCCAGCTTCAAACTGGCCATTATTTGCTGAGAAAGCCCGTCAACTTTTAGGGCAGGATAAAGTATCAGTAGTATTTGGTTGCTGGACATCAGTTTCACGCAAATCAGTGCTACCTGTATTTAAAGAGCTAAATGGTCTACTTTTTTACCCAGTTCAGTATGAGGGTGAAGAATTAGAATATAACGTGTTCTATACTGGTGCTGCACCTAATCAGCAAGCAATTCCAGCAGTAGAATATCTGATGAGCGAAGATGGTGGTGCTGCTAAACGTTGGGTATTGCTAGGAACAGATTATGTTTATCCTCGTACCACGAATAAAATTCTACGTGCATTCTTGAAGTCTAAGGGTGTTGCAGAGAAGGATATCGATGAGGCATATACTCCGTTTGGACATAGCGATTATCAAACTATTGTTGCCAATATTAAGAAATTCTCTCAAGGTGGCAGAACTGCGGTGGTTTCTACCATTAATGGTGACTCCAACGTGCCTTTCTATAAGGAGCTTGGTAATGCTGGTTTAAAAGCTACAGATGTTCCAGTAGTTGCTTTCTCAGTGGGTGAAGAAGAGTTGCGTGGTGTTGATACCAAACCTTTGGTAGGTCACCTTGCTTCATGGAATTACTTCCAGTCCCTCAAAAATCCTGAAAACAAGAAATTTATTAAAATGTATAAGGATTGGGCTAAGAAAGCTAAGCTACCGAACCCTTCTAGCGTTGTAACCAATGATCCTATGGAAGCTACTTACATTGGTATACATATGTGGAAGCAGGCTGTAGAACAAGCCGGGACAACTGACGTTGATAAAGTAATTGCTGCTGTAGGCGGTCAAACTTTTAAAGCGCCAAATGGCTTTACTATTAAGATGGATGAAAAAAATCATCATCTGCATAAACCAGTATTTGTCGCAGAAGTACGTTCTGACGGCCAGTTTAATGTAGTGTGGAAGACTAAGGGACCTGTTAAGGCAGCCCCATGGAGCCCGCACATTGCAGGTAATGATAAGCGAGATAATTTCGCAACAAAGCCTTAAGTAAGTAAAGTAGTAAATTAAAACGCCCTCAGTAAAAACTGGGGGCGTTTTTTTATTGTTGTTAATATAACTTCGCAGTTAAAAATTTTATTACGCTGAATTTAAATAATAATATTTGAAAGAATTATTTTTAATTTGAATTTAGATTAGTAGCGCGGCTGCAATATTTCTACCTTCTTGCATAAGAATATTATAAGTGCGACAAGCTGCATTGGTATCCATTACTTCAACCCCAATCTTTACAGCTATTAATTTTCTGGTTATTTCTATAGGTGGGAAGCGTAATGTTTGGCCAGTACCTAATAGCACAATCTCTGGTTTAGCTGAAAGTAAAGCTTCAAAATGTTTTGCTGAAAGCTGTTCAAATTCTTGTACCTGCCAATCTTCCATAATATAGTTTGGCATAACAATTAGACTATTTTCATAGCGATTCTGGTTTACAGTAACATAGCCTGAACCATAGCCTGTAAAAATATTTTTTTCAGTTGGACTAGAAAGATGTAATTTCAATATGGGTCTCCATTTGCAGCAGGATGTTTGGTCAGGTAATATTATATCTTTTCATATGGTAATAAAGTAGAAAAATCAATAGAGGTAATGTAGTTTCTAAGATTAACAGGTTTATCGATTTCCCCCCTAAGTTATAGTATAAGCTCTGTTCTCTCTGTAGGTTTCTTGCAGATTAAGAATTAATTATTTAAATATGAGACCAATATTAAAATCTAGTAAGCTAGATAATGTTTGTTATGATATTCGAGGACCAGTCCATGACCAGGCAAAACTTATGGAGGAAGAAGGTCATCATATAATTAAGTTGAATATAGGTAATCCTGGTTCGTTTGGTTTTGATGCGCCAGAAGAAATTCTAAGTGATGTAATTCATAATTTATCACACGCATCTGGATATTGTGACTCAAAAGGCTTATTTGCTGCACGAAAAGCTATCATGCATTATGCACAAGAAAAGCATATCCAAGATGTACAGATGGATGATATTTTTATTGGGAATGGCGTATCTGAATTAATCGTTATGTCCATACAGGCACTTCTTAATGATGGGGATGAAGTTTTGATTCCTTCTCCAGATTATCCTTTATGGACTGCAGCAGTTGCTCTAGCTGGAGGGGTAGCAAAACATTATAGGTGTGAGGAAGAATATGATTGGTTCCCTAATTTAGAAGATATTAGATCAAAAATAACTTCTAAAACAAGGGCTATAGTTGTTATTAACCCTAATAATCCAACTGGATCAATTTACTCTAATAAATTACTAAGTGAAATTGTTGATATTGCTAGAGAGTATGATCTCATTATCTATTCTGATGAAATCTATGACAAAGTCTTATATGGTACTGCTAAGCATACTTCCATTGCTTCCTTAGCAAGTGATGTTTTTTTTGTAACATTTAGCGGATTATCTAAGAATTATCGTGTTGCTGGATTCCGTACAGGTTGGGCTATTGTATCCGGTAAGAAGAAGGAAGCTCAAGATTATATTACAGGCTTAACTATTCTTGCTTCAATGCGTTTGTGTGCCAATGTTCCAGCTCAATTTGGCATTCAGACCGCACTTGGTGGTTATCAGAGTATTAATGATCTTGTGATGCCTACTGGTCGGCTTATGAAGCAACGTGATCTTGCATGGAACCTTCTAACGGCAATACCTGGGATTACTTGTTTTAAGCCACAAGCAGCAATGTATTTATTCCCTCGTTTAGATCCAAAAATATACCCTATTAAAGATGACCAAGATTTCATATTAAATCTATTGATTGAAGAAAAAGTTTTATTAGTTCAGGGTAGTGGGTTTAACTGGCCAAATCCAGATCATTTTCGAGTTGTTTTTCTTCCGAATAGCGATGATATTACTGAGGCCATCAGGCGTATTGCAAGTTATCTTGATCGCTATAGGAAAAGTCATGGGACTGAATTTGTATGATGTAGCGTTTCAATTTATATTAAAGAAATATTTTATAACCTTAAGTAATAAGTGAAATATTATTTATATTTAAATTAAAAATTATGAAACCAATTAATGTAGGTTTATTAGGAATAGGAACTGTAGGGGGTGGTACTTTTGCTGTCCTTAAACGCAACCAAGAAGAGATCGCTCGGCGAGCTGGCAGAGAGATTATCATTAAGATCATTGCCGACCGTGATATTGAAAAAGCCCGAAAGATTGCTGGTGATGATATATTAGTCTCATCTGATGCAAATGATGTCGTTACCCACCCAGATATAGATATTGTAGTTGAGCTGATTGGTGGATATGCAGCTGCAAAAGAATTGACCCTTAAAGCTATTGAGCATGGAAAGCATATAGTCACTGCTAATAAAGCCTTACTAGCTTATCATGGTACAGAAATATTTTCTGTGGCTCAAAAAAATGGAGTAATGGTAGCATTTGAAGCAGCAGTAGCTGGTGGAATTCCTATTATTAAGGCTTTACGTGAAGGGCTGACGGCAAACCAGATTGAGTGGGTTGCTGGNATCATTAATGGAACAGGAAATTTTATTTTATCAGAGATGCGTGATAAAGGATTAAGCTTTGAGGATGTATTGGAGCAGGCTCAAAAACTAGGTTATGCAGAAGCAGATCCTACTTTTGATATAGAAGGCATTGATGCAGCCCACAAAATTACTATCATGGCTTCAATAGCTTTCGGGGTTCCTGTGCAATTTGACAAGGTTTATACTGAAGGAATTACAAAATTAACTGGCGAAGATATTAAAAATGCTGAAGAATTAGGGTATCGTATTAAATTACTGGGAATTACCAAAAGAGCTCCTAAAGGTATTGAGTTACGTGTTCATCCAACACTTATACCTTCACAAAGATTAATAGCTAATGTTGAAGGAGTAATGAATGCTGTCGTTGTAAAGGGTGATGCGGTCGGACCAACTCTGTATTATGGGCCTGGAGCTGGGGCTGAACCAACTGCAAGTTCAGTTGTTGCAGATTTGATTGATATTACTCGTATGCATACATCTGAGCCTAAACATCGTGTTCCTTATCTTGCATTTCAGCCTAATTTATTATTAGATACACCTATCTTACCAATGGAAGAAGTCGAGACTGCCTATTATTTACGGCTGCATGCTTTAGATAAGCCAGGTGTATTAGCAGAGATCACACGTATACTAGCAGATCTTGAAATTTCTATAGATGCTATGGTGCAGAAAGAGCCTAACGAAGATGAAGATCAAGTAAGTATAATTGTTCTTACTCATCTTTCTATAGAGAAAAATATTAATTTGGCTATTAATCAAATAGAAAATCTTTCTTCAGTAATGGGAAAAATAACTCGTATCCGATTAGAAGAATTAAGTAGTAGCCATTGAATTGGGAATAATTGATTTGCTCTATGTAATAATCATTTCTTTATAGTAATAGTATATATTTAATCAATCATTGGTTATTTAATTTTTAGTATTTAAGTTAGATATTCTATCCCTTATAAAAATGCGCTATATATCTACCCGCGGACACATGTTGCCAAAAGAATTTTCTGCAGTAGTTCTAAGTGGACTAGCTTCTGATGGCGGCCTTACGGTGCCCGAATCATACCCAAAAATTAGTAAATCTAAGCTAGAAGGGTGGCGCAATCTCAGCTATCCTGATCTCGCATTCCAAATAATCTCAAATTTTGTTGATGATATTCCGGAAGCTGATTTACGTAGAATTATTAATCAAACATATACTGGTGATGCTTTTCATGACAAAGAAATTACACCAATAAAGACCTTAGAATCTGGAATTCATATTTTAAGTTTGTCAAATGGGCCTACTCTTGCATTCAAAGATATAGCTATGCAATTTCTTGGGAATTTATTTGAGTATGTTTTAGAGAAAACTGGGAAAAAACTAAATATTCTAGGCGCAACATCTGGTGATACTGGATCTAGTGCTGAGTATGCCATGAAAGGGAAAAATGGAATCCGTGTATTTATGTTGTCACCTCATGGAAAAATGACAGGGTTCCAGACAGCACAAATGTTTTCTTTGCAGGATCCAAATATTTTTAATATTTCTATTCGTGGTGTATTTGATAATTGTCAGGATATAGTAAAAATTATTAGCAATGATGCTGAATTTAAAAAAAAATATCATATTGGCACAGTCAATTCAATAAATTGGGCCCGTATTGTTGCACAGATTGTTTACTATTTTAAAGGTTATTTTGCAGCTACCCTTTCAAACGATCAGCAAGTTTCATTTGCTGTGCCTTCAGGAAATTTTGGTAATATTTTTGCGGGTCATATAGCTTTTATGATGGGGCTGCCAATTAAAAAGCTTATTCTTGCTACAAATGAAAATGATGTGTTACATGAATTTTTCTCAACAGGTGTCTACCGTCCCCGCACTGCTAAAGAGACAAAACACACAAGTAGCCCATCAATGGACATATCTAAAGCATCTAATTTTGAACGTTTTATTTTTGACATGGCAGATAGGGATGCTGGGAGAATTAGAGAATTATGGAAAGAAGTTGACAGAAATAAACCGTTTAACATATCTAATACATTATTATGGGATAGGATAAGACAATCGCATATTACATCAGGAACAAGTAATCATAAGGAGCGCATTAGAATCATACGAGAAGTATATAAAAAATATGGGGAGCTCATTGATCCACATACTGCTGATGGTTTGAAGGTAGGGTTTGATTGTAGAGAGAGAGATATTCCTTTAATTTGTTTGGAGACAGCTTTACCAGCAAAATTTTCTGAGAGTATAAAAGAGGCCATTGGGTCTGAGCCTGTCCGTCCAGTTGGTTACCATAATCTTGAGAATCTACCACAGAGATTTGTTGAGATGGGGGTTGATTCAACAGAAGTTAAATCATTTATTTCTTTGAATACTTAGGTTTATGTATGATTTCTAANATACTCCTTTAATTATTATGCGATAAAAGTCATAGAAAAATCTATTGCTCTTATATTTTTAGTTATACTGCCAATTGAGATCCGATCAACACCAGTTTCTGCTACTTCTCTTACATTATCTAGTGTAATACCACCGGAAGCTTCAAGTATTATATTTGTATTTGTTAGCTCTTTTGCTAAATTGACAGCACCTTTTAGGTCATAAAGATTAAAATTATCTAATAAAATCATTTTGGCACCTGCATCAATCGCCTTCATTAATCCCTCTTTTGTTTCAACTTCAATCTGTATGGATAAATCTTTTGGGCTAATTATGTTTGCAGCATTTATGGCAGACTCAATTCCACCTGCTGATATTATATGGTTTTCTTTTATTAGTATTCCATCGTATAAACCAAACCTATGATTTAACCCACCCCCACACCTTACTGCATATTTCTGTGCAAGCCTTAATCCAGGAATTGTTTTGCGGGTATCGACAATTAATGCCCTTGTTCCTGCTACTTTATTAACATATGCCCTTGTTTGTGTGGCTATAGCAGATAGGGTTTGTAAGAAATTTAGTGCTGATCGTTCAGCTGTAAGTAACGAGCGTGCATTTCCCTTAATTCTACATAGTTCTTGCTCTGCAGAAATTCTATCGCCGTCTTTTGCAAACCAGCTTATTTTAGTACGTGGGGAAAGCTGATGAAAACAAGCTTCAAACCATTGAATTCCACACAAAATTGCTTTTTCACGACTAATAACAGCCGCAGTAGCATTTGATTCATTTTTAATTAGGGATGCAGTTAGGTCGCATTTTCCAATATCTTCAGATAATGATTTTGTAACATTATTTATAATTTCACAATTTAAATCCATAATAACTATTTAATTTATTATTACTATTTTTTAGGTTAATTATTTTAACTTAATTAAACTATATGTGTTTATTTATGAAGTGGGATATTTCCATATAATAGTTATTTATAGGTATATTATTAATTGTATGATGTCTTTAAATTGAATTAAATTTGGATGGAATAGTTTGAATGTTTATATGAAGCTGAGGATTCATGTAAAATGATATTTTTTCTGGATAAATTGTTATGCTAAAAGGTAGTTTCGTTGCTATTGTTACACCTATGAAAGAGGATGGAAGCTTAGATTTAGAGAGTTTCTACGCCCTCATTGATTTTCATGTGGAACAAGGGACGGATGGTATTGTAGTGGTAGGTACTACGGGAGAATCTCCAACAGTAAGTTGTACAGAGCATCATTTATTAATTAGTGCTGCCGTAAAGCATGCTAAAGGGCGCATACCAATAATTGCAGGTACTGGCGCAAACTCTACACAGGAGGCTATTGATTTATCTTTATATGCACGTGATGCTGGCGCAGATGCAAGCCTTTCAGTTGTTCCCTATTATAATAAGCCAACACAAGAAGGTTTATATCAGCATTATAAGAGTATTGCAGAGGCAGTAGATATTCCTCAAATTTTATATAATGTTCCTGGCAGAACTGTTGCAGATATTAATAATGACACTGTATTACGTCTTTCTAAAATTCCTAATATTGTTGGAATTAAGGATGCAACTGGAGATATAGGGAGAGGTTTTGATTTGTTAAATCGGGTTCCACAAGATTTTGCAGTTTATAGTGGAGATGATGTAAGTAGCTTAGCTTTATTATTACAAGGTGGTCATGGCACAATTTCAGTTACAGCAAATGTCGCTCCCAAGTTAGTACATGAAATGTGTGTTGCGGTATTTGAAGAAAAACTGGCTATTGCTCGTTCTATTAATTCTAAATTGTTAAGACTGCATTATGACTTATTTATTGAAGCTAATCCAATTCCAGTAAAATGGGCTGTTATGCAAATGGGAATGATTGAAGCCGGTATAAGATTGCCGTTAACACATTTATCTGGACAGCATCATAAACGTGTTAGAGATGCTATGCGTTATGCAGGGATACAGCCATAACTTTTAATTGCAGTACATTATGTATCAGGAAAACTTAGTAATAAAAATTAAATTATGGATATTTGTGTTGCTAGGTATGATGTTAGCAGTATCAGGTTGTGGCCTAATCAACCATATAAAAGGTAAGGATAATAGTGGAGATAATTTAGAATATGAGTCAATTGAGAAAAAAACGCCTCCTCTTGAAGTTCCTCCTGATCTTACAGCACCCTCCACTGATAGCCGTTATATCGTTCCAGATTTAGCTCAGCCTGAGAGTAAAACCTATTCTGCGTATAGTAGAGAGCGTAAAGATGGAAAGCAAGCTAGAATATTACCTGAAGGATTTGATAAATCTTTTATGAGAATGGAGCGATCTGGTACTCAGAGATGGTTAGTGGTAAAAAATGAACCGGAAATAGTCTGGCTTGTTATAAAAGAATTCTGGAAGGGCATGGGTTTTGGTATTGAGATTGAAGTACCTGAAGCTGGAGTAATAGAAACAGATTGGGCTGAAAACATTGCAATTACTCCACAAAATGCAGCTCTCAGAAAAATATCAACAATTGAGCGAGATAAATTTCGAACACGCTTAGAACGTGGAGAAGAGGGATTTACAGAGATATATATTAGCCATCGTGGGATGGAGAGGCCCACAGATCCAGGTTTAGAAGCTGAAATGCTTGCACGATTAATAGAATACTTTGGAGTTGCCAAAGATAAGGCTAGGTCAATAATAATGGATAGCAAAGCTAAAGAGCGTGCATACCTTGATCCTGATAATCAAGATGTTTTGGTGATGGAGGGGGCATTTGATCGTACTTGGCGTCGTGTTGGGTTAGCGCTTGATCGTATTGGATTTACTGTGGAAGATCGTGATCGCTCAGCAGGGTTATATTTTGTAAGGTATGTTGATCCAGAGAATAAAATTAATGAAGAGCCAGAACTTTTGGATAAATTTCTTCCTTGGAATGATCAAGAGGATACTAATCAGCCTACTGAATATAGAATCTTGGTTATTGGTACAGAGATTGGTAGCGAAGTGAAAGTCATTGATGAAAAAGGTGAATTGAATCAGTCTGATATTTCAAAAAGAATTCTAAATTTACTGTATGTGCAGCTTAAATAAGAGTTAGGAATGAAAGAATAAATGGCCCTATTAACGAGTAAGACTTGTAATTTTTATACAAATAAAAAGTCTCGATTTTTTTCGATATAGAACATGCGATTTTCTTCATTAGGTAGCGGTTCGAAAGGCAATGGCTTAATTATCGAGGAACAAAAGACCCGTTTATTATTAGATTGCGGATTTTCCTTAAAAGAGGTTACTGCCAGACTCTTTCGGCTTGGTCTTGAGCCAAGCATGCTTGATGGTATCATTATTACTCATGAACATTCTGATCATATAGGTGGCGTAGAGCGCCTTGCTCGTAAATTTGACATTCCTATTTGGTTGACACATGGAACATTACGTGGCGCAAAGAAATCATTCTCATCATTACCTAGTGTTAATATAATAGATAGTCATCAAAGCTTCTCTATTGGTGATATCTGTATTCAGCCTTATCCCGTTCCTCATGATGCTCAAGAGCCTACTCAATTCATTTTTGATAATGGTGCTTTTAAATTAGGGGTGCTCACTGATACTGGTTGTTCGACACTTCATATTGAGACTGTTCTAAGTCGATGTCATGCCTTAGTATTAGAATGTAATCATGATGCACAACTTCTTGCTAGTAGTAATTATCCTAAAAATTTAAAGGAAAGAATAGGGGGGCGTTTAGGGCATCTTGATAATATAGAATCAGCAAAGATTTTATCTAAGCTAGATTGTAGCTTACTTCAACACATTATCGCAGCACATTTAAGCCAGAAAAATAACACACCTCTTTTAGCAAAAACTGCGCTTAGTAGCGTATTAAACTGCAGTTCTGAGTGGGTTGGGATAGCTGATCAAAATAAAGGCTTTGATTGGCGCCAGATTGTATAAATTGGTATGCTACTATGATATCAATGGCTGTATAACAGGAAAAGCCATCAAAAAGATGGCTTTTCCTGTTTCTTACATAACGAAATTTTCTAACTATTAGTGATTTAATTTAGTAGGATCTTTTCCGTCAGTTATAGGGTTACCATTACCATCAAGATTATGACTTGGCAACACTGCTTTTCCACTGTATTCATCTTCTGGATCTTCACCAGCTAGCTCTGCATCAGTTGCATGATTCTCGCCTTGGCCAGAATTTTTAACATCAAATGATGACGGATCAGCGATGCCTGTGTTTTCACCTGCTGCAGCACGTTCTTCCTCAACAGTGGTGCCTTCTTCAGTTCTGGTACCATACCCTTCAATACTTTCTGGATTAGCTTGATGTGGTTTGCCACAGGCAGTCAGCGTGAAGACTACTAAAGCAGCAGTAAATAGTGAAAATTTCATTGTTTAGTTTCCTTAATAATAATAAATAATTTGTAGAATCAGGAAGTTTACTCCAAACTAGCTAACGGCTCAAGTATAAAATTCAGGAATGATTTAGCAGCTATTTAATTAGAGTGAAGTAATTAAAAAATTAAATTTTGAGCACTAAGAATAGATTTTTAATTTACCACTGATTATTCATTTATTAAATAGTTCCAATTATTATAAATTTTAATTTTTTAATTCCAGAATAAATTTAATGTTTTAAATTAAATAAACTAGATAAGAGTTACCATTTATTAGGTTTGTCTTGTTTTGTAGGATCATCAAGATCATCAAAGTTAGGCTCAGAATCTCTAGGAGCATCTGCAGATGGTGGTGGTTTCTCCATATCATGTCCATCTAAACTTTTTTTACCTTCGCTGCAGCTAGTAAGTGATATAGCTAAAATAACGGTACTTAAAAATACTGAGTATTTCATTATTTAATTCCATTAGATAAATTATCTTACGCAATATAGCAGAAGCATAAGCACTACTCAAATATTTAGAGTGAATGAATTTAATTATTATAGATATTTATATATATAAAAAAGCCGCCCAGAAGGGCGGCTTTTTTGTTTTGCCAAGATTATTGAACTGCTTCGTGACGTTTTGTTGCATCACCAGCAGCATCATCATCTGGTCCTGGAGGCGCACTATCACGTTTATCCCAAAGACTAGGTGGATATTGCCCAGGTTTCCCATCCCCTGGACTTTTCTCTCTGAATAAGTCACAGGCAGACAGTGACATTGTAACAAAGGCAGCGAGGAGCAGGTATTTCATGTTTGATCTCCCATTTGGTTTATAACAAGTAGTAACATTTTAAAGTTCTAAATTTCTAGAACTTAAGCGTTTCAGTTATTTATTAATTTTTTCTCTAACCGAAAAGTTCACATATTAATATCAGAATTCATAAATATTGTCTAGTTAAGTATGCTATTTGTATACAAAAAATCTACTAAAAGATACAGAAGTCGCATTCATTGAAATATATTCTAAGTAGGCACTAAAAATTTCAAGATCAGAAAAGCTAAGAATAATATGTATATACTATTGTTTTTAAATAATTATTCTAGTAATAGCTCTTATTTAAGGTTTATTATTTAGGTAGAAATTGTTTAAAGCTAGGCCATAAGTTATATAGAGAAAAAATTCTAATATTTTATGGTAGTTTGGGAGTAAATAATAAATAGCTCTCAATGAATATATGCGTATGGAGTAGCTTATATATTAATAACAGTTGTTGCTTTTTCTAAGGTGATATTTAGAAATAATCATCTTAATTTTGTCACTTATTGTCCACGCATAAACATTTTATCGAGATTAGCGAGGCTAATTTCAAACCATGTTGGCCTGCCATGGTTACATTGATCAGAACGATCGGTTCGTTCCATTTCACGTAATAGAGCATTCATTTCAGGTAAGCTTAAAATCCGATTAGCACGGATTGCATTATGGCAGGCCATGCTTGAGAGCAGTTCATTACGTTTATTTTTTAGTAGTTGTCCAGTATCGAATTCACGTAGCTCTTTTAGGGTATCTCTAGCCAATTTCACAACGTCAGCATCCTTAAGTATAGATGGAACTGCACGCACGGCTAAAGTAGTTGGTGAGAGAATAGCGATTTCAAAACCTAGGCCACTTAAAATTTCTTTATTTTCTTCGGCTGTAACTACATCTAGCCCATTTCCTTTGAATGTCACAGGAATCAGTAGTGGTTGCATCGAGAGTGAATTATCGTCATGTGAGGATTTAAGTTTCTCATAAGTAATTCGCTCATGAGCTGCATGCATATCTACAATTACTAATCCTTGTTTATTTTGTGCAAGAATGTATATGCCCATAAGTTGCCCCAGCGCAAATCCTAAAGGTGGAATTTCTTCTTGTTCTTTTATAGCAGTGTGCGCAGTGGAAGGCCACTGTGACTTAGATCTTAAATCAAATAATTTTTGATGGATAGAAGGTGGAATCTCCGCCCCATTTTTCACTGAGTTTTGTTTCATATAGGGCAATTTAGAAGCATGAATACTCGCATCATCTATAGCCCCAAGGGGGCTATTTGTTGTTAGTTCTTGGTGTGGAGATGCTAATGAGTTACTTATCGCATGAAAAATAAATTGATGTACAGCACGCGGGTCACGAAACCGAACTTCACTTTTAGCAGGGTGAACATTAACATCTAATTTTTCAGGATTTATATTTAAAAATAAAACATATGTTGGATGGTGATCTAGATGTAGTACATCACGGTAGGATTCTCTAAGCGCATGAGATATTAATTTATCACGAATAAAGCGGCCATTAATAAAGAAATACTGTGCATTACGGGAAGATTTGGAGTAGGCTGGTAATGCAACAGCCCCATAGAGATGTAAATCTGCAGCTTGCTCACTTATAGAAAGTGAGTTTTGTTCAAAATCATTACCTAGCAATTGAGTGATCCGTTGTGCCAAATTAGATGCTGGTAGTTGGCCTCGTATTTTGCCATTATGCTGCAGTTTAAAGCTAATGCTAGGGCAAGATAATGCAATTCGTTTAAAGGTTTCTTCACAATGGCTGAATTCTGTAGCTTCAGTTTTTAAAAACTTCCTGCGAGCAGGAGTATTAAAGTAGAGATCACGAACTTCTACTATAACTCCAGAAGAAAGTGATGAAGGTTCTGGTTGCGAGATATCTCTACCTTTAGCTTGTATTCTCCAGGCATGCTTTTCTTTTAGTTTTCTGCTTGTCAAAATTAAATTTGAAACTGATGCAATACTTGCTAGGGCTTCACCTCGAAATCCTAGGCTGTTTATTTCTTGTAAGTCTTCTAGTGATCTAATCTTGCTTGTAGCATGAGGCATAAGGGCAAAAGGCAAGTCATTCAATGAAATTCCATCACCATTGTCAGTTACACGGATTAATTTAACCCCGCCTTCTTCTAACTGGATATTTATTTCTAGAGCACCTGCGTCTATACTATTTTCTAGTATTTCTTTTAGCGCTGAAGCAGGTCGCTCTATTACTTCGCCAGCAGAAATTTGGTTAATAACTAAGTCGGGTAAAAGTTTAATCACAAATCTAAGAAATAATTAAATAAAATCTTTATAATTATACAGTGTCAAATTGTTATGTACTGTAAAAGTATTGCTAGGTTATATAAATAGAGTGAATATAGTAACTCTTATAAAGCTTTGGATTATTTATTCATAGCTTTCTTCACGGTATTTTTGCTAAGCTGGGGAGAGAACATATGTATAAAATCAAATATATAGCTTCGTAAGTAACTGTTTTTTCTTATTCCTATACGTGTCGTGCTTGGCTCAAACAAGTGCCCTGCTTCTATTGATCGTAAATTTTTATCTCGATTAGGGTTAAATGCCATCTGTGCAACTATCCCAATACCTAAACCTAGCTCAACATATGTTTTAATTACATCTGCATCTAAAGCTGTCAGTACAACATTTGGAGTTAAATTTTCAGCTTCAAACGCCTGATTAATTTTTGAGCGGCCTGTAAATGCAAAATCGTAGGTAATTATTGGGTACTTTACAACAGATTTAAGTGAAACTTGTTCATGTGAAAGTAGTGGGTGATTAGGTGGTGTGATGATGCATCGATTCCATTGATAGCATGGAAGCATTACAAGCTCATTGAAGAATTCAATAGCTTCGGTTGCGATAGCAATATCTGCCTGTCCAGAAGTAACTAATTTTGATATTTGTATTGGGTTTCCCTGTCGTATTTTTAATTTTATTTTAGGATATCGATTGGTAAATTCTCTGATTGTTTGCGGCAGAGCATATCTTGCTTGAGTATGCGTGGTGGCCACAGTTAAAGATCCGATATCTTTATTTGTAAACTCTTGGCTTACATTTTTTAGGTTATTCTCTTCCCTGAGAATTTTTCTGGCTATTTCTACTATAGATTGTCCTGGTGGGGTTATACTGGTAATACGCTTACCGTTTCGAATAAAGATTTCTACACCAAGCTCATCTTCAAGAAGCTGAATTTGTTTACTGATGCCGGGCTGTGAGATATGAAGTCCTTTAGCAGCTTTAGATAAATTCAGATTCTGGTTTGCTACTGCACACAAATATCGTAATTGTTGTAATTTCATAAACCTAGCTCCATTTTATGTTATAACTAATAATTATAACATTCTAATTTAATAGTATTAGATAATATATTAACTTATTGTTAATATCCCCTCTTCAAAAACAAAGGGAATATTTGGGTAGATATTATGGAATGGGGCTACACTCTATCAGGCTTACTGGTGGGATTTATTGTAGGGCTTACTGGGGTTGGCGGGGGATCACTTATGACTCCCTTGTTAATACTAGGATTTAATATTGCACCAGCTACTGCTGTAGGAACAGACTTATTATATGCTGCGCTTACAAAAGCCGGTGGTGTATGGGTTCATAGTCTTCGTGGCACTATAGATTGGGACCTCGTAAAAAGATTATCAATAGGCAGTTTGCCTGCTGCATTATTGACTGTTTTAGGGTTAAGTGCTTTAGGGGTTGAAAGTCAAATATTTTCAGGGTTAATTACTAGTACGCTTGGTGTGGCATTAATCTTGACTGCGCTGGCACTAATTTTCCGTAATCAGTTAGCGAATTTAGGAAAATCTCGCTTTAATGTTCTTGCGGCATGGCGAGACAGGCATATAGTAATGGCAACAATTATGACAGGTGTAATTTTAGGGATCTTAGTTACTATAACATCAGTTGGTGCTGGGGCTCTAGGTATGGTAGCACTTATTATCTTATACCCACGTTCTCCTACTATAAATTTAATTGGTAGTGATATAGCTCATGCAGTCCCACTTACTTTAATAGCAGGAATAGGTCATGCATATTTGGGAACAGTAAATTTTGGGTTACTTGGTAGTTTGTTATTGGGCTCTCTCCCTGGAATTTATGTAGGAAGTCATATAGGTGGTCGGATACCAGAGAGAATATTGCGCCCAATATTAGCGGTAATTCTTGTCATAATTGGAGGGAGATTAGTATGGTAGTAAATTTTGGAGAGTTCAGATGGATAAGATAGCAAACCTTGCTAATAACGATGAGATAACTTTATTTGATAAAGCATTGCAGGATTTTAAGAATCAAAGCATGGATGCTGATCGATTTACTGCTGCCCGTTTACAAATGGGTATTTATGGCCAGCGTCAGGAAGGAGTTAATATGGTTCGTATCAAGCTGCCAGGCGGTCGTTTGAATTCGAAACAATTAACGGTAATAGCAGATGTATTAGAGAAATATGTACAACACGATGTTGTTCATATAACCACACGCCAAGATATACAAATTCATTATGTTCCTCTTGGGGATACACCTGATGTGCTTCGGCATCTTGCTACAGCAGGGCTAACAACACGAGAAGCATGTGGTAATACTATACGTAACGTTACTGCATGCTCTTTGTCTGGAGTATGCCCCCGCCAACGAGTTGATGTTAATAAGCATCTAGATGGGGCCGTCCAGCATTTCTTGCGTAATCCTCTGACACAACTCATGCCGCGTAAATTTAAAATTAGTTTTTCAGCTTGTGAGTCGGATTGTGCTCAGGGAATGATGCATGATATGGGGATTATTGCAGTACGTAAGGGGGCTAAATTTGGTTTTAAAGTTTTAGCTGGTGGAGGCCTTGGGCATAAACCACATGAAGCGATAGTAGTGGAGGAATTTATAGAAGAAAAGGATTTGTTAATAGTGATGGAGGCAATTGTCTCATTGCATAATCGATATTCAGATCGAGTGAAACGTGCTAAAGCAAGAATTAAATTTTTAGTTGATAAATTTGGTCGAGAAGTCTTTATCGAGAAATATCGTGAGGAATTAGAACGTACTAAAGAGGCATTAGCAACACAGGAATATCCTAAAGGGGAGTGGGATGCTGTAGAGGACAGTGAGGGTCCTGAGGGAATTGAAGACCCTGGAATTGGTGCGCCACGCCAATTATTTGAGCAAAAGCAATCTGGGCTTTATGTTTTTCCAATTAGCACCCCAATGGGGAATTTAAATGTAATGCAACTACGAGGGCTTGCTCAAACTATAGAAAAATTTTCATTACATGATATACGTGCAACTCAAGATCAAAATATGGTCCTAATAAACGTAGAAAAAAATAAAATTGATGCTTTGTCTGCTAGTTTATCTGTATTAGGTTTAGGCAAACCAGAAGCGGGGGATAATGTAGTAGCATGTCCGGGCACATCCACATGTCGTTTAGGAATAACTTCTAGTACAGTTCTTGGGCCAAAATTAAGCGGGGGAAAACATGATTTAAAAATCCGCGTTTCTGGGTGCCATAATGGCTGCGCGCAGCCTGAGACAGGTGATATTGGCATGTACGGCGTAGGTAAACGCAAACATGGCAAATTAATACCACATTATCAAATGTATTTAGGAGGAGACGGGATGGCAAATGGGGAATTAGCAATTAAGGCTCCAGTAGTTCCTGCTAAGCGTATTGAAGAAGCTATGCGATTAATAAAAACAGCTTATAGTTCAGAGCGTCAAGCAGATGAAACATTCTTTTCCTGGGTAAGAAGAGTTGATAAAGAATATTTTATTGAATTATTGCGGGACGTAACTGATGTAAAGGCTGAAGACGTAGAACTAGTTTTACGTGATCATGGGAGAGAAAGTGATTTTAAAGTTCTACAGTTAGGTGGGGGAGAATGTGCAGGAGTTAGTCAAGTAAAAATTGGTTCTAATTTCTTTGAGGCCGCACATGAAAGAAACTACCGAGATGCGTTAAAGTTTCAGCGCAAATTTGGAGATTCTGTTAAGTGTGCCGAGGAAATTTCTCTTTTAATTAGCCAAGGGGTAACAGAATTATTTGGTGGTCCCAAGAAAGATAATTTGAAAGAACAAGCAGAAGAATTAAGACGTGTTTTACCTACTAAGCCAAAATTATCTGAGAAGCTAATTGAATTCTCAGAGCGTTTTAAGCGTCCAGCTAATGAATTAGATGCTATTCAATTAAATAAATGGTTTTTAGAGCTGGATGAGTGGACAGTTGAAGTTGCGGAATTATGTCTTAGTTTCGATCGTCAACTTGATTTAACCGGATCATTACCAGAGACAACTATGTCTATTCACTTAAAGGGACAGGAATCTCAGCAACCAATTGATATAAGACAATAAGTTTCTATAAATTTATAGATACAGGAAAGGCATGAGTTTAAGTAAAAAGATTGAAAATGTTAAGGTGCTGCTAGATATAGTTAATAGAAATTATGCCCCAGTTGTTTTTGCTAATAGCTTTGGTGCAGAAGATATGGTGCTGACTGACTTGATTAGGAAGAATTTCCCGGATATTTCTATGTTTACTCTTGATACAAACCGCCTTCCTGAAGAGACGCATAGACTGATGAAAGAAGTTGAGGAGCGCTATAGCATAGAAATTAAAACATATTTTCCTGAGTCTTCTGCAGTGGAGGAATATGTCGTTAAAAATGGGCTCAATGGATTTTATAATAGTATCGCTCTACGAAAAACTTGTTGCTTTATTAGGAAAGTTGAACCATTAAAACGTGCCTTAAAGGATAAAGGTGCATGGGTAACAGGGATGAGGCGTGATCAGGCTTTAACTAGAAAAGACTTAGAAGAGTCTGAATTTGATATAGATAATGGTTTGCAGAAAATTAGTCCGTTGTTAAATTGGAGCTTGCCTGATGTATGGGCATATATAAAAAATTCTAGTATTCCGTATAATGCACTTCACGATCAAGGCTATAGCAGTATTGGTTGTGCGCCATGTACCCGTGCAATAACACCTGGTGAGGATATTCGTGCTGGGCGTTGGTGGTGGGAGAACCCTGAGACTAAGGAATGTGGCCTGCACCTTAAAGAGAGAAAGTAATACATTTATTTGATAATTTTAGTGAATTAGCAAATAGATATACTAATGAATGATAAGAAAAATTTTATTATCCCTGTCCCAGGTATTATGATGAAAAATGAGCCAGAAATTACTAAGCGTAAAACTGTAGATCAGTTAAGTCATTTAGATATTTTAGAGAGTGAATCAGTTCATATTTTGCGTGAGGTTGCAGCAGAATGTACGAATCCTGCATTACTATTTTCTGGAGGAAAAGATTCTATTGTGTTGTTAAGACTTGCAGAAAAAGCATTTCGCCCTGGGCCTTTTCCATTTCCTCTATTACATATAGATACTGGTCATAATTTCCCGGCAGTAATTGAATTTCGTGATAAGAGAGCGAAAGAGCTTGGTGAGCGTCTAATTGTGCGTAGTATGGAAGATTCTATTAAGCTGGGTAGAGTGGTTTTACGTTCAGAGAATCAGAGCCGCAATTCATTTCAATCTGTAACGCTATTAGATGCAATTGCTGAACTTGAGTTTGATGCTTGTATAGGCGGTGCAAGACGTGATGAAGAAAAAGCGCGGGCAAAGGAGCGCATATTTTCTTTTCGGGATGAATTTGGGCAATGGGATCCAAAAAACCAGCGTCCTGAATTATGGGATATTTACAATACTCGGGCTCATAAGGGAGAGAATATTCGTGTATTTCCAATTAGTAACTGGACTGAGCTTGATGTATGGGAGTATATAGCGAAGGAGAAATTAGAGGTGCCTGATATTTATTTTGCACATACCCGTGCTGTATATCGTCGTAAAAGTGGTTTGTTACCAGTTTCTCATCTTGTGCAACCTAATGATGGTGAAAAATCAGAAAATATTGTTGTTCGTTTTCGTACAGTAGGCGATATGAGTTGTACTTGCCCAGTAGAATCTGAAGCAGCAAATGTTGAGGAGATTATTACTGAAACAGCGATTACACATATTACGGAACGGGGCGCTACTCGCATGGATGACCAAACATCAGATGCATCTATGGAGCTGCGTAAGAAAGAGGGGTATTTTTAGATAAAATGGCTCATCTAAAATAGACGTTCAAATATATTTATAGTAATTCAAATTCCCAGAAGGATAATAAATGGTAGGAAAGACTAAAATTTTATTTAGTGATACTGAATTATTACGTTTTATCACAGCAGGCAGTGTAGACGATGGCAAGAGCACCTTAATTGGACGCTTATTATATGATTCTAAATCAATTTTTGAAGATCAGCTAAGTGCGATTACAAGTACTTCGCATAAACGTGGAATGAAGGATGTAGACTTATCATTACTAACTGATGGCCTACAGGCTGAGCGTGAGCAAGGTATTACCATTGATGTAGCTTATAGATACTTTGCTACCCCTAAAAGAAAATTTATTATTGCAGATACCCCCGGGCACGAGCAATATACTCGAAATATGGTGACTGCTGCATCCACTGCTAATCTTGCAATTATTCTTATTGATGCACGAAAAGGTGTACTTACTCAATCCCGTCGTCATGCTTACTTAGCTAGTTTAATGGGTATCCCCCATCTTGTTGTAGCTATTAATAAAATGGACCTTGTTGATTATTCGCGCGATGTGGTTAAAAAAATTAGCCATGAATTTGCTGAATTTGCAGCTAAGCTGACTTTAGATAATATTGAGTATATACCAATGTCTGCGCTAAATGGTGATATGGTTGTAGAACGTGGGAGTTGTCTTTCTTGGTATAAAGGTCCTACTTTGATAGAGGTGTTAGAGAATACTCCTATAGATCAAGATATTAATCTTGAAGATTTTCGCTTTCCTGTACAGCTGGTATGTCGACCAAGAACAAAAGATCTCCATGATTTTCGTGGTTATATGGGGAGAATTGAATCAGGTCAAATTACAGTAGGAGATAAAGTTACAATTTTGCCTTCTAGGCTGGAATCTCATATTAAAGAGATAGTTACTCATGAAGGTCATATTGGTCATGCTTTTGCACCGCAGTCTGTGACACTTACCATAGAGGATCATTTAGATATTTCACGTGGGGATATGTTAGTAGGAATCAAAAACCCACCTTATGTAGCTAAAAAAATTACCGCTATATTATGTTGGTTGTCTGAAGCGGCTCTTGACTCAAATCGAAAATACCTTATTAAGCATTCGGCCCGTATTGTTAAATCAGTAGTGAGTAAAATAGAGTACAGGGTAGATATTAATACGTTGAATCATGAGGTAGTAGATACTTTAAAAATGAATGATATAGGATGTGTAGAATTAAATGTACAGCAGCCTTTAGTCTGTGATTATTATCAGAAAAATCATGCCACAGGAAGTTTTGTTGTGATTGATGAGGCAAGTAATAATACTGTTGCAGCAGGAATGATTCGTAAGGCTTATGAATAATTAAGTTTTAGAATAATATTTTTAAGAAAAGAAATTACAGAAAAAAAGACAAGGTTAATTCTAGTTATTTAACAGCATTAATAATCTATTGCATATGAGAAATATAGAATCAGATTTAGATACTAATTCAGATGCTAAATTAGGCGTGACGGGAGAAACGGGCACCCTTGTTTTAGGTTTCGATATGGTTTTTGCTGATTTATATCAGCATGCTGGACTTTTAAAACTGGATCAAGCATTTCTTGAATTCTTAAATGATAGTGATCCTGATTTATATGATCGATATACTCATGCTCGTTTGCATCCTAACAGTCTTAATGCAAAAGATGAGTCTAACTTGTTAATTGAAGTTGCTCCAATGCTGGATGATTTTATTTCAAAATTATTCTGTATAGAAACTGAAGTTCAAGAGCTTTCTGCACGCCATCATGAGTTAGCTCCACTATATTTTTGTAAAAGACAGTTTGTGCTTCGAAAGGCAATGAATAAAGTTAGTGATGAGGACATATCAAAAATTGATGGCCTTAAATTAGAGAAACAACTAGAAATTGAATTTAAAGCGCCATTTTCTGAGCTTGTTTTTGCAACGAAGGTAACCGAGTGGTTAAAAGATGAAGAAAAGAATGAGGAGGTCTTAAAGTCGGCATTATTTTATGCTGCATGGGCGCTGAAAACAGTAGAAGGAAAAAAGCGTAACCACGGGGGAGTACTATTTAAGCCTCACCCTAAACTAGATTATTTGCATTTGGTGCCTTCAGTTACTAGCTCTTCTGATGGTTATGTTGCCCATAAATTAGATCATTTTCGTCGTAGAGAGGGATTCTCGTTGACTGATCAGGGTACTGACCTTGCTGGTGCTTTAGATCAGGCAAATTACTGTATTTGGTGCCATGAGCAAGGAAGAGACTCTTGTTCAAAAGGGCTGAAGGTAAAATCAAAGTCACCGGAAGAGCCTACAACTTTTAAAAAGAGTCCATTTGGCGTGTTGCTTGCTGGTTGCCCTTTAGAGGAACGAATTTCTGAATTTCATAAATTAAAAACCGAAGGGATTGCTATTGGTGGTCTAGCTATGATTGTGCTAGACAATCCTATGTGTGCTGGAACTGGGCATCGAATTTGTAATGACTGCATGAAATCTTGTATTTATCAAAAACAAGAGCCGGTAAATATTCCTGAAGCAGAAACGCGTACTCTTAAAGATGTTCTTGAATTACCTTGGGGTTTTGAAATTTATAGCCTTCTTACGCGTTGGAACCCATTGGATTTAGAGCGGCCTGTTCCAAAAGCTTCATCAGGCCATAAAGTGTTAGTAGTTGGCATGGGTCCTGCTGGATATACATTAGCGCATCATTTGATGAATGACGGTCATTTTGTTATGGGTATAGATGGCCTTAAAATAGAAGCTTTGCCATCAGAACTTTCTGGTATTAACCAAGAAGGGGCTCATGTACCTTTCCGACCTATTAAAGATGTAAAAGAGCTTGATGAAGATTTAAATGAACGTACGCCAGCAGGCTTTGGTGGAGTAGCTGAATATGGTATTACAGTACGTTGGAACAAAAATTTTCTAAAATTAATTAGGCTATTACTAGAGAGAAGAAAAGAATTCTCTCTTTTTGGTGGTGTTCGTTTTGGGGGAACTATTACAGCTGATGATGCTTTAAATATGGGGTTTGATCATGTGGCGTTGGCAGCTGGAGCAGGCCGTCCTACAGTACTTGATTTGCCTAATGGTTTAGCTCGCGGAGTTCGTGCCGCATCTGATTTCTTGATGGCATTACAGCTATCTGGTGCAGCTCAAGATAATTCTATAGCAAATATGCAGTTACGTTTACCTGTTGTAGTAATTGGAGGCGGATTAACAGCAATTGATACAGCAACTGAGGCTCTTGCCTATTATCCAGTGCAAGTTAATAAATTTCTCCATCGCTATGAATCTTTATCAGCTAAAAATGGAGAGCAAGAAACTCGTAATTTATGGGATGATGAAGAGTGTGAGATTGCAGATGAATTTCTTAATCATGCCCGTGCTATTAGGGCTGAGCGTAAATTAGCAATTGCTGAAGGACGTGCTCCAAAGATTCTAGAGCTACTTCAGTCTTGGGGCGGTGCTACTATAGCGTATAGAAAGCGATTAATAGATAGCCCCTCTTATACTCTTAATCATGAAGAAGTGGAAAAGGCGTTAGAGGAGGGTATAACGTTTGCTGAGGGTCTTACACCTGAGAGCATAGAGCTGGATCAACGAGAACATGCTAGGTCTGTAAAATTTACAGTAAAAGAATTAGACGATACAGGTTCTTGGGAAAAAATTGGAGAGACTGAATTGCCTGCTCGTGCAGTATTGGTTGCAGCTGGTACAAAGCCTAATACAGTACTTGCAAGAGAAGATCAAAAGAATTTTAAGTTACATGGGCGATATTTTGCTGCTTGTGATGAAAGTGGAAATTCTGTTGATCCAGTTCACGGGAATCCTAAACCAGAAACTCCAATGGTTCTTCTAAGCCGTTGTAATGATGGTCGTTTTATTAGTTTCTTTGGAGACTTGCACCCATCTTTTTCTGGGAATGTGGTTAAGGCCATGTCTAGCGCTAAACAGGGATATCCTGTGATTAGCCGTGTACTTAGCCAGAAACCTCCTGTATCCAAAGAAGGAAGCTCACATTTTTTATCTTTAATTAATGCACGATTACGGCCTACTGTGCATAAAATAGAAAGGCTTACTCCAACTATTATTGAGGTTGTTGTGCATGCACCTATGGCGGCAGAGCGTTTTCAGCCGGGTCAATTTTATCGTTTTCAAAATTTTGAAGCACTTGCTCCAAATGCTTCTAATACAAAACTTGCAATGGAGGGGATTGCTTTGACAGGGGCTTCAGTAGATATTGAACGTGGATTAGTATCATTAATAGCATTAGAAATGGGCGGCTCTGCTGACTTATGCGCTATGCTAAGCCCCGGTGACCCTGTGGTATTAATGGGACCAACAGGGGCACCGACAGAAATAGTTCCAGGGGAGACGGTCGTGCTGGTTGGGGGTGGATTAGGAAATGCAGTTCTATTTTCAATTGGTGCAGCAGCTAGAGCTGTAGGATCAAAAGTTTTATATTTTGCAGGGTATAAAAAATTAATTGACCGTTATAAGGTCGCAGAAATTGAGTCGGCAGCTGACACAGTAGTCTGGTGTTGTGATGAATCTCCTGGATTTAAACCTTCACGTTCTGGTGATTTGAGCTTTATTGGGAACATGGTTGAAGCAATGGCAGCCTATGGTAGTGGTGATTTAGGGCCCCAGCCGATTTCATTATCAGAAGCTGATAGGATACTAGCGATTGGTTCAGATCGCATGATGGCTGCTGTAGGCGTTGCTCGGCAGAATAAATTGAAACCTTATTTAAAAGCAGGGCATTTTGCAATTGGCTCAATAAATTCACCTATGCAGTGCATGATGAAAGAAATTTGTGCGCAATGCTTACAGCCTCATAAAGATCCAGATACTGGTGAAATTACTTATGTATTTTCCTGCTTTAATCAAGACCAACCACTTGATCAGGTTGATTTTGTTGGCCTTGCATCTCGATTACGCCAGAATAGTGCGCAGGAGAAGCTTACAAAGAAATGGATTAGTCATTGTGTAAAGGAATCAGGTCAAATTAGGGCTTAGAGATAGAAAATTTAATTTTTATTCTATTCTGTGAACACATCATGCGCAGGATTATTTATAATTACGGATTCTTAAAAAATAAGTATTATTTGTTAGTAGATATTTTTATGTGCGTATTTATAGAAATATAGAATACTATTAAAGGGGATTATCAATGTATATAGGAATACCCGCGGAAATATTAGATGGAGAAACCCGCGTTGCTGCTACTCCAGAGACCGTTAAGAAGCTTTCTGTTAATAAGGCTCATGTCATTCTGGTACAGGCAGGAGCTGGTGCTGGAGCTAGTATTACTGACGAAAGCTTCAGGGAAGCTGGTGCAACTATAGTAAATGATGCTACAGAGCTATATGCTCAATCACAAATTATATTAAAGGTGCATATTCCAGACTCTTCTGAAATGAAAATGATACGGAAGGATGCAGTTTTATTAGGTCTATTATCCCCACATAAGACTGAAGGTATTAGTGCTCTTGCAAGCCATGGTATAACTGCATTTTCTATGGAGAAAATTCCACGTATTTCTCGTGCTCAGAATATGGACGTTCTATCTTCACAGGCAAATATTGCAGGGTATAAGGCGGTATTGATAGCAGCAAATATTTATCAGAAATTTCTTCCTATGTTGATGACGGCAGCAGGTACAGTGAAAGCTGCTCGTATATTGGTATTGGGAGCAGGAGTCGCAGGTTTGCAGTCCATTGCTACAGCAAAGCGTTTAGGGGCAGTGATAGAAGCATTTGATGTGCGCCCCGCAGCGAAGGAGCAAGTAGAGAGCCTTGGGGCAAAATTTGTTGAGGTACCTTTAAGTGACGAGGAAAAAAAACAGGCAGAAACTGCAGGTGGTTATGCACGTGAGATGTCTGATGACTATAAGCGTCGTCAAGGAGAGCTAGTGCATCAACGTGCTATAGTGGCTGATATCATTATTACTACAGCATTAATCCCTGGGCGTCCAGCTCCAGTTTTAATTAATGAAGATACTGTAAAAGCTATGAGGCCAGGTTCGGTTATTGTAGATATGGCTGTAGAGGCTGGAGGTAATTGTCCGTTATCTGAGTTAAACAAAACTGTAGTTAAGCATGGAGTAAATCTAATAGGCATAGCTAATATTCCAGGTCTAGTAGCAGCAGATTCTAGTGCACTTTATGCTCGGAATTTGATGAATTTTCTTAATTTAATGTTAGATACAAAGAGTGGCGAATTTAATATTGATCGAGAAGATGAAATTATTGCTGGTACCTTGGTATGTTCGAATGGCGAAGTGATTTCTAATGAAAAATAAGTAATTTTTAAATTAAATTTTATAGTATTTATGAGGAGCTATTATGATTGGAGAGATTGATCCAACCATTGTTAACATTACTATATTTGTATTAGCAATATTTGTTGGTTACCACGTTGTTTGGAATGTTACTCCTGCTTTGCACACGCCATTGATGTCGGTGACTAATGCCATTTCAGGTATTATTTTAGTCGGTGCAATGTTAGCTGCTGGAGCGGTAGAAACAGATTGGGGCGTTTGGTTGGGTGCAGTTGCCGTAACATTAGCCTCAATCAATGTTTTTGGTGGGTTTCTTGTTAGTCAACGTATGCTAGAAATGTTTAGAAAAAAAGATAAAAAAGGAAATAAATAAATGTCACCAAATTTAGTTGCTTTAGCTTATCTTATTGCGTCAGTCTTTTTTATTCTGGCGTTGAGAGGTTTAAGTTCACCAGTCACTGCTCGTAAAGGTAATTTGTTTGGAATGGTAGGTATGGTCATTGCTGTACTTACTACGCTAACAATTACAGATAACTGGGCACTGATAATTGTTTGTATTGCTGTAGGTGGCTTAATTGGTACAGTTGTTGCTAAGCGAGTCCAAATGACAGCTATGCCAGAACTTGTTGCATTTATGCACTCGTTAGTTGGCTTAGCGGCTGTTTTTATTGCTATTGCAGCTGTTAATAACCCAGTCTCATTTGGCTTGCCTGAGGTTCTGCCAATGGGTAGTAAATTAGAACTGTTTCTAGGTACGTTTATTGGAGCCATGACTTGGTCGGGATCAGTGATTGCGTTCCTAAAACTATCGGGGCGTATGGGTGGGTCTCCTGTTATATTTAATGGCCAGCATATGCTTAATTTAATCATATCTCTGGTAATGATTGGGTTTGGTTTATGGTTCTTTTTTAGCGAGACTACTAATTGGACAGCCTTTATTGCTATGGCTGTGATTGCTTTTGCTTTGGGTTTCTTAATTATTATTCCTATTGGCGGAGCAGATATGCCAGTAGTGATCTCTATGCTTAATTCATATTCGGGTTGGGCGGCTGCAGGTATTGGTTTTTCACTTGGCAACCCAATGCTAATTATCTCAGGCTCTTTGGTAGGAAGTTCGGGCGCAATATTATCTTATATTATGTGCAAAGCTATGAACCGCCCATTTCTTTCAGTCATACTCGGCGGATTTGGTAGCGACGGTGGATCAGCCGCAATTGGTGACAAAGAACAAAAAACTCACCGTAGTGGTAGCTCAGATGATGCTGCTTTTTTGTTAGGTAATGCAGACAGTGTAATTATTGTTCCTGGGTATGGTCTAGCTGTAGCACGAGCACAGCATTCAGTTAAAGAACTGTCAGAAAAGCTGGTTGAGCAAGGTATCAATGTTAGATTTGCAATTCATCCAGTTGCAGGGCGTATGCCAGGGCACATGAATGTTTTATTAGCTGAAGCAGAGATACCTTATGATCAAGTGTTAGAAATGGATGAAATCAATAGCGACTTTTCTAATACAGATGTTGTATTGGTTCTAGGTGCAAATGATGTAGTGAATCCTGCAGCATATGTTAAAGGGAGTCTTATTTATGGAATGCCAATTTTAGATGTCCATAAAGCTCAAAATGTTATGGTAGTGAAGCGCAGCATGGGCGTTGGTTACGCTGGTTTAGATAATGAATTATTTTACATGGATAAGACTATGATGGTATTTGGTGATGCAAAAAATGTGGTAGAAAACATGGTTAAATCTTTGTAAGGTTATTTGTTTATTTGTTTATTTGTTTATTTGTTTATTTGTTAAATGAGATAAATACTTGCTATATTCATCGAATCAAAAATTGATATTTTCTTGCGCTAGTTTTAAAGAATGTAAGCGTTTTGTAAATATAGTTAAATTTAAGATACTCACCCGTTCTCTTGCGAAAGCTAGAACGGGTGATTTATTTTGGGTAAGAGAAAATTTAATTAAGTAATTTGAGATAAATAATAAAAAGAATACTTCATCCAGTAGTATAGATTTGTACTACTATGAAGAAATTGTTAAATAAAATTATAAGGGAATTGGAGTGAATTAATGGGAATCTTGGACAAAGCAAAAGAAATTGGGGGTAAAGTTAATGAGTCGATTGCAACATTTAGTAGTGATGAAGTAATAGCCAATACTGTTATTAAAGCAGTTGGGAAGCAAGAGAAAATTAATGAGATCTTAAAAAATAAAGGATCTAATTATCGTGTTGCTGATATTGAATTGGGTATGGGGATACCTCCAACTGTTACATTTGGTCTTCGTAGAGTTAAGGAAAATATTGATAGTTCAGATTCTTTTTATGCAGTAGAAGACGTGCCGTCAGAAACAGAAAAATTAGATAATAAATAGATCTGGCTATATATTATATTATTTGTAATTTTTTTCTAGGTGAAGAATTAAATTGCTATAAAATTTTTCTACTGCAACTTCTTTTAGGCAAGAAAAAATACATGAATAGATATATTTCATACTTATCTTCTATTTTGAAGCCAAATAGTAGTGTAGTGAGAGAAGGTAAATTTAAAGATGCAATAGATGCCTACAATAAAAATAATTACACTTTAGCCAAGGAATTATTTTATTTATTGGCTACTCAAGGAGATGTGATTTCGCAATGGCATCTTGGATGGATGTATAAAAATGGTGAAGGCGTTATTCAAGATAACGCAGAAGCAGCAAAGTGGTATCGAAAAGCAGCAGATCAAGGGGATGCGCGTGCACAGTTTAATCTTGCACTAATGTATAAGAGAGGTGAAGGAATAACTCAGGATTTTGTAGAATCTGAGAAATGGTTCCATAAAGCCAGTGACCAAGGTGACGTAGAGGCTCAATTTAATCTGGCTTTAATGTATAAAAATGGAGAGGGTGTAATACAAGACCCTAAGGAAGCATCAAAGTGGTTTCTGCTTGCTGCGAAGCAAGGAAATGCAAAAGCACAAACAATCCTTGGTTTTCTATATTGTAAGGGTCAAGGTGTAATTCAAGATTATAAAGAGGCTGTAAAGTGGTATCAGCGCTCTGCGGAGCAAGGATATGATGTAGGTCAGTTTAATCTTGGTTTAATGTATAAGAAAGGCAAAGGTGTTGTTCAAGACTTTCAGAAGGCAGTGAAGTGGTTTCGAAAATCTGGAGATCAAGGGTATTCGAATGCTCAATTTAATCTTGGTTTAATGTATGAAAATGGTGAGAATGTAATGCAGAATTATAAAATAGCAGCACAGTGGTATCGGCTTTCTGCACGGCAAGGGCATGCTAAAGCACAATTTAATCTTGGCTTGATGTATGAGAATGGAGAAGGTGTAATTCAAGATTATGAGGAGGCAGTAAAATGGTATCGACTCTCAGCAGAAAAAGGGAATACAAAAGCCAAGTCTAATCTTGGAGTAATGTATGGAAATGGCCAAGGAATAAGCCAGGATTATGTTTTTGCGCATATGTGGTGTAATCTTGCTGCTAGTGATGGGCATTCAATTGCCAGGGAAAATCGAGAAAGAATATCTAAAAAAATGACATTGGCACAAGTTTGTGATGCTCAAAATATGGCAAGAGAATATAATAAAAGAAAGTCTATGGGCCATATTCTATAGCAATAAATATTAGATTATTTATATAGAGTTAGAGAAATTATAATGAATATACTTAGGGTGGAATTTAGAAGAATAAGAGGCTATATCTGCTTAAAAACAAGCAAAGATCTTTTTATTTTTCTGTGCTATTTTTCTAATGAAGCAGCATACTAATTCTTCTCATAATAATTGGCTTCCTCCTGATGATCCATTACGTGTTTCGTTGCATAATGAAGTGCATACTCGTCAGAGTCAGAAGATCCATCTTCCTGCGTTAGTTGTATACGTTGCAGTAATTAGTAGTGATATCACTCTTAAGCAAGAGTACGAGCATCTTCGCCGCCTACCTGGACAAGATGCAATCACGGTAGATGATTTGCAACATAATTTTATTCGCCTGCGTCTGCAGGGATACACCTTAAGATGGGAAAGGCATACAGAATTTACTAGTTATTTATTGGTGCAGCACCTTCCTAAAACTGCCCAATTGGGTGAGGTAGATCCTGAATTACTTTCATCTTTGCTTTTACCAGAAGGGTGGTTATCTGCTATTCCTGGTAAAACATTTTCCGCTATTAAATTGGTTATGGTGCATGGTAATCTGGAAAATCCTGAAGAGATGTTGTTATCAGCACGTAATTGGTTTGGTGATCGAACTATTGTGGCATCTTTGGTTGGTAAAAATATTAGATCGCTTGTAGTAACTGATTTTATGCTCCGAGATACTGGTTTTGAGCGCATGTTGGTGATTGCGCCATCTAATATATCTGTTACTAGGGCAGGGCGTATTGCCCAGCGTTTAGTCGAAATAGAAACTTATCGGGTTATGGCACTGCGAGGTTTGCCAGTAGCTAAGAAGCTTGATTCTACATTATCAAAAGCTGAGAAGCAGCTAGCCAGTATCACTGATCAATTAAAAAATAAAGTTGCTTCAGAGCAAGAATTATTAGACCGATTAGTTTCATTAGCTGTACATATAGAACGTTTAACTATAGAGCACATGTATCGATTTACTGCTACTCGTGCTTATGACAAAATGATAACTCAACGTATTAATGAATTAAAAGAAAAGGCTATACCTGGCACACAAATAATTGGTGAATTTATGTGGCGTCGTCTTTCTCCAGCCATAGCAAAAATAAAACATACTGCACAGCGCATGGGTACACTTTCAGGAAGGATTTCATATACTAGCGCTCTACTCCGCACACAAGTAAATATATTGACAGAAGCACAAAATCAGCTACTGCTTGAAAAGCTTACGCGTGGACAAGAATTGCAACTACAATTGCAGAAGACAGTAGAAGGCTTGTCAATTGCGGCTATCTCATATTACATAGTTAGCTTGATATTATATCTAGCTAAAGCCGGTGAGGTTGTTGGTTTATTGGCGCATCCTGAGCTAGTTACTGGGGTGTTAATACCAGTGGTGCTACTAGTAGTTTGGTATATCACACGCTATATTCATAATAAATATTTAAAATAAATTAAAATATTTATCTAATATAAAAGATTAGAGAATATTAACTAATTTATATTTATATATTATTAGTATATAGGCCTTTATTTTTTTGATAACTTTTGGGTACTGAAAATAAAACACTATAAGTATGATCATAGTTATATATTAGCGGTTAGGAAAAGTAATAATTCCTACTCCTGATAATGCAAGGTCTACTATAAGCTGCGGAGCATTTTGTAAATAAGCTAAAAATGACTGTGCTACTACAGATAAATTTTTTCCTGATGGATAGGCATAATGCCACTTACAATTAATAGGAAAACCTTTTACATCAAGTATAACTAATTGATTTTCAGGTGAATCTAGGGTTAATGTGTGGCGTGACAATACAGAAACTCCTAAACCACCAAGTATGGCCTGTTTAATTGCTTCATTACTACCAAGTGTCATTTGTGTCTTTAGTTTTATGTTGTTTTTAGAGAAAAAATTTTCTGTTTCAATGCGAGTTCCAGAACCATGTTCCCGGAATATAAATGGCTCTTCTGCTATTCGTTTAAGGGTGATATTCTTTTTATTTGCTAGTGGATGATTAGCTGATGCGAGTACAACTAAAGGATTTTTTAGGAAGCTCTCAATTACTACTTCTTCTTCTTCTGGAGGAAGGTCTAAAATATACAGGTCATCCATATTATTAGCTAAACGTTCTAGTATATGCATACGATTGGACACTTCTAATGAAACTTCAATTCCTGGGTATTGGTGGCAAAACATCCCTAGTAGGCGTGGAGCAAAATATCCTGCAGTAGTTACTACTCCTAGTCTTAATTTTCCAGCTTTTAAGCCCTTCATATCTGCTGCTAGCATTTCAAATTGTGATAGATGCTCAAAAATACCGCTGCAGGCCTGTTGTAATTCTCGACCTGCATCAGTTAGGTATATTTTTTTACCAATTTGCTCAAATAAAGGTAACCCGATTGCATCTGTTAGTTTTTTGATCTGCATGGAAACTGTAGGTTGAGTTACGTATAGTTCTTCTGCTGCGCGTGTATAACTTCCTAAACGAGCAATAGTTTCAAATACTTCAAGTTGGCGTAAGGTGCTATGGCGCATGAGCATCTCCTTTCATGCATAGATTATTAATAATGGTATTAATAATAATTATTGATTATTATTTATATTAATTATATTACATAATGCTTATAAGAAGTTGGTTTAAGAATTTTATTTTATTAATAAATATAAGGGGGGTAATAATATGGCAATAACACACAGTTCAATTAGAACAGTAGCTAAGGCATCATCTAGCTACGTTGACATAAAGTGCTATGACCAATGGGCTTCTCCTATAATTTATAGATCATTACTAATGGTATCAATAATAATAATTTATTATTCTTTATATTAATTATGTTACATAATATTTACAAGCAGTTGGCTTAAAAATTTTGTTTTATTAATAAATACTAGGAGGTTAACAATATGGCAACTACATACGGTTCAACTGGAACAGCGGCCACAGCTTCATCCGGCTCCTGGGATCAATCACTATGGTATGACTCAAGGTGGTATAAATTTGGTATGGGTCTTATGCTAGCAGTAGCGATCTTCTGGATTTGGTACCAACGTACCTTTGCTTATTCACATGGCATGGATTCGATGGAACCTGAATTTGAGAAAGTATGG
>PBKR01000009.1 GCA_002721545.1 Nitrosomonadaceae bacterium | reverse complement strand
GGTTTCATCTTGTAATTTCCCAATAAAGGTTCAACTTTATAGAGCGGAACTATCCTGCCCTACGTGTTTGACTGCCTGGGTAAATTACAGAGATTTAGGTGGGGGACTTATTGTGCTTGTGACATGCGAAGAAAAATTATCTATAAAAACTGCCAACTTGCTACCTTTTCCACTTGAGGTGTCTACATGCAATGTCTCGGAGTGGAGGTAGGTTGGGCTTGTCGGAGGATCAAAGCTTGCATGTCCTCTGGCCTTGGTCATATCGGTTGGATAGCCGAGGCTTGAGGAAAGCCATTGAACGAACTTTTCAAAAGTTTTAAATACCAGTGTCTCTTTTACCGTTTGTTGAACCGGTTTTAAAACGGGTTCCTTCACTTCATAAGAGACGGACGGATTTTCCGGAGCAAATGGGTCGTCCTTACTGGGAAGAGAGACATGGGCAATGATTTGTTTGGGTGTGTAATTGAAAGGTAATGGGCCAGTTGCCGTCTCCTTCTTTTTCATTACCAATATAGATCCATCAGCTTGAAGTTTAATGATCAACCTGGTTCCAGGAAAAATAAGGTCCGGGTTGTTTAGGCCATTGATCTTTGCCAGCTTTGTAAAATCGACATCAAACTTCCTTGCAATTTGCCAGAGACTTTCATTTTCCTGAACTGTATGGATGATGGGTTTTGACGGCTTGTAATTAAGACTGCCCTGAAAAAAGTCAGTTCTAGAAATAGCGAAAGCAGATTCGCTGATGAATAGCGACATCAGAAAGAAAACAATTAGGATTGGGGTTGAAATTGCTTTCATTAAACAAAACCTTTTATTTAATAAAAAACTCACGTTGAATATATATACTTCTTTAAAAAATTTCTACTAAAACAAGACTGAAAAATAATTAAATTTTGTTAATCTTGTTCGAGAAAACCCACGTATCTATAATCCAAGCCTTTATACTTTGCCCCTTTGCTAGAATTTTCTTTTTCCCAGCACGGGCGAAGGTTTGATAACTTCCAACATTCTTTAAATTGAGGGCTATCAGATGAATCGAATTGAAAACTCCTCCGAGGCTTTATATGGTCGATGCACCAACCACCTCTACCATAATTCCCCCAATGCATTCCTTTTTCAAATTGAGACTCAATATGTTTTATTAGTTCAATGCGTGTAAATCCTAAATGAGTCCAAACTGATTTTCCTTGTTTACCAGCAATCAAAGATTGACGTATCAGGCAACTAACATTGTCATTAAGCCTAACCATTGGATTTTTTCTACGTTTGGCATTGCTTTTACGTTGAATAACTTTTATCGCTTTAGGATTATTTATCCTAAAATTTCTACTTCTTAAATTTACTTTTTCAGGATTTCGCTTTGCGTAATCGGAGACACTTTTTATATGATTTTTCCGATATCTCGAATCTTCTGAATACCTCTTTCGTTTATATAAATTTATTTTAATTCTATTGTTTTTTGCGAAACTTCTTTGCCATTGCTTATGGCAATCTTTGCATTCAAGGCGCAAACCATATTTTCCCGTTTTTGATGGATAGAAATATTCAATAGTGGCAGGAAGGCTTGTTTCACAAATTGCACAAGTTTGCTTAATTGATGTATATGTATTAATTAGTTTATTTTTAGCAGCTTGACTATTTAGTTTTTTAGTACAATTTTTGCAACGTGATCTTAATCCATCACTTATTATTCGACTGTCGACATGAAAAATATTCTTTGTAGCGGGAAGCCTTTTCTTACAATATGAACAAACCTTGAATTTATCGCTCTTCATCTATAAATTCTCCCGGTCAATTATTTCCAGCCGACCTGTTATAACTAGTATCAATAAGCTGAGTATCTTTAGATTGATATCCATATTTTATTTTGATCAATGAAATGTATCTTTTAAAAAATTATTTTTAAAATAATAAATTTTTCCGTTTTAATAAAAGGATACGTGTTATTTATGAAATGGAAATTGATTGAGAATGGACCGAATATTAAAATCCTTAAAGCTCATCCCATTAACAGTTTTATGTTTTCTTTCATTCATTCTGCTTGCAATATTTGCATAGCTAATTTTATTCTGGCAATTAAGTTCAATGATAATGTTATGGATTTCTTGAGGAATGTGAGGAAAGTGAACAGCATATGTTTTTCGAATGCCTTTCTTTGAAAGGTTTTTTTGAGACTCGCTCATTTTAAGTCTAGTTTCTTTTGTTATACGGTTCATGCGATATCTTTGAGCACAAGACTTATTGCAAAAGTGTATTTTTTGTCCTTTAGCATCTGACCATCTTTTGCTAATAAACTTTTTACACCAGTCGCAATAGCCATTCCAACGCCTTGTAGGCCTCCCTTTAATAATTTTTTCCACAGGAACCAATTCATCTGACCGATCAGAATCTGGTTTTATTTTATAACCATGCTCAGCCTCATGACATTTATGACACAATGTTAAACCATTACTTATATCCCATCTTTTATCTGGATGAATTTCAAATGAATTAATATGATGTGCGTGCAATTGAATATTTTGTGCGCCACACTTCTGACACTGTGCTTTATCCCTGCTTATAACAGCTCTTTGCCATGCTCCTTGTTTACCTCTTCCACTTTTCTTGCGGGAATCCTTTTTGTAACAAGGATGGGCTTCTCCTTGATAACGAAATCCTCCCTTATCCGCACATTTTTTAGAACAAAACTTTCTTGCCCGATAGGTACTTATTGCTTCTGTTTCCTTTTGAGTCATAATTTCATTACAAAAATTGCATTTTTTATCTACAGGTCTATCAAATTGCCATCTTGGATGATTTTCTCCTCTGTTTGTTTTTGATTTCCATATACCGTGACATTTGTGCGAACAAAAACTTGACGTTTCTTTTTTTGCAGGTTTAATTAGGTAATTATTCTTACACACAATACATTTCTTCTTTATCAAGCCCCCCTTCCAATTAGGGTGTTTGGCTCCCAATATCTTTCCAATCTTAGACTTGCTAATGTTTTTTTTGTGTT
Organism: Nitrosomonadaceae bacterium; assembly: GCA_002721545.1. Taxonomy (GTDB): domain Bacteria; phylum Pseudomonadota; class Gammaproteobacteria; order Burkholderiales; family Nitrosomonadaceae; genus BJGV01. The sequence continues at coordinate 17,055 of PBKR01000009.1, read as the reverse complement.
CATCAGAAAATACTTTCCCCCTTTTTTTTCTATGTCCTCCTTTTCCAGTGTCTTTAAGGGTAATTCCATATTCATGTATTCTCTTGTGTATGATCGTTTCACCCACACCTTTCATTTCAGCAATCTTAGCCATACTAAAAGATTGATATAAATTTTTTAGTTCATCCTCTGAAATATTAAACTTGCGTTTCATCGACATTTTAACTACACCTAATTTTAGTTTGATTCTATAAATTACTCATCTGTAGATATATTCATTGCTGTCGTGGTTATTAATCACAGGATTACAAAACCGCGATATAGTAGACGGCTTAATAATACTCAAGTAATCCAATGGCCTGGAGGTTCATCTAAAGTTGAATATCCGTTATCCCCAGACAATGCAGGGCTTTCTGCTTGGAACTCTAGAGAATTATTACTAGAAGATTGGTTGTTATGGATTAAATCATGGCACTCTTCACAAACACCCATTAAATCCTTTATATTTGGATTTTCATAATCGGAATCTAATCTGCTTTCAATTCGATGGTGAACTGACGTCATTTTTCGTAAATTACAATATTCACAAATTCCATGGCATCTTATGTTCACCCTATTTTTATAAGTTCTCCATTTAGAAGAATTTCTAAACAGTTTTTTACTTAAACCCTTTTGATCTTTTGCCATAAAAGTAAGATTAGTTCTTTGTAGTGAGTAGGCACAATTTTCACAGGAGTTATTGCCTTCAGGAATTATTTCTGAGTTCAATAGCTTAATCATTTCCCAAACTTTATTTTCAATCCAAGTACTATCCCATTTATATGGAACCAATGTTTCCATAAATACTATCTTTGAATCGAACCTAGTGGTACTTCGATCAGCATTGCACACATAAAAATAACTTACAGGAGAAACTTCAAAACCCATTTCAGTTAAAAGATATGCATAAAAATCCATCTGAATTTTATATCCCTGATGGTAAACATTAGATAGATAGCTTTCAGTATTCACAGCCTTATTATTTGCTTGCGATTTATATTCAACAACGATTAATTTATTATTAGTTTTATCTAGCCATATATCATCAACTCCGCCCTGAAGAATAATATTCGTATTTTTAAAATTGATTTTTAATCCATGATGAAGTGAGTCTCTCCACTTATCAATCTCTGTATGCATAAAAGGAACAATATGATTCAGATCGTACTGGTCAAATATTCGATGTGGAATTTGTTTTTCTCGACAAAGGTCAAATTCCTTTTTCAACAGTAAATCTGTTGTTTCATTCAATGTCCACCCTGGTATTGAAGGGGAGACTAAGCCCTTAACTCGATCAAGATAGAAACATCTTTGGCATGTCAGAAAATCATTAAATTTACTTCGACTTATTTTGAACAAATTAGGTTGGTTAGGGGTGTAAAATGACGATGCTCTGCTTCTTAATCCCGTCGCAGGAGTTAGCTCCTTTTTACTATTTCTTTTTAGACTAATCATATTTCATGACTCGCTATTTTGAGGCTTGAAAACTTTATAAATGGAAAAATATTATTTATTAATTATTTTTACAGGTTTCTTTTTGGTTATATGAATTAGAGATGAACCTTTTTTTACGATCAATTCGTTCTAATAAAGCATCATCGCTACATTTTTTTCTTTCATCCAGCGCCCCTTCAAATAATTCATGCGCAAACTCCGGGTCACTGAGCCCTAGTCTTATTGCAGGAGTAAATCCAGCAATAGGAGCATTTTGTTTAATCATATCTTCATTTGCATTAAGGCCAACAGCATCAGGCCAAACTGCACCCGCATATACTGTCAATATGTTTATCGCGTGGTTCCAATTCTTATTATTATTTTCTTGGGCAGAGTTTTTAACTTCATCAAACCAAAATAATACTGTTCTACTCCATCCCTCATTTAGCCCATATAACAGACGCCTCGCATGCTCTTTATCAAAAATAGTCACACCAAGACCAAAGAAGAATGAATAAGATAATAAATTTCTTAATCTAAATTCCTTTAGAGTTTTGCGTCCAATATTTTCATTAGGGTAGTAGATTGGTATTAATTTAACGAAAGATTCTGCATATTCATCGTTAACTTTTGGTTGTATTCCAATATCATCTCTCCATGCTTCTATTATATGCGGCGAATAGATTGCGCATGCGGGATCGTAGATTGAAAACTCAGGTTCCTGTTGAGAATTGTTTTTTAGATTTGCCAATTATTTATTCCTCATGATATTAAAAACTAATGTTTCTTTTTTGCCTTTAAAATTTTATTAATTTTCCATGTTTAGATAATGCTTGACCCGTCCTAAACTCTCCTCGGGTATTTTTGAAAACATTTCGATAAGCAAACGGTCGCCAGACTGTAGAACTCTTTTACGAAATGGTTTTGCAATTCTTTCCCCTTCCTGAACATCACTTTCTTCGATGTCCATACCACGGATAATTGCACCCGTTCGTAGTGCATCATTCAGAGTAATCTTAAAACTTACACCTAATGACTGCCCGCATGCATGACACTCTGTTGCACCTGTTGGGTTTAGGGCACCACAGCTTGAACAAGGCTTAAAGTTAGGACCTCCCCTTGTCGGGAACTCATAACCACAACATTCACATATTTTTACAGACAACTCACAATCTGTTCGGCAAACAGGACATTTTTTGGTTTTAGGTTTTTGGTTTCCAAATCTTTTAGTCGGAGACATTTCAAGTTCAACTTTGCGTGCATATTCTTCAAACAACTGAATTGATGGCATAACTACATAGGCGCGGGTATCATCCTCTGGTCCTGATGTTCTCACCACTCTGCCCATTGCCTGCCGAAATGTTAATTCCGTAGTGGCTTTTGAGAGATATACTAAAATTCTTAAACGTTTGATATCTACACCCTCGGAGACCATAGCTACCGAAACAATCCATCTTTTATTTGTATTTCGGAATGCTTTAATGCGTGCTTCGGGATTGGCTAATTTACTATGAACAATAGTGGGAGCTTCTCCCTCTATCATCTCTAAGAGTTTTGCCATGTACATGGCCATTTCAATATCCGGTGCAATAACCAGCCCACCAGCCTCTGGCATCTGACATCTTAGATCATCAAGCTTCTTACTTCCCCACTCCAGCATCGTGGCTTGATAACCGTCAGCGAGTGGAGTGATGTTATCCGCTTCATACCTTGGTGAGCAGGCTAACCTGTAAAAATCAAGGGCACTTTGTAGGCCAGGGATGCGCTTGTTATTTCCCGTTAGTTCTGCTGGTTTATTTTGCGAAACTTCAACAGATTCGCCGTTATCCAGATCAAGAGTAAAGTTTCCACCATGACGATGGAAAGTAATCGGGCGACAATATCCAAGGTCTACGGCCTCCCCATAAGTGAGAGTAAATGTTCCTTCTTCANGATGGTCGATAGCACCCGTTTCGTCATAGGGTAGCCATGCGGTTTCTTTACCGTCAGACCTTATTGGTGTTCCCGTCAAAATCAAAACAAATTTTCCATCTTTAAAAGCACTGTCAGCGCTATCTCCCCATGCGGCCTTTATCGCTGCATGGTGATGCTCATCACAAATCACTAATACACGACCAGACTGACATACCGCCTGAAATGCATCTTTAAGACCATTAACAGCTGACCAGGTGGCACAGACGTCAACCCCCAAGCTTTTGATATCACCGTCTGAGGAGGTAACTTTGCTCATAAATCGGCCGGTAACTAAATAAAAATCATCAGCCCATTGATTAACTACTTCAGCCCGTGGCGCAATCACAATGACGCGATCAATTTCATTGCGTAGAAAAAGTTCACGGGCGATCTCGCAGGCGGCGATTGTTTTTCCAGCGCCGGGTGCTGCATTCAGAACAAAATGCCGGTCTGATTGATCCTCCAACAACCACTTGAGGCTTTTCTTAATAGCATCTTGTTGCCAATTTCTGAGCTTGATCATCATATATTCATTTCCCTTTGCAAGATTACAGTTAGAGCAAAGTGCTTGCCCGTTCAAAGTTATGGTTTTCCCACCTTTTGAAAAAGGTCGGATGTGATCTGCATGAAAATTTTTACTAAGGGTCCTTCCACAAAGCTGACATTTTCCTCCAGCCACGAAAAATAGAATTTGTCTTTGTCGTTTGCTGAACCATCTCTTCACTTACTCAACCAATATTCAGTCAACTGAATTTCTCTTATTGGAAGGTTGTTAGGGGGTTTAAGAACTGCATAATCGTTTATCCTCTTAATAACTGCAGCAAAGGGAAGTCTTCTAGTTTTAACAATCCAACCATCCTTACGAAGTCTTGTTATTGCGGCCGTTAAGGTTCTGACACCAAAAAATATCATTGCTTCTAAACCCGTAATGGGCTGGCCAGATAAAAGGTGTTCTTTAACTGCTAATTCATTTCCAGAGTTTTTGTTTTTATTCATGCTGCCATCTCCAAACCGTATTGTTTAAGTTGCATCCGAGCCTGAACGCTCAACGCATCATCTTCACCTTCCTTTTGGCGCCACCAATCTTCAGTGGAAAGAACATTCCACCCATCATTAGCGATAATCTCATCAACTGGTTTTTCTTTAAAAGGAACATAAAACTCTTGAAGCTTATCGAATGTAATAGAATAATCATCTTCTACAACCTCTATCAATAAAGCCGCTGACTCCAACAACTCCTGCGCTGAATATTCATCACCAAACGCTAACTTGAGTTCTTGGTATACCGCTTTAACTTTTTGAGGACGATTCATTCGATTTTCTCCAAATGATTTTTTGATATCGTTAGTTGGCATTTCACTTTTTGCATCCGCCATGCCAAAAACTCAGGTTGTGGAATTAAACTTTCAACCGTCGTTTTAATTTTTCACATTGCATCTGCCATGCCAAAAGTTGAGGGAGAAATTCAAAGAAAAACTTAAGCCTTTGTTTTACAAAGACTAGGAGTAGTAAAATATTTTTTTATAGAATTAAATAAATAAAAAAACAATAAATTTTGTGTTAAAACACTTGATCTATATTTAAACTTTATATTTAGGGTTAAATATATAACTCCTAAATATAAAAAAATTTGTTTTTATACAAAATATTTTGTATATTTCAGATATGAAAGTTTTAGCCGCATGGCTTGGAAATGCAGATTTGCGTATAGCGCGTTCGAGGGAATCAGTTCCTTCAGGGCCAATTGCACAAGCATTGGCCAAAAACAAGTATGATTCATTGCTTCTTCTTGTGAATCAATCCAAGAAAGATTGCAAAGAATATGTTTCGTGGTTAAAAGATGTCCTCCCGATAGAGGTGGAACTTTTTCACGCGAAGTTATCAAATTCAGATCCAACGGACTTTTCTAGTATTTATAGGAATGCGTTAAAAGCGCTTGATCTCTTAAAGAATAGAATAAAGGGCAAACTTGACCTCACCTTCCATCTAAGTCCAGGTACGCCTGCGATGGGTGCAGTTTGGTTTATTCTTGGATCCACACAATGCCCAGCTACATTGATTCAGTCTTCACCCGAACAAGGAGTTAAAAATGCAAATGTTCCATTTGAAATTCATGCTGAATTTGTTCCAAATCTTTTAAAATACACCGATCAAAAACAACAAAAACTTAATTCTGGCATAGCGCCTAGCAGCGCAACCTTTGGAGATATTTTATATAGAAGCGAGGAAATGGATCGGGTCGTAACCCTCGCAAAAAAAGTGGCTTCAAAAAATGTTTCCGTTCTAATTGAAGNGGAATCTGGGACCGGAAAGGAGCTTTTTGCCAATGCAATTCATAATAATAGTCCTAGAAAAGCAATGGCTCCGGTTGTAGTTAACTGCGGTGCCATAGCGCCGGAACTATTTGAGTCCGAATTTTTTGGCCATATGAAAGGATCTTTTACAGGAGCGGATTCCACTCGGAAAGGTTACTTTGAAGAAGCGGACGGGGGAACACTGTTTCTGGATGAAATTGGTGATCTTCCTTTAAATTTTCAAGTTAAACTTCTTCGTGCCTTGCAAGAAGGTGAAATTAAACGGATCGGCGAAAATAAAACACGTTCTGTTGATGTTCGGGTGATCGCGGCAACTAATAAATGTTTGCAGACTGAAGTTAATGAGGGAAGGTTTCGAGAAGATTTATACTATCGGCTCAGCGTTTGGCCTCTTACTCTTCCCCCTCTTCGAGAGCGAAAAGGAGATCTGGGTCCATTAATGGAAAAATTCCTTGTACAAATAAATCAAGAATCTATAGGTGACCCTGGGTATACCGCTAAAAAATTTTCAATTGCTTCAAAAAATATTTTACAAAGCCATTCTTGGCCTGGAAACGTACGAGAGTTGCAGAGCATAATAAGAAGAGCTACCATATTTTCTGATCAGCCAATAATTTCAAAAGAAAACATGCAAGATGCTATTCAACCTTCAGTTAATAATTATGCGGGTAATGATACAATTTTGAACCGAGACTTATCGGATGGGTTTGATTTGGAAGGCCTTGTTGACGAAGTTAGGGCCGATTATATTAAAAAAGCTGTGAAGCTGACACGGGGTAACATTAAAGAAGCTTCAGAAATTCTAGGCTATAAAAATTATCAAAGATTACAGTATGCGTTGGAAAAATATGATATCAAATTTTAAATGGCACGCTCATTGCTATAGAGCGTTGCATGGAATCAAAAATTTTGAAATCAACTAATTTTGAAATCTTAAGGGAACAATGGCCTGACCTTGCAAGCTTGGGAGGTTTTGCCGAGAACTATGTCAACTCTGACCCTTCCAGTTCAATCATTAAGTTGAGGTCCTTTGCGGAAAAAATAGTTAATAGGATTTATGCCGAACTAGATCTTCCAAAACCCATTGAAGCTAATTTAAATAACCTTCTTAATAGCTCCTCTTTCAGCCAACATATTCCCGATATTGTGATTAAGAAGCTTCATGCAATAAGGATCCATGGTAATAAAGCCGCACATGGGGAATTGCCCTCAATCAAATCATCCTCATGGTTGATACGTGAAGCTTATGATCTTGCAAAATGGTTGTTTATAACTTTTGGAGGTGCTGGGATCGAGGACTGCCCTCAATTTCAAGATCCTCCTGAAAATAGTACTTCTACGGAAAATGAACTAAAAAAAGAAAAGAGAGAGGCCCTTGAGGAATTGGCCAAACAAGAAGTGCAAACAAAAATACTTCTTAGTCAATTAGAATCAGAAAAATCCAAAAATGTTGATCAAAAAGAATTAGATGAAATCACATCCAAAGGTCATGACACNGTCAACATTCTTGATTTTGATGAAAAAACTACTCGGCAACGTTTAATTGATAGTCAGCTAACCGATGCAGGTTGGAATGTTGGAGATAATGGTACAAATACTTCGGAAGTAACTCAGGAAGAAGAAGTTCAATATCAACCAACCCAGTCCGGATTGGGTTATGCCGATTATGTTCTATGGGATGATAATGGGAAACCTTTGGCTGTTGTTGAGGTTAAAAAGACCGTTGAAAGTGCTGAAAAAGGTCGCACACAGGCTCGAATATATGCAGATGGACTTGAAAAGATGCATGGGCAGCGGCCAGTTATTTTCTATACGAATGGATATGATATTTATATTTGGGATGATGCTCAAGGATATCCAGACAGAACTATCTTTGGGTTTTATTCTAAAGATAGCCTGCAATATTTAATTTTTCAGCGCAAAGAAAAGAAACATCTCGATACTATTAAACCAAATTTAGAAATTGCTGACCGCCTTTACCAGCAAAGAGCGATAAAAGAAGTATTAGAAAAGTTTACTGCAAAACATAGAAAAGCTTTAATCGTTCAGGCGACAGGGACAGGGAAAACTCGTGTGGCAATTTGTATGACGGATATCTTATCCAGGGCCAGCTGGTCCAAACGAGTTTTATTTCTTTGCGATCGTAAAGAACTGAGAAAACAAGCCAAAAACGTATTTAATAACTTTATGGGAGATTCGTCTCTTGTGATTGTTAAAAGGGATACTTCTAAGGATCGGAACAAGAGAATATATTTGGCAACTTATCAGGCCATGATGCAAATATATCAAAGTTTTGATATTGGTTTTTTTGACCTGATCATTGCCGATGAATCTCATCGTAGTATTTATAACCGTTATCGTGAAATGTTTCGTTATTACGATTGTCTCCAAGTAGGGCTCACAGCAACTCCTGTTGATTTTGTAAGTCGAAATACTTATGGAATATTTGGCTGTGAAGAACGACAACCAACTGCGCACTATCCCTACGAAGATGCTGTTAAAGAAGGTTACCTGGTTCCCTTTGAGGTTTATACTCATACCACCCAGTTTTTGAGAGGTGGAATTAAATATGAAAATTTAACGGAAGATCAAAAACGTCAACTAGAAGAGGATGGCGAAGAACCTGAAACTTTTGATTACGAAGCGCGAGAAATTGATAAGCAAATTTATAATAAAGATACCAATCGGCATATTATTCGTAATTTAATGGAAAATGGCATTAAAGAAGCGACCGGACAACATCCAGGAAAAACTATTGTTTTTGCCAGAAACCATAATCACGCGATCCTGCTGATGGAACTATTTAATGAGATGTACCCTCAGTACAGTGGAAAGTTGTGTCAAGTGATCGATAACTATGATCCGAGAGCAGAGCAGCTAATCGATGATTTTAAAGATCCTGCTGACCCTTTAACTATTGCAATATCAGTCGATATGCTGGATACGGGAATTGATGTGCCTGAAGTGGTGAACCTTGTTTTCGCGAAACCAGTCAAATCTCGTGTAAAGTTTTGGCAGATGATCGGAAGAGGTACTCGACTCTGTAAAAATTTATTTGGAATAGGAAAAGATAAGAAAAGTTTTTATATTTTCGATCACTGGCAAAATTTTGAATATTTTAATCAGCGGTATCAAGAGGCAGAACCAAAACAATCCAAACCTCTTTTGCGAAAGGTTTTTGAAGCTCGTATTGATCTTGCTGAAACAGCGCTAAACAATCAGCTACTAGATGCCTTTGAGTTTGCAGCGGAATGGATTCAAAAGACCATCTGTTCTTTAGATGAAACATCTATCTCTGTGCGTGAAAAATGGAGAGAAAAAAGAACTGTAGAAAAACTAGAAGTGCTCCGCCAGTTTGCCCCGACTACGGTCGATATTCTTCGCACTCAAATATCAGGGCTAATGCAATGGGTGAATATCAGGGGAGAAGGGCATGCCTATCATTTTGATTTGCTAATTAGCAATACTCAGATTGAAATTATAAAAAATTCTGGGTTGCTTGATGATTACAAGGGAAAAATTATTAATTTGATAACACAACTTCCGATGCACCTTAATCCAGTAAGAGAAAAATCAGAAATAATTAAGAAGGTCAAAAGTGCTGACTTCTGGAGCTCAGTCAATACGGTAAAACTTGAAGAAATTCGTAAAGAGCTTAGAGGGATTATAAAATATATCCCAAAGAGTACTGTAATAGATATTCCTAAAACGATAGATATATCTGATGGTTCTATCCAAACCTCGCGCCAACCGACAAATTTGGGAGAGGTGGACAAACAAGTGTATAGGAATAAAGTAGTAGAAGCTTTAAAGCCACTTTTTAATACCGATCCAACTCTCATTAAAATCCGCCAGGGGCAACCGGTTAATAAAGAAGAGCTGTCATCACTTACTTCTCTGGTTTTAACACAACATCCCGATATCGACTTGTCTATTCTAAAAGAGTTTTACGCTCAAACTGCGATGCCCTTAGATTTTCTTTTGCGCAGTATCGTAGGAATGGAATCATCAGCGGTTGAAAAAAGGTTTTTGGAGTTTGTTAAAGATCATCCAAACCTAAATGCAAAGCAATTACGTTTTATGAATCTCCTGCAAAACCATATAACTAACTTTGGAACTATTGAAGTGGAGCGTTTGTATGAGACCCCTTTTATAAATATAGATAATGATGGCCTAGACGGCATTTTTCCTAAAGAACAGGATGTTGAAAAATTAATTTCTATCATCGATTCTTTTAAACCCTCTCAAAGACAAGACACGACCGCATTATGACTGTAAAAGAATTTAAAAATAAAATTGACCCGCTTTGGGAAGAGTTCTGGACCGGGGGCATTACTAATCCTTTAACGGTCATTGAGCAGATCACCTTTCTTATTTTCTCAAGGCTCCTGGATATTAAGGAAAACCAGATCGAAAAAAAAGAAAAACGTACAGGAAAACCTCAAAAAAGAATTTTCAGTAAAGATGATCAGGATATCCGTTGGTCAAAACTCAAACACAATACGCCTCAAGAAAAGTTGGAAAAAATGCGTGATCGGGTTTTCCCGCATTTTAAAAAAGCGTCCATAGATGGATCACCCATGGGTGAATACATGAAAGATGCCCAATTAATGATAGTAAAACCAAATCTTATGGATAAAGCTTTTAATATGGTAGATAACCTTCCTTTGACAGGTGATACAAAGGGAGATTTATATGAATACCTCTTAAGTAAGTTGACTACTGCCGGGATCAATGGGCAGTTTCGCACTCCCCGGCATATCATACGCTTCATGGCTGAAATGATAAGCCCTAAAACGAATGAAGTTATAGCCGACCCTGCCTGTGGGACAGGAGGGTTCCTTGCAGGTGCGATGGAATATATATTGCGCTCTAAGACCTCAACCGATTTTATAACCGAGAATGATGACGGAAGTAAAACTTTTGCTGGGGATCAATTAACTGATGAGGAATGGAAGCATATTAAAAAAGATATGTTTACCGGGTTTGACTTTGATTCCACCATGCTTCGTACCGCCGCAATGAATTTGATCTTACATGGAGTGGACGCTCCAAGCATTCATTACCAAGATACGATGAGCTCTAATTTTATTGAAAGGTTTCCGAGTTATGCTCAGGACTCTTTTGATGTGATTTTAGCCAATCCACCTTTTAAAGGGACTTTAGATTTTGAAGATGTTTCTAACACCCTTTTAAGTAAGGTTAAAACAAAGAAAACAGAATTACTTTTTGTTGCTTTAATTTTAAGGATGCTAAAAAAAGGTGGTAGATCGGCCACTATTGTTCCGGATGGTGTGTTATTTGGTTCTTCAAAGGCTCACGTAGCACTAAGAAAACTGTTGATAGAAGAAAATCAGTTGGAGGCTGTAATCTCTCTACCTTCCGGAGTGTTTAAACCTTATGCAGGAGTTTCTACAGCCATCATTGTATTCACAAAGGACGGTGAAACCAAGGATGTATTTTTTTACGATGTTCAAGCAGATGGAAGATCTTTAGATGATAAACGAGAAGAAGTGAAAGAGAATGATCTTGAGGGCCGAGATGGAGCATTACAAAGTTGGCGCAATCGTGACCCAAAAACAGATACAGATCGGAAAAAGAAACATTTTTGTGTGCCAGTCGATGAAATTAAAGAAAATAAATATGATCTTTCTATAAACCGTTATAAAGAAGTCGCCGATGTGGAAGAACGCTACGATCCTCCAAAAGAAATCTTGGGAAAGATGAAAACTTTGGAAGATGAAATTCAAAAGGGATTGGATGAATTGGGAGGGATGTTAGAGTGAAATTAGAACTAACCTCACTTGGGGAAGTAGCAGATTTTATAAATGGTTATGCTTTTAGTCCACTTGATAGAAATGAAGAAGGTAAAAGGATTATCCGAATCCAAAATTTAACCGATTCAACAAAACCATATAACAGAACCAAAAAGAATGTTGGAGATAAGTATGAGGTTTACCCAAAAGATTTGCTTGTATCATGGTCTGCATCCTTAGGAGTTTTTGAATGGAATGAAAAAGATATTGCATTAGTAAATCAGCATATTTTTAAAGTGATTCCAAGAGATGGTGTTTACAAGCCTTATTTACGCCATGCAATAACTGTAGTATTAAAATCTATGGATCGTTTTACCCATGGTTCTACAATGAAACATATCAATAGAGCCGAATTTTTGGATACAAAAATATATCTACCATCAGACATTGATGAGCAAAAACGCATAGCAAATATTTTAGACAAGGCAGATGCTATTCGGCAAAAACGACAGCAGACAATCGAACTCGCAGACCAATTTCTACGTTCCGCATTTCTAGATATGTTTGGGGATCCTGTTAAAAATCCAAAAGGATGGAATAAAAGATTATTAGATGAAATTATACAAGTTCAATCCGGGCAAGTTGACCCAAAGGTTTCTCCATATTGCAATTTGCCTCATGTCGGCGGGGATAATATAATTTCAGGAAGTGGGAAATTGTTAAATGTAAAATTGGCAAAGGAATTAAACTTAAAAAGTGGTAAATATGCTTTTGATGAGTCTTTTATACTGTATTCCAAGATTCGACCTATTTTAAACAAAGTAGCATCTCCAAATTTTTCTGGAATCTGCAGTGCAGATATTTATCCAATTCGACCAAAGGCAAAAACAGTTTCTAAATATTTTCTAGAAGCCGTTTTAAAATCAAAAGATTTTTTAAAATATTGCGAAAAAGTTTCTACTCGAACTAATATTCCGAAAATTAATAGATCTGATTTGCTATCCTATTCAGCGCCGATTCCAACTTATATAGAAGGAAGTCAACAGTCTCAATTCGAGGACTTGGCAAAAAATATATCGATAATAAAAGAAAAATTATTTCAATCATATGAACACTCAATTTCTTTGTTCAATTCCCTCACCCAACGCGCCTTCCGAGGAGAACTATAAATGGTAATCACCGGTATAAGCATTCAAAACTTTAAAGGATTTGGCGAAGAACAAAAGATTGAGTTTAAGCCTATCACTTTGCTGTTTGGAGCAAACAGTTCCGGAAAAAGTACCATTATTCAAGCTCTGCAATATTTCGGTGAAATTCTGATTAATGGAAATGTGGATGCGGACACTACCCTTTGGGGCGGAGAAGCAGTGAGCTTAGGTGGGTTTGAAAACCTTGTTTATAAAAAAGAGAAACTAAAAAGAGAAATAACGCTTAGGTTGGACTTTGATTATTGGGATACAGATGTTCCTGAATATATTTTCCCCTACTTACAAGATAGAGATTTTCCCTATTTAGAAGACGAAGTAGAAGACGATCCAAACTCTCCAAACGCTATTTTGGAAGAATTTTTTCCTGGAAATAATGAACAAGGTTGGATGGAAATAGAAATTGCCTGGAGTGAAATAAAGGAAAAACCCTACCTTAAAAGCTATGAAATAGGTTATGGCGAAGAAATTTTAGGAATCATTGATTCAACGCCTGACCTTCAAAATGTCCAAATTTCTTTTTTAAACTTCAATCATCCAATATTTATTGGAGCAGATTCTAATCAAGTATTGCCTGACCCAGATGACGATGAGACCTCAAATTTCAGCCAGTTGATGAAGGAAAGTATGAATTCTGATTGTTTTAGAGAGGGAACCTTCTTCCCAATAAAAATTAAATATAACAATGTGTTGGAAAAATATAACAGCTTTAATAACACCGATATGCCCCGAAATTTTGAGGAGTTTTTAATTGAACACCCAGCATTAGCTATATCGAACCCTAAGCAAAACAACTTAGATGCATTAAATACTGAGGGGAACCAAGTTAATATAAGTTTGATGGAGGAAACCCCTATGCCAATGGCAGAAAGGTCTTTATATATTCCATCAGCATTTCAAGTTGATAATGATAAAAAGAAACTTGCCATAAAGCTTTTAAGTTTTTTATTTGCTTCACCTACAGCTTTTTTAAGAGATGCCTTTAAACCTCTAAGTTATATTGGTCCACTAAGAAAAATTCCAGAAAGAAATTTCGGTGATTACAAAAATAAACCATCTGAAATAAAAGATTGGTCTGACGGTTTAGAAGCCTATAAAGTTCTATTTAGATCTGATCAAGAAATGCTTAAAAAGATCAACTCATGGCTGGATCATAAACATCTCGATTTAAATTATTTCTTACAAGTAAAAACAATAAAAGAAATAGATAAAAGTATAGGAGACTACCTTGATGCAACAAAAGGGGATGATGATTATGGTTCATATGGGGAGATATTGGAGGAGCCTTGGAGTTTTTTTGAAGATTTGCATAATCAATTTTCTTATGCTCCCAAGCGTCAAGCGATTACACTTTGGGATCAAAAAAAAGATATTCCAGTTTTCTTGCCTGATATCGGAGTTGGCATTTCACAGGTTCTTCCCATAGTTATCGCCTGCATTTATATGAAGCAAACGGCTATTACCCCTCATTGTCCTTGCAATATTTTAATATTTGAACAACCCGAACTGCATCTGCATCCTAAATTGCAATGTGAACTGGGGGATCTTTTTATTTTTACGGTAAATGATAAAAAGGGCCAGGTTGTCTATCCTCAATTTATAATTGAAAGCCATAGTGAGCATATCCTGTTAAGGCTCCTTAGGCGAATTAGAGAAACAAAAGAAAATACGATAGAACCTGGCATAACAAAATTAAACTCCAGCGATATTGCGGTTTACTATATTGGTCAAGAAACAACAAAAGAAAACGCAAGCCAAGCTAAGATCTCTCATCTTCGCATAGATGAAACAGGTGAGTTCCTCGATGAATGGCCTAAAGGATTTTTTGAAGAAAGAGATGATGAGCTCCGTAGTTTTTAAATAAATTATTAGACTTTCTTATGATTTATGAATATGCAGTAGAACCAATACTAATGACCCAAAAAGGAACTTCTTCTAACATAGTTAATTCCTTTGGCCCCGATAAAGGGCGCTTAATATCTGATTTTCCCGAGGGATGGTATGAAGAAGTAAGGAAGTTAATTCGTAAGACAAAAAAACCTATGGCAAATAAAGCAAGTATTAATAGGCTTAATCGTCTTGCTGAACAAAGAGCATTCATTAAACGAGTACCACAAAAACCTTGGGCAGAACGGAGTTGGCTGACAAATGCAGAAATTGAAAATTCCTTTAAACCATTTCAGGCTATTCTTGCCGATGTTGAGGAGGCTGATTTAAATAGAAATATTGTCCCCGGTCAAACTGCGGATGACTCCTATGACCGTTGGAGAATAAAACGTCAAGTTACGGTACCTCGAAATGCAAAAAATATGGGTGATGCGATCAAACCACTATTAGAGTTGTCTCGGGAAATAGTCTTTGTTGATCGTTACTTCAACCCTAAAACCCCAAGTTATCTCAATGTTCTTGAGCAATTTCTAGAAATTGTATCAAATCGTCAATCAGGCATTTCTCTTTTAAGAATTATTTATCATTTTTCATTTCGAGAAAAAGACTTTTACGATGAAGAAGAGTTTAAAAAAATTGCTACCGAAAAACTTGAACCTATCATCCCGAAACACATTAACCTTATTTTCCAGGAATCTCCTGACGGGTCTTTTCATGAAAGGTACGTATTAACTGATATTGGTTCGGTTCATATGGGCATAGGGTTACAAGAGTATGTTTCCGGCTCAAACTCAACGCCAGAAATTGAGATTGCAAATGTTGGGCTTGCCAAAGATAAATTTGTTAAATTTACATCCGAAGAAATCTTCCATCAAGTTCAAGGTAAAAAGTAAAAAATTTTCCATAGAATATTGAAGATGAGGAAAATTAATCACTTGTATTTTTTCATATTTCGTATATTTTAGTAGTTAGGAACAAGAATTATTGATTTTCAGCCAAGGATGGCACTCGATGAGAAGGAATCTCATAAAATCTAAAAATATAAAAGCTGATTCATTAGAGCCAGTTTGCAACCAATTACTTGGGAGCGGACTGGCTTTTTTTATTTCTTAAAACTAAGAAGAAAGGATCACACAATGAAAAATATTTCAAAAAATAAGAATTTAGAAAACCATAACCGCTTCCTATCGCTTAAGGAGTCTTTCCTGGAAGCATTTGAAGCCATCGGAGGTACCAAGGGCCTAGTAGAATGGGCTAAAAAAAACCCTGATAAGTTTTATCCCATGGCGGTACGGATACTCCTGAAAGAAACAAAGCCCTTCAAGCTTCCTGCTGGATTTATGCGTATGTCTTAAGGAAGACTGGTTTCCAAATTGTGAAATTATTTTTTTAACACATAGGAAACACGGATACCGCTTGTGTAGACATCGACCCAGTGGGAGGATTTTTTCTGCTCTGGGGTGAGTAGATCGTGGTAGGTGCACGGCCGAGTTTTGTAGGAAGACCAATCCAGTTTCTTAAAGTCAGCACCCAGGGACTGAAACCAGATTTCAAGAAGCTCTTCACTCGGCAGTGTGATCATGCCGAGGTTTTTGTTTTTATATTCAAAAGAATGCGGCAGGGTGTAATCTTTTTTTTCAGGTTGCGTCAATGCCGTAATCTGTATCGGCAGCTTTAAAGTTTCATCAGTTATATTTTTATAAAACTGGGGCGCATCTTTACCCTGTATAGCAGCGTAGCTGGCTGTAAAAGTATCGAGTATTACGGTTTCTTTTGCCGCCCTAAGCATGAGCTTAAGCAGTCGATAAGGCTCTGTTGAGTAATACAACATTCCCAGGCAGAGCACCGTATCAAAACTTTTCTCTTCTACGCTTTCTAAATATTGCAGTGCATCGCAGGCTTGCATGGAATAAGTTTCCTTAGAAACATTCTTCTCCTGAAATAACTTTTTCCCAAGTACAATCATTTTTTCTTCTGAATCTATTCCATGAATAAAATACGCACCTGATTGAAGGGCTGCATAGGCAAAGGTTCCCATATGAGAGCCCACATCGAGAATTTTTTTCCCGTTGATAAACTCCTGGTTTTGAGTGAGCAGCGCATCGAGTCTCGCGTTAAGGCATTCAGGGTGATAGGGTATCGCCCAACGACTTTTGCGGGTGTCATGCTTTAGAAAAGGAGAGTCTTCAGGAATGAGTGGGTTTTTCATTGAAAATAATTATAGGGTAGAGCGGGTTATTCTAAAATATAAATTATTGATTCAATCAACCGGCTGGTATTGCATATTGCGGCGCTGCGGAGTGAAGCCACCATCGATGATCAGCCGTTTGATTTCTTCCTCGTCCATACAGTAGACGGTGCCCGCTGCGGCCACCACGTTTTCTTCCATCATCGTGCTTCCCATATCATTGGCGCCGTAGTAAAGTGAAACTTGGCCGATTTTGGGTCCTTGTGTTACCCAGGAAGATTGCAGGTTATCGAAGTTAT
>PBKR01000008.1 GCA_002721545.1 Nitrosomonadaceae bacterium | reverse complement strand
ACCAGGTTCGTATTGTTTGTCTAATTGAATCATTTAAACATCATTTGCCACAGAAAATCGAAATCACTCTACTTTTGAAAAATGTTTCTTGAAATACTGAAGAGACCTAAAATTAATTTGTTGAGATGAGAAAATGCTTTTTACCAAAAAATTGTACTTAAGGAAAGAAATTAGATTTTTTTTATTTTATCAATTTCTTCTCGAATAAGAGATCGAGCAATATCAGGGACAATTTCTCTAACAACCTCTCTAACCGTTTTTATAATTATTGCTGACATTTCCGACCCCTCTTTCTGCAAAGAAGTATTCAACGATTTTTCAAGAATTTGACAAATCTCATCTTTAACAACTTGTTTTATAAGGTCATCATTATTCATAAGATCTGTTTCTTGAAAACTGGAACCTTTAGAATTGGCAGCGCTAAATGAAGATGCATTAATCATAGATTTCATATTTTCCGAGATTTCATCAGCGGTGTGAGGACGTTCTTCTTCATCAGAGAAAAAACTAGGTGCCATTCTTTCCAGAAGATCTTCCGGCTCTGGGACAATACTTCCCAAATGGGATATTTCTGATTCTCCAATTCTTAAACTTAACTCCTGCTTCGATTCTCCAGCCAAAATTTCTTTGAAAGCTATATTTAGATCATCCAGATTATCTAACTCTCGCGTCTGCACCTCTGAAAGAACCTCCAAGTTATCCTCAAAACTTTGTTCGCCTTGAGCATTTTCTTCGGTTTTAAATTGTTGCGAAGCTCCTAATTCGTTTGGCAATTCGACTTCTTGATCCATTTGCCTAGGTTTATCTGCTTTGTTATCAACAAGCTCTTCATCTTTTTTTATTTCATTTTTTTCCTGGATGGAAACATTAGTTTCCTCTAAATCTATATCTTCAATAGAGTCGGAAGAGAGTTTTTCAACAGATTCCAATAATTCTTCAAGGCTAGGTTCTTCATCCAGTTCTACTTCTTCTTCAGTTGTATTTTCAGAAAAGGCAAGCTCACTGCCTACAACCTTATTCCCTTCCATCAGCTTTGTCACCATCTGAACTATATTGTCAGATTTAAAAGGTTTGGAGATGTGATTTTCAGCCTGACACTTTTTAAACCGATCTTCATCAAAATCTTCAAAGTCACTAGCAAGAAGCAATACTTTTATATGCGCTAAATCAGGGTTGCTCTTTATTTTTTGACTTAACTTAAATCCATTCAGCCCAGGCATATCTACATCAGCCAAAACAATATCTGGTTTGAAATCAGCAATTTTCTCAAAGGCTTCTTGACCATTACATATGCCTTCTACTAACACATCCTCATTTTCAAAAGCCATTGCAACGATTTTCTGAATCGTAATGCTATCATCAGCAACCAAAATTTTTAGTGACATAAATATTTACCATTAGGATTTTTAGAATAGGCGAGCTTTACTAATTTATAACAAGAGAAACCCTTATAGCTTGAAATTATCCAGGCAATTAAATTGAATAAGTATCAAAATACCAAGTTAAGCAACATGGGAAAGCATTTTAAGGGGCAATTACAAACCCCAAGATTATCAATCGATACTGCGTTTATTGTTTTCTTTAATTTAACTGCAAATTTTAATCACTTAACAAGTACAATATTGTTAATTTAATTATATCATATTTCCTCATAACATAATAAAATTAAGGACTTGAAATTCAATCGCTTAATTATCACCTCAAAGATTATAAAGATTATAAAAATCCACTTATCGGAAGGCATTAAATTTAAAAATTGGTCGGTTCTGAGGAGAAAGATTGATCTTGATTCCGTTTTATTTGGCTAGGCATTCAAATTTTTTTTATCGGAGTGTAGTTTTTGTTTTTGGGTTATTTTTGGCATTCCCTTTATCGTCTTTCGCACTTTATCTTCAACTTGATACAATCGTCGATGTAAAAACCAATTTCAGTAGCGGTTGTGCCTCAATAAAAGATATTGGTAATCAATCCGAGAGGTTAGGAATTGATGCTGTTATTTTTGGTGACTATGCTAGAAACTCTATTGAATTTGGTATCAAACCCTTTGAACGTATATTCAAAAAAACCACAAATGAACCTTCTGTACTGGAAAACGGAGCGTCTGGTTTTATTTCAGAAGTCATTGACAACAATCGCCAGATAAAAAATACACTTTTAATACCCGGAGTAGAAACCGCACCTTTTTATTATTGGACTGGCAGTAATTTTGATGGAAATCTTATTGCTCATAATTGGGACAAGCATCTGCTTGTTATAGGAATGCATTCAGCATCTGAATATGAGCAATTACCTCTTCCAAATAGTAATTTTTCTTTAAATTATGCCGAACCCTTATTCAACCAATTCATCTTTTTGATATTTTTATGCATGATGAGTGTGGGTGCTGTGTATAAAGGATATGCAAGAATAATTACAGTTCCCCTAATGGTTGTGTTTATCTTATTAACAATTAACAATCATCCTTTTAGAAGTTCTCCATTCGATGCTTATAATGGCGATCAAGGAGTTAAGCCTTATCAAAACCTGATTGATTACGTCAACTCAAAGGGAGCAATGGTTTTTTGGAATCATATGGAAAAAAACTCTGGAGTCCGTCAATATGGGAGCGTTAATTTAACTACGCTTCCCTACCCCGATGACTTGCTGAAAACTAAAAACTACACTGGGTTTCAAGTAGTTGGCAACAACCCTATTCAACAAGCCGAAGCAGGGCAACAGTGGGACAAAGTTCTTATGGAATATATTCAAGGACAACGAGATCAACCGGTTTGGGGTTACGGAAGCAATGATTATTTTTGCGAAGATCAGGATGGTGATAAATTGGGATCCGTGCGAACAATACTTCTTGCGCACGAAAAAAATAACAATGCTCTTTTAGATGCTATGAAAAAAGGTCGGATGTATGCGGTTCGACAGAACGATGAAAATCGCATATCTCTTGATGAGTTTATTGTGGAAGATCAAAAGACTGGACAACATGCCACCCTTGGACAAGAACTGTTGTCAACAGACTTTCCCGCTGTAAAAATAAAACTTCGATCTGTCAAAGGTGGAAACAAAACTGCGCAAATACAAATCATCCGAAATGGTGTGATCGCTAAACAGGAAACTGTATCTTTACCGTATGAATTAACGTGGCGAGATGTCGGCAATTCAAAAGAAAAAAAAGCTTATTATCGAGTCAAAGCCTGGGTGAATTCAACAGATCATCTTATATCAAATCCCATATTCGTAAATTTTACTGACTCACAACAAGGGGAGAAGGTTTCATCCTTAACAGAATCAAACCACTCAGAGCCCTTACCTACGATAAAAATGCCTACTATATCTGAACCTTCCTTAACACAAAATCCTCTTGTCGAAACACCAAATTTTCAAGAAGTTTCTGATGTAAAAATTGCAGATAACAATAAAGGACCTTCTATTGCACCATCAGAGACTTTTTCTCTTGCTGAAAAACCACCGGTTATTCCCTCTCCCAAATCACCTATTTCTCCTAGCAAGCTAGCAGCAAAAGCGTCTACAGAAAACCTAAAACCAACAAGAGGTACTAAAATACTTTTAAAAATAGTGGTAGACCAAGTTGCTTTAAGGAAAGGGCCTGGAACCATTTTTCCTAAAATTACCAACTTAAAAAAAGGAACTGAAATAAAGTTGATTCGACGTACAAATGTTGAGTTTAAAAATAAGAACTGGCTGGTTGTCAAACATGGAGGCCGATCCGGCTATATCTGGGAAGGTATGGTCGAATGGGTTCTTTCTAGTAACACCGCTAACAAATAATTACTATAGCTTAACAGATCTAATTAAATATTAGATTGTTATTACAAAGAGTTATTCTTAACAATTCATTCCTTATTTTTTTGAATTTTTTCAATAGACATTGTCAACTGGTCCCATTCGTTTATCAACGCCTGCTCTACTTTTTTAAGGTCTCTTTGTTGTTCTATTGTTGCAATCAAAAGATTTTTTTGATTTGCTTGATATAAATTAGACTCAGCAAGTTTTGATTGCAGTTGTTCATTTTCCATCATCAACATCTCCAAACGATTTTCAACTTCTTCCAAACGTTTCTCTAACGGCTTTAGTTGTTTATAGCGAGAGTTTCTTTCTTGTGCCTCTTTTCGTTTTCTCTCCTTTTCCAGAAAAAAACTACTAGGAATATTTTTTTCAACATCTTTCACTTTTTTTTCTATAGGCTTTTCATTAACTTTAGTCAGCTCATATTCGCTATAGTTTCCATCGTATTCTCTTACTTGTCCGTCTACCACCTCCCAAACTCTATTAACAAAACCGTCTAAAAAAAAACGGTCATGCGAGATAATCACCAAACTTCCCTCATAATCCGATAGAACTGCAGCAAGNTGTTCACGNGAACGAATATCTAGGTGGTTGGTCGGTTCATCCAATAAGATTAAGGANGGGGGTGNNNAAGTATCNANATTTNTCGNCATAGNAATCGTATTATTGGANAATGCNCNACCANAAAGCATTCTTGCCAANGCTAAACGAGATTTTTCNCCTCCCGACAATATTGAAACTTTTTTTTTCACATCATCTCCTGAGAANAAAAATGCNCCCAGNATATTTCTTTNCTGNGTAAGCAACAAANCTGGAGCCGATTCNTGCAAAGACTCTAAAACGGTATGATCNAAGTTTAATGTTTCTCCTTGATGNTGNGCAAAATAAGACCTANNCACTTTAACNCCTAATTTTATCTCTCCACTNTNTGGCAAAANNACGCCTGCCATCATTTTTAACAATGTTGATTTTCCAGCTCCATTTTCTCCNGTTAAAGCGACTTTCCANCCTCNTTCTATAGCNACNGAAAANTTTTCATAAACCTTCAAANCACCGTAANGCTTGTTNATATTTTGCATTTCCAAAACTATTCGNCCAGNNCTAANAGGCTGAGGNAANCGAAAATGAATNCCTTTACTATTTTTTGCTNCAATTTGCACGNGCTCCATCTTNTCNAACATTTTGACCCNGCTTTGCACCTGAGCTGCTTTCGTATTCTTAGCACGGAACCTTTCAATAAACCGTTCCACTTCTGAAACACGTCGATTCTGNTTTACTGCNTGNGACTCGAGTTGTTCTCGTTTTTCTTGNTTTAACCTTTTATAGTCATCATAGNTACCGGAATAAACTGTGAGTGTTGCTCGATCTAATTCAAAAATNCGNGTAGCCANGGTATTTAGAAATTTTCTATCATGAGAAATCAAGATGACACTACCTTGATAAGNAAGAAGAAAAGACTCNAGCCAGATTACCGACTGNANATCAAGATGATTAGAAGGCTCATCTANNANAAGAACATCAGGGTTNTGAATTAAGATTCGTGATAATTCTACGCGCATTCGCCAGCCNCCGGATATTTNNTCNANAGATTNNTCCCANTGNCCGGATTTAAANCCNAATCCTTGTAAAATTATTTTTGCTCGNGCTTCACGATCATAACCACCTAATCTTTCNAANTCATGCTGCAATTCNCCATAGCGGTCTTGNAAGTTTTGNTTNGCNGCNAANTTTTCCATTTCCGTTTTTACNTGTANGAAATNCGGATCTCCAAAAACNACTCTATCCANAATTGATTCTTTNNCTCCNACGTNATCTTGTTCTANCAAACCGTAACGCAAACCCTTCCTTAAAGTTACTTTNCCAGAATCAACNCNNTCCTTTCCNACAATNANNTTAAATAGAGTGGTCTTNCCAGNACCATTTTCNCCTATCAAGCCNACCTTTTCTTTCGGTCGCAAATGNAAACNCACATTACGNAAAATGATTTTTGATCCGAACTGTTTATTTAAGTTTTCAACAAAAACCAAGTTACAACCTCNTCNCAACANNTATTCAAATTCCNAAATTAATANTNNAGNTNTAAANTATTAAGAAAAAATCNANTTTAAANNTNAATCTTTTCTAATTTACTTNNGACAATTGTCTTAAGNTTNGGNTTNAAGGCTTCCCGCAANCCTTCTCCACATAAATTAAATGCCAAAACNACCAAAAGAATTGTNATCCCTGGNATAAATGTCAACCANGGGGCATCAAACANAAAGTTTTTNCCGTCAGATAATATNTTNCCCCANGTTGCATCTGGNGGTTGNACACCAAAACCAAGAAAACTNAAAGCCGACTCAGTAAGAATTGCTGATGCTACACCCAANGTNGCAGAAACCAAAACAGGNGCAATNGCATTGGGNACCATATGAANAAATATAATGCGCCACTCAGGAATAGCCTGACTTCGAGCAGCNGCCACAAAATCNANGTCGCGAANAGATANGAANTCGGCCCGAACAAAACGAGCTGTACCCATCCAACTGGTCAAGCCAATTACAACCATNATGTTATAAATACTAGGAGGTAATAGTGCNACNACTGTGAGAATTAAAAAAAAAGTTGGNAAGCAGAGCATTATATCCACAAACCTCATAATNATCGTATCAACAGTAATAAAACCCAANTTNACTCGNCCGTAATAACCTGCNATACCNCCAANGANTATTCCCACTGTTAGCATGATNCCCACAGCNACAAAGCCCACACTNAGTGANACAGATGTTCCTTCCAACATTCGAGCAAAAACATCACGCCCTAANTCATCGGTGCCAAANAAATAAANCCCTAATACAGGACCATCTTCTNTNGGAGTTATAGAACTTGTGAATGCAGTTAAAGGNGGNANAAACTTTTCGGATAAACGGACTGTTTTAGGATTNAATATAACAANGTACTGTGTAAAAACTTTTCCACAAANAGCTAATAGAAGCATANNCATAAGAGACCAAAAGCTNCCATAAGCAATCCGATTGCGCTTNAAAATNCTCCAGCGTTCNTGAAAAAGACCTTTTGACGGNGGCAANNNATCTGTTTCNGAAGTTATTATNTTTGCATTCATTAAATTTNACTNAAANCTTTATTCGNGGATCTACAACAGCATAAAGAATATCTGATATNAGNGTACCNANTAGAACTAAAACAGCTGTCATAAAATTCAATGTCAAAATAATCGGAAAATCTCTTGCCATGATAGCNTCAAANCCCAACCTNCCCATTCCGGGCCAAGAAAAAATTTGTTCAAAAATTACAGANCCTCCTACAAGNCCAGGAATNGTTAAACCAAACATNGTGATGAATGGTANTAAAGNGTTTCTTAAACCATGNCGNTAAATAACTTGATCNTGNGTCAATCCTTTTGCNCNAGCCGTACGCATATAGTCTTGATGAATGACCTCTAACATTTGNGATCGAACATAACGNGATAAAACTGCCGTACCAGTTATNGCGGACATCAANGCTGGAATAGTNAAATGCCANATTCGGTCCATAGACTGAAATAAAAAAGAGGTTTNCTCTAANCCAAATGTCCTCATTCCTAATACAGGNACATTAAAAGTATTCACCATAAAAATGATAACTAAATANGAGAGGAAAAANCCGGGCACNGAAATCAAGGCATAGGAAATNAAAGTNCNAACTCTATCAAATNTAGANTCACGATGAACTGCTGCTTGGATTCCAACAGGAAATGCCAAANACCAAGTTATTAAAGTAGCTATGATAAATAGAGGCANTGAATTAAGGAAAGCTTTCCAAATTTTNTCNATGACNGGNTGNTTGTCTTTAAACGATTTTAATTCACCAGAAAANAGATCTCTNACCCAATANAAGTATTGAATATACAGAGGTTTATCCAGATGGAATGCGGCGCGAATACGCTGGATATCTTCTGCTTTCATACGAGGGTTTGAGGGGTCTACTAGAGCAGGTTCACCAGGTGCCAGATGAACAATCGCGTGAGAAATAATGGATATAAATACAAGCAGTATGATTCGCTGCCAAATATTACGTAAAATAAAATTGACCACTATTGCCTCTTTTACCTATGAAAAGTTATACTTTCAAACATGGATATTTTACAACTCAGCTGTTATCTGGACAACCTATTGGAAATAAATTCTATTCGCGATGCCCCTAACGCTTTGAATGGTTTGCAAATTCAAAATCGAGGTGAAATAAAAAAAATTGGATTGGCCGTAGATATATGCCAGGCAACGATTGATCTCGCCATAGAAAAACAATGCCAAATGCTGTTTGTGCATCATGGTGCTTTTTGGTCAGGTCTGCAACCTATTTGTGGTAAACATTATGAAAAACTCTCAACCATGATGAGGACCAATCTCGGTCTTTATTCTGCACATATCCCATTAGATATTCATCCTATCTACGGCAATAACCGAGCACTGGCTAATTTACTAGGTCTCGAAAAACTTGAAGCTTTTGGCGAATACGATGGGGTTAAAATTGGTTTAAAAGGTTCAATCCAAAAAATTTCAGCTGATAATTTAGCTAAAAAACTTGAGAAAAAACTAAGTTCCGGAATAAAAGTAATTGGAGAGGGAGAAATCAATACTGTGGGATTGGTCACAGGCGGTGCTGGGGAAATTATCAAACAAGCTATTCAAGAAAAACTCGATTGTTTTATAACGGGTGAAGGCTCAAATCATCATTTCCATGAAGCTATCGAAGGAGACTGCATCCTAATTTTTGCAGGCCATTACGCAACAGAAATGGGGGGCGTAAAAGCGGTAGGTAATCATCTGAAAGAAAAGTTCGGTATTGCCAGTGAGTTTTTACATTATCCCACGGGTCTTTAATGCCTTGGCATTATTGAAAATTAGTAAATTATTTTAAGTATATAATATTTTTTTAATCATAATTATTTAATTGCACTAGATTTCCAGTTTACATAGATCTAAAAATTGAATCCAACCCACTTCTATAATTAGGATACTTAAGTTTTACACCTAATTCTTCTTTAATCTTCTTATTACTAACTCGTTTGCAGTTTTTATAAAATCCACGGACAACTTCAGGTAAATCAGCTGAATCGAAATGGATAAGAGGAGGTGGAGAAATTTTTAAAAGTTTAAAAGCATATTCTACCGCTTCAGATGGGGGAGCAGGCTTATCATCACAAACATTGTATATTTCACCTGGTTTGGGATTTTTGATCGAAGCTTCAAGAGTTTGTGCTAAATCTGCAACGTGAATACGAGAAAACACCAGACCAGGCTTATCAATCCTTCTCGCTCGGTCCTGCTGAGCAGAAATTAGAAGGTTTCTACCTGGTCCATAAATTCCCACACAGCGAAATACCATAACGGGGCACCCATTCTCCCTAGCCATTTTTAACCAAGCTAATTCTGATTTTACACGCCTCTCATTTAGTTCCGTTGAAGGTTGTAAAGGTGAGGATTCATCTACCCATTTCCCCTGCGTATCACCATAGACTCCCGTAGAAGATATATATCCTATCCATTCTAGATTTTTATTTTTTGCAATATCGGAGCTGAAATTTTTCAAAACAACATCCCCGGAAATTTGCGGAGGAATAGAGATCAACAAATGTGTTGCATCGGAAATAGCTTCCAAAATTTCTTTGCAAGCATGCGTTCCATCAAAAGAATAAGTAATCACATCTTTCAAAGAAACTTTTTTGTCCTTAGTGCGACAGGTTCCAGAAACAATCCATTTTTTGACGAGCAAACGTTCAGCTAAAGCTTGCGCAGAAAAACCAAAACCAAAACAAAATAATTTTTTTATCTTAGAACTATAGGTTTTCAAATGAACCTGATTCAAAATTTATACGTAGTATTCGGATACAATTTCTTTTTTTGGAAAATGCTAAGGGTTAAAACAATTAATAATATCGCAAAAATCAAATTCGTTGCTATTAAAGAATAACCGATTTTGCTTCTAAAAATAAAACGAACCTCATTTACTCCCGGCTCTAACTCTACACCTTTAAAAGTATGAAATATTTTTCTTAGAGGTTTACGATTACCATTAACTTCAACATTCCAATCTTTATGCCATAGATCTGTATAAACGAACAACCCACGAATATCAGAAGTGACTTTGAATCGCATACTATTTGCATTATAACTTTGAACTTCAACATTAAAATTTGTTTGCTGTGGCACATCTAAAATAGTTTCTAATTTAGTTAAATCAATTTTTCCTAAATTAACAACTCCTTCAACCGAGTCAGCAATTCCAATATTTTTATTAAAGAATTTTTTTAAAAGGTCTGGGCGCTCTACAAACACTCCCATGTCTGTTTTGCTCTCAGAAATAAAAACCTGCGAAAAGAAGAAGAACTTATTAGCAAGATACAATTCATTCCCAGGAATAGAGCGAAAAACGCTAAAACTTTTGGGTGTTGGAAACCCACCATTTTCTATTGGGTGATTGTAAGAGTTGTCCCGAAGTGTTGCAAAGGAGGAGTGCGTATGACCAGCAGCAGCAAAAGATAAGATGTCCACCATCTCCATTTCGGAAGGTCGTTTAAATCTAAATTTTAACGAATGGTCAGTTCGATTTTTTAAGGCAGCTAAATTAGGGTCAGCAACTACAATTCCTTTTAAATTTTCATTATTCTTTAAGATCAAATAGTTTTCTGAAAAACCAACGAGCATAGCGAGGATAATGATTGATAATTCCCAGACAAGAAAACTTCTTCTTTTAAAAAAATAGGAAAATAAAATGATTGTCAGTGAAATGGAAGCAATAAATAATGCAATATTATTGTAACTCCCTGGAACATAACTTCCTCTTCCTTCTAGAAACCTTGGTAAAAATATAGGTGCGGTCAGACAAGTTGTTAATAATATCAGAGAAGTTAATATGAACGTTCTTTGAACGCGAGTAGAGGGCTTCTTGCTAAGAATATCTAGACCAAGTGCTGATAAAATAATGAATGTAAATAACAAAAAATGATTTAAAAAGTAGGCATTGCGTATGAGTTGAAAAATAGGCAAGTTAAATATCAGATTAAATGGAAAAATATCAGCGGCCAGGAAGGAAACAAAAAGACCGGCAGCGAATACACACCACGACCTCCTATTCAAGGACAACAAGGACACAAAAATAAATGGTAAAGTTACTGGTCCTATATAATACTTTATCGCACTCCATGTTTCCTGTAGGCTTCTATCATTTGGCTTAACGTAAGTTCCAAAAAACAAAGCCAACCAGTTATTTTCTCCGGTAATAAAATTTTCCGTTTGGCGTTCAATATTAAGTTGGTAGTCAATGGAATATTGATTATTTACATTATAGCTTCCTAAGTCTGCCATGCGGCTTGTACTCATTAATAAAGGACCGCTTTTAAGATCAAGATATATCAATATTTGAGGCAGAACTGATATTATTAAAAATATAATCAAAATACCAACATGATTTAATGGAATATTATTTAAAAAATTTTTATTAAACTTTTTGTAGTAAAAAATTAAGGTGGTTAGCGAAAAAAATAATAAATAAGATAAAACCATTACAAATTCATAAGAATATAAGGAATTACAAATGGCTAATATAAAGCAAAGAACGTACTTGAATTCGTATTTTTGAAAGTATTTAATTAAGCTATAAAGGACCCAAGGCACAGCATGAACAATCATTAAAAATCCATTTTGGAAGGAAATGAAAAAAACAGTAGATGAAAATAGAGCTACTAAAGCAGCAAAGCAGGAAGCTGCCCGATTATTTGTCCAAGAATCAATTAGCAAGTAAGTTCCAAGAACATATAATATAACTAGAATATATTGGTATATTGCATGGCAAAGAACAATATTACTCATCCCAAAAAGTATGGAAATAAAGATAACAAGATTAGCAATTGGTCCTCCAAGAACAATAGCTTGGTAAATATCAGTCGTCTCTCCAGCCATTAAAATTGGAGCCCAAAATGGAAATTCTCCACGCGCAAAGCTCGAAAATTGGTAAGAAAATTGGATTGTTTGATTTGCAGTGTCTCCTCCGGGCAGCCAATCCGATACCAAGGCTCTTGAAAAATAAACGACGGAATGAATTATTAGTGTTAAGCAAAGTATTGATTGGTAGCGATAGGTTGAAAAATTTTTATTTCGGTTATCCATTTTCTTTGTAGTTTTATTTTTTTTAGTATTGTTGGAATATAGCTTATTAGGCGTTTTAAAACCAAGAGATTTTATAAAAATATGAATTGGTTTTTATTTTGGTTTAAAGGTATTGAACAAGGATTTGATGGCAAAACATCTAAATAAAAAAT
The DNA here is from genome assembly GCA_002721545.1 of Nitrosomonadaceae bacterium. Lineage (GTDB taxonomy): Bacteria > Pseudomonadota > Gammaproteobacteria > Burkholderiales > Nitrosomonadaceae > BJGV01. The sequence continues at coordinate 15,197 of PBKR01000008.1, read as the reverse complement.
CTATCCTAATCACTGGATGTTCTTCGGGTATTGGGCTTGAGGTAGCAGATGGACTGAAGTTTCGGGGATACAGGGTATTTGCTACTGGAAGGCAAAAAAAAGATATTGAAATGCTGAACAATAAAGGATTTGAAAGTTTATACCTGGATCTTAATTCCTCAAAATCAATCAAATCCGCTGTTGACGAAGTGCTTTTTAGAACAGATGGAACTTTATATGCTCTATTTAATAATGGTGGGTATGGACAACCCGGCGCAGTTGAAGATCTCAGCCGTGAAGCCATCCGAGCTCAGTTTGAGACTAACTTATTCGGCACCATGGAACTTACTAACCTGGTAATTCCTTTCATGAGAAAGCAAGGTTATGGTCGAATCATTCAAAATAGCTCTTTTCTAGGTTTTGTCGCACTTCCCTACCGCGGAGCTTATATCTCTAGCAAATATGCACTAGAAGGTTTAACTGATACATTAAGGTTAGAATTGGGAGGCACACATATTCACGTTTCCTTAATTGAATCAGGACCAATCTTAACTAAACACAAAACTAATTCCCTTAAATTTTTCAAGAAATATATTTCCACGGAAAATAGTCCGCATTCTTTAGCTTACAAGTTTTTAGAAGATCGACTAACCCAAATAGAACCACAATCGATTTTCACACTTCACCCTAATAAAGTATTGGAGAAAGTGATAGACGCATTGGAAAGCAGAAAACCAAAAAATAGGTACTATATAACCTTTCCAGCTTATTTATTTGCTGCATGCAAAAGAGTCTTACCCAACTTTATATTAGATAAAATCCTATTAATGGCCTCTGATAAAGGCAGGCGATAAAATTTTTGAAAAACTAAATAAGTCTTGGAACATACTATATCTAATTACATCTACCTTTTAGACGAATGAATAAAGAATTTTCTTAAATAATTTTTTAGCCCAAAATCATGGTCACATAGATTTATGTTGGTTCCTGTCTGAAAGTTTGCAAAGGATGATTTTAGCCATTTTTGATCTTCAGGCATAGCTACACGTTTTATAATGGTGTGAAATGCGAAATAGGTCAATAAACGATATATTGGATTTTTTGATACAGACTTTATATTAATCAAATACTGCGACGAGTTATTATCGATTGGTGTGACAAATATCTGCCATTTATTTTTTGCAGAAATATCATTATATTCAGAACAAAAAGGGAAAATAGTTAATTCAACTCCATTTTCCTGAATTTTAAATTTAAAAAAATGGTCAGTCTCTTCGATATTAGTAGGGGTATAACCTAGTTTAAGTGGGTTTTTTTCTAAAGAAAATAACCTATAGACACTGTATATGTTATAAAAAAAACTATGATGGGCATGGTGGGGAAAATCCATCGAACTGTTCATGGCCAGATAAAAGGGAACTTCGTAAACTGCGGTAGCGCTATGAGGGTCATCCATTACATCATCCATTACAAAATTCTTTGCATCTTCCAAATATGACTTTTCTCCCGTATATACAAAAATTATCCCTCCTTTAATAAAGACCTCATAAGAAATTAACTCGCAATTAGGCTGCCTTTTTGCCATAGGAGCGTTAATCAATTTCCCAGTGGATAATTCATAGCACCAACCATGAAAACCGCACTCAACTTTGTTTTTCCTTATAATCCCTTGATCGAGAGGAAGACCATAGTGTGCGCAGGCATTTCGATAGCAGCGGACCTGCCCGCCATTCCAGAATAGAATCAAATTTTGTCCCCAAAGCCGAAATGAATGCATTTTTTTTTGTCGAAGATAACGCTTTGGGATAACTCCATAAACAAAATTACGGTAATCAGATGAGTTAAATTTATACATTTTTATATTTTAAAAAGGTAATGAAAATAAAACTTAATTACAGAAGTGGAAAAATTTTAGAGAAAATAAAGAAGAGTTGCTAAAAATATTTTCAAAACTTAGGCATGAACCAACCATTTTCGGAATATGATTTCTGAACAGACATTAATGAAGTTTTTGACTAGGCGTTTTTTTACAGGTGTCACTCGATACAAGCTAATTATTCTTTTTGGATTAAAATAGAATTTTGTGAATGCTTTTCTTTTAAGATCAAGAAGCTCGCTATCACTAACTTTACTCAAATTTAATGAGATATCTCGGGCACCACGAAAATTCACTTTAGATCGAAGTTCTTCTTCATAATCTTCTCGACTCCCATTAAAATCTCCTGAAGAAATTGTGTTTTGCACATGCTCCACAAACATCGGAGTGCCAGGAAATGGTGTTGTGACATGGAACATGGCTGTATGCAAACTAGATTTGACAGCAAATTTTATAGTATTTTCAATCATTTCTCGGGTCTCACCTGGAAGTCCTAATTGGAAAAAACCACTCACGAAAAAACCCATTTTATCAGCTTCCTCAATAATCTCGTTCATTCGTTGTAAGTTGGTTTTTTTTCGAACCAACTTCTGCCCTTGGACATCACCACTTTCAATTCCAAAAGCAATTCGGTAAACCCCTCCTTTTTTAAATAACTGAAGGAGTTCGGTATCGATCATTTCATATTTTATTCCATTTGGGAAAGCTATTCTTAAACCCAAGTTTTTATCTACTATCTTTCGAAAAACTTCCTTGGCATGATTTAAATTAAAATTGAAAATATCATCTACGATTTCGAGTTCCTCAAAATCATATTTTTCCTTTAACCAAATTATTTCGTTTACAATATTTTCTGGGCTCCGATGTCGAAAATCTTTTCCAAGTGTATCGTGACAGAATACGCATTTAAACGGGCATCCTCTGGAGGTCAATACAGGTAAGAGCCTTTTTGAAATGTAAACAGGAGATTGAGATGTTCTTTTTTTGCTCTGAAAATATCTCTCCACTTCTATCAAGTCATAAGCAGGAAAAGGAATTTCATCCATATCTTCAATGAGAGGTTGCTCTGGGTTTATTATTAATTTTCCATTCTTATCTCTATATGCCAACCCTTTGACCAAATAAGGGTTGTCATTAGCATTAAGAGTTTGGACTAGTTTTAAAAAGGTTTCTTCTCCTTCTTTTATAACTCCATAACTTATAGCTGTTTCCCTTAGAACATCCTCTGGATCAGAGGAAACCCCAGCACCTCCAACTACTATGGGAGTCAAGGGAAGCAATTTACGGATTTCCCTTGCTGCCTCTTTTACATAAGGAGTATGAAAGGATAAACCAGTAAGTGTTACTAAATCTGGGGCAAAATCTTGAACTTTTTTGGCAACTTGCCCGCTAGACAAGTCATCCAAAGGAGCATCTATAACTTTGAATTCAATACCATCAATATGCTTTCTTAGATAACTTGCAAGGTACATCAAGCTTAACGGAATAATTAAACCTTCAGGATAATAACCTGGTCTTACAAGTGCTATTTTCTTAATCATTTTTCTATATTAAATAATATTTTTTAAATGTTATCATTTATAAATTAAAGCCTAGATAGTCCTGTCAGACAAACAAAAGAAATTAGAAAAAATTACTTCAAACTGCTTTCAGTTTCTTTTTTAAAGCCTCTAAGTTCAGGTTGATAGTTTATATCATGCCTAACTTTGGAGTTTTCGAAATCATCATTTTCTAATTTCATAGGTAAAGAATCTCTTAACCAACCATTTTTTGTTTTTCTGCCTAAAATACCATTTTTAGGAAGTTCGAAACACTTTGATAGTGTTTCGAACTGTTTACGTTTTTTGAACATATAGAGGTGGTAGTTTCGATCAAATCTTTTCTTAAACCACCACCAATAATGCTTGACGTAAGTAGTTGCATCCTCATCCCTAGCAGCAATCATTAAATCAAGAACTGAAATAAAAAGACGAAATGGAGCCATCCAGAAAACCTTATAAAGTTTCAATCTAAGAAGTAGTTTTTTAGACCATGGCGATAAAAAACTCATTAACCTAAGCATTACACGATAGCCTTGAAGAAGACGTAGTTTTTTAGGGGCAATAGAAACTGAGCCCTCAGCCATATAATTTCCATGAAAACCTTCCTTTATCCTTTCAATTTCTTCTTTACTCAAATCCCCTGCTGCTAAACCATGTTCTATTAGATCAGTCCCCGGCATGTATTGAATCATAAATGGGGCAATTCTATAACAATGTTCAAGGTTGGAAACAAACTCTGTAAAACTCATTAATTCATTCTTATAAGATTCTAAAGTTTCCTCAGGGGTCATAGGTCTAGTGGAACCGTCTTCCATCTTAACCGGTGCTCGAGGTAAACCTAAAATATAATCCAATGCATAAGGCTGCCCAACCTTTTCAAATATTTGACAGGCATTTTTAATATCTTCATTACTCTCACTTCGATTAACTATTATATTTCTAACTTCCTCATCCCAACACTCCACACCCATTTGGATCGCAAAGCAGTTTGCATCTCTCATCGCTTGAATAGCAGGTTCGTTTACCAAATGTGGGTGAGTGAAACACCTGAAAGGAAGACCAATTTCTTCTTTGTATTTTTTGAAAAAATCAACAGCCCAGTTTTTGCTAGAGGCCATAACCGGTTGACGGAAATCAACCCATTTGGATTTATACTTTGTAACATGATTTTTTACTTCCTCGATTAAGGAGTCAACCGATCTTTCGCGAACTCTAGGTCCACCTAATCTTTTGGCTTCTGCGCCCAAAAATGATAAAGAACAAAAATTACAAACATAAGGGCAACCCCTAGAGGGCGTTGACAAATAAGAATTCTCTATAGAAACATGCGGTTCAAAAAGCTCCTTATCAATTGTCGGTAAGGCATCAATATCTTCAATAAGTGGACGCGTTTCATTTTTAATAAGAGATCTATCCTCTAAGCGAAACCAGATATTTTCTATAGAGTAATCTATTTTACCTTGTTCAATACAGTTACAAAGCTCAAGTAAAGGATACTCTCCTTCGCTTAGACAAATCATATCAACAGCCGCATCTTGCTTTAAAAGAGTCATTTCAGGGCTTGAGTGTGGGTGAATACCACCGAAAATGATGGGGACGCTATAGTGTTGCTTGATCCTTTCAGCCATATCTCGCATTTCGTGATATTGGACAGTTTGAACATGAAACCCAACCAAATCTGGTTGAAGTTCAATGATACGCTGAATAACCAGATCTTTTTGGTCAAATAATTTGGCCATCCATGGTATGCATAAATAATTTTTATCGTCGAAAAGGGCTTGGTCGTATACAAGATGAACCTCATGACCATTTTTTTTCAACATAGCTGAAAGAGCCTGTAATGCAATATTTTCCCAACCTATAGCAACAAGTACACACCTCATAGTCTACGACCCCTATGAATTTGCCAAAAAAATTTAATAGCGTCCCAAAAAGTCCTCCACATTACTGAAAAACGAGAACATGTGGGCATTCCGTAAAGACGGCGTCTCATTTTAGATGGGATTTCAGCAATAATCAATTTGTTTTGTTTAGCCTTAACTAAAATTTCCACCAGAAAAAAAATCTTTGAATCTCCAATAGACAATGTTCCATTAATAAAATGACTACGACGGTAAACCTGTATCCAATTGACATCCGATATTCCAATATTAAACAACAAAGGTATCATGATTCTGTTATAGAAAAACGATGCAAACCTTACGAAATTACTATAGCCAACTCTCTCTACCCTAACTCCAACAACTATATCGCAAATTCCTAACCTGGGTAAGTAAGGTTCTAAATCTTCAGGATGTAAAGCATTATCAAAAGGCACAAATATTACATATTCTTTTCTCGCATAGGATATTCCAGTTTTAAAAGCGCCACCAGGACCAAGATTTGTTTTGTGATGGTAGCATCGAATTACCTCATACATCTCTGCTAATTCGTTACCAATAACACCTGTTTGATCTGTACTTTGGTCATTGACAATAATGATCTCATAGTCCAACCCAAAAGAAGAAAATGTCTCCATATTTTGACGAGTTGCATCAAGGATACTCATTTCCTCATTGTACGCGGGCATGATTATAGAAATACTTATCGGATCAGAGTTCATAATTATAAAACTCTTTTATAGCATTTATGACTATGTCAATTTGATTATTTGTAATCTCAGGAAACATGGGTAATGATAGGATATTTTTAGATAGTTTCTCAGCAATAGGACATGTTCCTTCTGAGTATCCCCAAGGCTCAAAAGCTTTATGTAGATGGATAGGTACAGGATAATGAATTCCTGTCTGAATCCCTCGGTCAGTCAAATATTGCTGCAATTTATCTCGATGTTCACATTGAATCACAAATAGGTGAAATACATGGTTTTGGGAAAGAGATGAATCAAATAGTGGAGTTTTTATAGATTTCAAGTCCGCTAATCCATTTGAATATCGGCTGGCAGCACAAAATCTATTGTTATTCCACTTTTCCAAATGCGTAAGTTTAACATTTAATATGGCTGCTTGAATAGAATCCAGACGACTGTTAGTTCCTATTGTCTCGTGAACATACTTTTCGATTGATCCGTAATTACGCAACAATCGGAGCTTTTTGGCTATAGAACTATCATTAACAGCAATAGCACCTCCATCTCCGAAAGCACCCAAATTTTTACTCGGAAAAAAACTAAAACATCCAGTCGTTGCAAAACCTCCAGCTTTTTTTCCGTTCCATTCTGCACCATGGGCTTGACAAGCATCTTCTATAATGAAAAGTCCATGGCGCTCGGCAAAATCTAAAAGAGAATCCATATTCAGGGTTTGCCCATATAAATGAACAGGAATTATACCTTTTGTTTTAGAGGTAATTCGAGTTTCGGCATCAGAAATATCTAAAAGATGGGTTTCGGGATCCACATCGACGGGGATGGGTTGTGCACCCAGTTCGCACACTCCCAAAATAGAAGCAATAAAAGTATTAGCTGGGACTAGAATCTCATCTGCTGGTCCAATATCATGTGCTAGACATGATAAACGCAATGCGTCAGTTCCACTTGCTACGCTCACAACTTCACGAACACCAAGGAAGTCAGAAAAATCCTTTTCGAACCTAGAAACTTCGGCTCCCATGATGTATTGAGTAGATGCAGCTGTATCGATTATGGCTTTTTCAAAGGCTGCATGATGATTTTCATATTGAAGACCTAGGTCAACGAAAGGTACTGGTTGATCGATCTTTTCTGAACAATTTTTCATGAGGTTTTACCCCCCATCCCCCGCTCTTCCAGTTTTAACTTGCGTATAACTTTCGCAGGAACCCCAGCTACCACAGTATGCGGCTCAACATCTTTAGTAATGACACTACCAGCCCCAATGACAGACCCTTCACCAATTTCTATTCCACACAAAATAACAGCTCCTGTTCCAATGCTAGCTCCAATACATACGCGAGTTTGTTCGACCTCCCACGATCCTTCCTCCGCCTTAGATGAGGTTGGATAACGATCATTGATAAAGGATACATTATGCCCAATAAAAACATCGTCCTCGATTTCAATATTTGAGCAGATGAATGAGTGCGATTGAACTCTAACACGTTTCCCTAGAACTGTATTTCTTTGGATTTCAACAAAAGTTCCAATACGACAGTCGTCGCCAATTCGGCAACCGTAAAGGTTGGAAAAACCATGTAAGATAACCCTTTCCCCAAAATCGACATCTGGAGCAATAGTGCAAAATTTGCCTATTCTTGGAAGACTTTTAGTCATGAATTCTTTATTTCTTCTGGGCAACCATAATTTTCTATTGATCTGTGCGCGGCTAATATTGTACGAGAAATATTATACGCAAAAAAACCATCAGTAATATTTTTAGCCTCATCCAAAACAACCGAGACAAAAGAATTTACAATCATTTTCAAGGGTTCATGCAGTTCGATTTTAGGACTAATAATATCTCCATCACGGAGAAGAAATTTAAATTCCCCATAATTGACCTGATCCTGAGAGCCTATACCAATTCCTTTTTCAAACAATCTTACCGGTTCCAGTCCATCCAAATCGTTGAATACTGCTCGGGCTTTGCTCCCTATAATACGAAGGATTCTCTCTTTATTAGAATCTACCCAACTTACATGAATTTGCCCCATAATTCCGTTAGGATATAAAAGGTTGATGAAAGAAACATCTGGATATTTTAGACCAAGCGGTGAGCTAGCCACTGCCGATACTCGCTCCGGCAAAGACTCTAGGAGATAATTCATGATCGCCACATCGTGTGGCGCTAGATCCCATATAGCACTTGTGTCATCACGCACAAGACCCATGTGAGTACGAGTCGAGGACAAATAATATATCTGCCCCATGCGATTTTGTGTGACCATTTCCTTAAGTTCATTTATTGCCCTATTGAACAGGAAAGTGTAGCCGACCATTAATTTAAGTTGCAAACGATTGGCTAGCTCATACAATTCTTTGTCTTGTTCAGAATCCAGAGTTAAAGGTTTTTCGCAAAAGACATGTTTTCCTGCAATCAATGACATTTTTACAAGCGGATAATGTGATGAGGCTGATGTCGCTACTACGACAGTATTTATTTCTGAACTTTGGATTAATTCTTTAGCGTTTTTAGTTTTAAGGCAATTAGCCGGAATTAGATTTTCCACCCTAGAGAAATTAGATTCTTTAAGATCACAGACGTATTTTATTTCGCAACGGTTATTTGTTGCAAAATTACGAACTAGGTTTGGACCCCAATGTCCCAAACCAATAATTCCTATATTAAGTTTTTTTAGGTGCATTATATTTGCAACAAAATAACAATTTTAAGTTTTAAAGTAGATGCAATGTTAATATGAATTGATTCTAACCCCAAAAATAATTTTTCGTTAAAGACATTGTTTGAAAAAGGGGGAAAAGTAGGTAGAGGATATTAAAAAATAAAATGATAAGCAAATCAAAAGCTTGCATTTATATTAATATGTCTGTTGACATAATTAGAGTTACGCGGTAAGAAAAACTTGCAAGGAAAATATTTTTTGCTGTCGGTTGAAAGGCAATATTCAGGGTTTTAACTCGACTGTGGTTGAGGTGCAGGCGCACGCTTAAAAACACGAGAGGTCGATTTTATGTCTTCAGGCGCATCCCTAGAAACATCTCGCTGAATTAAAGATAGCAACCAATCCCCTATAATAATTGGTAAAAAAGAACAAGCTAAGTTTGTCGCAAGAGATACTCCTGTCCAAGCCACAGAAAATAACTCTTTGGGGTTGAAATACCATCTTTGGGGAAGCATAACCCACCCCATACCTTTTTCACCAAATAAAATCTTTTTTATTATTTTCCATTGCAAAATATAACCAAAATTAGCGCGGACAATATCCCTTTTCAATTCGAACTCACTTGTTCCCTCGGGGACATAAGCAAGAGGTGTGGCGCAAAAAATACTTCTTGTTGCGGACAAAGTACTGTTAAAATTATCCCAGGATTCCCCAATAAAAATCTTGCCCTTATTTCTACAAATATCATAGAGACCTGTTCCTGGATAAGGAATAAGATTATTAAACTTAGTGTAACCAACACCTGCTTTTTTAACAACTTCAAATGACTTTTTTCGATCTTGTCGAGATTCATTAGGAAAACCATAAATCATATTTAAACTCACATTTATGCCAAACTTGTGACATAGGCTTACTTTTTCTAGGTGTATTGCAACCGTTTCGTCTTTAACAATTTCCTTTGCTATCCTTTCAACCCCTGTTTCCATTCCCATGCTGACTGTCGTAAAGTTGGCTCGTTTGAGAGCAGGCATGATCTCTTCGTATAAATTGTCAGCGCGTGTTTGAATCGAAAAACAACATTTTTGATTAAGCCCAGCATCAACTATACGGTCACAAAGATCAAAAACCCGTTTCTGATTGACGCTAAAATTGTCATCATAAAATGTAATTGATTTTTGACCATATTCTTCAATTAGAACCCTAAGGTTTTCTACCACTCTTTCCGCTGAATGCCAACGATAGGTTAATCCAGTTAATAAGCGTTGACTGCAATAATTACATTTATATGGGCAACCTCTTGCGCTATTAATAAAACCTCTATCATATCTAGGGCTTGGAAATAACTCATAAGGAAACATCGGCACATCATCAATGTCTTCTAGCAAATCCCCATCTGCAGTACTGATGATTTCTTGAGTATCGCTTAAATAAGAAATTCCTCTGACTTCTCTCCAATCTTTATTTTTTATTAACGCCTGATAAAGTTGCCTCAAAGGTTCTTCGCCTTCGCCTCTAACAACTATGTCAGCTGATCCTCTAAGCAAAGGTTCTGAGGGTAATGCTGTGACATGGACGCCTCCCATAATAACGATACAATCAGGAAAAAGCTTCTTACACATATCTCCCAATTCATATGCTCTTTTAGCTTGAGAGGTTAAAACAGTTATCCCAATAATTCTAGGTAGCGGCAAATCTTTAATTTTATCCCTCAAAACATCAGCGTCTATTTTTTCAAGTTCCTCATCAATTACGCTAACCCGCACATCCCACTTTTTAAGATAAGCGGCGAGGATACCCACAGCAACCGGGATACTAACTGGCACATAACGGGATAGCATCCCTCCGAAATTTTCATATGCCGGGTTAATAAAAAGCATAAATCTAATCTCCTAGTTCTTCTTCTGCGGTTATTTTAAATCTTTATTATATCGATATATCAAAACCCATGTAAATATATCTAAATAATTATTTCTTTATTCTTTACGGTTTTCATTTTTAAATATTAAGCCTTGGAATACATCCTTTCTAACTACATTTTATGATATTTTTTAACGAATGTCGCCAGTTTACAATCTAATTTTTTAAGATAAAAATAGATTTGCAATCGATTGCACAAATACACATAAAATATGGGGAAAATGCATGTAAAAATTTTATTAATTTGATATTTGTATAAATATTTCCCTGCCAAATGAACTTAGCAAAGTTGCTCAATTAATGTCTCACGCATAACTTCAGCGGGGGCAGTTTGACCAGTCCACAATTCAAACTGTTGGACAGCCTGATTTATAAATAATTCGCTCCCAAGAATGACCTTACAACCCACTGCTTTAGCTTCGCGAATTAATTTTGTTTCTAGCGGATTATAGACCACATCAAATACGATCATTTCCCTCCTCAAATCTCTCGCAAGAAAGGGGGTTTCATTGATTTTAGGGGACATCCCAACCGGCGAACAATTAATCAAGATATCGATGGGTCGAGTACCTGCATCATGGCAAGCAATTAATTCACACTCTAGCTCATTAGCAAGGAATTCAGCTCTATCTTTATTGCGGTTATAAGTAACCGTCAAAATTCCTCCTTTTTGTTTAATCCCATGACCGATCGCCTTGGCAGTACCTCCTGATCCAAGGATCAAAATATTCTTATTTTTCAAAGATGTGCAAGCTTCAAGCGCCATAATAGCACCTGAGCAATCAGTATTATAGCCCACCCATTTATTATCTTCTCGAACAACTGTATTAACAGCACCAATATTTTTTGCCGTTTCATCAATTCTATCCAACAAGGGCATTATGCTTTCTTTTGCTGGCATGGTCACACTCAACCCTGAAAAGAAATGTTTAAAATCGGAAAAAAACTTCTCTAAATTCTCAACCAAAAAAGAAACATAAATATCGGGAGATTTAATTTCTTGAAAGGCCCGGTTATGAATTAAGTAGCCCATGCTTTTTGAAACCGGATTACCAATTACCCCATAGACCTTAAAGTCTTTATGCAAATCATTCACCCGGTAAATATTTTTTAGAACATTTGCCGGCATCTGACCTGGCGCACTCTCCTGTCCTCTTTCTAAACTACCGAAGGTAAGGAAGCCCCCATAAAGAGGAGAAAGCACACGGCTTATTTCACCCAAATCCCCCATACAAAGCCCTATTAATTTTTTTTGTTCATTTTTGGCTCGCTCAAGAAGCTTGAGTATCTTTAGGTTGTCACTTAGATCACGAGCATAGGTAACAATTTTTTTTATCTCGCCAGGCAAAGCATTCATAGCCTCATACAGAGGATCCAAATCTTCCGGAGTATGCGAAAAATCATGGTAAGAAAGAATTATCCTTGAAGTATCGTGACTTTCTAAAAAAGGCTGCAAATACTCACGTGATGTGGAAACCTCTATATCAACATAATTTACTCCAAGCTCTAAGGCATGATTTAGAACTCCAATACGTTTTTCCTCAGCACCCTTAAATTGTCCACCATCTAATTTACTTCTAGCGGTAACTATAATGGGTTTACTAGCCGCATTCAGCAATTCTTTAAGATCAAAATTAGCAATTAAGTCTAGGCGCAACTCTAGGATATCCGCACACTTTTCAGCTGCAGTAATTTGATCAAATGCTTTGGCCATTGAAGAGCCGACGATTGGCAGACAAATCATAAAATTAGTAAACGATTCTACTTCATTAAAACAGACATCTGAAATAGATATTTATTTAAAGAACTTTGTAAGCAAAAGAAAACGCAACCTATACGGATTCAAAAAGAGAAAATTTTTATTAGAATGGAATACTAACAGACCTGAAAGGCAATCTAAACGAAAACTGTTAATAAAATTTGAGGGGCTTTAAATACCTGGAATAAAGTCACCACTGCTCTCTGCCAATGTTTTATTGGTGTTTTGATGTGCCTCCTCCTTACCTACCGCCTGCAATGCATCCCCGATAATTTTTTTTTTAAATGCCTGGTGTGCAGCGCTAGAAATGGTAACCTGGTCTTGTTGGCCTTGCATACGTTTAACCGAACTCTTGTTATTTAAGTCTGCAATACGTGCCTGACCCTGGTAAGTTTTAAAAACCTTATTTACTGGGACAATTGAAAAATCCATGATATTTATCTTCGCTAAATACTTCCAGAAATTTTAGGTTTAATTCTAGCTGAAAGCCCATAGCCCTTTAATAAAGTTCTTCCGTTCTTTAAAGACCTTATTTTTATTAGCAACTCTTTCTTTTCATTAATNAATTTTNTTTCGCATTCGTTTTCTACTTCAATTATTTTTTCTGTTTCGGTCTCGATTCTAGCGCCATATTCCTTGAACTTTTTTACAATAATCTTTCTATCTGTATTATTGAGGCGCATTACACACTCATCAAACTCTTCGTCATCTTTAACTAAAGAAACAATTACGCTTTCTTTAGCTTCGAGAACCTCAACAAGTGAAGATAAATCATTTTCATCAATGGCTTTTCTTTGTTGTTTGATCTGACTTTCTAGTTCACCCAAAAGAAAAATTTTTTTCTCAAGAATTATTTTTATCTTCTCTTCTTCTGTTTTCATACCACAGTAATTAATTTTTGAACGGTGGATTCAAGATTATAGATGTCAACAAATTTAGCAAACTTCTCGGACAAGACTTTGTTTGTTTCAGATCGAATGAGCACTTTGTTTTTCTTGATCGCCAAATCTCCACGATTCTCTCTAACAATTTTTTGCAAATTTTCGGAAAGCAAAGTAAGAATACCTGTTTCAGAATTAGTGAACAAATCAAATACTTCCTGGGTATTTTTTTCCAAACCTCTTTTAAATTTAGTTTTATCAAGCGCAAAGGTGTTGTCATTTAAAGTTCTAATACCAATTGAACTCAATCTTTTTAGAAGGTTTTGATCTCCATTTTGCGAGGGAAAGGCGAGTCCTTTTTCTATTAGCTGAATAATTGAAGTAACAGCAATTTCTTGTATATTGTCTTTACTTGTATTGGTTACAGAAAGACCAGTCGCTTGCGGGTTTCCGGGTCTACCAAGCAAATCCTCAATAACACGGTTTCTTTCTTCTAATACACGAACCCTTTTCTGTGGCTCGATGGTAAGGTCGTTACGTATATCCTGTATGTCACCATCATTCTCAAAAATCCTATTTACCGAAAGTAGATCATTTACTTTCGAAATAGAATCATTGAATTGATTGAGTAGAATTTTTATCTGCTCAAAAAAGACAGGGACATCAATAAAGATTGTTATTTTTGAAGCAGTGTTTGAAGTTTTCTTGAGCAATAGAGCAGTATGTTCAATCGAACCGGTTAAAATATTAGAGTCACTACTGAACAAATCTCCATCTACTTCAGTAAGAGCTGTTTGAGGTTGCACAACTAAATTGTCTGGCCTTTCCAGGTCATTGAGTTGTATTTCTTTTTGCACCTTTTTTCCTGATCCATCAACTTCAAAAAATCCTAATTCCAAAAGAACATTATTATCTTCACTTATATCAATCGTATTACTCCCACCTGCAAGGCTAACCAAAACAAGTCGGTTGTCTCTCACTAATGCTAGAACATTGTTATCTGAAGTTCCTCCATCAAGCCTTTTATTCCCATTACTATCTTCGGTAGGGTCGATCTTTCCATTTTCATTAACATCTTCTTTTATAAAAACTCCGCCACCATATTCTGAATTACTTATCTGTAATATATCAAGAGATCCATTACCATTAACATCTTCTGAAGGGTCTAAAATTCCATTCCGATTTGAATCTTCACCAAAATTGATTTTATTTCTTATCGTTACTAACGAATCTGTCTCATCCACCGTAACGGAAACCCCGTTTATAGAGAAACTACCGGTTAGGCCGAGCCTTGCCGAAGGGTCTTTTACATCAGAAGCTAACTCTGCGTTTTGTGATAAACGAATCGGCTTAACATCAAAACTATCTAATGGAGCATTTTTTCCTGGAACAGCCAAAACTTCTCTGAACCTGGACGACGATGCAGATTTTGGATTCAAAACATTTTCCAGAAGCAAGTCATCAACTGTTTTTTTTAATTTATTTAATGACTCAGTAAGATCTTCCAACTCACGAAGTCTGGCAGATGCAAAAGACTCTTTTTTATCCAAATCATCGATGATGGGAATTTTTTGGTATTGGGATCGTTGGGTTAGAAGAGAGATCGCATCTGCGGTCCTGAAAGCGGCTAGAGGACCCGCGGCTTGCAATTGAGGGACTTGTCTCTTATTTAAAAAAACCGAATCAAATAAGGTATTGCTTTTATTTTTAACTTTTTTCCCTGCCTGATTAAGGGTATCACGGGCTAAATTGACAACGGGATCCTTACTAGTGGTACGTCTAGAATTTAATGGGAAAAACCTAGGACTTGTATTTTTAAGAGCTTGCACGTTTTTTCCGGTCTGGCGACAAAAAACCCAATTCGCCTATAAAGTGTTTATTCGAAAATGTCGATAAACACATCAAGATCGGATTCGCGCAGAATTACCGAAAAAAAAACGCCCGCCTCGCCAGTGTTGCGTGCTTAAATACCAATTACGGATTTT
>PBKR01000007.1:3220-18076 GCA_002721545.1 Nitrosomonadaceae bacterium | reverse complement strand
GAGCCTGTCATCGCTTTAGCAGTTGTGTTCCGCCCTGCAAGTTGTTGATTAAATCGGCGGTAAATTTGGGCATAAAAAAACCCGGCTCAGCTTTTGCTAAGACGGGAACTTGTTCTCGTTTTAGCTGTATTTATTAAACGCCCGCAAGCTGATTCAAATCGGCGTTACTTGATCATTATATTATAAATAAATTTTTAGTCAAGGTTCTTGAACGTGGAACAGCCCTTTCGAATGGGGCATGCATTGCATCTTGGATTTCTCGAGATACACACGGTTCCTCCAAGATCTAGTATACTCCAATTTAATTTTACCGGGTCTACACCACGGGCGATAATTATTTTTGCAAGTGCCTGTAACCAAGGATCGCGCCTTATGTCGGCTAGTTTTCTCGGTCGAAAGTAACGCTCTATCACCCTCGACATGTTGATATCAAGAAGGGGAAGTGGCCTGCCGTGAATGAAAAGTTCTACCGAGTTTCCAACATACTGACCAACCGCTGGCAACCTGTCTATTTCTTCCCT
Organism: Nitrosomonadaceae bacterium; assembly: GCA_002721545.1. Taxonomy (GTDB): domain Bacteria; phylum Pseudomonadota; class Gammaproteobacteria; order Burkholderiales; family Nitrosomonadaceae; genus BJGV01. Next base: position 17,555 of record PBKR01000007.1, on the reverse strand, counting down.
GCTAGCAGGAAACCTACCCCTATTTTTCTGAAGAACCTTTGCCAGGGCCTGGAGACTTCTTGCACGCCTTTTCCAAAGACCGAGGGGTTTAAGGGATTTCTCTATCTTTTCGGTGGAAGCGTTTGCGATTTTATTCCAACTTGGAAATATCCTGAAGAAATCTTGGTACACGGATGAAACTGTCTCTGCTCGGGTTCGTTGAAGGAGAATCTCGCACACGATCTTATGGTAATTGGTGGCACTTTTTCTTCGCCAGGGGAAAGGTCTTCCTTCAAGCTCGAACCAGGTTTCAAGCCGACGTGCAATTCCTTTTGTACGCTGCTTATCCGACCGACTAACAATCATCAAATCACCTACCTAGAAAGAAATACTTTTTTTAAAAATATAAATAAATTATAACCCCTTGCAAAGTTGTTAAAACAAGTCATATATATTATTATTTAAAAACAAATGACACTTAGAATAGACATCAAGGTAAAGGGAGTATGTAACTCATTTCATTATAGAAGAGCCAATTAAACCAGTTTCTTGAACACCTTTTTAAAGGGTACAAGATGTCCTACGAGACGTGGAATAAACTTCTATTTGAACATTTCTTCAACGAAGATAATAGAGACCAGTCCGTAATAATTTACGTTGACATGGACTTGATTGAAGACATTGGCGATGATATTGGCGGTTCCAATAAATTTTTGCAATCCTTGCTGGAAAAAAGTGATGGAGAACCCATATCTTTTCTTAACCACTTTAATTCTTTAATAGCCCGGGAAACCGAGCGTAGCGATTCAGCAGAAGACCCACCCGCGTATTTTGGATTCCTTTGTGCCACGATTCTTGCCTGGACAATTAACCCCGACTTGCAAGCAGCAAACTTCTACGAACGTCTCAACAAAATTATATTAGAGGCTTCAAAGTTTGTTTGGGGTTCCAGAAATTTACCACAAGACGTAGAGGATCTTTTAAATGAAGTAAGTACAAGCAACCTTGGTCAAGGGGTAAACCAAGACCATGATTATAAGTTTAGACAGCTTTTAGAAAAAGGGTTCGAAGAACTTCAATCCCATACGAAGACAACACTTGACAAGCGCCTAGGTTATTATAATTTTCAACGGCTTGGAAATAATTATGTAGATATTCCAAGGGCTCAGGCTATCGTCAATGCGAAAGACAGGGAAGGTCTCGAAAGATATTTTTATGAGAAAGATTTTGAAAATGAAGCCAAGTTATCAGGAGATGAAGCGCAATCTCACTTGGAGGCAGGAGCCCTAGAATACTTAACTACCGCGACCCAAAATAAATGGAAAAAAGATAACAATAAGCCGGTAATCTTGGAAATTATGCGCTCTATTGCAAGATACTGGGACGGCACTTACAAACCGAAAATAGACAAAGATAAAGCAACAACTCTTATTACCAAACAGGCAAGAGAATGGCTAGTGCCCGTTGTTCAACTAGATCTTTTTAATAAAGCCACGATCCAGCTCAGGGTCCATTTTTTAATCGGGGAATTCCCCGAATTCGAAAGCTTTGAAGAACCCCAGGTTAAAATCGAGTTCGAGGGTACAAAAAAACCATTTGAACATCAATACCTTGGTTGGTCAGCTCCAATGGACCTAGATGGTTGGGAAAACTTGTTTAGCAACCCATCAAGAATTACCAGCGATTACCAAATTAATTTTAAACGAAACTCTATTTATTTCCTTGAACCAAGTAGTGAACTCGGCGGTTACATTCCTGCGGATGAAGTTAGCCCGGGGACCCCTTATAAGATCTTGGTCAAGGAGGTAGAGCAAGAGCACTTTTTAAATGAAAACCGAGATGCATTGGAAGAAATTCATTGCGATCCGGAAATTGAAGGTTGGAAACTTTTCGATGCGAGTAATGGGATTGATGATTTTACTTACGCACTTGGGATAAAAGAACGACCAAGTGGAACAACTTTTGAACTGGTGGGAGGAGCTCGGATTGCCAAGAATAAATTTTCCAAAATCGTACCTCCGAAACTACGCCTGATAAGGGGCTTGCCAGCTGGGACCCATGTAGCCTGTAAGCATGGTATTGGTGAATGGGTCAAGATGGAACCAGTACCAAGCAATGACAACTTGTATCAGTTACCTGACCAAGACTATCAACACGTTGAGTTTGAAGTTTTCGTGAGAAACGAGCAAGGTAACGTATTGGAAGAACATGATCCAATCAAGTTTAAACTTCTTCCACCAAGCATGCCCGATGAAAATTACTTGGTAGAACAACGTTCGGTCCGTGACCCTGCACTCCCTAGTATTTCCGTGCCAAAGGAATTTCTCTATCAAGAGGAAGATTTTAAACTAGAAATCAAGGGTGGTACCAGGCCAGAAAATAGTGATGCCATAATTATTTGCCATGGAATAGACTTGCCAACTGTTCTGGCGAGCCACGATCTCCTTGGCCTAGAGGTTCGTTGTGGGACGCGCGCAATGGAACCTGTTGACGATGATGAAAATGGAAAAGTATTTCAATTTTCCATAGAAGATAAAGGACAAACAGAGGTCGTTGCTCTTTGGCATGGCATAGAGGTTTCAAGAATAAATCCAGGTCTATTTGAAGCACCTAAGATTACGCTAGAGGTAGTTGGTGCTACCCTGGTAGTAATTAATCAAGAGGAAGTCTATATCCCTCGTAATGAAAATATCCCACCAACAATCGAAATGAAGATTCAACATCTTTCTGGCCGGGTTAAGGTTTCTTTTGATGGGGAGAAGAAGCAACAATTTTACTTTCCTGGTACAAACAACATCCCAAAGCTTAAGTGCCCTCTAGTAGGGGAAGCAAGTATTCGGTGTCGCTGGAAAGGCTTTGATCTAGAGAAAAAAATTTTTAAGTTCAGGGAATTCCCCAGTTGCGATGTTGAGATAGTAGAAGAAGGTTCAAAAAAATGGGCGGGTAGTCAAATATACGATTCACGTTATCTTCCTTCCTTCGCCATTGCATTGGACGAAGGTATTCAAGTCGGGCACTTAAAAGCTTATCTAGGCCAACAACAGTTGGAAATCACGGAAAGTTTTCCAGGTTATGCAAAATATAGCATTCCAACAAATATTGAATTAAAAAAAGTTTTGCGACTAGATAGTAAAGAAATAATCAATGTCTCTACTCATTCTGCGCAACAACAGACAGGTAAATTGCAATTTAAATTGAAGTATATGGGTTTTCTCGTCGATCTCGATGAATCAATAAATATAAGTTCTTCTGAAAAGCCCTCCTGCAAAATTATATGCAATGGGCATACATTAAGACATAAGGTTTATTCAAACATATCTCCCCCATGGATTGATTACAGCACAAGCAACAAGCAGCAATGCTTGGACATAAATAAAATCAAATTAAGGGCAGATGATGGTCCATTAATGCCAGCTAAGTATTTTAAATTGGCCAGTGCTTTTCAAGAAATGAGTCCATACGAAGTATTGGAACGTGATATCTTCGTAGAATTATTTTGGTATGATGAAGTTATTACGAAGAAAAAAATAAATTTTATCCTAATCGGTAAGCAAGAGATTGATTTTCTCGGTGGTACCAACCTGGTTAAAAACGGGTTTATTTATTCAATGGATTCTCTTCCAACAACAATTATATTAAAAAAAAATCCTCCACTAGGAAGTAACAAGAAAATCATTTTTGGGCCTCTTTCTAGTACTAAAAAAGGTTCACGCATAGCAGAAATAAAAGAAAACACAAATGGCCAATTCCCCATATCTAGAATAAATTTTAGGACAAATACGACATATCAAGTTCAATTAAAACAGGGGCAGGTTGCCCTGTGTAGTAAGAATTTAAAGATAGTAAACACGGATTGGAAAAAAATTGGCTATAACCCAGGGGAAATAGCCCTTTTAAAGGAGGATGTTGCATGGCCGGCCTGTTGGCTCATCGAGAAGACCAAAAGAACTTTTAAAGCTTACCTCTCGAAAGAATTTCCTGAAAAAACCCAGAAATCTCACGTGCCATTAGAAAATGTCGGTGAAGAAAATTACGGTAAAGAAGATATCAAGGCATGGAATAAAATTGTACTGGGTCCAAAAATTATAATTGACCCTAAAGAGAAAAAAGATTGGCAAAAATTCCACCCGCAAAACAGGGGTCAACGCCCATGAACCTAGGAAATACATTCCTTAGCTTACTATCATCGAGTAAGAAATTAGAACTCAATGGGGAAAATGGTATTTCTTCTGTTATTGATGCGATAAAAATAGGACAAGGTTACGAGAATTTGGGTGAAATAAATCACAAAGATTTCATCTATTCCCTGGAAGAGCTAGGTTTTTTATATCTTGACTGGAAAAGAGGCAAGGTTCGTGTTGAACCCCAATCGCTTATCCGCTCTGTGCATTCCGTGGAGGAGGTTTTCCTCTCGGGGGCAAGGGTTCCAACTTACCTCGATAAGGTTAAGATGCTTTGCGATCGACATGGACTTTCTTTCCAGCAGGAACAGTACGACACCATCCTTCCAAGCCGGGTCAGGATAAATGGAAGAGAAGACCAGTTAACCACGTTGGCGAATGAAATGAGGATTAAACTTGATCCAGTTCCCAGGGCTTACAAGGAATCCATTTTAACAATTGATTTTCAAAGCATGCATAACGGCTGGGAATTTAATACTACTCAATCAGGTGAAGGTAGGCAGCAAAACCCGGAAACCAAGATCACATTTTTTAATACCCAAACGCTTCAATTTGATGGCCTAGAGGCAAGTGCCACGAATCCTTACAATATGGGTCGTCTCAAAAAATATGGAAAGTTCTACATGTATAAATATTCAGGAAACTCTCTCAAGGTTGCAGCAAATATAGAACCACGCGAGGCAAAGTGGTACTGTCTTAGCAAAAAAGATTTCAAGCTAGCATATAAAGATAGCTCGAACGTATTTTATATTCCCAGGTATTGTCCCCTACCCCTAAGTTTTGCACGTTCGCTTGCGATGTGTTCCTGTTTACCCCCAAAAAAGATTTCTCTAACTGCCAATGAAGCCCAGCAAATGGGTTTTAGGGGTAGAGAAATGGATTTTTTAGAATACAGCGGTATCCCACGAGTTATCGCTAATATAATATCAAGTAAGATGGGTATGAAATTATACTCCCCACTTTAATAGGAAAGTTGCATGGAAGATCCAATTGGTAGCTACGAAGAAATTAGGAAAAATTTTATAACGTATGTCAAAACAGCGTTTGGCACGAAGTTTCCCGATATAGAAAAGGAACGGGAAAACATCCTAAAGAAAAACGGTGTACTTGCCCAGGAACCTTGGATCGAAGTCATCCCGAGGTACAAAAAATCGAAATACTTGGATGATGTCACCCTAGATGACCTTGGCCAACCGGATGATTTTACACGCGTGGACCTTGAACGTTTCAAAGACTTCGTTTCCTGTGGATTGGTAGATCGTGTCGAGCTATACGAGCACCAGTTGGAAATGTTAAAGCGGGGACTGGCGAAAAATAATCTTGTCGTAACCGCTGGCACGGGTTCAGGAAAAACAGAATCATTCCTCATGCCCATTATCGCGCAACTCGTCAAGGAAGCAAATTCATGGAGTGCTCCGGACCCAGTTAGGACAAACCAGGGGGACTGGTGGAGGAATAAGAGTTACCTTCAAGAGTTTAAAGGAAGAAAAAATTTGAGAAACCCTATCCGTGTTTCCCAGAGATCCAATGAAACGCGACCTCAAGCAATGCGTGCATTAATTCTATATCCAATGAATGCCCTGGTAGAGGACCAGTTAACCCGAATACGACAGGCGCTTGACTCACCCAAAGCTCACGAGTGGTACAAAAATAACGGGGGAAACCGGTTTTATTTTGGAAGGTATACCGGTCAAACTCCTGTTTCAGGCGATGAGTTTGACGAGAGAAACTACCTTGACAGGGATCGAACTAACCGTCTCACGGAAGAGCTCAAAGAAATAGAGCAAACGCAAATTCAAGCTCGAAAATATGACGACAAATATAACAATGGAAAGGCCGACGTTAGGTATTTTTTCCCTTCCCTCGACGGCTCTGAAATGCGGAGTCGATGGGACATGCAGGAGTACCCCCCAGATATCTTGATTACAAACTTTAGCATGCTGAGCATCATGCTAATGAGACGCGTTGATAATGATATGTTTGCAAAGACCCGTGAATGGTTGGAAACTAATGAAAATGCCATTTTCAACCTCGTATTTGACGAGTTACACCTATACCGAGGAACCGCTGGAACCGAGGTAGCCTACCTAGTGCGATTGCTCTTGAACCGGTTGGGATTGACACCCGAGAGCAATAAGCTCAGGATCTTGTCATCCAGCGCGTCACTCGATGACAAGGGAAAAAATGCCGAGGCAAGTGCTAATTTTTTAAGGGAATTTTTTGGCACCAAGGTAACCATAGTTCCCGGTAAGTGGCGTAGCTTTGAGCGTCACGACGAAAAAATTCCATGGAAACCCTTTTCAAACTTGGCAGATGCATGGGAACTGGAGGATGCACAAGATAAAAATATAAAGGTAAAAGAAGCGTACCGTCAAATCGCTAGCGCATTAAATGGTGGCCAACCCCCCAGGGAGGATCCGTTTGAAGATCTAGAACGAGCTATTAACAAGGAAGATTCTATTTTAAGTCGTGCAATGATTTCAGGTTGCTGGGAAAGTAATTCTGGACAACCAACGACCATTTCGTTATCAGACTATGGTCAATCCTTATTTGGTAAAGATACGCCCAACGAGTTTTTACAGCAAGCCGTTCGAGGTCTCTTTATAGCCCGGGCCCGTATCGAGTTTGAAAAAGATGGGCAAGGAAAAAAACGAGTCGAAACAGATAAAATGCCCTCCTTTCGTTTTCACTGGTTTTTTAAAAACCTCGAAGGACTGTGGGCATCGATCGACCCACTAGATACAGAAGACGAGTTTTCAGTTAATACGCCTGAGCGTACCGTCGGTCAACTATTTCTAAATCAAGAAATTTTTACCAAGAAAAATAACCGTATATTGGAGCTCCTCTATTGCGAGCAATGCGGGGCAGTATTTTTTGGCGGAGCAAAACGTCCCCAACCCAATAATTCTGGCTGGGCGTTATTTCCGGTAGATCCAAACTTGGAAAATGCACCTGACAAACCAATTGTCCCCTTTGTTGAAAATAAAAACTATCTTGAATATGGAATCTTTTGGTCCTCAGGAAATCAAAATCTAAAAAATGGAGTCAACTCTAATTGGCGGGTAAAAACAAAAGAAAATAGAGGACATGCAAACTGCGAATGGATACCCATGCAAATCAACCCTGCTTCAGGGGAAATAAAGCACTCTGGAAAAATTGGAGGAAAAAGTATCGATGGATATTTTTATAATTTAACACCAGTAAACAGCCAAGCAAAAGACTTCATGGCCCTACCTAGTAGATGTCCTGCATGTGGTGAGGACTACAAGAAAAGAAAAAAAAATTCACCGATAAGGGGTTTTCGGACAGGTTTCACGAAGGTAAGCCAAACCATGGCAAAGGAAATGTTCTACCAGTTACCAGAAGATGATGATCGTAAGCTAGTAATCTTTTCGGATAGCAGGGAAGATGCAGCACGCCTGGCAAACGACATGGAAAGGTACCACTACTCCGAAACAATAAGAGATACGATCTATAACCGTTTATACGAAAGTTGTTTTGGAAAGGCAGAAGCACTGGAATGTTTAGTCAAGAATGAACCCTTCACACTCCTCGCCTCGGGATATATCAACGAGAACCAAGATGAAAAGGAAACTATCGAGGGTATAGCCGATGCGATGAATAAGAATTTAGAAGATATCAATGAGCGACTTCTAAGAAGATTAGTTGAAGAACTGCAGTCAAAGGGAAAGACTATTATAGAAGCTAAAAGCAGAGCTAAAATTCCAATGGAAGATTTTATAACTTATGAAAACCCCGTTGTCATAAATGAGCTCAAAAATCTGGGGATAAATCCCGCGGGAGTCGACCACCTAGTTCAAGAGTTTAAAGCCGATGCCATCTGGAAAAATTGGTGGGAGTATTTAAATTTTAAAGAAAAAAAAGGAACTTGGGATGATAGGCTGACCGATGCGCAAAGAGGACGTATGCAGAATGTGTTTTTACCGAGAGTAAGACAAGAAGTAGCATCCACTCTTTTTGGGCGCCTTTACTTTGGTTTTGAATCATCTGGCCTTGGTTATCCCAGCATTGTTTTCAAAGAAGGCCAGGTAAAAGAAATTTTATCGGGAAATAACTTGCGCAATGATGACAATGCCCAAGAAGCTTTTGTCCAACTTTGTAATAGCACCGTCAGGCTACTTGGCGAAAAGTATCGCTTTGACCAACCAGTCCCAAGATTTTTTAATGCAACAGTTTGTAATCACTACGATGAATTGCCGGCTGCAATTAAGGAATATGTTGCAAGGGTTGCCGATCACAAGGCTTTCGATAATGACCAATTGACAAGGGCCCTTACAGAGGCAATCAACGAGAACGGTCACCAAGGTTGGCTAGTTTCGGTAGAAAGGATGGATCTTAAGATTTTAAATGAAAGCGAAAAAAATTATTCTTGCCCTAATTGCAGCCGTATTCATTTTCATGGATCAGCGGGAATATGTACTCACTGTCTAGCAAATCTTACAGAAAATCCAAACGGATCGACGGCTAAAAATATTCGCGCAAACCACTACTATGCTAACAAGACCTCGAAGAACCGTCCTCGGATCCGGCTCCATTGCGAAGAACTCACGGGTCAAACAGATGACCAACCCCAACGTCAAAGGTGGTTTAGAAATATTATCTTGGATCAAGATGGGTCGCCGGCCAAAGTTGCTGAAATAGATATTCTAAGTGTCACGACAACAATGGAAGTTGGAGTCGATATAGGAAACTTGCGAGGAGTATTACAAGCCAACATGCCGCCGGAAAGATTTAATTACCAGCAAAGGTCGGGAAGGGGTGGACGGCGAGACCAGGCCTACTCGTTTGTTTTTACGCTATCAAGAAACCGAACCCACGACGAGTTCCATTTTCGCGAACCAAAAAGAATAACAAACGATCCCCCTCCCGTACCTTTTCTAGCCATGGAACGGGAACAACTTGCCCGGCGCTTGGCCTCCAAGGAAGTATTGAGGAGAGCATTCGGGGAAGAAGGTGTTGCCATTGACTCGGCAAAGGATTTGAATGGAGAATTTGGTCCCCGGGCAGGATGGCAAGGTCATCGGCCCAGTATTCAAAACTGGATCGTTTCGCATGAAGAGGAAATTAATTCAATTATCGAGGCTATCCTTTTTGGAAACGAAAAAATTTCTAAAGATAAATTAACTCAGTATCTCAAAATTCAGCTCTTGGAGGAAATTGATAGGCATGTTGTTGAGCCAACCATTACAACAACAAGCTTATCCGAGTGTCTTGCCGAGAGCGCAACCCTTCCAATGTTTGGTATGCCAACCCGGACACGCTTTTTGTATCACGGCCCTACTCCAAACATAAAACAAAGTAAGAGAACTGGAAGTTCGCCAAGAACAATTGATCGAGATTTAGATTTTGCCATTACGGATTTTGCTCCCGGCGCACAAAAAACGAAAGACAAACGAATACATACATCCATTGGTTTTACGCCTTCATTGACTTGGATAAAAGGAAGACCTCCGCAAAGTTTCCATGAACTAGGTAATGAAAAAGCATTTTGCTATGAAAGCTGGATGCTTAGCTGCCCACGATGCCATCATATTGAATCATCCGATTCTCAACAGAATATAACCATTTGTCCCGGTTGCAACTATGATTATGACTATCTTGAGTTCCGGGTTAAAACTCCTACTGCTTTTAGAACAAATTTTTCGGAAGGGCAGGACGCGTTAGAGGATTTCGAAATTGTTCGTGCTCCTTCCGCCCGGTTAGCAGAATCAAGTTTGGTTGGAAAAGAGAGTGAAAGCGGCAATACAACCCTTAGGCTCAACGAAGGCGGCCAAGTTTTTACGCTGAATGATAACAATGGTAAACTTTTTAAAGGGGGACAGGGACAAAGAAAAAAGAGTAGCAATTGCGAATTCAATCTTAAGGAACAATGGATCATAGAAGATGAGCTGCCCGACTCTTATAATGGTACTATCGAAGAAATCGCCTTGGTAAGTTCGAAGATTACCGACCTACTTTCCATTAAGCCTAAAAATATTCCAACCGGATTAAATCTAGATATTTTATCAACAGGGGCCGCAGTAAAAGCAGCTTATGCATCAGCAGCATTCGTAATAAGGGGAGTCGCGACTGACATTATGGACGTTGATCCCGAGGAACTAGATATATGTCACCTCCAGGTCAGCCCTTTAAAAGATGGCAGAAAAGTTGGTCAAATTTTAATCAGTGATTACCATCCGAACGGGTCGGGATTTACATCTTGGTTAAGGAATAACTGGAAAGAAATCATCAATGCTATCAGGAAACCATCAGGAAGTGATAGCTTTGCCGACATGCTACTATCACCGAATCACGGGGAAGAGTGCAATGATGCATGTTACGAATGCTTAAAGAATTTTCGTAACATGGCTTACCACTCATTACTTGACTGGCGATTGGGAGTCTCTATCGTGAATGTTCTTGCTGATTCTAAATACATTGCTGGACTACATGGCAAGTTTGATTCACCAGAACTAGAAGGATGGCTTGAAAATGCTACAACCTTAAGAGATTCCCTTCTCGGGGCGTATGCAAATTACAATCCAGAACCTACACAATGGGACATATTACCGGGTCTAGATATTGGACCTAAGCGATTAGTTTTAACCCACGAACTTTGGGATACAAGTAATCCACCGTCAGAAAGTGTGCTCATGAAGGCCAAGAATGAAGCAGAAGCAAATATCGGGAATAAAAAGTTGCACTTCGTGAACCCCTTCAATATTGCACGTCGACCATCTTCGGTTATTACAGGTTTCTAGAAAGGAAATTCAATTTCATGGCGGTGGAAATCAACCTGCTTGGTAACGACGATACAGATGAATACCAAGACGCATTAGACTTACGTGGTATTTTTGAAACGGGGCTTTCTGGAAATATGCGGGGGAAAATTAATATTGTTTCCAACGTGCAATTATACGGCCAGAACCCAAGAGATATTGACATCGTTATTTTTGGTGAACTGGATAATAGTGCTTTCGACCTAGAGACTAATACATACCAAAAAAAATCCGATTACAGGTTAAGAAAAGTATTCATTAAAAGTTTTTTTTTCTGCATAGAATCAAAACGACATAACCCTGAAGATATAGAGATGATTGGAACAAACCTGCATGTTCCTTACATTACTGGCCCGCATGATGCAACTTCTCAATCAGAAAGACAGAAATATTCTATTATCCGTTACTTGACGCAGGTTAAGCCTGAACCTAAAGTTTGGATTTGTAATTTCTTGTGGATGAAAAACTTGGGAATGCGGCCCCTAAATGAATTAGTTGGAAAACATAAACACAACATCTTACCCAATTCTTTTGATTTAAAATACCTTTTTCAAAAGGCATGTCTTCAAAATTTCCCTAGAGAAATCAAACAAGGCAACGAGTGCGATTTCTCTAGTATTAATTCGGGTAATAGCTCCACGGGATTCGATTACGACCAACTAAAAACTTTATTCACTGCATCGCGAAAAGCCCCAGGAGCATTAACCAGAAGGAATATCGAACGAATCATTGGAAAAAAAATTATTATTGAACCCTCCTTGCAGGATGCACTGGGAAAAAAACTAGTCATCGTGGCCGGTCGTGCGGGAACGGGAAAAACGGTCAAGATGCTACGAATTGGTTGTGCGCTTGTCACCAAGCATGGAAAGCGTTGCCTATTTCTAACATACAATCGTCCTCTGGCCCAGGATATCCAAAGAACCCTTTATTTTGCAGATATTGCAAGCGAACCCGATAGCTCCTGCATGGCCGTGATGACCATACATGAATTCGTAAGGAGTATAGCAATCTCGTTTGGAGTTACCTCCAACAAAAAATACGAAGTGAGTAACCATATTAACCTATGTGGTGAACTCTTTAATTATGTTAACCAAGGAGCCATAACACAAGAAGATATTTTAAAATTAATGAAAGAGAGGCAAGAGTTAGTTTGCTGGGACCAAATCTTTATAGACGAAGCTCAAGATTTTCACGAGATGGAGAAAAAATTTATCTTTGAACTTTTTGGCTACCAGAAAGTCGTGGTAGCAGATGGAATAGACCAGTTTGTGAGAGGCGTTCCAAGACTTGAATGGGGTAAGAATATTTATGTTGCCAAGGAAACAGAAAAACGTTCACTTCGCCAAAAAAAGAACTTGGCCGAATTTGTTCGTAGCTATTCGAAGGACATCGAACTAGATTGGAAGATCGAAGTTGTCCCCGAACTAAAAGGAGGGCAAGTTATCGTTTCAAGCCAGCTGGCTCCTTTCGAAGTTTTACGAGAAATTCGTGAGCGTTGTTACGAACAAGGCAACAAGGCTTACGAAATGTTATTCCTCGTACCACCTAAACTTGTGGTTAAAAAACCGGATGGTTCTCGTAATTTTAAAATGCTCGATGAATTTGATGAAAATGGATTCAAGTTGTGGGATGGAACCCGTGGGGATTTACGCTTGGTTGCGCCAGCGGAGGTGGATCAGCATCGACTTCTACAATACGATTCCTGCCGAGGACTAGAGGGCTGGGTTGTCGTTTGCCTTGGCTTTGATGATTTTATCGAGTACAAGAAAAACTCTTTTAAAGAAACAGAAAATGAAAACTCGAATGAAACGATCCTTATGGCCATGGATTCTGAAGAAATGCGTAAGCGTCATGTTGGGCTCTGGTCATTGATTCCTTTAACTAGAGCGGTTGACACGCTAGTAATTACTTTATCGAATCCAGGAAGCGACGTCGCAAGAACACTAAAATCTTGTTCGAATAAAGATTACGTTAAATTCATTGATTAATCGGGCTCGAGCAATACTATTTAAATAAACTATTCTGCTTTCCGGGAGGGGTTGAGATTGGAAGGCGTTGAATCTGCTCAGCCAATTTTTTAAAGCTACAGGCATAATCTTTAAAATAACTTAATCGCTCTTGTAATTTGTCCTTAATAATTACTTCTTCCGTTGATTTTTCTATTTCTTTTTCTAAACGTTCAATCTCTAGGTTTAAACCATGTTCATAGCAAGCTATTTTTATATTTTCATCCATGCATCTTTTTATATGCTTATCTCCAATCTCCTTTAAAGTTTTTGAACTAGAATCTATACCATTGTAAGTTACCAAATATTTTCTGACTCCTGCTCGCAGTTCGGCTGAAGCCAGACGGATACGATCATTGGTACTGAACTGCACAGCCATGATTAAGTCCAAATCTTGATCGCTGTTATTAGGAACATGAGGAAAAGCAAAATCTGCATCACACCCACCCTCGGACTTATACTCGGTACGATAATGTTGTTGATGAGTAAGGCCGGCAGCTTTCAAGATAGCTTTAGTTAAAATTTTTCCAGCTTCTCCTGCTTGAGCTTTATGGCCCTGTTTAATCGACATATGCGCATGCTCTGTAATTAAATTAAATAGCCTTTCGTGTACCATGTGGGGCTGGTGGTGGTCTTTAAGATAATTCATTATTTTTTCTAGAGTTGGAAATTGACTTAGATCTTCTGAGCTGAAAATTATGTGTCTAAGATCAAGAAATATTCTCCAACCAATTTCCTGATTTACTTTCCATATATTAGTGCCTAATACATTTATTTTTTCATCCAGATCAGAAAAATCCTCCGCGCAACAAAATTCATCTACTAACAAGTTTATTCGTTTTTGCCTTTCATCTTCATTTAAGTTCCTTTGCAAACCTATAAAACCTAATTTGTTAGGGTTATACTTATCGAACAAATCAACTTTCAGTGATTCGCTGATTTCGATAGCTGAATCGTAAAAATCATCACTAGCTAATCGATCAAAAGAATCTGAAGACATAAGAATTATTTTTGTAATAATTTTTTAAAATGCTCACCAATTGCCCTGGCAAGAGGAACGGGAACCGCGTTCCCAATCTGGGTATACTTAGGAACTTCTCTATCGTGTATCCCTTTTCTTGGNTTGCCAGCGCGCCTTAGACCACCCGTNGTCCTTTTCCCTNNGAACTCGTACCAATCTGGAAACATTTGTAATCTNGCCANTTCTCTNACCGTAAGCGANCTTGCCTGGGAAAAGTGNACGTANTCATCCGCCAANGANGTTGCGGTNANNGATGGACCTCCATTTANCCATCTTNNNGGAAGAACNCTCTGGGCAAACTTTTTNGTTNTCATNTCNAGNGGAATCTCNCCNTTATTNTNAAGCATNTANTNAAANTTCTCNATTATC
>PBKR01000007.1:0-3215 GCA_002721545.1 Nitrosomonadaceae bacterium | reverse complement strand
GGAATGNTTACTGTANTCNTGTTCGCTTAACNTCTCNCCTTTTTTTAGCACTCCNTCTGAATCACGNTCTCTCCTCANTTNTTTTTGGACCNNGGTTTTTGCNNTAGANGGATATCTCTCNGTCTTNCCNCCGTACTNAAANTNNNTATCTACAAGNTCTCCCATNANATCTATCAANTCGGGAGNTGAATTCTCGGTTTTNCTNGGTAAGAAACCCGNCNCGATAGCGCTANTNGNCCATGGTAAGCNAAGNGGNTCGATANCTAGATCTTNCCGGATACCCACCAACANGACCCTTGGCCTATTTTGTGGAACACCGTAATCCTTTGCGTGAACAAGGTCAAAGCGAACATGGTAANCACNAATNNTTTGAAAAGTTTTCAAAACACTTTCCCAAATCTCGCCTTTCTTNCCNNCCTTTNTCCANCGNGATGACAACAAGCCCCGNACATTTTCAAANAAAAAAATCTTCGGCCTAATTTTTTTTACAATGTAAGCCATGTCTTCGTAAAGGTGGTTAGTAGGNAACTGTTTCTTGTCAACAGAATAAGATCTGCGNTGNCCGATTCCAGAGTAACCTTGGCAAGGCGGACCACCANCGATCAAATCAATTTCTCCCTTGGAAGCATCAACGTCATAATCTTTTTTAAAACCACTTTTCAGATCTTGCAAGAAACCCTTTTTAAGAACCATATTCTTAACATCGGCTTCGTTGTACTTGTGTAACATGGGATATTTATGTAGTCGATTGATTAGGTAAGTTGCCATTGGATCATGATGGAGTTCATTAACAAATATTGGTTCGAAACCTGCTTCTTCTAATCCAAGTGACAGTCCGCCGCACCCGGCAAAGAGATCTATTAAAACTGGGTTTTTATTTTTTCGCATATATTGAAATAAGTTAAAAAGAAAATTAGGAACTAGATCTACCTTTTGCAGCCCCCATTTTAAGGGAAGATAGCCCTTTATATCAGAATAAATAAGGGTTTAGAAAAAAAATGATATAACTTGATAGAGACACCTCGTTGGCGTTAATGGTCTCCAATATGCGTGGTTTTTTATGAAACTGTTAAGTTTCCTAGGTAAGCCAAGGTCGGCGTTCCTTGCGTCCCTTAGCTACCACTTCGGGGGGTTTGTCCACTTCCCATAAGTCCACTCCTCTCAATATTCTATCGATATCTTTCAATGTCGGAAGTTGCTTGGGGGTCGGTTTTGGGGAAGGATTGGGAGACTTTTTATCTTTCATCAAATCACCTCCTATCTATAGTATAGATAAGATCCCAAACCTAAAATTGCAAGCAAATGACTTGTTAATTCAAACTATTTTCATGCATCATTTCCAAGTTCCATTGTGCTATTTCCAATTTTTGTTCTGCAGCAAGTTTCCACCACTTGGCTGCTTCTTCATGGTCTTGCAGAACTCCTCGTCCATGGTAATGCAGCACTCCTAAATTGTATTGTGCTTCAGCAAACCCCTGCTCTGCAGAAAGACGATACCACTTGAGTGCTTCTTTGTAGTCTTTTGGAACTCCTTCTCCGAGGCAGCCTTTCGGCACTGTTTCTCCCCAGTCATATGAAACTCCCAAAACATATTGTGCATCAGGATCCCCTTGATCTGCAGCAAGTCGAAACCACTTGAATGCTGTTTTGATGTCTTGTGAAACTCCCAATCCGCTGGAATACATCAATCCAATTAAGAATTGCGCACCAGTATCTTCCTGCTCTGCTAGCGGCAATAACACTTTATATGCTGTTTTATAGTCTTCTCTGATCCAGGCATCTAAAGCATATTTAAGGTCATCAATAAAATCGTCTGATTCGTTGTTCATAGGAATAGGTAGATCTGGGGTGATTTGGTTTCCATATACCTAGATAGTTCGAGATCTCGAACTATGTATATAGGGAACTTATTTTTTAGCGCATAACCTCTCCACAAATTAATTCGAGACTCATATGGAATACGCAATCACATATTTAATTATTTACGGTTTTTTCTATCTAACCTTTTCAGCTTTTCTGTAATCCTCATGTTTTTGTTTAACCGGAAAAATAAATGAACAGTATCGTCTTTAAAGACAAGTTCTTTGTCTCCAAGGTTATCTTTGGAGTTGCCGCGGTAATCCTGGCGGTAGATCCAGTCCTATGGCTGGTACGCACATGGAGTAACCCTTCCTACAATTCCAGCGGGCTGATTGTTTTCTGTGTCTGTGTTGGGCTGTTTCTATGGAGTGTAACCAGTGAGCGTACTGCACATACGGTCAACCTCAGGCTTCCCTTCCTTCTTCTCTCCGTTTCCGCTCTCACCCGAATGATTGGGCAAGTTCTTGCCGTCAACGTTATCGGTGCCATGACACTCGTTCTTGATGTTTATGCTCTGGGACATCTTGCTGCAGTAAGATTTAGAAAAAGACCCTTATCTCCGGGGTGGCTTGCCATATGCTTCGCTTTTTCCCTTCCACTAGAGCGCATTATCCAGCGAACCATAGGTTATGCCCTACAATCCGTTTCTGCAGATGGCGCCTGCCTCCTTTTAGAAAATATTTTTGACAACGTACGTTGCAATGGCGTGCGTATCCTGATCGATAACCAGGACGTGTTGGTTGACCTGCCATGCTCAGGAGCACGAGCACTTCTTTTGCTTCTTCTTTTTTATGCTGCTTGTATGACTCTATGCCGTCCTGGAACAGCAAAAGGAATCTTGGGACTTGTCCTTACTATCATCTCCGGAGTTTTGGTCAACGTGTTCAGGATTGTTGTTATGGCGACGGGACTTGTTTACCCAGAATTTTTCATGAATATCGATGTCATGGAAGCGCCATGGCATGACCTGCTGGGCCTTGTCTTTCTCGCCATTGGGTGTCTGCCTGTCACCTACTGGGCATACAAGGTTTACAACCAGAAATTTTTTCAAAACAACCCTGTTAAAAGTAAAGAAATTTACAAACCCTTGGTGAAACTTAATCCCCTATTGAAGGCCTGTGTGTTTCTTATTCTTGCGGTAACCATTATCAGCCTTCCCAGAAAACCTATAGACGTAGCCATACCCAATATAACCGTTGAGCTTCCCCCATGGATTAACGGCAATACCGCAATCCACGTGGGTCTGCTTTCACAGGAAAAGGCTTACTTCACCCAATACGGAGGTGCGGCTGCCAAGGCCATCTACGGAAACCGTGGTCTTCTAGTCGTTAAGACCTCGGCTCCGCTCAGACACC
>PBKR01000006.1 GCA_002721545.1 Nitrosomonadaceae bacterium | reverse complement strand
AGGAGGGGGTTCAACAAATGCTTGACAGGTTGGAAGATTGGCGGGACGCCCCTGTTTGGAATCCTGAAAGCATTCAACAGGCAACCTCAAAATGGTTTCAATACCTAAGAGATAAGGTGACGAATGTCTAGTGATTTTACTCTTATGGAGGAGGCGGAGCAGTTTCAGGCTATTGTCGAAAAAGCGCAGTTTTCGGATCATGAAGGGAACCCGTTGGATTATGAAAAGGGAATCCAGAAAAATCTCGGAATGCTGGAAAGCTTAAGAGATCGATGCGGAAATTTATTTCTCGTAGGCAATGGTGGAAGTGCTGGGGTCGTTAGTCACATCCTTACAGATTTTATTAATGTCAATAAGCTGAATGCCAGAACCCTGCATGAATCATCACTCTTGTCATGCATGAGCAATGACTATGGATATGAAAATTCGTTCTCCGAGTCGCTTTCTACTCTGGCAAGGGAAAAGGATTTGTTGATTGCGGTTAGTAGTTCAGGGTGCTCTCCAAATATCCATAATGCCGCGAAGAGTGTAAAAAAAGTTGGAGGAGAGGTGATCACTCTTAGCGGATTTAGTCATGATAATCCATTAAGGTCAATGGGAGATCTGAATATCTGGCTGGACTCTACAAGTTATGGATTGGTGGAAATTGGCCACCTCTTTTACCTTCATTATCTTTCAGGGCGTCTCCAACCATAAGGACTATAAATGCAAGTAACAGCTAATAAAATCCTCACTCTTGATGAATTGTCTACTAAAGCAAAAGAATACAGAGAAGCCGGAAAAAAAGTGGTTCTGTGCCACGGTGCTTTCGATTTGCTTCATGCCGGTCATATCAGTTACTTAAAGAGTGCCCTCAGAGAGGGGGATGTACTGTTTGTCACCGTAACCGCAGATGAGTTTGTGAATAAGGGTCCCGGTCGACCTATTTTTTCGCAGGAATTACGAATGGAAAACCTGAGCCATTTGAATTTCGTGGATTACGTTGCCGTGAACCATGCTCCCACAGCAGTCAATGTGCTTTCTGACGTCAAGCCTTATGCATATGTTAAAGGTCCTGACTATAAAGAAATGGAAGATGATATAACCGGAAATATTTATGCTGAGAAAAAAGCTGTCGAGGATAATGGTGGAAAAATAGTTTTTACAGATGATGTTACCTTCAGCTCCACCAGTCTTTTAAATGCGCATTTTGGTGTTTTCCCTCCCGAAACTAAAGACTATCTGAAAATTTTCAGACAAGAACATAGCCACGAAGAAATCATTAGCAAGCTTCAGGGGTTGAAGAATTTGAACGTCTTGGTGGTTGGTGATGCTATTGTTGATGAATATCATTACGTAGACCCCTTAGGTCAATCCAGCAAGGGAGCTAACCTGGCTGTGAAATTTGGTTCAAAGGAGCAATTTGCCGGTGGGTCTTTGGCGGTTACAAATCACATTGCGGGTTTTGTTAAAAATGTCACTATCGTAACGGGGTTAGGAGAGCAAGACAGCCATGAGGAATTTATTCGGTCCAAACTGCAAAAGAATGTGACCTTTAAACCATTCTACTTCTCGGATGCTCCCACTATTGTCAAAAGACGCTATGTGGATGCAGACTTGTTGAAGCTTTTTGAGGTATATTTTTATAACGATGAGCCCTCCTTAGAGCATATAGATCGAGAGGTTTGTTCTTGGCTGGAAAAAAATACAGCGCAGTTTGATTTAGTCATTGTCCCGGACTTTGGCAATGGATTTATCTCTAGAAACATGATCCAAAAGCTTTGTGATCACGCACGTTTTTTGGCCGTAAACACACAGGTTAATAGTGGAAACCGTGGTTACCACTCCATTAATCGGTATCCACGCGCAGACTTTGTTTCACTTAATGGCCCGGAACTCCGGATTGCTACCCATGATCGGCATGATTCTTATGAGAATCTGGCAAAAAAACTTCTTGCGAAAATGGGGGCGAAGCATTTTGCGGTAACCTTAGGAAGCCAAGGGGCTCTTCTCTTGGACAAAAAACCAAAAATAACTCATAAAACACCCATTCTCTCAACCAAAGTGTTGGACCGTATTGGCGCTGGGGATGCATTTCTGTCCTTAGCGGGGTTATGTCTCGGGGGAGGAATGGCTTCGGATATTGCCCTGTTTGTGGGAAGTGCCGCTGCCGCATTGGATGTGCAGGTGGTTTGTAATAGAGAGGCCGTCACACCTGTTAATTTATATAGATATATTAACACTCTATTAAAGTCATGAAGTATCATCATATTATTTTTGATTTTGATGGAGTGCTTGTTGAATCAAATGAAATACGATTCAATGGTTTTAGAAAGCTCTTTAAGGGCTATCCTCAAGAGCAGGTCGAAAGACTGGTGAACTACGTAAAAGCTAATGGAGGAGTTTCACGATATAAAAAAATCGAGTACTTTTTCAACGTTATACGTCAGGAACCAATCACAAATGAATTGGTTGATAAGTTGGCGGCGCAATTTTCAGAATTGGTTGAGCAAGATATTGTAGAAGCAAAACCTGTCGAAGGCTCGTTAAAGTTCTTGGAGGTTTATTTTAGTCATTTCGATTTTGCAATTGTCTCAGGCTCTGATCAGGCAGAGTTGAGAAGAATCTGTAAGAAACGAAAAATAGATCATTTTTTTAAAATGATATTAGGTTCCCCAACTGAAAAAAAAGAGAATATAGCTACTTTATTGACAAATCTAAACTGGCAGCATGATAAATCTCTATATATAGGGGATTCTAATAATGATTTGGAAGCAGCAAAATCCAATAATCTGGACTTTGTGGGGCGTTGCTCAGGCTTAATGGATTGGCAAAACTTCGATACCAGATTTGTTTTGGACTTGTCTTCTCTAGATAAGATTCTTCGATAACTCGATTTTCCTTTTTTTGCTTAGGTTATTAATGAAAATAAAAAAAATTCACGTTCATCTACTTCAGAAAAAACTTACTTCCTCCATGAGGATTTCCCGTGGAGGATTTGATGTTCGACACCATCTCATCGTTGAGGTTGTTACCGATGAGGGGATTACGGGCCTCGGGGAAGGAATCGGGAATGCTCGTCTAATCCGGCAGATCCTTACCGGTTCAATGATTGAACAGGCTGTGGGGCTGGATCCTATGAATATAGAAGCGGTTAGGGANAANCTGATAGACAGNNATGTTTATATNGANCAAAAAGGTTCCGTAGTTTGTGCTGCTAGTGCNATTGAAATGGCNTGCTGGGACATTAAGGGCAAAGCTTTAAATGTGCCTGTATTCCAACTGTTGGGNGGNNTATATAGAGATAAAATAGAAGCNTATGCCAGNGATATTTACTGGGANGAAGAACCNANAAAGATGGGAGAAAATGCTTCGCGCATAAAAAGCTTNGGATACNGNACCATAAAAGCTCATCTTGGCTGTAAATCCCCTAAAGAAGATACTTTAAGGGTTCAGGCCTTACGAGATGCCATAGGTCCAGATATTGCTTTAATGATCGATTTAAATGGAGGATATAATCGTTTGCAGGCATTTCAGGCTGCCAAATTATGGGAGCCTTTCAATTTGCATTGGTTGGAAGAACCANTAANNCCTANTCAAATAGATTGTTTGGCNNACNTNCGAAATAGAACCTCTATACCAATAGCGGCAGGGGAAAATGAATTTCGTGTATTTGGTTTTAAAAATCTTTTTGATAAAAATGCGGTCGATGTTGCCATGCCCGATGTTGGGCGTGTTGGAGGTATTCAGGAAACCCGAAATATTTGCGCCTTGGCTCAGGGATATGGAGTTCTGGTGTCTCCCCACAATTATTCTTCGGGTGTTCTGTTGGGAGCCACAATCCAATTGATGGCCAGCTTGCCCAATGCCCATCTTCTGGAGATAGATACATCGGATAATGCCGTATATCAAGAGCTTTTAATTGAACCCTTACATATAGAGAGCGGGTTTGTTAGGGTTCCTGCATTTCCGGGACTTGGTGTAAAGCTTAGCNAAGAAGTGTTGAAAAAGTATTCGGTNCATTAATTTTTAACTATTTTCAAGGTAAAAAGATGTCAAAAAAATGTGTAATTATTACCGCACCGGGTTTTCAAGATGAAGAGGTTGTCTACCCCTATTACCGGCTTATGGAAGAAGGCCATTCCGTAGAAGTNGCNACTAAAGATGGGGCGGTAGTTTATGGGAAGTATGGAGTCCCGGCGCGGGCAACAATGGCCACAACCGACTTAAAGTCTACCAACTTCGATTGCGTGGTATTGCCAGGGGGTTTCGAAGCTCCAGACAGGGTAAGGCTGCTGCCTGAGGTGCAGGAATTTGTCCGGGAAATGGATCAACAGAAAAAACTAGTGGCGGCGATATGCCATGGCCCATGGATTATGATTTCTGCTGAAGTCTGTAAAGGACGTAAAATGACAGCATTCTGGAGCATTGAGGCAGATATTAGGAACTCCGGTGCTGATTATAAGCATAAAGTTCCTGTGGTAGTTGACGGTAACTTTATTACGTCTCCCCATTACAATAATAATGGAGATTTCATGAAGGCCGTGATAACTTATTTAGGCTAAAAACTGTATTAGCTTTATAAACAAAATTTTACTGTTAAATATCCCAATAAGAGTACTATTGCAATTTCAGCTCTGCTGGGTTAACTTTTTGGTTATATATTATAGAGGTGCTCATGATTAAAGATGATGCTAAAAGCTTAATTTCGAAAGAAAAGGTCGTTCTTGTTGGAGGGTATTTGCCTGGTATTTACCCACCAGGAGAGGATGATGTAGTTTCACGACTTCTTTCTACAGCTTTCCTTAAAGCATCAGCAGATGATGATCCAGAAATAGCAAAAAAATATGATATCCATATCATCGATGTCCCGACGACATCAAATCCTGCTGAAATTGCAAAACAAATTTGTGAATTTGAACCAGTCATAGTGGCATATTCAGTCTATATGTGGAACTATGATATTACAGTACAAACCTTGGAAATAATTAAGGAGACCGCACCTCAGATCCGTGTGATTATGGGAGGCCCTTTGGTTAGCTACACTTCTAAGGAGTTTTTGCGGGACCATCCTCTGGTCGATGTAATTGTATGTGGCAGTGGAGAAAGTAGATTCAAAAAGCTTCTAAAAAGTGATTTTGGAGAGGGCTCTCTTTCTAAAATCCCTAGGATAACATACAGATCCAATAAGCAGATTGTTCACACTACTGGAGAGGTGCAGGAAGACCTAGCCAAAATTCCTTCGCCATATCAAAAGAAAATCTATGACTTGGAAGATGGAAATCGTCACACGGTTTTTATTGAAACCTATCGCGGATGTCCATTTGAGTGTGGTTATTGTATATGGGGTGAGCCTGACGTGTCCTTATATAAATTTCCTATAGATCAAATATTAAAGGATATTGAAATTATTTATAACAGTCCAAACGTGGAAACGGTAATTTTTGCCGATGCGTGTCTTTTTTATACCAGGGAGCGAGCAAAGTTAATTTGTGAAAAAATTGCTTCCTGCTCCCAACAAATTCCAACGGTCCTAACTCTTGATATTTTAGTTCTGAACGAGGAAATGATCCGGGCTTTGCAGACGATTAATTTAATGCATGGCTCCTTTCATTTTGGCCTGCAAAGTACGAACTTGGTAGCATTAGAACTTCTAAAGAGAAAGAGCGGTCCTGAAATATTTAAAAGAAGGATTGATTTGCTCCGAGAAATGGTTCCGAATGCCGAAGTAAGTTTTGATCTGATTTATGGACTCCCTGGAGACAATTATCAGGGCTTCAGAGAATCCGTTAACTTTGCTCTAAGCCTGAACCCGAGCAAACTTTATCTTTCTCCGCTTTTACTTCTACCCGGAACTCCGTTTTGGGATAATAAGGAAAAGCACGGATTTGTTTACGATAACAACCCCCCCTATATGGTATATGCTAATAATGAATTTTCTGAAGAAGATATGGCGAAAACATTCCGCCTCGTCCTTTGGGTTCTTGTTATTTTTTATTTTCCGGCGATTAGAGATACGATTTGTCGTATACCAAAATACAACCCGAAGTACAGCTTTATAGAATTGATTGATATGTTTGTAGAAGACTTGAAGGTTAAGATTGACCCTATTTCAAGCTTTGATTTTGATTTTACAATCGCCTCAAACAATAAAGCTCGCCGACATGTGATGGACACCTTTACTAGGCCTGAAAACTCTCTGCATGTATTTGAGTCGATGCTGGAAATATTAGAATTCTGCGAAGCCGAGGCTCTAGTTGAGGATATAAAAATTGGTGTCAATTATTATAAAAACCTTTCCGACGGAGATAAACTGCAAGACCATAATTTCTCTGTAGAGGGAAGAGGGGACTTTGGCGAGGGGATTTATGAGAAAGAAAAAATTCAATACGTCAAAAGCACTTGGGTTAGAGCCTGATCCGTATTTAAATTTATCCTATGCTGCTTGCACGGCTTATCTGAAAAGAATTTAACAATAATCGGATTTTTTCGCCAAAAAAAGGAAGCTTGTAATGAACTCTACTTCTGCGCTTAAAAAAAATCCTATCAAAAACCAGAATGACTTCTCGGATGTCAAAGGGGCCATGGTAAATGAGCAAACTCCGCCAGCTCAAAGTGAGGTAGAAGAAAGGATAGAGGAAATCCAGATTCGCGGCTACACACTTATTGAAAATGTTTATACACAAGAAGAGCTCGAATATGCGAAAGAAAGGATAAGTTCAATATATTCCCAACAAGTAGAAGCATTAGGTGGCGAAGAAAATATGCTAGAGGCGAGTGACTTTAATATTGCTCGACAACTTTTAGTCTATGATGATTTCTTCTTGAAAAAAGCAAGGCACCCGCTTGTGATGGAAATTCTAAGAAAGATGTTGGGAGATTATTTCATTTTGTATCAGCAGAATGGAAATATCCACCAACCTAACACAGAAAATACCACGGCTCCATGGCATCGCGACCTTACTTTTTACCATTATACCTCTTCCCGGCCGTTAGCTATGAGTTGCTTACACTTAATTACAGAATCAAATGAATCTACGGGTGGCACCCCAATGTTGCCGGGTTCGCATAAAATAGATGCGCTCCCGACCTATAAATATCTCGAAAAAAATCAGGTTCTGATTCCTGCTCCAGCGGGCTCCGTTTGGTTGTTTGATTCTATGATGTTTCATCGCTCAGGTTTTAACAGCTCAAAAGAAACGAGATACTCTATCAACCATATGTATACTTTGCATCTAATGACTCAGCAGATCAGCTTACCAAGGATGCTAAATGGGAAATGGCAGGATGACGAGTCTTTACGGGGCTTTTTGGGTTATAATTGTATGCAACAGGGAAGCGTTGAGAGTTGGCGCCTTGAAAAGATAAACAATCCTAGGAAGTCTGTAAAATATTAAATTGCTTGCCGACTAGAAAGAGTCATTTCATGGGTAAGTTTTACCGACTATTTTTAAATGGTCTTATCTCCCGCCAAATCTCAATTTTTTCGATTTAAGGATACCAAATAATATGCAAACCGGTCCATTCACTGAGAGTTTAGCAAAAAAGCTAGTTGCG
Source organism: Nitrosomonadaceae bacterium (assembly GCA_002721545.1). Classification (GTDB taxonomy): domain Bacteria; phylum Pseudomonadota; class Gammaproteobacteria; order Burkholderiales; family Nitrosomonadaceae; genus BJGV01. Next base: position 19,819 of record PBKR01000006.1, on the reverse strand, counting down.
AAATACCCATTAACCGGCCCTTATTACACAAGTTACCCATCTGTCGGGCAATGGGACGGGCAATTTAAAAATGAGAGTTTTACCTCGGCGCTGGATGATTTGTTTGCCGCTGATGGAAATGTGCCGTTGTCGCTTTATCTTCATTATCCTTTTTGTCCTGAGCTTTGCACCTATTGCAGTTGTCATGTGATCATTTCTAACGATCAAGATAGGATGGATCATTTTTTAAGCTATATATTCAAAGAAATTGATATTTTAAGAGACTATTTGAACAGTAAGTCTATCACCCCAAACATAAAAGAAATCCATCTTGGAGGTGGTTCCCCAAGTGTTATTTCTAGGGAAGGTTTTGAGCGGTTGGTCGCTAAACTCGGGACTTTGGTGGATGTTAAAACTTTAAAGCACTTTGCGATTGAAGTTGACGTCCGCACAGTAGATAAAGAGATGATGGAATTTTATCACGATCAAGGTATAAATCGCGTTTCCTTTGGCGTGCAGGACTTTAACCCTGATGTTCAAGAAGCTGTAAACAGAGTTCAGCCTGTCGAAATGGTTGAGAAGGTCATACCTCTAAACGTTAGAAATCGGTTCAAAAGTATTAACTTTGACATTTTATGGGGTTTGCCCTTTCAAACCCGAGAAACCTTTAGGGAAACCATAAACACCCTAAAGCGGATTGCACCTGATCGAGTCACTCTTCTACATTATGGTCATTTCCCAGATATTTTTAAACATCAGGTGAAAATTAATGAGTCCGATATCCCAAGTGAGTTTGAGCGATTCATGTTTAATGTTGAAGCAATATCCGATCTTGAGTCATCGGGTTATGAGTGGATTGGGCTTGATCACATAGCAAAGAAAAATGATGAAATGGTTGGATGGAAGAATGAGCACCGTTTGAATCGCGGATTTATTGGCTACACCTGTGAATATGCTAATTTAATTGGGTTAGGTCCATCTGCATTAAGTAGCTTTGGGAAATACTTCGGGCAAAACACATACGGTCTTTCCGATTATTATGCTGCTATAGACAAAGGTATATTTCCAACATTCAGGGGTTACGAATGCTCATCTGACATATTACTACGTAGTAAAGTAATTTCAGAGCTCATCAATTATTCGTTTTTGAACTTTAGAGATATTGAAAATAATTTTGAGGTAGATTTTCATAACTATTTCGACCGTGAGCTTGGGTTTATGGATGAGCTTATTGAGGATGGCCTGGTGGAATTGACGGAATCTTCTATCAAAGTAACTACTATGGGGAGATATTTTGTGCGCCATATTTGTATGATTTTTGATATATTCCTACAGAGAAAAAGTGCGCATAAGCCAACATCAAGACGGGATAGTAAGCTGGTTATGAGTTAATCATGCAGGGTCCTTGGAAGAACACTTCCCTAAGGTTTTGTGAATTGCGGGAAAAGCACTTAGTTAGGAAGCACCTTTATTATGACTATATCTTCACCGGTAAAAAAAAAGGCCCCTTTAAACTTCAGAAAGAATTCTATTTTTGAGGAATATCTTGGCTCGCTAGGCAAGGCCTTCCCATTTAACAATAAAATCACCCTGATACATTGCCCTACCTTCAGTTTCCAATCATTCAGCCTTGAGGTTGCCAAAAATAGAGCATTTTACGCCTACCCACCCACAGGGCTGCAATGCTTGAAGGCCGCTTTAAGCCCTTTAGGGTTAGAGGTTGATATTCTTGATTTAAACTTCCTCATGTTGGACAAGGCGCGCACCAGCCAGAGCTACGATCTAAATGCAAGCCTTAACGCTATTCTTGTTGAATACTTCGAAGTGCATGATGTTTCGGTTGTCGGTGTTTCGGCGGGAGTCACGGTGTCAAATATTTTTCAAACTCAAGATCATCCTTTTGTTCAAACCTTGGGCTTTCTTAAATCCAAAAGGAAACATATGGTGCTTGCTGGAGGAATTATAGCAACAAATGAGTGGAAAAATATTCTGGAAAAAGATTTGTGTCACTTTGTTTTCGAGGGCGAAGCTGAAAATAAACTAACTTACTTTTTCAACAGGCTAATGGGTAAAGAGAACAGTCCTGAATATTCAGGAATCCATTTTAGGTGTAATACGCGGCTTGAAGAAACTACTGGTGAAAAGGATGTTGTAAAATTTGAAGGTGACCTCATCTCTGCTTACAAAAATATTCATATTGAAAAATATAACAAAGTGGGCTGCCTTAGTCCATTTTCAAGAATGGTCGGCCCAGAGAAAACATATAGCACCTTGCAACTCAATAGAGGTTGTCGGGCCCATTGTACTTTTTGNGGGGTGACTCCCTTTATGGGTCTAGGTATAAGGCAGTACTCCATCGATTCCGTAATTTCAGAATTGCTTTACTTGGTTAACGAAAGAGAGGTAACTCATTTTGAATGGCTGGATGATGATCTTTTGGAGGATAAGCCGGGAATCGTTAATGTTTTGAAAAAAATCAGAGACCTTGACCTTGGTATTACCTGGGCGGGGAATAATGGGATGATTGCAACTTCTCTGGATGAAGACTTATTGAGTCTAATGGTAGATTCTGGATGCGTGGGTTTTCGAATAGGAATCGAATCTGGAAATGACGAAATTCTCCGGAAAATAAAAAAACCCGCATCGTTAAAAACATTGGATAAGGCTTCCAGTCTCTTGGCCAAATTCCCGGAGTTATTTGTTGTGGGGTGCTACATAATTGGCTTTGAAAATGAGCGTTTTGAGCAAATCCTAGATACTTTTCATCTTTGCCTTAGAATGAACTTGTCTTGGTCGGGTTGGTCCATTTGTCAGATAATCAGAGACTCTAACGCTGACCAGGAATTGGAGGACTCATCCTCCGAGTATAAATCCGTTTCACCATTTGTCCCCTCCAAAGAAACCAAGGACGGCACCATCATTTTCAATTCAAGCTCTTTCCAACTTGAAAACATTTTTAGTATGCCTAAAAAGGCTATCCCCAATCAGGACGAGTTAAAAGAAATATGGTTTGCGTTTAACTTGATCACCAATTACATATCTAATAAGAATTTAACCGCTCAAGGATCCCCAAAGAAGTTTGTTGCATGGGTAAAAGTTCTTCAACTGGGCCACCCCTCCAATGCTGTAATCAGCTTATTTTTGTTTATCGCCTATCGTTTGATTGAAGACCATGAGGCAGCAGAAGCCCAAATACAACTTACACAATCTATAGTTAATGAGTCCTCTTATTGGCATAATCGCTTCATGCAATATGGTCTCATGAAAATTGTGCAGAGCCCGAGTAAAGATAGATCTCAGGCTCAAAAGCAACTCCAGAGTTTAAGAAAACAATATGAGGCGATTTTTTCAATTTGATGAACGAAGAGTTTTTAGATAAGCGAATATTAATTACAGGGGCCTCAAAGGGGCTGGGCTTTGTAATTGCGAAAGAATTTGCTAAGAGAGGTGCTCGATTAGTTATCTGTGGACGAAATGAAGATAAACTTCAAGAGTTAAAAACCCTACTTCCCTCACCCGATAATCATACAGCTTTTGCTGGAGATCTGCTTGAACTTAATAACATAGATAGACTGGAAGAAACCTGTGTGAATTTTTTGGATAGTTTAGATATCGCAATTCATGTGGCAGGGGGTGGTTACGGGTTTAGAGATCCCCTGTTAACCTGGGAACAGTTTGATAAGCTGTTTAAGGTAAATATCTCATGTGCCGTTGAAATAAACAGACGGATAATACCTCGAATGATTAAAGGGGGTTATGGCAGAGTGGTTCATATTGGCTCTATTGCAGGGCAGGAGGCCACCGGCTCTGTGGGGTACAATACAGTAAAAGCAGCATTATCGGGTTATGTTCGTAGTCTTGGTAGGGAATTAGCTAGTAGCGGTGTCGTGATAACTGGGATTCTTCCTGGTGCATTTTACGCCCCGGGGAACTCATGGAAAAGGTTGGAAGCAAATCAACCCGAAATTGTCGAACAATTTATTAAAGAGAAACTCCCCCGAGGGAAGATAGCTGAAGCTGAAGAAATCATCCCCTTAATTCTGTTGCTTACTAGTAATTCAGCTTCAATGATGGCAGGAAGTTGTGTCCCTATTGATGCAGGGGAAGGAAAGTCTTACATGGTTTAATCCCTCTTGTTGGGAAAATTTAGTTGAGGCAGGCTCCAATAGCGCTTGAAAGATTCGCAGCCTAGAGGAGAACAATCGGAGCCTAATAGTAAGGAGGAATCAACTAACCTTTTTGAGGCTCAGGGGATTTTTTGTATTACGTAAGTATGCAATTTCTTGTTTTTTAATGAGCCCTGCTGTATCCTACTGTAGGAGACCCCTGTGTTGATCGCATTAGATTGAATAATATTATGAATACAACCTTAAAATTAAACGTATCAAGTAAAGATTCCTACGACGCCGCCGAAGCTTTTCTTGAAAGCCTTTTTAAGGCGCGACCAATACAAAAGGTTCTGCTGATAAATCCTCCTGATAGCGATGCTTCTATGCTTCGCTATAGCGATGTTAAACGTAAATCTTACTATAACTACCCGCCATATGGGCTGGGTATTATTGCCCGCCACCTATTAGATAAAGGCTACCAAGTTGAAATTCACGATCTAAACCTTAAAGTTCTTGAGGCATGTTATCTGTCTAAAAATGAAGAAAATTTTGATTTTGACGCCACTTGGAAAGCCCAATTAGCAGAAATGGTTAATCAATTCCAGCCTGACTTAATAGGGGTCACCTGCATGTTTACTATGACTCATAAGTCATTTGTAGATGTCTGCAATGAGATTAAAAATTTGCCAGCGGAATGGCTGGAGCCGAATTCAAAAATACCCCTTGCAATAGGAGGGGTTCATGTAACGCAATCTCTCAGTAGAGTCCTTGATGATATTCCTTATGCTGAGTTCACCTTTCTTTATGAAGCTGAGCGGGCTTTTTTGAATTTTGTTGAAGTGGTTAAGAAAAGGCTGTCAGTACATGAACTCAGCCAGGTCATTATCAGAACACCACATTCTAGACTAGAATTTCTTGACGAAGACAAGCCCGATGCGGAAGGATTAAATTTTCTTCCTGCTTATGAATTAATGGATATGACAAAATATTCTAGTTACGGCAGAATCGGTGCTTTTCGTTGGGTTCGTGAGCCAGATACCCGTCTAGCTACTGTTTTAGCGAACAGAGGGTGCAGAGCCGCTTGTACATTTTGTAGTGTCCGTCATTTCAATGGTGTGGGAGTTCGTCATCGCGAAGTTGAATCCGTTGTTGATGAGCTCGAATTTTTGAGAGATGAATATGGTATTGGGCATATTATGTGGCTAGATGATGATTTGCTTCATGATGAAAACAGGGCAGTCTCCCTGTTTAATGAAATGACACGAAGAAACCTTGGGATGACTTGGGATGCCTCTAACGGAGTTATTGCATATTCTTGCAAGGAAGAGGTTATTTCTGCTGCTGAAAGAAGTGGTTGTGTTGGGATGAACATTGGGGTGGAGTCAGGAAATCCACAAATCTTAAGGGAAGTCAAAAAACCAGGAACAGTCGAAACTTTTCTGTCGGCTTCTGAAATCATTAGAAAGCATGAGCGTATCAATTCGCGAGCATTTTTGATGCTGGGTTTCCCGAATGAAACCTACCGAAAATTAATGGACACTTTGAACCTTGCTTTGAAAATGAATTTAGACTGGTATAATCTTACTATTTTGGAGCCTTTACCGCATACTCCTATTTTCGAAGCGATGGCAGAACAGGACTCCGGCGAAACAAATTCCCAAAAACCCGAAGGACGTTATAATAGTGGTCCGCATGGAAGACAAGGAACCATAGGGGAAGAAAGAAATGTTATCCCTCACGAGGAATTCTGGGATATGTTTTTAGGTTCATCGCTGGATACTATTCCTTCCAAAGAGAAGCTTCTTGATATTTGGTTTTATTCAAATTATTATTTAAATTTTTATTCTCTCTTTCAAGCTGGACCAGAATCTAAATTAAAGCGCCAAGCTCGATACGTTAAAAATATTTGTTTAGCATTAGCTCCCAATAACCCCTTTGCAATTTATTTTCATACTTATCTTCAGCAGCAGTTATACGGAGTTTATGAAGAACAATTAATTAAAAAGCTTGAGGAGAAACTGGACTCATCGCTTTTTTGGAAAAATGCATTTGTTGAACTAGAGCTTTCCATTGATCAACTAGAAAAACGCTTACCTATTATTAAACCCAAGATTGACCTTTGGCTTGATTTTAAATGTGTCTTGGGTTTTTAGGTTGCTAGGATAGTGAAATAAAATGAATGAACAAATGAAAAAAATTAAACGGGTAGTCTTGGTTCAGCCCAATATGAAATGGATGGATTGGAATTGGAAAACCAGTTGGGACATTCATCCTCTCAACCTTTGTCTTTTAGGGGCAATGATTAAGAGCGATTATGAAGTTGTAATTGTGGACGCCAATCTGGAAAATCATACTCAGGAGCAATTCAAGCAGGCGATTTCAGACCTGAGGCCTGATATGGTAGGCCTTACTTTATTGACCAACGAGTATTCGGAAGTGGCTCATATCGGCGCTAAACTAATTAGAGAAGTTGACCCGAAAATCGTAACAGTTCTGGGTGGGGTGTATGCCACTGTTTCCTACGAATCTATCTATGACGATTCCAATTTTGACTATATTTGTGTTGGGGAAGGTGAATATTCATTCCCACAATTATTGAAATATTTGAATGGTGAAGGAGAGTTTCCCCGCGAGGGTTTTCTGGGAAGACGTGAAGGTGAAGTGCGAGAGGCTTCAAAAGTAGTGAGAACCCTTATAGAGGACCTGGATGCCTTGCCATCTCCCGCGTGGGAATTGGTGGACTATAGTTGTTACACTAAAAGGGTGGGAAAAATTACCATTGATCACCCTTACACCTTTCCGTATACGCGATTAATGACTTCCAGGGGTTGCCCGGTGGGTTGTACATTCTGCGAAGTAGAGGTGATCTCAGGAGGGCCTTTCAGATACCAGAGCCCGGAGAGGGTGATTCAGGAGCTAAAACTTTTTAAGTCGCAACATGGAATTAAGGCCTTTATGCTTGATGATGACAATTTTTTTGTCAATCGCAAACGGGTTAAAGTTATTTTAAAAGCGATGTTGGAAGAAAAGATTGATCTGGAATGGAAAGCCCATGCTGTTCCCGTATTCCATCTTGATGACGAAATTGTTGAATTGATGGCGAAAACAGGATGTCGATCCGTAGCTTTGGCCATTGAATCTGGTTCTGAGAGGGTATTGAAGGATGTTATTCGTAAACCCGTAAAGCTAGACCATGTTCGGCACGTCTGTAAAAAAATTAAAGATGTGGGTATGGACTTGGTTGCTAATTTTATTATCGGCTTTCCAACCGAGACATGGACTGAAATCCGTCAGACATTTAAATTTGCCGAAGAACTGGAAATTGATTATTCCAAATTCTTTATTGCTACACCGCTTGAGGGAACGATTCTTCACGATATGGTTATGGAGAACAACTTAATGGCTGCTCACAGCGACACATCAGGACAAATGAAAGATTTGAACTGGTCTACCAGTAAAATTCTTTCAGATGAATGGACGATGGATGATTTAACTGTCCTGAGAGGCTATGAGTGGGAGCGAATTAACTTTGGCACGCCTGAGAGAAGAGAAAAACTGGCGAAAATGATGGGAATTACTGAGGAAGAATTAGGTAAGCTGAGGAAAGACACTTTTGCCAGCGTGACCGCTAATATTGTTACGAACTATAATCATGAAAACCCAAATGGCAAGGTTGATGTCGACCATCATGGTGATCATCGCTCACTTGGAGCAGAGAGCTATCCAGGAGTCAAGCTTGATAAGGGCGAACCTGTCAGTTTCGGTTTTTAGTTTTGACAGGCTTTATTTTTCACCCCGCGTAACCTATAAAACTAATTATTATGGATGATGTATATTCAAAGCTGAAATTTTTAAGGTTTCGAGACCAATTAGAAGCCGTGGAAAATGGGCATGTTGCTCCTCCTGTGCACGTGCGGATCAAACCTATGAACCCATGTGATCACGACTGCTGGTATTGTGCCTATCATGACGAGAACCTGCAATTAGGTAACCTGATGGAATACAAGGATAGATTGCCTAGAGAAAAAATGATGGAGATCGTTGATGATCTTGCAGAAATGGGTGTAAAGGCAGTTACTTTTTCTGGAGGCGGAGAACCTTTGATCTATCCTCATATTGCTGAAGCCGCAAATAGGCTGGGAGAATTCGGGATTAAATTGGCGACGCTCACCAATGGTTCTCATTTGCACGAGGATATAGCAGAAGCGTTCGCTAGTTACGGAACTTGGATCAGAGTCTCTATAGATGGGTGGGATGCAGAAAGCTATGCAAAAATCAGAAATGTCAAACTTACAGAGTTTGACCTCGTTGTGAACAACATGAGAAATTTTGCGCGTCTAAACTCTTCGTGTGTGTTGGGCGTTAATTATGTCATTGATAATCAAAACTATGGTCATATTCTTGAATTTGCTAGGCTTATGAAGGATGTCGGGGTTAACCATATGAAAATTATGGGAGTCCTTGTCAGCAATGATGGTCGAGAGAGCAACGAGTATCATGATGCGTTCAGAGATAGTGTTTATAAGCAAATTGAACAGGCTAAGTTGCTTGAAGACAGCGATTTTAAAATCATTGATCATTACCATGAATTCCCCGAAAGGTTTGACAAAGGATACCAAACCTGTCCCAGCATGCAGTTTTTAACGATCATAGGTGCTGACTCTAAAGTTTATTCCTGCCACGACAAAGCATATACCGAATTAGGCCTTTTAGGATCTATAGAGAATAGACGATTCAAAGATTTCTGGTATTCTGAGGAAAATAGAAAACGATTANAGGAAATCAATCCCAGTAAGGATTGCCAGCATCATTGTGCAGAGCACAAAAGGAATCTCCTCTTGCATGAGTATTTGAGTGTGGACCAAAACCACATGGAATTTGTTTAATTCTATTCTTGGTTATTACCTTAAATTAGAGTCATGAAAAAAAACGTTACCTTTGCAAGCTTGAAGCATACTGGTCACTCCTGCAATGGCATTGCTATAGGAGTGGCAACAGTAGCCTCATATGCGAAAAAAATTGTGGGAAACCGCATGGAAGCTAGTTTATTTCAAATCCCGGAAGACTTAACCCAGGCTTGGGAAAAAACTAATCCTGATATGGTTTGTTTTTCCAACTATTGTTGGAATTTTAACCTCACTTGCGAGCTTGCTCGCAGGATCAAAAGGATATCTCCAAAAACGATTACTGTTTTCGGTGGTCCAAACTATCCTCTTGAGCTTGACGAGCAAAAAGAATTTTTACTGGCGCATCCTGAAATTGACTTTTACATATTTCGCGACGGCGAACTACCTTTTGTTGAGCTTTTTAAGGGCCTGGATAGTTATAATTTTGATTCCGATAGCCTGAAAAATGACCGCATGGTTTTTCCTCAGACGCACTATATCCATCAGGGGGAAATGGTTTATGGTGAACTGATACCCCTGTTAACCGAATTGGATCAAATCCCCTCTCCTTATTTAACTGGATTGTGCGACGATCTTTTGAGAGGAGACTTCGTTCCCATTGTTCAAACTAAAAAAGGATGTCCTTTTAAGTGTACATTTTGCGAAGACGGTAATGACTATCATAGAAAAATTCGAAGATATTCATATGGACGAGTGTCCGAGGAACTTGATTACATCGCCCAGAGAACTAAAGCACCTCACTTGATTTTTGCCGATCTTAATTTTGGAATGTATCAAGAAGACCTAGATGTGGCCCGAGATATTGCCCGAATTCAGGAAAAATATGACTGGCCTCAGTTTTTTGGAAGTTTGAACGGGAAAAATAATAAAGAAAGAGTTATGGAAGCCGCCAACATTATCCATAATCCATGGTTTGCAGCGGCTATTCAGACCACGGATGAAGACATTCTAAAAAATATTAAACGCGACAATATTTCCAAGAGTGAAATGATGGATTTTATCAAAGAAGGCGATCAATTGGGTGCCAGCAGTAATTCTGAATTAATTTTGGGTCTTCCCGGGGACACCTTTCAAAAACACCTGCAATCCAATTTCGATATGATTGATGCCGGCATCCAAACAGTCCGTACTCACCAGGCAATAATGCTCCCCGGCGCAGAAATGGCTTCTAGAAAGGATCGTCAACGATTTGGACTGATTACCAGGTTCCGCGTCAACCCCAACACTTCGGCTCCTTATAATTTACTAGGAGAAAGCTTTTCTACGCCAGAAATTGACGAAATTTGTGTTGGCAGTGATTCCATGTCATTTGAAGATTACTTGGAGTGCCGGTTATTCAACTTAACTGTTGAAATATTTTATAATGGCGGTCTTTTCGAGGAATTAATAAAATTCCTAAAAAGATATGATATTCGCATTTCTACCTTTATTAAAAATATTCATGATAAAATTCAAAAACTGGACACTCCCATATCTGGCGTCTATGAGAATTTTTTGCGAGAAACTCGAGAGGTTTGGGAGTTCAAAGAGGAACTGGATACGTTTTTGAGTCAAACGGGAGTGATTAAAAAATATCAGAACGGCGAGTTGGGTAATAACGAACAGCTGGTATACCGAGCCATTGCCATTATAGAGAATATGGACGATTTACATCATCTCGCATTTAGTGTCGCGAAGGCCCTGTTGGAAGAAAAAGGAACTCAGGAGATTTGGTTTGAGGATTATTTGAGCGAATTGGAAACTTACAGTTCATTGAGAAAAAGAGATATTCTTTCATTGGAAATGATCGAAGAAAGACGGTTTCATTACGATTTTGTGGGTCTTACCAGCCGAAATTTTGATGATGATCCTTCCGATTACTACAATCCGGATGACCGTCTAATCCGAATAACGCATTCTCAAAACCAAAAGAAAATACTGAACCAATATATTAAAATTTATGGATCTTCTAGCTATGGATTTGGCAGCCTTTTAAGTCAGTCCCATATGAGCAAGCATTACCGAGAGGCCATCGACATTCCAACTCCGGCTATCTCTGCTCAGTAGACTTCTGAGAATTTCCCACTAATTTAGGGGATCTGTCGCCAACTCTAAATATTAATTGATTCTAATTTGCTGAATGAAACCGCCAGCCTTTAAACTTTGATTAGTTATCTCCTATGGTGAACATAATGTTGGAAAGTAAGAGAGAGCGTCCAACCTTATTCTCAATTTATAGAAACAGCCTGATCCAAACCAGTTTAAATTTTCTTTCAATAAGGGTTCCGGTAATCGAATGAAAGAATATGATATTGGCTATCCTCATTCCAATACACCCCGAGTTATCAAGCCAGATAGCAGGTCCATTGGAAATAAACTGATTGCCTGGAGGCTTGATGAGGGCTATTATGATGGCAAGCGCGAAAATGGGTATGGTGGGTTTCAATATGATGGGCGCTGGGCCACTATTGTTCCCGATATCATTAAAGAATATGAGTTAAATAGCCAATCTTCTGTTCTTGATATTGGTTGTAAAAAAGCTTTTTTTATACATGATTTGAAGAAAGCCTTGCCTGAAATCAGGGTGAAAGGCGTAGAAAACCACCCTTACCCCATAGAGCAAGCCATGGAATCTGTCAAAGAAGATATAGTATTATGCCCTTATGAAAAACTGCCTTTTGAGAATAATAGTTTTGATTTCGTAATGGCCTTTGCTTCTATTTATATGCTGAACTTTGGGGGAGTTCTCAATGCTCTCCGCGAAATTCAAAGGGTTGGCAAAGGAAAAAGTTATGTCACGTTGGGAGCTTATCGGACCAAGGCGGAAAAGGAATTATTCCTTGAATGGACTTTGCTGGGAACAACGGTACTGCATGAAGATGAGTGGCTTGAAGTATTTAAGGAAACGGGTTACACCGGTGATTATTTCTTTTCATCGGCAAAATCTCTTCATTTGGTGAGAGGTTAGTCACCTACTTTCTTATTAGTGTTACCTTAGCGAGGGCAGAGATGGGGGAAGCGTATAAATAGTGGATAAGAGCTTCTATAAGAAAGTAGTTATAGTTTTTCTCCACAACGACTTCAATTCATACCTTTTACAATTGAGGGATTTTAAGTCCTCAATAATTTTTCCGGGACACTGGGGTGCCTTTGGAGGAGCTATAGAAGAAGGAGAGTCTCCAATAGCTGCGCTTAGTCGTGAATTAACTGAGGAAATTGGGTACTCGCCTGAGACGTTTAATTTCTTTCGTGAGGTTAATAAAGATCAGCAAAAGCTAAATATTCATATGTTTTATTCTAGTATGAGTGTTTCACTTGCTGAGCTAAATTTAATGGAAGGAACGGATATGGGAATGTTTACCATTGAAGAAATATTATCTAAAAATCTATATTCGCAAAAGCTTGGAAAAGATTTTCCCATGGTTCCTCTTCTGTTAGAATTATTTCTTGAGTTTTTTGAGAATATTGATAAAAACATCAGAGCCTATTGAATTTAATTTGAAAAATTGATACGGATTTCGTGAATGATCAAAAGTTTTAAAATTAAAGCGTCCGATGAAAAGCTGATCTCTGACAACAGAGAAACTAAGCTTGAGTCCGAAATACGTGCAAAGCAGGACCCTTTTGACTATTCAAGGGTTATCGTCAAGAAACCCTGGGGCTACGAATACCTAGTCTTTGAAAACGAGTTTGTTGCAATCTGGATGTTGCACATAGTCCGAAAGCGTAAAACATCGATGCACAGCCACCCACAAAAAAGAACCTCGTTAATTCTGCTTGCTGGAAGTGCCACATGTTCTCACTTGGAGGGGGCGGAAAAATTAAACCCTATGGAAGGTATTATCATTGATGAGGGAGTTTTTCATTTGACAGAAGCCTCAAGCGAATTGCCTATTGATCCCCAATCTGAAAACGGAATCTGGGTAATGGAGATCGAATCGCCGCCAAACAAAGCTGATCTCATACGTATGAAAGATGAATATGGACGTTCCGGAAAGGCATATGAGGGAATAGAAAATATGGTCTTTGATCCTTCACACTGCATCAAATTTCAAGAACCAAAATTCGCAGAAATCATAAACAAAAGTTTTAATGATTGTGTATTTTCACTTGCCCGAGCCAGCAACCTTAAAATGACCCCTCTACCTCAAGATGCGCTGGTGTCTGTAATAGGGCAGGAAGATGGAAAAATCTCAGCCAACCCCTACCTCCAAACTGGGGGGCTTGCGACATTCGAAGAATTTATTGATAACACCGAAAAAGAAGATTTAGATAACTATACTATATTAACCATTCATAAAACATCCGCGACCATGAAAGTTTCAGATTATATTTTTTCAGAATTATCTGCATTAGGCATTAAGGATGTGTTCACTGTCTCCGGAGGGGCTGCCATGCATTTGTTGGATTCCCTGGGAACCAATAAAAGTATGGATCATGTGAGTACTCATCATGAGCAGGCTGCAGCGATGGCGGCAGAAGGGAACGCCCGTATCACAGGGAAACCCGGAGCCGCCTTGGTCACCTCCGGGCCTGGAGGGACCAATGCTTTGACCGGTGTTTGTGGGGCTTGGATTGATTCAATACCCGTTATATTTCTCTCAGGTCAAGTAACATCTAATAGCCTCATTGAGGGTACCGGGCTTCGACAATTTGGCATTCAGGAGTCAGACATTGTCAGCATGGTCAAAAGTGTCACTAAATATTCCGTAACTATTAAAGATCCAAGTCAGGTCAAGTACCATTTGCAAAAAGCCATTTATCTCGCAACTTCAGGTAGGCCTGGGCCCGTCTGGTTGGATATACCGCTGGATATTCAAAGTAAACAGATTGTACCCGATGAATGTCCCTCATTTGAACCTGAAGAGCGAAAAATACCTGGAAACGATTTGTTGAAAAAACAAGTCAGCAATTGCATCAAACTACTGAGAAACTCCGAGCGACCTGTCCTGATAAGTGGTTATGGAATCCGACTAGCAAAAGGGGAAAAAGAGTTCTTGCAGTTGGTTGATAAATTGGGGATACCAGTAATTTCTTCTTGGACTACCAGTGATCTGATTCCCAGCTCCCACGAATTTTCTATAGGGCGAAGTGGAATCTTTGGAGATCGGGCCGGAAATTTTACGGTGCAAAATTCAGACTTGGTATTGAGTATCGGATCCAGATTGTCTGTGCCACAGGTGGGTTATAATTTCCCACTGTTTGCCAGGGCAGCGAAGAAAATAATTGTTGATATTGATTCAGCCGAATTAAAAAAACCATCACTAAAGCCTGATCTTCCTATTCAGGCCGATGCCAGAGAGTTTATGCTTGAAATGCTAGCGCAGTTAAATGATTTAAAGCCTTTTGAAATTGATAGCTGGGTGCAAAGGTGTCATGGATGGAAGATAAAGTACCCTGTTGTTCTTCCGGAATATAAAGAGTGTAAGGATGCCGTCAATTCGTTTTACTTTGTTCAGGTTCTGTCAGATAAGCTGGACGATAATGCAGTTATAGTCACCGACATGGGAACCAGCTTCACTTGCACCATGCAGACTTTTAAAACAAAAATGGGGCAAAGGCTTTCTACATCCAGTGGGCATGCATCAATGGGTTTTGGTCTACCTGGTGCTATCGGTGCCTGTATCGGTAATAATCGAAAAGACACAATTTGCATCAGTGGTGATGGTGGATTACAAATGAATATTCAGGAATTGCAAACCATTGTCCATTACAATCTGCCCATCAAACTGTTTGTGTTAAATAATAAAGGCTATCTGACCATTAAAGCTACCCAGCAGAATCATTTTGGCAGATTTGTCGGAGCTGAGGAGGGTTCTGGGGTTACCTGTCCGGATTTAATTAAAATTGCCACAGCCTACGGACTCCCAAATACTAGAATTGCTAATACGGAAGAATTGAATTTAAAAATTGATTCAGTGCTGCAAACCCCAGGGCCTATGGTGTGTGAAATTATCATGGAGGAAAACCAACCCTTGATTCCAAGAGTTTCCTCGCTCAAGAAACCAGATGGAACTATAATATCCAAGCCGATTGAAGACCTGTTTCCCTTCCTGAGCCGAGAAGAGTTCCATGAAAATATGATTGTTGATCCAACAGAGATACTAACTTGACTATGAAGATAAAGATTATTTTTACTGACCTGACTCATACAGGAATGGAAACCAATGCTAACACCTTTCCTTCTGGGGTTAGCCTTGTTGCGGCTTACGCTAAACAAGAGTTGGGAAATTTGATTGATATTTCAATACACAAGTTTCCCGAAGAGCTCAATGAAGCCTTAAGGCAAAATACCCCACATATTTTAGCTATGACTACATTCGTCTGGAACGCAAAGCTTAACTATTCCTTTGCAGCTTATATTAAAAAAGTCAGTCCAGAGACAGTGGTTGTTTTTGGTGGGCCTGATTTTCCTATTCCACCAATCGAACGAAAAGATTTCTTACTAGAAAGGCCGGCCATTGATTTTTTTGTCAAATGGGATGGAGAGCATGCTTTTCTTGATTTGGTCAATGAATTAATGGATAAAAAATTAGACCTAAAACTGCTTAAAAAAAACCATATTACCTTAAAAAACCTTTGTTACGTTACTGAGGATCAAGATTATATAGAAGGCCCTGATAGTCGTATCGAAGATTTAATGACAATACCATCACCCTACACGATGGGTTTATTAGATCGATTTTTTGAAACACCCCTTTATCCTCTTGTTGAGTATACAAGAGGTTGTCCCTACGGATGCACCTTTTGTAATGACGGCAATTCATTCCGGAATAATGTCATGCATAAGAGTGTGGATTTTATTAAAGAAGAGTTGGAGTATATAGCTTCCAAGGTAAAAAATACTACAATACTGCATCTCGTTGATCTCAATTTTGGCCAATATAAGCATGATATCGAGACGGCTAAAATATTGCGTTCAATTATTAATAAGTACCAGTATCCCTATAAAATTAGAGGAAATCTTGGTAAGGCTCAGCCGGCTCGTATGTTAGATGTTGCGAGCATCATTAACGAAGCTAGAGGGGGTGTTATGAAACTTGGCTCCTCATTGCAGTCCACAGACGCCGGCGTGCTAAAAGAATTAAAACGCAAAAACCTTTCTTTGCCGCAAGTGCTTGTAATGAAAGATGAGAGTTTAAATCAGACTGATACTCAATTCTCTACTGAGTTGATCGTCCCTCTGCCTGGAATGACTTTGGAAACACATATGAATGACCTGAGAGATGTGGTTGATCAACTTGGAATGAATTCAATTGAAATACATCAACTATCCTTATTGAAGGGCTCTGAGATGGATACGCGTTCAGAGAGAAAGCGGTTAAATTTGGACTCCAGATATAGAGTGTATGTTGGGGCTGTTGGTATTTATGATATCGGAGATCAGCCTACCCCTATAGCAGAAACTGAGGAGATGGTTGTTGCTTCTGACAAGATGCCAATTGAGGATTATTTGGAATGTCGCATTATGGATCTCCTTATCAAAATTCTGGTTGATAATGATCCTTACAAAGAGCTTTTTCAAATGCTCAAAAACCTGCATTTATCTGTTTTCGATTTGTTACTTTTATTTAAGGACCATCACTTGAAAAAGTCTAAGTCTCTAGTTGTAGTAATTGAACACTATAAGGATTTACTGCTTAACAAACTTTATAAATCATCAGATGAGATTTCGACTGATACCTCAGATATCGAGATTATCAAAAAATATATATTAGGTGAACTGGGTGCAAATGAACTTTCGACCTGTAGAGTGCTTGTATACAGCGACTATTGGGAGGAGTTTCAAAAGGTTTTTGGGGAGGCTGTGCTGGATTATCTTGAGAAGATGGGTGTGCTAAATGAGGAAATTAAAGACTATGCAGAAGAAGTATTAATGCTTTGCAAATTAAGGAATTTTAATTATATGGATATGAGTGAAGGCTATATGCGGAAGAATATTGTTCGCGAATTCAAATTTGACCTGATTTCCGCTGCAGAAAAGAATTTCCAAGTTTCCCAAAAAGAAATTAAGAAAAATGTGAAAATAAATTTCTACTACGACTCATCTGACCTCAGTTATTTAAGGAAAGAGCTTAATCATTTTGGCGAGAAATCCCTGCATAATATTGGAAAATTTATTCAGCAAAACAATTCATTAAGAACACGCCGAAAAGTAAGCTATACATAGAACTTTTTGGAATGCTTGGTTTACTCCTTTGTAGAAATATGAACAAATTCTGGGTCTGATGGGAACAATATTCTTTTCACTTCTCTATCTTTGCGCGGGATCGTGTAATAGTAAAGATTGATGGATTGTCTATAGACATTTTTGGGCATTTTTAATGGCTCTGAGAATCCATGAAAACTTGTTGGGGAAGTAGTAAAGACAACGATTCTATTTCCAAAAGGGAAAATCTCCTTTATACAATTTATATCTTTGTCGTATAAAGATAATGCGCCTCCATAACTTTCTTTCCATTTATTATTAACATAGATCAGCATATTTACTCGCCTTTCAAGACCAATTTTATCATGATGACTAAAATCAGCGTGAATACCCAGAGTACCTCCTGTGCCTGCTATGTTATAACCACCTTCAGCGAAGTAGGGGTCTGGGATTAAGCCTTCTATTCCTGAAAGCTTTTCGATAAACCTAAGGAATAGACTGCTATTTAATTCCATCAGCAGCCTTCGTTGGTTTTCGTCAAACAAGAATTCTTTTAATCCTAATTCACCTTGCTTGGTAACGCTTCTGTTAATAGTATATTTATTTGTAGGGGTCTTCCATATATCACTTCCAGCATCTGGAAAAATAGAGCAGATATTATCGTAAGTTTTTTGCGAAAAAAAATTATCAATCACAATATTTGGAAAAGGGGCACCGGCTTGATATTCATTTTGGAGTTTATCGCCAAGTTCGTATAGTTCTGGATAATTGATTTCAAACTTGATTTTCCCTGTATGACTATTTAGGTCTGAGTTTTGTTTAGTCTTCGTCATATTTTTCTGATTCTTCATTTTTGTAAAAGTTATTTCATAGCTCGACTGTTACTCAGAATGGTGGTCAAAAAACATCAAAATTCAAGAGTTCTAAAAAGGATATAATTTATTATGGATTTCTTCAAACCAGATCAGCCGAATTTTACAGTTTCCACATTGAAAAATTAGATGGAAATAGTTTTTCTTAACCCAGTTCTAGATTTTTATGCCTTCTTGAGTCGAAAAGAGTTCATGGAAAATATTATTTTTGTCCTCATTTAGATCCCAACCTAATATTAACATAAGAACCATTTTCCCGGTAACTAGTACTCTTACAATTGAGTTAGAAATATAGATCTCGATTTTTTTTTAGCCAAGCAATACCTATAGGTGTCTTGTTTGGGGCCCAGAGAGAACCTGATTCATCCCAAAGCTTGTGGTAGGCTTGGATTAACCTTTCATCTTCAGGGGAATATCTGAATCTGCCTTCCGACCGGGCTAGCATTTCTTTTGTGGCTTCAAGTGTATCCTGTGAACTGTTTTCAATTGCTTCAAGACCAGAAGTGGAAGTGTAAGACGTTGTATACTTTCTCAGGTAGGAGTGCAGTTTTAGAGTATCTTTAAAATTTAGATGTTCACCCGTGTCGATATTCTTGTATTTTTTTGGGGTGTAGAGGCAGTTTTTTGTAAAAGGGGTGTAGCAGAACTCAGCTATGTTAACAGCGAGCATGGGCCTGTCAAAAATAGTAGCAAGATCATTAATCCCCGAAGTTCCTGCTGATATCATAAATTTGCAATGCCCCGCAATAAAAATATCAAGAAAATCACTTCGGTACCCAGAATAGGGATAATCTACCATTTTTTCATGAGAAAAGTTAATAGGCTTTTTTACTATTGAGCCCATTCTGATAACCACGTAACCTTTATCAATAAGATACTTTGCTGTTTCGATTAGGCTGTCTATTTCAGAATTACGTACATCATGGTAACTCCAATCATTACCGGGAAGGGCATGTTGAAGGTAGGCATTATCTCTGGCAAAAATGCAAATAAATTCATCTTTATCAAAATTTACGTTCATTTTTTTAAGTAGTTTACGGCCTTTTTCAATTTCATCCGGTGTGAAATAAAGCGAGGGTTTGGCATTGTTGAATTCATAATACTCATTAAATTGCATTTTTAAATCTTGATAAAATGGCGACCTTTTGAGTATAGGGAGCATGCCGACAAACACCAAAGATAAGACCCTGCTTTCGTATACTGGTATAACTCTTTTCCACATGGTTAATAGCTGGCGGTTTGCAAGCTGTGTTGGATCACATAAAAAGCAATAAAACGGGCCGTCCGGATAGATACCCAATTGTCTGCGTCTTAAAAACAAGTCTGTGTTTGAAGCCAAGTGACCTATTCGTGCATTTGTCAGCCTCCCAATCTTCAACCAAAAAACGGGTTTTAAAATCCATAATATTAAAACTGCGGGTATTGCACAGAGCAATCCAAAAAAACGAAACCCTGCAGACATAAATGTCCATGTTATGGCAGAGTAATCCCTATTCTTAATGGCGCGCAGAAACCTGCTTAGTATTATAGTCAGTTCTGTTTTGTAGACCATTATTTGTATGCGCCTTCCATCTTTTTGATGATGAAGATAATGGAACTCTGCAACATGGGTATATCCATTTGAAAGCATCTCATAGTAGAGCATTTCAGCAATTGATCTCATATCCTTTGGGCCAAGGTTAAGGGCCAAAGAATACATCTTTTCCCTCCAAGACCAAAAATCATCTCCATCAGAGCCTTTTGGAAGGCATTCTGCTAGTCCTGCCATCGCATATTGGAAAGCATGGGAGTGAGCGTTTTGAAAACCAGGCATTGAGATCCCTT
>PBKR01000005.1:0-24941 GCA_002721545.1 Nitrosomonadaceae bacterium | reverse complement strand
AGATAAAACAGGNNCCNNANAANTTTNCTNAATTTGCANNANAGCATTCNCAGGATGCTGGGTCAGCAGATAAAGGAGGAGANTTAGGATTNTTNAGTCGTAANACNATGGNTAAGNATTTTGAGGATGAANTTTTTCAAATGAAACCGGNAGANATNCGTGGGCCTATACAGACAGNNTTTGGTTTTCATATTATTAAACTNTCNGCNATAAAANCNGGNAAAGATGTAANTTTTGATGAANTAAAANNTGAAGTNNANNAAAAAATAAGAAAGNAGANAGTNAGNAANNNNTTTGGNGATAAGGNNGAAGANTTNCGGAATATAGTATANGANGAGANTGANAATTTTNGATTNGCTGCAGAGNCACTTAAATTGCCNATTAAGAAGAGNGGNTGGATTAGTNGNGCAGGTGGTGAAGANNCATANTTNACTGATGCAAGATTNTTACAGNNAATGTTTTCANAAGANTCNATTGAGAANAAACAGAANTCNGAAGTNATTGAAATTNNANAAGATACTTNTATTNCTNNAAGGGTTNTTGAACATAGGCCNGCANNAGTACTTTCNATGNNNGAAGTNAGAGAGAAAATAATTNANNTCCTNNNACNNCAGAAAGCATCNGATNNNGCAGTGNANGATGGAANAGATAAATTNNCACAGCTTCAGAGNGGAGAAGANNGATATAGTNACNTGGGNTTCNTCACATATGACAGTTTCTCGTAATAATACAAATGGCCTGGAAGAAGAGGTAATTCGTGCTATTTTTAAAATTAAACCATTTAGCTTCCCTGCATATACTGGGGTTATTAATTCAGAAGGAGGATTCTCTTTAATTCGAATTAATAATGTGATTGATGCTGCATCTCCAGATGAAGAAAAGATTAAGACTTTTAGTAAGCAGTTGCAGCAATTATATACTCAAGAGGAATTTTTATCGTATCTCTCAGCAATTAAGCAGCGGGCAGATGTGANTGTTATAAAAGGGAGAATTGAGAGCCAGCAATAATCANATTNTTAATTATGGTTATTCAATAAGATCAAAAGCAACATTGTTAAATCCAGCATCTACATAAGTAATTTCACCAGTAATCCCACTTGCAAGATTGCTGCATAAGAAAGCAGCAACATTCCCTACTTCTTCAATGGATACATTCCGCCGTAATGGCGCAACTCTCTCAGTATATCCAAGTAGCTTTCCAAAATCTCCTATTCCTGCAGCTGCCAGTGTCTTAATTGGGCCGGCAGAAATTGCATTAACTCTTATTCCCTTTGGTCCAAGGCTTGATGCCATAAATCTCACGTTAGCTTCAAGGCTGGCTTTAGCAAGCCCCATTACATTATAGTTTGGCATTACTCTTTGTGAGCCAAGATAGCTCAGTGTAAGGAGAGACCCATTGTTATTTTCCATTAATGGGAGCCCTGCTTTTGCTAAAGCTGCAAAGCTAAAAGAGCTAATGTCATGAGCTATTTGGAAAGATTCTCGGCTCACACTGTCTAAATAGTCGCCAGATAAGGCTTCACGTGGCGCAAAAGCAATAGAGTGTATGATACTATCAAGGCTATCCCAAGATTTTTCTAGATTCTCAAAACTTTTATTAATTTCATTATCACTTGTAACATCACAAGAAAAAAGTAAATTACTATCAAATTCAGCTGCTAATTTTTCTACACGCCCACGTATTCCCTGTGCTTGATAAGTGAAAGCAAGTTCTGCTCCCTCCCGTTTCATTGCTTTAGCGATACCATAAGCAATAGAGCGATTACTTAGTAGTCCAGTGATTAGGATGCGTTTTCCTGTTAGAAATCCCATATTATATCCTTGTGAAGATTCTGATAATTTAATAATTATAGCTTAGTAAGCTATTTTATTTGAAGAGATAAAGTAAACTATTAGAAGTAGGTATTCTTTGTTTTCCAATACGTGAATATTTACTTTAAAATATAAAATAAATGAAAGTGCTATCTACATATTTGTTAACATTTTCTATAGCTTTATTATCTGCTTGTAGCAGTGAGTCTTGGAATAGCCCATATCCAATCTCTGCTGAAAATGGAAATATANTTTATAGTGCTTTTGCTGAACGCCCTAAGCATCTTGACCCAGTGCAGTCATATAGTTCAAATGAAATCCAATTTACAGCACAGATTTATGAACCACCACTACAATTTCATTATTTAAAACGTCCCTATAAATTGGTTCCTCTCTCCGCATCTGAGGTGCCCGTAGCACAATATTTTAATTCGAATGGAGAAAGATTGCCTGAAGATGCTGATAACGGGGAAATTTCTTATACGATTTATGAAATTTCTATTAAACCTGGAATTCGATTTCAACCTCATCCTGCCTTTGTAAGAAATGAAAAAAAAGAATTTATTTATCATAATCTATCAGCTAAAGATCTAGCAGAGATATATGAGCTTAAGGATTTTTCTTACACCGGCACACGTGAATTAACTGCTAAAGATTATGTTTATGAGATTAAGAGACTGGCACACCCTAGGCTACATTCACCTATCTTTGGTTTGATGTCAGATTACATTGTTGGTCTTAAAGAATATTCAGATACTTTAAAATCCGCAGTCAATTCTCAATCTGAGGATGTAAGTACTGGTGCTTACCTAGATTTGAATAATTATCCATTAGAAGGGGCGCAGGTAGTAAACTCTCACACTTATAGAATTAAAATTAAAGGGAAGTATCCACAATTCATGTATTGGCTCGCAATGCCATTTTTTGCGCCAATTCCATGGGAGGCAGATCGCTTCTATGCCCAGCAGGGGCTAGTAGAGAAAAACATTACACTTGATTGGTACCCGGTTGGGACAGGTCCTTATATGCTAACTGATAATAACCCAAATTTAATGATGGTATTAGAAAAAAATCCTAATTTTCATGGGGAGACTTATCCTGTTGGAGATAATTTAGAATCAAGTTTACTAGTAGATGCAGGTAAGCCATTGCCATTTATTGATAAGATCATGTTTTATCGTGAAAAGGAAAGTATCCCTCGTTGGAACAAGTTTCTACAAGGGTACTATGATGCATCTGGTATTAGTTCTGATAGCTTTGATCAAGCCGTACAAATTACAGGGCAGGGTGAGGCAACTGTAACACAGGAAATGAGCGCGAAAGGAATTCGATTAGAAGAGGCTATAGCGACTTCAACATACTATGTTGGGTTCAATATGCTTGATCCTACGGTCGGCGGACTTACAGAATCTTCTAGGAAACTACGCCAGGCACTCTCTATTGCAGTTGATTATGAGGAGTTTATTTCGATATTTGCTAATGGTCGTGGTATCCCAGCACAAGGGCCAATTGCGCCAGGAATCTTTGGTCATAAGTATGGTAAGGAGGGAATTAATCCAATTGTATATAACTGGAAAGATAATAGATTAAAACGTAAATCTATAGAAACTGCTAAGAATTTATTGGCAGAAGCAGGTTATCCTAATGGGATAGATATTAAAACTAATGCCCCATTAGTACTGTATTTTGATGTCACGGCGAGAGGTCCTGAAGATAAATCAAAGCTAGATTGGATGAGTAAACAATTTCAGAAGCTTAATATTCAGTTAGTAATTCGAAGTACAGACTACAATCGTTTTCAGGATAAAATTCGCCAGGGAAATGCGCAAATTTTCGAGTGGGGATGGAATGCTGATTATCCGGATCCTGAAAATTTTCTGTTTTTGCTTCATGGGCCACAAAGAAAAGTTGGTAATGATGGTGAGAACGCTGCTAATTATGATAATCCAGAATATAACGCTTTATTCGAGCAAATGAAAAATATGAAAGACAGTTCTGAGCGCCAGAAAATCATTGATCAGATGCTCAGGATTCTTCGTAAAGACTCACCCTGGATTTGGGGATATCATCCTAAAGATTATGCTTTGTACCATGAATGGTATACAAATATTAAACCTAACAAAATGTCCCATAACAATATGAAATATCACCGTATAGATTCCAATATGAGAGAAGAGAAACGACTCTATTGGAATAAACCAGTATTCTGGCCTTTGGCATTATTTCTGATAGTGTTGATAGTAGGGTTGATTCCCGCATTCATTATTTATCAGAAGAAAGAGCGTGGAGCAGGAATTAATAATTTAGAGAAACGAGGTGATATTGGTTAATTACATTATACGTCGTATATTGTATGCGATTCCTATACTGATTGGTGTGAATCTAATTACTTTTACACTGTTTTTTGTAATTAATACTCCTGATGATATGGCGCGGATGCATCTTGGCATCAAACGAGTTACCCCAGAGGCAATTTTAAAGTGGAAGCAAGAAAGAGGGTATGACAAATCATTAATATATAACAATGAAGAGAGAGGTATTGATAAATTCACCAATACAATTTTTTTTGAGAAATCTACTTCAATGTTTATCTTTGATTTTGGGCGTGCAGATGATGGGCGTGATATTGCTCATGAAATTAAAACGCGTATGATACCAAGCCTTGCTATTGCACTACCAATATTTATTTTAGGATTAATCTCTTATATTACCTTTGCATTAATAATGGTATTTTTTCGTGCTACTTATATTGACCTTTGGGGAGTAGTTCTATGTGTTGCAATAATGTCAATCTCCCTTTTATTTTATGTGATTGGTGGACAATTTCTAGTTAGTAAGCTGTGGCATTTAGTACCTATTTCAGGATTCAGTGGGGGATTAGATATAGGTAAATTNTTAGTGCTGCCAGTAATCATAGGTNTATTTAGTGGTTCTGGTGCAAGCGCACGTTGGTATCGTACAATTTTTCTGGAAGAAATAGGAAAGGATTACGTTCGAACTGCACGTGCTAAGGGCCTTCGGGAAAGTATCGTGTTATTTAGACACGTGCTTGGAAATGCCATGATTCCAATTCTTACAGGTGTAGTAGTGCTAATTCCTTCACTTTTCATGGGCAGTCTCATATTGGAATCATTCTTCGGTATTCCAGGTTTAGGTAGTTATACTATTGACGCGATTAATTCTCAAGATTTTGCTATCGTTCGGGCTATGGTTTTTCTGGGGTCATTTCTTTATATCATTGGGTTGATATTAACTGACATTTCTTACACGCTAGTTGATCCAAGGATAAAGCTAGAATAAATATTCTTAATAGATGCCATGCCTTTTAAACCTGTCATTCTTTGGACCGATTCACTTATCTACCTTCTTTTGATAGTAGTAATGTTTTTTGCTTGGCATGTTCGGCGTAATGAGCATCTCCTTATTCTATGGAAGAGAGTAGGCCATAGTGTGAGCGGCATGATGGCACTTACTGTATTGATGCTATTTATCTCAATTGGGTTATTAGACACTGTACATTTCCGACCTGCCTTAGATAATAATAATGGTGCCAGTACTGAGAAAATATATGATGCTAAGGTATTAAGTCTATTTGATATCATTGCTACACCATTACGTACAAATATTGAGAAGAGCTATTCTGCACCGTTTGCAGCACATCTCTATAGCAAAGAAATAATTGAGCTTCCTCAGGGAGGACAAACACGTGAGTTTCCTCGGCTGAAATTTGGTGGTTCGCACTTACAGAATCCGGAGAAGGAGCTTTTTGCTGATATTGCTTGGCGTACGGTAGAGGGTTTATGTTTGGGTTTTTTAATTTGGTTTATATTTGTAATTTTGTTAGTTAAGTTAATGGCATATAAAAATGCTATGAAATTTAAGCTAATGGTTTCTATTATCTTGCGTAATGAAACAGAGATTCCTTGGAAGTATATTTTTATTATGTCTGCATTATTACTTCTAATATTTGGCATTACACTTTCTCTATCTACTCATTATCATATATTTGGAACTGATAAAGTAGGGCAGGATGTTTTTTACCAAGTGCTGAAAAGTATTCGTATTGGTTTGATAATTGGAACAATTACTACACTAATGATGATACCTTTTGCGCTTATTCTTGGCATTACAGCTGGGTATTTTAAAGGATGGATTGATGATGCAATTCAATACCTTTATACCACATTAAGCTCAATTCCAAGTGTTCTGCTAATTGCCGCTTCAGTATTGATGATGCAGGTCTATATAGGGACACATCCGGAATTGTTTGACACAATGGCTTCACGCGCTGATATTCGATTGTTATTCCTTTGTATCATACTTGGTGTTACAAATTGGACGGGACTATGTCGTTTATTGCGTGGAGAGACTCTCAAAATACGTGAGATGGAATATATCCAAGCATCCCATGCATTTGGAGTTTCTCACTGGCGCATAATTAGTCGTCATATACTTCCTAACGTGTTGCATATTGTATTGATTGCTACTGTTATGGAATTTAGTGGTCTTGTTCTGGCTGAGGCTGTACTGTCTTATATTGGTGTTGGTGTAGATCCTTCTATGATTAGTTTTGGTACTATGATTAATTCAGCTCGTTTAGAAATGGCACGTGAACCAATGATTTGGTGGGCTTTGCTTGCCTCTTTTGGTTTTATGTTTACTCTCGTTTTAAGTGCCAATTTATTTGCTGATGCGGTACAGGATGCATTTAACCCAAGAGTAAAAACGTAGCGATTTATTACTAAGTAAATTATATTATGTTGAACTATTCAATTGAATAAAAATCAATTTGATGCGACAGTAATTTGAATCCTATATTTCTATGATTTCCCTGCTACAGATCAAAAATCTTAAGACTATTCTTCACACCAGCACGGAACCGGTACATGCTGTTGATGGCCTTACACTTCATATTCAGAAAGGAGAAACTTTTGCCTTGCTTGGTGAGTCTGGTTGTGGGAAATCTATGACAGCGCTTTCAATTATGCGATTACTACCAGAGGTGGGTGAAATTATTTCTGGTTCTATAGAGCTGGACAGAGAGGATCTGTTACAAAAATCAGAAGCATCTATGCGTAATATTCGTGGAAAGCACATTAGCATGATTTTTCAGGAGCCGATGTTAAATTTAAACCCAGTATTAACAGTTGCCGAGCAAATTAAAGAGGTTTTGAAACGACATCTTAATTTACGCGGCATAGAATTACAAGAACGCATAATAGAAATACTGCATCAAGTAGGAATCCCTGATGCAACAAGGCGCATGAATGAATATCCATTTCAATTCTCTGGTGGTATGAAACAGCGGGTTATGATTGCTATGGCACTTGCTTGTGAGCCAGCATTATTAATTGCAGATGAGCCGACTACAGCGCTTGACGTTACTATTCAGGCTCAAATCTTAGATCTAATGCAAAAATTGCAGCGAAATAAAGACATGGCTATCTTACTTATTACTCACGATCTTGGAGTTGTAGCGGAAATGGCAGACCGAATTGCAGTTATGTATGCAGGTGAAATTATAGAGACAGCTGTTTGTAATAAATTTTTTAATTCTCCAGCACATCCATATTCTAAGAAACTATTTGCTGCTTTACCTGGAGGATCCAAACGGGGACAGGGATTAGCAATGATTAAGGGAAGCGTTCCATCTCTATCTAGTAAATTTATTGGCTGTCGGTTTGCTAATCGTTGTGAATGTGCTTGGGATTTATGTAAAACAACAGTACCAGAATGGAGTGAGATAGTTAAAGGGCATAAGGTAAGGTGTCATTTGTATGGAAGAGATATTAAGGAGAATGTTAAGAAACAGTTAATAGCAGAAAGGTGTACTCCTAAAATAGCTCCTGTAGTTCATGATACTACTGGTAGTTCAGAACTATTAAATGTCACTAATTTGAAAGTTCATTTTCCTATATATAGAGGCTTAATAAAAAGAGTGGTAGGAAGTATTAAGGCAGTAGATGGAGTTTCATTTTCTATCTCACAGGGTAGTACAGTTGCACTAGTAGGCGAGTCAGGTTGTGGAAAAACCACGGTAGGGAAAAGTATTTTACAATTGATTAAACCTACTGCAGGTAGTGTCCAATATGATGGGACAGAATTAGTAGGTCTTGAGCGTAAAGAACTTCGTAGAAAGCGCGCTGAATTTCAGATTATTTTTCAAGATCCTTATTCATCACTTAATCCTAGAATGCGTATTATTGATATTTTGAAAGAGGGAATGAATGCACTAAATATTAAAAATAATACAGATCTAGGAAATCGAACAAAGAAGATTGATTTTTTAGGCACAGAAAAAATAGATCTTTTATTAAAACATGTTGGGTTGCCGCTGGAATCTAAATGGCGCTATCCACATGAATTTTCTGGTGGGCAACGGCAGAGAATTGCTATAGCTCGTACTTTGGTAGTTAATCCTAATCTTCTAATTTGTGATGAACCTACAAGTGCACTTGATGTTTCTGTACAGGCTCAAATTCTAAATTTACTTAAAGAATTACAAAAAGATCTTAGCATTTCATACCTATTTATTACACACAATATTTCAGTTGTAGAATATTTGGCAGATAAGGTTGCAGTGATGTATCTTGGAAAAATTGTGGAATATGGCAGTGTAGATGAGGTATTGAATACCCCTAAACATCCTTATACTCAGGCATTACTATCCGCAGTGCCAGTAATTAAATCGGAATCAAATCGAAAGATAATACGCTTGCATGGGGATTTGCCTTCACCAGCAAGCCCGCCCTCTGGATGTCATTTTCATCCACGTTGCCCAAAAGCAATGCCTATATGTTCTGGAAGTTATCCCACCGTAACTAAGTTTAGTGAAACGCATACCGCATCTTGTTATTTCTATGACAATAGTGTTTCATGAATAATCTTTAATGAAGATCAGAAAACACATTTGAAATAATGGTATTTACTTGAACTCATATTAGACTTAGATATTTTCTGAGCATGACGTTTAGATTTTGCACACTGTGTATCTGCTAATTTCTTTGCTTCTATTTCATTGTAATCAGAAGAATCGACAATAACCGATCCGGGTTTTGTTTCCGTTATTTTAACCTGAGGCTTAGCGCACCCTATGAATTGCGATATTACAAATGCACCGACTAAATATATTATTAATTTCTTCATATATTTTGTTTGTATATTTAAATTTCTCTATTATTTTTTTCTCGCTATAATTACACCATCTCTGGTTGGATTGATAAAAGAATCAAATTCAGGATCATCAAAGATTAATTTATTATGCTCCATAATAGCCTCTGTCCATCCAGGTACTAGATCGATATAGTCTTTTACTGCACCCCTGCCATGCCATAGTACATTATCTGCAATGTACAGACCACCAGGATGAATTCTATTCTTAGCCAGATGCCAGATCTCAGGATATTGCCCTTTATCAGCATCGTTATAGCAGATATCAAATGATCCTTCAGTTTTAGAAAATATTTCTTGGGCATACCCAGTATGGAAACTAATTCTATCTCCAAGCTCAGCAGAATTAAGATATTTTTCTGCTTTTTCTTTGTTTAAAGGGTCACCATCACTACAAATCACAGAGCCATGCCTACCTACCGCTTTAGCAAACCAATATGCAGAATAACCATATCCACTTCCGAACTCGAATATACGCTTTGCATTTATGGATTTTGCCATTGTTTCAATAAAAGCTCCAACAAGTCGACCAATAATAGGGAAGTTATTATTATTGGCTTCTTCTTCCATTTTAGTAAGTATTGAATGTTCTGTATGGGCTAATAAGGTGCTCATGTAGTCTTCAATAGCTGGGTTCACAGGGTCTAGTACTTTTGGGCTAGACATAGTCGGGCATTGAAGTTTAGTCATATATTAAAGCTCCACTTAATAATAAAATTAGATAAATATTAATTATTGAACTTACGCTTAGAAAGTAGTGTAGTCAATATAACCGTAATCTTGATTAGAATCGAGATGGAAGATTACAGTTTCATTATGGGTGGGTGTTAATAGAAAATCTATTCTTTAAGATGTATCCTGAATTATAGAATATTAAATTATCTATATATCATATGGCAGAAGATTTAAATAATTACACAAAATTAATATTTTTTTTGGATAAGCATATATGGGGATTCATTCCTTTCTCGCTTGATAATCTTTCCAGGACCATATTCAATAACATGATTATTTTTTAGAATTATAGAATAATCTGTTCTACTCCAAGATAAGCCGCTAAATATTGACCACCTGTTAATCATAAGATCTGTATATTGAAGGGCCTCATACTCCCCATTACGATGAAAGCCATTAGGATTCCCTGCAGCAATTATAACTTCTTCTTTTGTAAGGCCCTCTCGGATATTTCTCATGCTGTTTACAGTAGTGCATGACGTAAGTATTAGAATAAAAAATAAGGAAAGAATAATAGACTTCATAAATTATACTCCGTGAGAGGGTTACTGATTTTGTATGCATTTATTTGAATTATGTTAATGTACCAGATTCGAATAATCTTATGCTGTAATTTTGTATTTTATAGAGATAGCAATAGGAATAGCAATTCTTTATTGGTAATTTATTTTGAAATAATTGGGTATCGGCAATTTCTATAGCCTTCAGTGTCGATTTAATTCCAAATCAATCCTTATATTACATAAATAAAATAGTAGCTGTAAACGCTGTCTTTAGTACTGATTGAAATTTATTGATAGCTACAGTTTGGTTCGCATCATATAAAACTAATATTTCCGTTATTAGGATTTTTTATTAATCTTTTATTAGTATTAGTTAGCCAGAATTAGTATTGCCAGATTTTATTAGTTAATATTCTATACTAGGGCCTATAGTAAATAATTAGAATAAATTATTTGCTGCCTAGTTTATAAGATATAAATGTAACAGGTCTCAATATTTGTTTATAGATTATTCAATATTCTGGATTTGTTCACGCATTTGTTCAATTAATATTTTAAGTTCTATAGAGATTTTAGATATATCACTAGCTACTGATTTTGAGCCAATTGTATTGGCCTCGCGATTAAGCTCTTGCATTAGAAAATCTAGGCGTTTACCAACCACTCCGCCTTTAGTAAGTATTCTTTCTATTTCATCGAAGTGAGTTTCTAGGCGACATATTTCCTCATCAATATCAATTTTACTAGCAAACAGTACTAGCTCTTGTCGTATACGATCATCTTCACTAGTTATTAGTGCGTCATTTAATTTAGCTGATATTTTTTCTTGATATGATGCTACTAATGCAGGTATAAGGGGTGTAGCTCTAGTTGTTAACTGGCGCATACTTGCTAGTCGTTTAAGAAGAATTATTTTTAATTTTTCACCCTCGCGTGCACGTGCAGAAATCAAATCATATAAAATATCCTCTAATAATTTTTTACAAAGGTTACATAGGTCATCTGTGGGCAATATTTCAGTTTTTAGTATATTAGGCCAGCGGATGATATCTGCTACACTTAGATTTCTTGCATCTGGTAAAGCGGTTTTTACTATATGATTTAATTCTAGTAATTCTTGTAATAATTCACTATTAATTTTTTGCTTATCTTCATTATTAGATAACTGATTAAAGCTTATATAGCATTCTATTTTCCCACGGTTTAATTTAGAAGTTATAATCTCACGTATTGATGGTTCTAATAGACGGAATTTGTCAGGAAGACGTAATTGAATATCAAGATAACGATGGTTAACTGAGCGTAACTCTAGATTTAAAGTGCCTTGGGAATGCTTTTTAGTACCTATTGCATAGCCAGTCATACTATAGATCATAGATAACTCATCCGCCTAGAAATTATGAATACGTTAAAATAATATACATTCATATGTAAGCTATATTAATACAAATTATATGTATATCATTTATTTATATAATACTATTTATTAGATTCTTATGAAGATAATTTATATCATGAGATAAAATTATCAGCGTACTATATACTATCATAAAGGTACTGATAACTATGCGAACTAGTAATCGAAATTCAAATCAGATTAGACCAGTTAAAATAAATCGCCATTATACTAAGCATGCGGAAGGTGCAGTATTGATAGAGTTTGGCGACACAAAAGTGCTTTGTACTGCTAG
Source organism: Nitrosomonadaceae bacterium (assembly GCA_002721545.1). Classification (GTDB taxonomy): domain Bacteria; phylum Pseudomonadota; class Gammaproteobacteria; order Burkholderiales; family Nitrosomonadaceae; genus BJGV01. The sequence continues at coordinate 13,030 of PBKR01000005.1, read as the reverse complement.
TATATCTGAAAAAATACCATCATTTATTAAAGGTAAAGGACAGGGATGGCTAACGGCAGAATATGGTATGTTACCCCGCTCAACTGATGAGCGTATGCAGCGAGAAGCTTCTAGGGGTAAGCAATCTGGGCGTACTATGGAAATCCAACGTCTTATTGGGCGGGCATTACGCTCAGTAGTAGATATGAATAAATTAGGTGAGAGAACTATTCAGATTGATTGTGATGTAATTCAGGCAGATGGTGGGACTAGAACTGCTAGTATTACAGGGGCATTTGTTGCACTGCATGATGCAGTAGATACGTTATTGGATAAAAAACTGATAAAGAATACACCAATTCTGGATCATGTTGCGGCAATATCAGTTGGTATTTATAAAGGTACTCCAGTATTAGATTTAGATTATATTGAAGACTCTAGTTGTGATACTGATATGAATGTAGTTATGACTGGAAGTTCTGGCATGGTTGAAATTCAGGGGACCGCGGAGGGTATTTCATTTAGCAGAACGGAATTAGATCATATGTTAGATATGGCCCAGCATGGCATCTTGGACCTAATTAAAATTCAAAAAAAGGTCTTGGCAATTATTTAAGCTAATTCTGCTCATGAAAAAAATAGTTATTGCTAGTAACAATCAAGGAAAAATAAAAGAATTTTCACATTTATTTAATTCTTTAGAGATTCAAGTATTTCCTCAGTCCAAATTTAATATTGTTGAAGTAGAGGAGCCATATCAAACTTTTATAGAAAATGCTCTAGTGAAAGCACGTCATGCCAGTAAACAAACTGGCCTACCTGCATTAGCAGATGATTCTGGAATTTGTGTGGATGCCTTGAATGGAAAGCCGGGAGTTTATTCGGCGCGTTACGCGGGAGAGCCTAAATCTGATCAGCGTAACAACCAGCTTTTGATTGAAAATTTAAGGACTAAACAAGACCGTAGTGCACATTATTACTGCATTATCGTTTTAGTTCGCTATGCTGATGACCCACAACCTATTATAACTGATGGAAGCTGGCATGGCAGGATTATTCTGGAGCCAAGAGGTAATTCTGGATTTGGTTACGATCCCTATTTTTACCTTAAAGATTTAGACAAAACAGCTGCTGAGCTTTCTATTGAAGATAAAAATATGATGAGTCATCGTGGAAAAGCCTTAAGAAGATTAAATAGGTATCTTAGTGAAGAGTCAATAGATAATCTTATAAGTATTTGAGATAAATAGATTTATAATGCTTTTCATAAAATATTTTTATTGCCAAGTATAATTTTACTATGGCTTCTATAATCTCTCACTCTGAAATACTAAATTCTAAATCTCCAAAGTTGAAGCAACTTCCACCCTTGGGACTTTATATTCATATTCCATGGTGCATGAAGAAATGTCCATATTGTGATTTTAATTCTCATCAAATTACTGGGAATATTGATTTGATAGAGCATGATTATGTATCTAGATTAGTCCGTGATCTAGAGATTTCTTTACCCCAAATATGGGATCGTAAAATTAATAGTATCTTTTTTGGTGGGGGCACACCAAGTTTATTTAGTGCCCGGTCAATTGATTCAATACTTACTACAGTTAGAACATTGCTACCTCTCGAGAATAAAATTGAGATTACGTTAGAAGCTAATCCAGGAACATTTGAATCAAATAAATTTTACGATTTTAGTACTGCAGGTATTAATCGCTTGTCTATTGGCGTACAAAGCTTTAATCCAACGCACCTTTATAACCTTGGGCGTATTCATGATGATAAGGAAGTTTATAGCGCAATAGAAATTGCGCAAAAATACTTCAATAATATTAATCTAGATCTGATGTATGCGCTTCCTAATCAGACAATTAAGGATTCTGAAAAAGATATTGAAACTGCGTGTAATTTCAATGTTCAGCATATTTCCGCTTATCATCTTACACTAGAACCAAATACATTCTTTCATCATTATCCACCACCTTTGCCAGATGATGATTTGTCTGCAAATATGCAACTGATGATTGAAGAAAGGCTTGAGAGAAGTGGTTATATAAATTATGAGACTTCAGCATTTGCTTACCCAGGATATAAATCAAAGCACAATTTAAACTATTGGCTTTTTGGAGATTATCTTGGTATAGGAGCAGGTGCACATAGCAAGATTAGTTTTGCAGACAGGATAGTGAGACAGATGCGATATAAAAACCCAAAGGAGTATCTTCTAAAGGAAATAGTAGATATCAATTCTTCAAATGCTCTATTACAGGAACAACATGAGGTGAATAAGTATGATAGGTGGTTTGAATTTTTAATGAATGCTTTGAGGCTTACAGATGGGTTTGAAATAGCGTTATTACAGGAGCGCACTGGACTATTAATTACAGGTATCCAACAACAGTTAAATGAAGCTGAGCAGCGCGGATTGATAATACGTAGTCATTCCCATATAGCTCCAACTCATGCTGGGAAGCGTTTTCTTAATGATTTGTTACAAATTTTTCTTCCGGAAAAATAAAATTTATAAAAATATTTGTAGATTTTGGGGTCAAAAAAATTTCAATGGGGTGCTATTCTAATCAAATTCCAGGCTTCGCTCTCCGCCAGTTAGAAAAACCCTTGTAAACAAGGGTTTTTCTAGATCTATCATTTATTTCTTATTAAATTAAAAACCTGCCTTGTATAGGCACAACCCTCGCAGCTTGGATTATTTTTAGGCACCTTGCTACTATTTATACATGTAATCATTTCGTAAACTTTTCCCTCTATCCATGACGTATCATGTTTGTAAGGAATTAAGGTCTCAGAAAATTCCATTACACCATTGAAACCTTCCGCAGATCTATTTGCATTAACCACTAAAAAGTAAGAGGTATCCGATGTCTTAAATCCCATTGAATTAAGAAGGTAATTATAAAAATCCATTTGATTCTTATAACCTTGATGCCATCCTGATTTGAGATACGAATCTGTTTCAACTGGATGGGAACTCGCCTGCGATTTATAGTCCACCACAATCAAATCTTTGGTCTTCGTATCTTGCCAAATATCATCAATACCGCCACTTAAAATAATATTAGTGGCATCAAACCTAGTCATCAGACCATGCCTTAGAGAATCGCGCCACCGATCCATCTCTTCATGTTTAAATGGAACAATATGCTCAAGCTTATTTTCAATAAGTATCCGATGAGAAATTTGTTTTTCACGACATCGATCAAATTCTTTTTTTAATAAAAGATCGGTGGTTTCATTTAATGCCCAGCCAGGCATACCAGGCCTTACTAGACCTTTTACTCTATCTAAATAGAAACATCTTGGGCATTTAAGAAAATCTTCAAATTTGCTTCGTGAGATTTTGAAATCTTCTGATTGATTCGGCTTATAGATTGATGAGGTGCGAGTTCTAATACCCGATGCCTCAACTAATTCTAATGTTTTTGAATTTCTTTTCAGATTTATCATTTTCTCTCCCAGCAACTTTTTTTGGTTTGATTTCTAATTTGAATTAGGAATCAATCTTTTTGAATACTAGATCCCAAACTTTATGACCTAATCGTAAACCACGTTGTTCAAATTTAGTTAATGGACGATATTCTGAGCGTTGCAAGAATTCTCTCTCTATGTTAGTTAGACCTAATTCATTACTCATTACTTCAAGAATCTGATTCGCATAATTATTCCAATCAGTAGCGACATGTATATAGCCACCTAGTTTTAGGTGCTTGCATAAAAGTGAAATAAATTCTGGCTGGATTAGTCTTCGTTTATGGTGGCGTAATTTAGGCCATGGATCAGGAAAGAAAATATGAATTCCATTAAGATACTCTTGTGGGATCATATTTTTTACTACTTCTACTGCATCATGTTGGATAATACGTAAATTAGTTAGCTCAAATTCTTTAATTTGTTTCAGTAAACTACCTACACCAGGTGTGTAAACCTCAATTGCAAGATAGTCATTTTGTGGGTGTGATTTGGCAATGGACACTGTTGTTTCACCCATACCAGATCCTATTTCAAGGTATCTTGGGGCCTTTCTCCCATAAACTAACTCAAAATTAAGAAGATTTTTCGTGTAGGGTAGACCATACTTTGGGAATAAATTTTCGTACGCACGCTGTTGTGCATTTGAGGCTCGGCCTTGTCGAAGTACAAAGCTTCGAATAGCATTATGTTGTTGTGACATTTAAGGTAGAGAAAAATAAATCACGCACATTTATTTTTGGAGATTGTATTATTTATTGGTGAGCTAGGGCTAGCATTGTATGTTGTTTTCTTTTTCATTCTTCCTGCTAAGAAAGCATCACGCCCTGCCTCTATTGCCTTTTTCATTGCAGAGGCCATTAACACAGGGTTATCAGATGCAGCAATTGCGGTATTCATTAATACTCCATCACAGCCTAATTCCATTGCTATGGCTGCATCTGAGGCTGTTCCAACTCCAGCATCAACAATAACTGGGACATTAGAGTTATTAATAATTATTTCTAAACTCCAGGGATTTAGGATGCCCATACCAGAACCGATTAGTGATGCTAATGGCATTATTGCAACACAGCCGATATCTTCTAGTTGTTTAGCTACTATAGGGTCATCTGAGGTATATACCATAATATGAAACCCTTCCTTTATTAGGATTTTTGCAGCTTTAATTGTTTCTAATACATTAGGGTANAGNGTATTTGGATCACCAAGNACTTCTAATTTTACAAGNTTGTGNCCATCAAGTAGTTCNCGAGCAAGTCGTAGAGTNCGTATTGCNTCATTAGCTGTAAAGCAACCAGCTGTATTAGGTANTAGNGTAAATTTTGATNGTGGAAGTANGTCTAATAAATTAGGCTCNTTCGTNTTTTGACCAATATTAGTTCGACGAACNGCAATGGTTATAATTTGAGCACCNCTAGCATCAATTGCTTCACGTGTTTGAGTNAAGCTTTTATATTTACCTGTTCCGACTAAAAGNCGAGAAGAATATTCTTTATCATGAATGATTAGGTTAGACATTTAATCTTTTAGGTTAGTTTNCAGAGATAAAAAATATTTANTAGNGAAAAGTAATCATCCTCCTCCTACAGCCATCACTATTTCAAGNTGATCTCCNTNTACCANNNTTTGTTCCTTAAATTTACTTCGNGGAACGATCTGGCCATTATATTCAATAGCAATACGTGTTTTATTTAATGCCATTCGTTCTAACAATTGAGNTATATTCAATGTAGAATNAAAGTTNTGNGTCTGACCATTTATGATGAGTTGTATCATGTTAAAAGNTATCCAGGGCCAGTTGAAAAATNANATTCTATTAATTTTCATTTTAGCACGCGAGCNTAGTTCAATGGTAGAGTAGAATNNTATTAGGATTAATAATGACTTAGCTCAAATTTTATAANNGATANGNTTGNCTAATTAATTTTGATTAATAAANAAGATTCTTATTTTTCNTCNCAGTTAATAAATTGGCAGANAAAACATGGAAGGCATAGNCTTCCTTGGCANAATACNCGTGATCCATATGCTATTTGGCTATCTGAAGTTATGNTACAGCANACNAGGGTTGCTACAGTAATTCCNTATTATCAAAGATTCTTACANNGTTATCCTAANATTAANAGTCTNTCATTAGCGACCCTNGATGATGTTTTAGCTCTATGGAGTGGCCTAGGCTATTATTCGCGTGGNANNAATCTTTATAANNCAGCANGTTTAATTGNGGAAAAGTATCATGGTAAGTTNCCANATGAAAATGATTTTATAANGAANCTCCCTGGTATAGGTCGTTCTACTGCTGCTGCGATACAGGTTTTTGCATATGGNAAGCGTTATGCAATANTAGANGGTAATGTTAAACGTATTCTTANGAGATATTTTAGTGTAAGGGGTTNCCATGTNGGNANANNATTAGAAAAATTANTNTGGANNAAAGCAGAAGATTTATTACCAGAGAGNAAAGNANNTGGNGATATAGAATCATANTCACANGGATTGATGGATTTAGGNTCNGCTATTTGTACTAGAAATAATCCTAAATGTACTGTATGCCCTNTTCATANTAGATGTNNTGCATTTCNGGAAAATNAAATAAATGAANTNCCTGCTACNANNANGCTTCGTAAACCTATANTNNTTAAAGAGACTATGATGNTAATGATANCNATGAAACAGGANATTCTACTGGAACGNNGACCTTTAGNTGGNATCTGGGGAGGACTNTGGTGTTTTCCAGAAATGCCAGTAAATGAGAGTATCTTNTTATANTGNNATCAGANNTTTGGNNTAAGGNTAAAANANNTGNATCANNATNCCATCAATTAATCATTCNTTNACACATTTTAAATTGCGAATNTATCCNCAATCAATANTNNCTGATTCNAAGAAATTATTGGTGANTNATGNTANTCTNNAGTGGATAANTTTTAANCGAGCNNTAGANNTTGGNATTCCGNCGCCAGTGAGGCGCTTATTAAATTTAAATTTAGATATAAATAANCCTANGTNATGNAAANTTCGNAGGAATGGAGANATAGAAAGAGGTCTGAATTGNTAGCTTGCAGAAAAGCNATTNCNAANAATGATCGTATNCAATGGAGTATAAAAATAACTAGNNNATTAGAGTATGGNTTTCCAATATTATATAGNAGCTCAATTGGATTTTACTGGCCNTGNCATGGAGAGTATGANCCNCATCCCGCAATGATNTCTTTACAAAAACGTGGNGCNANAATTGCNCTTCCTGAANTAGNAGNAAGAAANAATCCANTATGTTTTCGNCNGTGGTGGGANGAAGCNCCNATGAAAATTGGTGCTTATAATATTCCTGTCCCNGANAATACTGAATTNNTNANANTAAATGNAATAATAGTNCCAATGCTTGGCTTTGATACACAGGGGNANCGNCTTGGTTATGGGGGTGGTTACTATGATCGTACAATTCTCTAGNATCAATCCNCNCCCNNTAGTTATTGGNATAGCATTTGAGNNNNTNCNANTAGANANTATNTANCCTAATTNNCANGATGNTGCAATGGATTTTATTNTTACNGAGGCAGGTATNTATCAGGTNTCTAAACAGAANATCTCNNTAATANCTATANATAAATGCGNATTAGANAATTNNTAGTTAGGAAAAAATNTTTAATANGTTANTAGNTGNTGTNTNAGNATAAATTAATATTNNTAAATATNTTATTNTCCCCAACGTGGNATAAGNGAGTGNTCTATATTTAGATGATCNAGTATTCTTGCAACTACAAAGTCTATTAGNTCCTGTACNCTTTCAGGGTGATNNTAGAACCCAGGNTTGGCAGGTANTATNANTGANCCGCAGCGAACTAATTTTTGCATATTNTCTAGNTGAATAGCTGAAAAAGGTGTTTCACGAGGAACTANTATAANTTTTTGATTNTCTTTNAGCATTACNTCTGCNGCACGTTCTATNAGATTTTTTGCTAGTCCTGCAGCTATTGCAGCTAATGTNCCCATTGAACAAGGGCAAATTATCATAGCATCTACTAGNNTAGAACCAGATGCTACNGGNGCAAACCANTCTTTTTGNCCAAATATACGNAATTGACCTTTNTTTGCTTTAAAACGNTNANTTAAAAATTCNTCTGTNTCTTTNGTACGAGAAGATAGTGTTAACTTCATTTCTTGCTGAGCAACAATTTGTGCAGCTGGAGAATACATTAGANAGACATTATTTCCACTNTCTAATATTTTTTCTAGAAGCCTTNTNCCATAATGCATNCCAGAAGCNCCAGTANATGCTAGCGNNAANGTTCGTGGGGTANNTATCATTTTATTATTATGNCTTTAAGGTNTTATTTAATTTTTTTGNTTTCCATTTCTTNCTCATGNCGATCAAGNAAANTTTTNGTNCTNTCCATACCACGTGATTGTANAATATAGTTACGTACAGCTGCNTCAACTAGAACAGCNAAATTTCTTCCTGCATCAACAGGNATAATTACTTTACGTATATTTATACCCATAATTTCNTCATTAACATTGTTAATNGGAAGCCGNTCAAGNGNATTAAANTCAGAGCTATTNGCTTTCTGTAAATGCACTATAAGNTCTAAATTTTTTCTTCTNCGTACTGCAGTTTCNCCAAAAATANTACGNATNTTTAGCATNCCAAGTCCACGNACNTCAAGGAANTCACGNAATATTTCTGGGCANTTNCCNTCTAATGTTTCTGGNGCTATACGGTTGAGTTCTACTACNTCNTCTGCTACAAGGCCATGGCCACGGCTNACTAATTCNANNGCNAGNTCACTNTTNCCAANACCACTTTCNCCAGTAATCATTACGCCCATTCCTAANACATCTAGTANAACACCGTGCATACTGTCTGATGGTGCAAGNACNCGCCATANATAGGGNCGTAANTGCCACATTACNTCTAAGCTTGATCGNTNTGCACANATGAAAGGGGTATGNGTAGATTCAGCTAATNTACTNAGNGNTTCNGGTATTGANACATTTCCAGCAGCNATGATACATGACATNCCNCTNTNNGCAAGNTGCTGCATATTNTTCTNNAGNGATTNNGCATCAAGCTGATTNAGATAATCAGCTTCTTCTTTGCTTAANANTTGTATCCAGTTTGGGTGGATAAAATTTAGATGNCCAATTATACCCTGATTAGTTTTGGANATTGTTTCATCTATAAGTTTNTTATCNCCATCATTTGCACCTGATTTCCAGGTTAGNCCTAGCTTTTCTCTATTTTCTTCAAATAGNTGAGTTATNCTAATTTGGGNCATCNGGTGTCCAATTAGAAATTATCTGATGGGNATTNTNAGAATCTTTNCTTGNTAATAGNCGNTNNCGGAANTCTTTAATACTAAACATTTGTGCNAGNTCACTTAAGATTTGTAAATGNTGNTCNGTTGCTTTNTCTGGNACAAGTAAAATACAAATAAGATTAACTGGNTTNCCATCTGGCGCATCAAATAANATTGGTTCTTTCATTNTAACAAATGCTGCAGTAGCTTTATGCAANCCTTTTATTCTTCCATGNGGAATNGCNACTCCNTGTCCCAATCCTGTAGANCCNAGTTTTTCTCTTGCAAATANNCTATCAAATACNTGATTCTTNGCNATATGNGANGTNTTNTCAAATAANAANCCTACCTGCTCAAATACTCTCTTTTTGCTTGTAGCATCTAAGTNNACNATAANATNTGATNGTGGTAATAATTCTGTAATAAGATTCATATCAAGATTNGANTTTAATTNAANNTAAAAGGGTCATTAAGATAGATTGAGGTTATTTCTTGCTAGATTAAATGTTAAATATAAGAANATTCTTGTTCTTCTTATGGTATGNGTCCTTANGGTTAGTCANAATAAATNATTCTGNCATTTNNTTCCTAAATGTAATATGNCCNCGGTGNTCTATATTCTTTTCTTTATATTTCAATATTTTACGATNAAGTTTATCAACTAGGCTATCAATAGAAGCGTACATATTAGTACTGTTTGTTTCGACAAATATATCCCTGCCACGAACGTGTACATTAGCTTCTGCGTTCTGATTTAATTTTTCTACTGACAGTGTTACATTAATATCAATCACATGGTTAAAATGACGTTTAATCTTAATTATTTTTGTATTAACATAATCGCGCATAGCTGGGGTAATTTCGACATGGTGGCCAGTAAGATTTAGATTCATAATAGCTCCTTAAATTAAGTTTATTCTCAGATTAAGCGTAACTATTTAATTCAAGTGTAAACTGTTATGCTAAATTTATCAGCTTCTGTAATTTACGAATAAAATATTATAATTACAAAAGGTATAAAATTTATTCATAACTTTGTAGTTACGATAATTTTTAATTAAGTTCTATCAATTATTCTTTGATCTACAGTTTGAAATGTTCTCCTAAATATACCTTTCTCACACTTTCATTACAAATAATTTCTTCTGGTATTCCATTGGCTAATACGTTTCCCTCACTAATAATATAGGCTCGGTCGCAGATCCCTAATGTTTCTCTAACATTATGGTCCGTAATAAGAACGCCAATATTGCGCTCCTTAAGAAAATTAATAATTCTTTGGATATCAAGAACTGCTATAGGATCTACTCCTGCAAATGGCTCATCTAGCAATATGAAGCGCGGTTGTGTTGCCAGAGCTCGGGCAATTTCAACTCGGCGGCGCTCTCCACCAGATAGGCCTTGTGCTGGATTATTTCTTAGGTGGCCAATATTTAGATCTTCTAATAAATTATCAAGGTGTTGCTGTATCTCACTTGCATTATAATCTTGTAACTCTAGTACTGCGCATATATTATCAGCCACAGAAAGGTGCCTGAAAATTGAGGCTTCTTGAGGAAGATAGCCAAGTCCTAGAAGGGCGCGGCGGTGTACTGGCATTTTACTCAAATCAAGATCATCTAATGCAATGCTTCCACTATCAAGTGGAACGAGTCCTACGATCATATAGAAACAGGTAGTTTTACCAGCCCCATTAGGCCCAAGTAAGCCTACAACCTCTCCACTTGAAACAGAAATAGATACGTCCTGGACTACGCTACGAGATTTATAACTTTTCTTTAATTTATAAGTTTTTAATTCACTCATTCTTGATTTTTATTTTTGGGCTGAATGACTGCATGTACTCTTTTCTTAGGGTTATTTCCCCCTTGATTATTCACCTTAAAAAACTCTGTTTCAGATTCATAAGAAATATATTCTCCATGTACTTCATCAGCTCCACGCCTTAGTCTAGCTTGATTAAAGAATTCTACCTTCTTTGCTCTATTGTCAAATTTCATACGCTCACCCCAGCCTTCTACATATTCATTCTTGTTGTCCATTTTTTGTCTGTAGCTTACTAAGTTTCCATAGGCTGTGAAATTTTGGAATCCATTGCTATCTTCTTCTATTACCATTTTGTCAGATCGGATTATCATGGTACCTTGAGTTAATACTACATTTCCAGTAAAAATACTTACTCTATTTTTATTGCCTGATCGTCCAGTATTCTCAACTGTTGCACGGTCAGATTCTAAATGAACTGGTTTGTCACGGTCGGCACGCTCTGCAAATGTAGGATCTGCGAATAAGATTCCTAAGAGCAAAAATATAATAACAGGTTTCATAATTTACGATATTATGGCCATGCACAAAAAAATTTAGTGATCTTTGTTATGTGCAAATTTTACCTTTGACAATAAATGAATGGTTTGTGTGCTATTATCAATCTTTACACCAACTGCATTAATAGTAGTATTATTTTGAATAATAGTTACAGGTTTATTTGTTTTTGCAGTATCAGTGTCACGGTTGATATGTAGATAATTAGTAGTCATGGTTGTTTTCTTTCTAGTTTCATTTTTACTATTTTTTCTATTTGCATCATACCGTATTACTTCAACATTCCCATTTAGGTATATATCTTTATCACCGGACATATTAGCTTGGTCAGCTCTTACTCGCATTCCTGATTCATTTTTCTTGGAATTTATAAGGCGTGGTTGTTCAAAATAGGTGGTGCCATTAGCTATAAAATGAAGCATTTTTTTTGCTAAAAGATTTTCGTGTTTTCCGCTTATATGATCAACACTATATGTGGAGAAATTTTCCATTATATAATCTGGATTCTCTTGCGGGGATTCTTTTTTTTCTCTTGTTGACTGCCAAACAGTTTTATCTGCCCAAAAGGTAGCTAATGCAATTAAAATAATTAAGATTAATGGAAATTTATTAGGTAGGCCGTTGATCATATTAATTATGGTATTTATTTAGCTGAGTTTCCAATGTTCCTTGTGCAAGCATTATTATTTCGCAGGCTTCACGCACTGCGCCATGGCCACATTTTGAGTTCGTAATATAATGTGAATTCATTTTAACTAATGCAGGGGCGCTTGGGACGCTAATAGAAAGACCACATCGGGTCATAATCGGCAGATCAATTAGATCATCACCAATATAAGCACAAGCAGTCATATCAACCTTTAGTTTTTTTACCAGAGATTTAAATGTTTTTAATTTATTTTTCTCACCTTGATAGAGCATAGATATATTTAAATTTTCAGCACGTAATTTTACACAATTTGATTTTCTGGCTGTAACAATTGCAAGCTCAATGCCACTTGCTTTAAGCATTTTCATACCATGACCATCTCGACTATTAAACGCTTTAATTTCTTCACCGTTATCTATTATATAGAGCGTGCCATCTGTAAGGACACCATCAATATCGAAAATTACTACCTTAATATCTTTTGCTTTCTTTATCACATCATGCATTTAATACCTCAGCAAGAAGAAATTTGAGAATGCCGTAGAATAGCATTGCGAAAATAGAATGCTAGTTTCCGGAAATTTCTGATCAAGCTACTTCATGAGACTTCTATCTAATGTCTCATTTTAGCGTGAGATAGTATTACATGGAAAGTATACCAGAACTAGCTTGTTATTCTTTAATCCTGGTTTAGAATCCAAACATTTAAATAGTAAGCGGCACTCAATTTTGCAATGCACTGAAGAATAAGCTTAGAAAGCATGAATTTGTTAAATATTCTTATATTATAGATTAAGAATTTCTCCGAGACCTTTAGTATCGTAAGTTGAATAGGTATAATGCAAATCTTTTGGGTCGTTAGCTCAGCTGGTAGAGCAGCGGACTTTTAATCCGTTGGTCGCGAGTTCGATCCTCGCACGGCCTACCAAAAATAGGGAGCTGCAAGTTTTTTCTTGTAGCTCCTTTTATATTTGGATCTCTATTATATTAAATCAAAGAAACAGGATTTTTAGGGAGTTAATGAGAGTCTAATCTTTAATTATTAATTGCATCTTTTAATTCCTTGTTCACTTCCTTTGTTTGTAGCAATATTATCATGTGTACAAGTGCATAATAAAGAGGGTTAAATTTTTTACTACTTAGAAAGCTGTTTGTAACAGTATCTTCATATAACTGTAATCAAATTGTAATCAAATTTAATTAATATTATTTCATATTTTCCTAATTCAGCAGAACCAAAAAATTTATGTAATATGGAGATTAGCTGTGAAAATTAATTTTAACCACATAT
>PBKR01000004.1 GCA_002721545.1 Nitrosomonadaceae bacterium | reverse complement strand
TTACGATCCTCAGCCCATTCACTAGTGATATTTGATGCAATACCAGGAACTACTGGATAATTAGCCCAACGTATTTTACGTGTTATATTATGAGTGTATTTACCATCAAATTCAAAATGGCATCCTGCACAAGCAGGTGCAGTCTGCCCACCTTTAGAGTACATATCTTTAAGTGGTGCTTCCCAATTCCAACTGTTACCCATCATCGCAACTATCTTTCCATGTTTAGACATGGAATAGGCTTCCCAGTTATTATGATCAACACCACTATGACAGGTAGCACAAGCTTCTGGCTTACGAGATTCTGCTGCTGAGAATTCATGTCGAGTGTGACAATGGTCACAAGTATTTTGATTAACATGGCACATGGTACAGCCTTCAGCAATTTCACGTTGAGGCATACCAGCATAAACTGATACTTCAACATTTGCCTTATAATCTAGTGCATGTGAAGGACGTCCATCAGGCCATCCAATTCCTTCTGGCCAAATAAGAGTATCTCGTTCAGATTCACGCTCAGCAAACTCCCGTAGATGACAGGTCCCGCATATTTCACCGGTAGGCATCCTCATATCATCCTTATGACTTGCTTCTTCTTGGGTGTTGATCGCAACGTGACAATCGATACAGCTAACTTCTTTCAGATTCTCTTCTGCACCAAGCTTACCCATTGAACGAAGGTTGTTCTCTACTTCTTCAAGCTTTGCTTTCTTGTAGAATCTAGGATCTTCAGGCTTAAGTTCCCGAATTTTATTTAGATTAGCATGCGTACTCTTCTTCCAAGCAGCAACCCAGACAGGTGTTGTATCAGTATGACATTCTACGCAATCTTCACGTTTGGCAATTTCATCTGGCGATGAAGGAGTTTCATAAAAACTCATAGGATCAAAATACATGCTCATTGGAATCGGTTCCCAATATTGAGCATGAGAACCTGGTCCCGCTCCTTGTGCCGGATCACGGTAACGCTTTGTTACTGCCTCATGCAATTCTTTAGGTGTGGTGGATGATTTATCAAGACCCAGCGCTTCATACAGCTCATTTGGAACACTTGGAAAAGTTGCGTGTGCTATAGCTGAAAATATTACACCGCAAATAAACAAAATCATGCTTGACCAGAGCTTTACAACCATTTTTATATCTCCTAATATAAAATTATCTGGTAACAAAAATTTCCGTAGTTATTACTTTCTTATTCTGTAGTTAAGAGCCTCCCTGAGCTACGCTAATTAACTACTTTATTGCTTTGTAGGTTAACTCGACACACACTAACTGTCAAGAAATTTGCACCGTAAAATAGCCTTATTTAGAAATGTTATACTCTAAAAAAACTATTTATTTTAAGACAGTCAACTGAGAAACCCATTTCAAGTATAAGTACCTAGCAACCTTATTTATATTAGATACCCTCTCAGCTAAATTTTTTTGTACTACCTCTAATGATTGAACACCCGGTCCTAAGCTATTAGCTATCTCATCGGCCCCTGTTTCATACCATGCTCTAATCATATTTTCAGTCACTTCTAGGTGACATTGCATCCCTATGTGAGGCCCTGATATAAAAGCTTGATTATTACAATATTTACTTGAAAGTATCCGATGTGCATCCTCAGGCAAAGTAAAATACTCTCCGTGCCAATGAAATGCCTCAAAATTATATAGATTATCAAACCACTCACTAGCTATTATGCTGCTTGCTACCGTTACTGTCCCCCATCCCATTTCCTTAACAGGACTGCTATAGACCTTCCCACCTAAAGCTTTGGATAGCATTTGTCCCCCAAGGCAATGCCCCATTACCGGTATATTATATCTAATAGCCTGCCTAATTAACCCGAATGCACCTGAAATTACAGGCAAATTATCATTTGCACTCATTGGACCACCCATAAAAACTAGTCCACTATAATCTTTAAGATTTTGTGGTAACCCCTCACCTTTATCAAGTTTTATAAGTTTCCATGGGATAGACTGAGAGTCAAAAAGTGTGGCTAGATACCCTGGGCCCTCTATTTTATATAAGCGAAAAACTGCAATGGGTTTCATTTAGTTCCTTAATGTAAAAATATACTTAACCTCATACCTTTCATTTGCATTATTTCTGATACTGGGATAGTTACGGTTGCCTTACATTATAAAAATAATTTATTTTGTGAATTAAAGTTTACAATCATTAGCCTAGAATATAAAAAGCCGAGCAAACCCGGCTTTTTATATTCTAGAGAAACTAAATTTCAACTAGTCATCAGTTTTCTTATCCTCAGGTTCAATAACTGGTTCTGGTCGATCTAATAGCTCAACCAGCGCCATAGGAGCATTATCACCTTTCCTAAAA
This sequence comes from Nitrosomonadaceae bacterium, assembly GCA_002721545.1. Classification (GTDB taxonomy): domain Bacteria; phylum Pseudomonadota; class Gammaproteobacteria; order Burkholderiales; family Nitrosomonadaceae; genus BJGV01. Next base: position 14,556 of record PBKR01000004.1, on the reverse strand, counting down.
CCAAATTTTAGAATACGTATATAACCACCATTACGTGTTTGGTATCGTGGGCCAAGCTCTGAAAATAATTTTCCAACCATATCTCGGTTGCGAAGACGGCTAAAAGCCAAACGACGATTAGCAAGAGATGGCTTTTTCCCAAGCGTAATCANCGGCTCAATTACACGGCGTAATTCTTTAGCTTTAGGTAGCGTAGTTTTTATAACCTCATGAAGTAACAATGAATTGGCCATATTACGAAACATCGCTAAGCGATGGCTACTACTACGATTAAGCTTTCTTAACCCGCTATGATGCCTCATGATCACCTTCCTTTACACCATCAGCTGCTACTGGTGGCCAATTTTCCAATTCCATGCCAAGTGACAACCCACGTGATACCAGCACTTCTTTAATTTCATTTAGAGATTTCCTGCCTAAATTTGGAGTCTTTAGAAGCTCATTTTCAGTCCGCTGAATTAAATCACCTATATAATGAATATTCTCCGCCTTCAGACAATTTGCAGAACGTACTGTAAGCTCTAAATCATCAACTGGACGTAATAACTTAGGATCTATTTCTGGTACTTCTGGCTGTTCTTCTGGTAATGGTGTTCCTTTAAGATCTGCAAATACTGATAGCTGCTCTACCAATACCCGCGCAGCATATCGTATTGCTTCCTCAGGATCGACAACACCATTAGTTTCTATATCCATAACCAATTTATCTAAATCTGTACGTTGAGCTACACGAGCATTCCCAACTGCATAGCTTACGCGACGAATAGGGCTATAAGATGCATCTAATAAAATACCTCCAATAGTACTACTTCCATCCTCTCCTTCCCTTGCAGTACCTGGTACGTAACCACGACCCATCTCTACCTTAATTTGCATATCTACTGTCCCGCCAGCAGTTAGATGGGCAATAACATGATCTGGATTTATAATTTCAACATCGTGGCCAACCTCAATATCACCAGCTGTAGCAACTCCTTCACCACTCTTTTTAAGAATTAAGATAGCCTCGGTAGTGTTATGTAACTTAAGAACAATACCCTTGAGATTCAACAAAATATCCACCACATCTTCTTGTACACCATCAAGGGCAGAGTACTCATGCACTACACCACTAATCTGAACCTCTGTTGGTGCGAATCCTGGCATTGAAGATAGCAAAACACGCCTAATTGCATTTCCTAATGTATGTCCATATCCGCGTTCAAATGGCTCCATGGTAACTTTTGCATGTAACGGAGAAATATTTTCAACATTAATAATTCGTGGTGTAAGAAAAGTATCACTTGGCATAGCCTATCCTTTTACTGGAGTTTCCTAATTAGTTAGTTATTTAGAATACAATTCAATAACGAGTTGTTCTTCAAGCTCTGGCGACAACTCATCTCTGTCAGGAACACGTTTAAATACACCTGATAAGTTTTTTACGTTAACTTCTACCCATTTGGGAAGACCGAGCTGCTCAGCAACAGACATAGCGGCAACAATACGTACTTGCTTTTTTGATTTTTCGCGAACTTCGACAGTATCTCCTTCCTGTACTTGATAAGATGGAATATTCAAAGTCTTACCATTCACCAGTATAGCTTTATGTGAAACCAATTGTCTTGATTCAGCACGAGTGGAACCGTAGCCCATACGATAAACGACATTGTCAAGCCTTTGTTCAAGCATTTTTAATAGATTAACACCAGTTACACCTTTTCGTTTGTCTGCAGCAAAATAATAATTTGAGAACTGCTTTTCAAGGATGCCATACATGCGACGGATCCGTTGTTTGGCTCTTAACTGATGTGCATATTCAGATTCACGGGATTTGTGATGACCATGTTGTCCAGGTATTTGATCTAACTTACATTTGTTTTCAATTGGATTTCCTCTACTTTTTAAAAACAGATCAGTCCCTTCTCTACGGCTTAATTTACAAGTAGGTCCAAGATATCTTGCCATAATAGTCTAATCTCCTTAAATACGACGCTTTTTAGGGGCACGACAACCATTATGTGGAAATGGTGTCACATCAGCAATACTTGTAATTTTAAAGCCAGCAGCATTTAGTGCACGTACAGCAGATTCCCTACCCGGCCCAGGACCCTTTATACGCACCTCTATATTCTTAACTCCACATTCATGTGCATATTTACTGGCTTTCTCTGCAGCTACCTGAGCCGCAAAAGGCGTACTCTTACGTGACCCCTTAAAACCAGCACCACCTGATGTAGCCCATGACAAGGCGTTCCCTTGACGATCAGTAATAGTAATAATAGTGTTATTAAATGAAGCATGAATATGAGCAATACCTTCAGCTACATTCTTTTTAACTTTCTTACGTGCCCTGACTGATGTCTTTACCATGTTTGTTTTTTTCCTTTATTCTGTATTAATCAATACAGTTATCTAATAGGCCGGCCGCTAGCTTGACGAATTGCCTTACGAGGACCTTTACGAGTTCTAGCATTATTTTTTGTATTCTGCCCACGAACTGGTAATCCTCTTCGATGCCGAACTCCTCTATAGCAACCCAGATCTGTTAATCTTTTAATGTTCATTGATACTTCCCGACGCAAGTCACCTTCAACCATGAATTTAGATACATGGTCACGTAGTTGTTCCATTTCCGTATCTGTAATATCTTTAATTTTTGTTGATACATTAACACCTGCAGATGAACAGATCTGACGGGCTCCTGTACGCCCTATACCATAAATTGCAGTCAAAGCAACCCCCGCATGTTGATGATTTGGTATATTTACTCCGGCAATTCTTGCCATACTATCTTCCTACAAATAATAAAACTATTAATTATAACAGCCAAAGCTATTCCTGCTCAATTAACCTTGACGTTGCTTATGCCTTGGGTCCTTACAAATCACTCTTACTACACGATTTCGCCTAATTATCTTACAGTTTCTACATAATTTTTTTACTGAGGTTTTTACTTTCATATTATCTCCTTACTATTTGGCACGAAAGGTAATTCTAGCCCTACTTAAATCATATGGGGTCAAGTCCACAGTAACCTTATCGCCAGGTAAAATCCGAATATAATGCATGCGCATCTTACCGGAAATATGACCAAGCACAACATGCCCATTCTCTAACTTTACTCTAAATGTTGCATTCGGCAACGTTTCAAGTATTTCACCCTGCATTTGTATTGTTTCTTCTTTAGCCATATTTTTAATAACTGTAATTATCTTGCAGGCAAACCACCACCTTTAAGTTTTGATTTTTTCAACAAACTATCATACTGCTGCGACTGAACATAAGCCTGTACCTGCGACATAAAGTCCATCGTTACAACCACAATAATTAATAATGAAGTCCCACCAAAATAGAAGGGAACATTCCATTTTAAGATCAGAAATTCTGGTAGCAAGCAAACAAGAGTTACATATATTGCGCCTACCATTGTTAATCTGAGCATTATCTTCTCAATATGCCTTGAAGTTTGATCTCCAGGCCGAATCCCAGGAATAAATGCTCCACTTTTTTTCAAATTATCAGCAGTTTCCTTGGGATTAAATACTAATGCAGTATAAAAAAAGCAAAAGAATATAATCATTAATGCATACATAATTACATAAATTGGCTGACCTGGAGACAATGCCCCACTTACATCTTTCAGCCACAGCATCGATTCACCAGTAGCAAACCACCCCGCTAAAGTTGCAGGAAATAAAATAATACTAGACGCAAAAATTGGAGGAATTACACCAGCCATATTTAGCTTTAAAGGCAGATGTGAGCTTTGCCCTCCATAAACTTTTCGGCCCACCTGGCGCTTTGCATAATTAACCAGAATCTTACGTTGACCTCGCTCCACAAAAACCACAAAAGCTGTAACGGCAGCAACCGCAATAAAAATTGCTAGTGCAAGTAATGAATGCATGGCACCAGTGCTTACTAATTCTAGTGTGCCGCCAATAGCACTCGGCAATCCAGCAACAATACCAGCAAAAATTATTAAAGATATACCGTTACCTATACCACGTTCTGTAATTTGTTCACCTAGCCACATCAAAAATATAGTACCAGTCACTAAAGTTATTACTGTCATAGCTAAAAATGTTGGCCCTGGTTCAATCACTAATCCGGCCTGTGCTTGTAAAGCGATAGAAATCCCATATCCCTGCACTAGTGCTAAACAAAGTGTGAAATAACGAGTATATTGAGTAATTTTCCTCTTCCCAGCTTCACCATCTTTTTTTATTGCCTCTAAGTATGGAAAAGCTACTGTGCCTAATTGCATAATAATAGAAGCAGATATGTAAGGCATTATCCCTAAGGCAAATACAGAAAAACGTGACAATGCACCACCTGAGAACATATTAAACATTCCCAAAATACCACCTTGCTGCTGGTCAAATAAATCCTCTAATACTACTGGATCAATACCGGGTACTGGGACATGAGCACCAATTCTGTACACAATAAGAGCAAGCAATAAAAACCATAGCCTACGCTTCATATCAGCAAGCTTATCAGTCCCTACTCCTGCCTTTCCTTTAGTAGCCAATTATTTTCCTTTTGGCTTTATTCAACACTGCCACCTAAATTTTCAATTGCAATTTTCGCACCCTTGGTAACAAAAATCCCATGTAATGTTATTTTTTTATTAATACTTCCAGAGAGTATAACTTTTGCAGCTGAAATAGTTTTAGGAATTATACCAGCCTGTACCAATACTTTTATATCTATACTATCTACTGGCAATTTATCTAATTCTGACAATTTAACTTCAGCGGTACTTCCTTTAGTACGAGAAGCAAACCCCCGTTTTGGCAAACGACGTTGCAAAGGCATTTGCCCACCTTCAAATCCGACTTTATGAAACCCACCAGCACGAGACTTCTGACCTTTATGGCCACGACCAGCTGTTTTACCAAATCCTGAACCTATTCCACGCCCAACACGCCGTTTAGAAGGCGAAGAGTCTACAATAGNCTTAATTGAGTTAAGTCTCATTTTAATTTTCATACTTCAAAAGATAATAAATTTTATTAATCATACCTTGTACAGCCGGAGTGTTTTCTAACTCCACACTACTATTAATTTTACTCAATCCAAGCCCACGTGCAGTTGCACGATGTGATTTTTTTGTTCCAATTAGACTCTTGATCAAAGTCACCTTTATTTTTCTACTCTTACTCATTACTAAGCCAGCTCCAGAATTTCTTCAACACTTTTACCACGCTTAGCTGCTACCTCAGCGGGGGTGTTCATCGATTCTAATCCTTGTAAAGTAGCTCGAACTACATTATATGGATTTGTTGAACCGATACATTTTGCAGTTATATCATGGACCCCTAGAACTTCAAAAATTGCTCGCATTGGTCCGCCAGCAATAATTCCAGTACCCTCTGAAGCAGGCTGCATATAAACTTTTGCAGCTCCATGAGTCCCAATAACAGAATGCTGTAACGTTCCATTTTTTAAACTTACCTTAATCATTTTTCGTCTTGCTTCATCCATAGCCTTCTGTACAGCAACCGGTACTTCACGAGATTTACCCTTTCCCATACCTACACTACCATCCCCATTACCAACTACAGCCAAAACCGCAAAGCCAAGAATACGTCCACCCTTAACTACTTTAGTAACACGGTTAATAGCCACCATTTTTTCCTTGAGACCATCCCCACGATCTTCATTTTGTGAGTTTCTCCCTTGCATTCTACCTTGTGATTTAGCCATTAATAATCCTTAATTAAAATACCAAACCATGCTCGCGAGCAGCATCAGCTAATGCTTTTATACGCCCATGATATTTAAAACCCGAACGATCAAACCCTACTTTGGAAATCCCTATTTTCTTTGCTTTCTCAGCTATTCTTTTTCCTATTACTGTCGCTGCACTAACGGAGCTTCCACTAGATAATTCTTTACGAATTTCCGGCTCAATAGTAGAGGCGCTAGTTAAAACATTCCCACTAGTATTATCAATTACTTGTGCATAGATATGCTTGTTAGTACGATGCACCGTCAATCGAATTATCTTTAGTTCAGCAATCTTTGCACGCGTTTTGCGTGCACGGCGTAAACGAGATTGTATTAAATTCTGCATTTATCTCTCAATTATTTCTTCTTTGCTTCTTTCATAACAATTACCTCATCCGCATAACGTACACCCTTTCCTTTATAAGGCTCTGGTTTTCGTAATGCACGTAGTTCAGCTGCAATCTGACCAACTTTCTGCTTATCTATACCCTTAATTAATATTTCAGTTTGAGATGGAGTCTCAATCTTTATACCCTCCGGCATTTTGTAAGTTACTGGATGAGAAAAACCAAGTACAAGATTCAAAGTTTCTTTAGCAACCTGAGCTCGATATCCAACTCCTATTAATGATAATTTTTTTTCATAACCACTTGTTACCCCTTGCACCATATTAGCTAGCAAAGAACGCATCGTGCCCAACATAGCATTTGCCTGCCTAGAATTATTTGCTCCTTCTACAAGCAAAACATCTCCCTCATGCTTGACAATAACATCAGAATTTATATTACGCTGCAACATACCTAACGGGCCTTTAACGGACACCTCAGTAGCAGTCAAATTTATTTCTACATTTGCCGGTATAGTTACAGGCTCTTTACCTATTCTAGACATATAATCAAAACCCCTAAACTACAATGCATAAAACCTCACCGCCAATCCCATTTGCTCGTGCTTTTCGCTCTGTCATTACACCTTTTGAAGTCGATATAATAGCAACACCCATACCATTCATAACCTTAGGAAGGTTATTNTTAGGCTTATAAATACGCAAACCAGGGCGNCTAACTCNATCAATTTTCTCAATTACAGGCNGCCCAGCNTAATATTTCAAANCAATATCTAATATNGGCTTATTATCAACATCCCTTACAGTAAAATCTTCTACNTATCCCTCATCCTTCAATACCNTAGCTATAGCTANCTTTAATTTTGAAGAAGGCATTGTAACAACAGCTTTATCAGATCGTTGCCCATTACGTATACGTGTCAACATATCAGCNATAGGGTCACTCATGCTCATCTAGNTACCTCTCATAATCCAATTTATTACTAANATTTTTATTNCTTCAATTNTATTCTTACCANCTAGCTTTAATTATTCCNGGNATTTCNCCACTCATTGCTATATCACGCAATTTGCTTCNACCNANNCCAAANTTACTATANACACCTCTTGGGCGNCCTGTCAGCATNCAACGATTACGNAGCCGNACTGGNCTAGAATTNCGTGGNAACATTTGTAATTTTATTCTNGCNGAANNTCGCTCCTCATCACTCAAACTNGCATTNTTAATAATAGCCAANATTTCAGCACGNTGAGCAGCAAATTTTTTTACGANTTTTCTTCTCTTTAANTCTCGATTAATTAAAGATACTTTAGACATTTTTTATTTTTTAAATGGAAATTTAAATNCTGCNAATAATGCTTTTGCTTCAGCATCTGTTTTAGCAGTNGTTGTAATTGTTATATTCATNCCACGNAAGGAATCNACTTTGTCATAATCAATTTCNGGNAAAATAATTTGNTCTTTTATTCCCANACCATAGTTACCACGACCATCAAATGCCTTACTAGATATTCCTCTAAAATCACGAATACGTGGAATAGCNACACTAACTANCCTATCTAAAAACTCATACATATGTACGCGACGNAANGTCACCATACAACCAACTGGNTAGCCTTCACGAACNTTAAATGTNGCTATNGATTTTTTAGCTTTTGTTACNACTGGNCTTTGNCCAGANATCTTTTNCATATCACCTACTGCATTATCTAANACNTTCTTATCAGACACNGCTTCACCAACACCCATATTAANNNTGATCTTTGTAANTCTNGGAACTTCCATAACCGACTTATATGAAAATTTCTCTATTANATTTTTNGTTACANTATCNCGATAAAATTCTTGCAANCGGGCCATATNCTTTTANCNCTTTAANTGTCAANTAACTCGCCNTTNGATTTAAAAAAACGAACCTTACGNTTATCTTCTAAAGTTTTAANNCCNACNCTATCAGCNTTCTTTGTTNNAGNATTATAAAGCTGCAACATTTGAAATCTGTATNGGNTTTTCNNTTTCAACTATNCCACCAGCTGANCCTTNATTAGGNTCAGCTTTAGTATGTTTTTTTACTTTATTAACACCCTGNACNACTACTAAANAATCATTTACTANACGAAGCACAGTNCCCCTCTTNCCCTGNTCTNTNCCAGCATTNACTATTACATCATCNCCTTTNTTAATTTTTTTCATGCTGNGCNCCTTACTNCANGCNTATAAAACTTCTGGTGCAAGAGATACAATNTTCATAAATTGNGCNTTACGTAATTCACGTGTCACNGGNCCNAAAATNCGTGTTCCAATAGGCTCTAATTTNGCNTTTANCAATACNGCAGCGTTCTTATCAAANTTAATNAANGATCCATCAGCTCTTCNTATNCCTTTAGCTGTNCNNACTACTACCGCATTNTAAACCTCACCTTTTTTAACNCGCCCCCNNGGNGTNACATCCTTTACNCTAACCTTAATAATATCNCCAACNCCAGCGTACCTCCTTTTNGAGCCGCCTAATACCTTAATACACATCACNGCACGTGCGCCTGTNTTATCCGCAACTTTCAAAATTGANTGCATTTGAATCATTTTTNCTCACTCTCTCCAACTTTTCCTACATTTANTATTTTATAAATGCTTGGATAGTTTTGGANCCCGTTCGGGTATTNTGCTNNATACTGTATNNNACTNATTTACAGATCAGCTTGAATTAAAAAAGATTTTTCTTGAACTATTACAANCTAGTNNNNTGANATTATACCGACACGTTANAAAAGAAACAAGNTTAATTAATCATAATACGATAATATAAATTATTACATTATTCCTTTATCGNATTAATCCTTTTTCGAATTTACTACAGTCCATGANTTNGTCTTAGATATAGGCCGNCATTCNGNNATAGTCACCAAATCACCAAGATTAAANNNATTTGATTCATCATGAACATGGTATTTNTTAGAACGAACCATAATCTTNCCGTAGAGCGGATGCTTAACTTTTCTTTCAACCAANACNGTTATAGTCNTNTCNGTCTTATTACTNGTNACNCTACCTACAAGAGTTCGACNCAAATTTTCTTTNNTCATAATTATTTNTNTTTNTGNNANANTATTGTTCTAATACGTGCAATATCACGNCGCACATTACGTAATTGNTTATGATTTGTTAGCTGCTGTGTNGCATGCTGCATTCTCAAACTAAANTGNACNTTNAGCATNGCNAGNAGCTCTTTTTGCAAATCTACNGTACTNTTATCTCTTANNTCACTTGCNTTCATAATTAACCACCNANNTGTCTAGTAACAAATGTTGTCTGNACNGGNAGTTTNGCAGCAGCTANACGAAANGCCTCTCTTGCCANGNCTTCATCAACCCCATCCATCTCATATAACATTTTACCAGGCTTNATTTCTGCNACAAAATACTCAGGNTTNCCTTTNCCACCACCCATNCGAACCTCTGCNGGCTTATGAGAAATTGGCTTATCTGGAAAAATNCGAATTCTTACTTGNCCACCACGCTTTATATGACGAGTCATTGCNCNACGNGCNGCCTCTATCTGACGAGCAGTCANACGACCCTTTGTAATTGCTTTTAGGCCAAACTCACCAAAACTAACTTTTGTACCNCGAGTNGCNATNCCNTTATTACGNCCTTTTTGTTGCTTNCGATATTTTGTNCTAGCTGGCTGTTGCATCTTNNNCTCCTGAANTCTTTACAGCTTTCTTNNTNGCAGTAGGNTTCTTAGCTNNNACNGTTTTNTTNNCTTNTTTTGCTGTAGNTTTTNTAGNTGANTTAATAGGCTNCTCAGTTTTTTTTGNAANTTTTTTATCCCTCTACAGAATCTTTTTTAGNNTTNTTAGNAACTGNTTTTTTAGNATCAGCNNNACTANNCNTCCCTTTACNAGNAGNTTTCTTTNNTNCTGGNNTCTTNGATTGNTTNCTCGTAANCTCANCTGCTNNTTTAGNTGNANCCTTCTTTTCTTTTTTTACTNGCNTAANAGTAGNTGNAGATTTNGGNTTTTTAGTTNNCTNTTTANCCTCATGNCGNTTCTTCTTNTTTTCTACNTCNANTTCNGCCCCTTGATCAGATGAGGNTGNAGTTGANAAANTCTGNTCATTNCGACCAATNANCTCACCNTTNAATACCCATACTTTAATACCAATTGCCCCGTAAGTTGTCTGGGCCTCAGANGTNCCATAATCAATATNAGCACGNANNGTNTGCAACGGNACCCGNCCNTCNCGNTACCANTCAGATCNAGCAATCTCAATACCNTTTAGCCNNCCCCCNCTCATNATTTTNATNCCTTGCGCNCCCAAGCGCATAGCATTNTGTATTGATCNTTTCATNGCACGNCGNAACATTATTCTTTTTTCTAACTGCTGTGCAATATTATCAGCAATTAATTGNGCATCAATCTCNGGCTTNCNTATTTCTTCTATATTGACNTGCACTGGAACACCCATNCNTTTTTGCAATTCTCCGCGGAGANTCTCTATATCCTCNCCNTTTTTNCCAATTACAATACCAGGACGAGAAGTATANATAGTAAANCGNGCATTCTTNGATGGNCGTTCAATAGTTATACGNCTAACNGANGCATGTGCAAGTTTTTTCTTNAGATATCCNCTNACTTTNATATCTTCCTGCAACATGACTGGAAAATTTGNTCTACTNGCATACCANTTTGATGACCAATTCTTCTGCACAGAAAGACGAAANCCTGTTGGGTGTATTTTTTGTCCCATAATATTCTTATAANCCCCTAATTTTNNTTGCCAACCTNATCNCCTACNGTTAAAAAAATATGACATGTTGGCTTNATAATACGATTACCACGNCCNTTTGCNCGAGCNCTTGTTCTCATCATTGTNNGCCCACGGTCAANATATATAGANGATACTTTTAANTCATCTATATCTGCCCCATCATTATGNTCAGCATTNGCAATAGCTGATTCTAATAATTTNCGAATAATTACNGCACCTTTNTTTGGNCTNAANGTCAGNAGNTTAAGNGCTCGATCTACTGGCANACCCCTAATCTGATCTGCAACNAAACGTCCTTTTTGTTCAGATAATCTTACCCCNCGTAAAACAGCAGATGTATGCATNCTTCATTTACNCCTATTTTTTAACCNCTTTTCTATCTNCAGAATGNCCCTTAAAAGTACGGGTATGGGAAAATTCACCAAGCTTATGCCCAACCATATTCTCAGTAATAAATACNGGAATATGCTGCNTACCATTATGTACNGAAATAGTAAGCCCAATAAANTCAGGTAANANTGTAGANCGNCGNGACCAAGTTTTAATAGGGGCGCCTATCTTTGGCCTCACGCGCAGCCTCAACTTTTTCCTTCAAGTGCAAATCAACAAATGGACCTTTTTTAATGGAACGAGCCATAATATATTATCCCTTATTCTTATTCGAATAACGACGACGTATAATCATTCTGTCTGTACGCTTATTACTACGAGTACGATATCCTTTTGCCGGAGTTCCCCATGGACTAACTGGGTGGCGCCCTGATGCAGTCTTACCTTCACCACCGCCATGTGGATGATCTATTGGATTCATTACCACACCTCTAACGGTTGGCCTAATCCCACGCCATCTTTGAGCACCTGCCTTACCAATTGAACGTAGGTTATGTTCAGAATTACCAACCTCTCCAATTGTTGCACGACAATTAATATGTACTTTACGAATTTCACCTGAACGAAGGCGCAATTGCGCGTAATTTCCCTCTCTAGCCAGCAACTGTGTTGACGTACCTGCAGAACGCGCAAGTTGCGCGCCTTTTCCAGGTGACAGTTCAATACAATGAATTGTAGTTCCAACAGGAATATTACGTAAAGGAAGTGTATTCCCATTTTTGATAGGAGCGTCTACACCACTCATTAGCTGCATCCCCGTAGTGACCCCCTTAGGAGCCACAATATAACTGCGCTCACCATCGATGTAGCAAAGCAATGCCAAATTTGCACTTCTATTTGGATCATATTCTAGTCGCTCAACTCTAGCAGAAATTCCATCTTTATTACGAAGAAAATCAATTTTACGATAATGCTGCTTATGACCACCACCCATGTGACGGGTAGTAATGCGGCCTGAATTATTACGACCAGCAGTTCGACTTTTTTTCTCCACTAACTTGGAATAAGGTGCTCCCTTATGTAAATCAGGATTTACAACCTTAATAACCCCACGTCGTCCAGGAGAAGTTGGTTTGACTTTAACTAATGCCATTATTTATCCTCCGTCTGAGGAATTTCAGAGAAATTAATTTCTTGGCCAGACTTAATGCTTACATAAGCTTTCTTCCAATTTGGCCTACTCCCCATAAAACGACCAAACCTTTTTTCCTTTCCTTTAACATTTGCCACTTGCACCCCAGTAACTTCTATCTTCTGTGATTTCCACATCAACTCAACAGCAGCCCGAATCTCGGCCTTAGTAGCATCTTGCATAACATGAAAAATTATTTGATTGTTCTTTTCAACAATATATGTAGCCTTTTCCGAAACTTGAGGCTTCAATAGCACTTGCATCAAGCGGTCCTCACTAAAAACTTGAGTGCTCATGCCAACATCTCCTCAATTTTTGTTACTGCATTTTGGGTCATTACGATTTTTTCAAAACGCAATAAATTTAATGGGTCCGTACGACTGACCTCCACTATCATTACATTTGGAAGATTACGTGCAGATAAATAAAGATTCTCATCTACCTTATCTGTAATAAGCATCACTTCTTCCAAACCCATGCCTTTTAGCTTCTGTGATAGTAATTTTGTTTTTGGGCTATCTACAGTAAATTCCTCCACAACAGATAATCGACTATCACGTACTAACTGAGACAAAATAGTACTCATGCCCGCACGATACATTTTTCGATTTACCTTATGACTAAAATTTTCCTCTGGGCTACTAGGGAAAACTTGACCACCACCACGCCACAACGGACTAGAGGCCATACCAGCACGCGCACGCCCCGTCCCCTTTTGCCGCCATGGCTTACGAGTAGATTTTTTAACATCAGACCTACCTTTCTGAGCTCTATTAGCGCTCCTGGCATTTGCCATATATGCTGTTACTATCTGATGAACAAGAGATTCGTTATATTCACGGCCAAACAAAACATCTGATGCAGAGATGCTTTCAGTATTACTTCCGTCGTTACTAATAACCTTAAGATCCATTATGCATCCGCCTTTTTATCCTTCTGTACGCTGTTGTTATTGCTATTATTAGCTACTCTTATTTTCGTAACTTTAAAACTTGGACTTATCAATACATCACCACCCTTTGAACCAGGAATAGCACCTTTTATAATAAGCAAACCCTTTGCAGCATCAATACGCAAAACTTCTAGATTCTGTGTTGTTCTTCTCACACTACCCAAATGCCCAGCCATACGCTTACCAGGAAATACTCGCCCAGGGTCCTGACACATTCCTATTGAACCAGGTTTATTATGCGCTTTTGAATTACCATGACTAGCACGATTTGATGTGAAGTGGTGTCGCTTTATTACACCAGCAAAACCTTTACCTATAGTTATGCCAGTTATATCTACCTTCTGACCAACCTGAAATATCTCAGTATTAACAACTGCACCTAGCTTTAGGCCAGCTAATTGTTCATCTGTAACATGAAATTCTTTAATTATATGGCCAGCTTCAACAGCAGCCCTAGCAAAATGCCCAGCTAATGGCTTATTAACACGACTTGCCCTACGATTACCAAAAGTCACCTGTACTGCTGAATATCCATCAGTTTCAGGGGTCTTAATCTGCGTAACACGATTATTTGATACATCAAGAACCGTCACTGGCTGACTATTTCCATCGTCTGTAAAAATACGCGTCATGCCAACCTTACGGCCGACTAATCCTAAACTCATCTTAAACCACCTTTATAATTAAAGACACCGATTTCAATTGACCGGCCCTTTGTAACAATATAAATTTTAACCTAAATTAGGTTATTTAATGCATACTCAAGTATTATAATTTTATTTCAACATCTACACCAGCTGGTAAGTCCAACCTCATCAATGCATCTACAGTCTTATCTGTTGGATCCATAATGTCCATTAAACGTAAATGTGTACGAATCTCAAATTGGTCACGAGAAGCTTTATTTACATGTGGAGACCGCAATACATCAAACCGCTCAATACGTGTTGGTAACGGTATAGGACCCTTAACCACCGCTCCAGTACGCTTTGCAGTTTCAACAATTTCCATCGCAGACTTATCTATTAGCCTATAATCAAAAGCTTTCAGACGAATTCTTATTTTCTGACTCTGCATGTTCTAACCTCAGGATTGAAGATTCGGGATTCAATGATATGTGCCTTTAGCGCCTAATCCTGACTCCTCCCTCCATAATTAACTGCTATTCAATAATCTTTGACACTACACCTGCACCAACTGTTCTACCACCCTCACGAATAGCAAAACGTAAACCTTCTTCGCATGCAA
>PBKR01000003.1 GCA_002721545.1 Nitrosomonadaceae bacterium | reverse complement strand
GGAAGATCAGGCAAATGGCCGCTTTGTTGATGATTCCATACTTGCTGTGGGTCGGATTCGCTGCCGTACTGACGTGGACTACCTGGCAAAATAATCCAATGTTTCTGTAATTGATTTAGGCAGTGCGATTTTGTATGATTCCTATGAAAGAAATATAAGTACTCCAACTAATACTCAAAAGATCAAATGAAAAAATTCCTATTAATTTTAGTGATAGCCTTTAAAGGTATCGTGAGAATGTTTAAAAGGAATCCAGTTGTTATCATATTTTGTATCATTTTTCTTTTTCCAATAATGCTGAATTTTCTTTCTCACTACTACAGTTGAGATTGTTCAATTTTTACCAGACTAATAACTGACAGCATTAAAAAAATGATTCTTCTATTATTTGGCCCGTTTCTGTGTTGCCTTGTATTCGATCTTCATCATGTGCTTGCATTTCTATATATATCCACCAAATGAAAATAAGAGCACAGATAGCACTCCATATTAGAACACTGTTTTTTCTTGCGTAGGACGAGTTACTAGCTTCTTTATCATGTTTAAACCACCATAATATAAAGCCAATAACAAAGAATCCAGGTATCACTACCAGTAGCTCTATTCCAATTAGCGTTGCCTCATACATGCCGTCCCCCTCTTTTATTTTTTTTCAAATTATATATATGTTCAATGATATCTGTCTAGGTAGGAGCGCAGTGGTTTGTTGATAATTGTAATGCTGATTAATTAGGAGCAAAAATAAGCAATCTGTTGATATATTTGTTGCTATTGCGATGATATAAAAAACGTAGGATGTTATTCTGTAAGGGTTTCATGCAAAAGTTTGATTGCCACTTCCCACCAAAAACTAGTTTTCTGCAGTTTAAAGAGATACATTAAACCTGCTTTAATTCATGTGATTGGNGGGTTTTTTGCTTCATGCTACCTATTCCCATTTTTTGCCTTATGTAGCAATATTTTACATAGATACGCACTAACTTATTAATCTATAATAGATTTAATCAGATAATGTTTTGAGGATAGCGGAAATGTTAGATGCTGGTGCGCCGTCAGGCCGTTCACTGCCGTGGTTTCAAATATTCAANTATGCAGTCTTCGGATTGTTAATGTTGAATGCGGGCCAGTTTTTTTTACATGACTATGCGACGACTCGCCATCTTTTCAGTGGCGGGTTGCAGTGGTCGCAGGTTATTGAGGGTTATGCAGCTACGATCGACACCGTAGCATGGTTGATATTATTGCTGATGTTTGAACTTGAGACCTCGCTGCTATCAGATGAGCGCTTGAATAACTCGTGGGTCAAATGGTCAGTAAATGCGTTTAAGGCGATTTCTTACTGCTTTATTATCTATTCGCTCTATGGTTACATCGTCAAATATTCTGCGATGCAGTCATTTGAATTATCTTCCATAAGAAATTTATGTGATCAGATTGGGCAACAACTTGTATTTATGATCAGCCCCGATGATTTTGCCTTGATTAATATGCAAAATTGCGCTGAGCTAGCTCGTGGCGGGGAGTTATTTCGTTTGCCGGGAACTAATGTTGTAGTGGATAGTTCACATTTAAGCTTAGTGCAAAATCTTGCTATTGTAGATGTTACTAATGCGACTGATTGGGTCTTAATCGTATTAATCTTGCAGGTAGAGGTATGGATGCAGCTGCGTCATAAATTGGATCATACAATGGTCAAGGTAATGCGTNTTATAAAGGCATTTTTATATTCTTTATTGCTTGTCTGTGCTATTTACTGGGGTATAGATGGTACCTTCTTAGATTTTTGGGATGCTTTATTATGGATTTTGGCATTTNTTTTTATAGAATTAAATGTATTTAAGTGGCATTCAGAGAGTTAATAAACTATATTTTCATCTGTAAATAGCATGAGACTGAAGAAATTATCTGAACTTTATTTGANATTATTTGTCTTTATAAATAAGGAGATAAAATGGCTAAGATAACTTGGTTCATCATTCTGCTTTCTTCGGTAGTAATGCTTACTTTCATATTCTATTCTGCAGTAGCTAATACGGCCCCACCTATTCTTGTTGACAAACAAACAGGGAAATATTTAGGTAACCTTAGTTCTAACCCATACGATCCAAATTCAACCAGTAACCCATACGGTCAATATGGATCAAAGTATTCACCAGATAGTATTAACAATCCGCATGGACAGTATGGCTCTAAATACAGTAATGACAGCCCTAATAATCCTTATGCCACAAACCCACCAGAAATAATGGATACTAATGGTTATTAAGATTACTTATAAATTGAATAGTGTTTAAAGGAGCAATTATGAATAAATTATTATTAATCTTAGTTTTGGCAGTTGTTTATAGTGGTATAGCTAGGGCGGAACATGATTTTGATGATATGTCCTTTAATGATGACGAGGCTGTAGCCTTATCAGAGCAAAACTTACAACAAATACTTACAGAATTTAAAGCTGTTGAAGAATCCAAAAAAGAATGTATGAGTCCTCTTAAAGATTTAGCATTTTATCAGAGGCTTGATAAGAAGTTTATTCTAGAGAATAGGTCAAGATTACTTGAAAAAGTGAGCTTGACTGGATATGTGACCGACCAGGATATAAAAGATATTAGTGATTACAATACAGCAAGGGAACCTTGTATAAAGCAAATGATTGAAGGGTTAAAGAAAATTGAACCTAAATTAGGCATGTTGATGGAAATTATACAGATAGAAGAAAATATAGACTTAATTGAGGTAGCCAAAAAAAGATTAACAATAGGAGAGATGAATAAACGAGCTAAAGAAAGAGAGAATCATGCTATAGATATATCAATGGAATTTATCGATCGTAAAAGGGAGGAGTCTAAATGATATAGCACGATAGTATGAAAAGAATTATAAGAAACAGAGTCTGATACTAAAAATTAATAGAAAAATACGTATTAATTTTTTAATCTTAGGTTATTATTTTGTTTAGTGGTCACCTTAACCCTTTTAAATCTAGTTCATACCTATATTCAATGTCCCTTGTATCGTCAGGCCAATTTATTTCCTCCTCTTCTTTGAACTGAAATCCATGTTTTGTCATGCCCTTTCTTGATGGTTCATTTCCTTTACGGTGNCCTATAGTCAATTTATCCCACACTAAATAATTTTTTGCAAAGTCAATACAGGATTTATAAAATAGGTTTGAATATCCTTTTCTGCGGTATTCAGGTTCAATAAAAATCATAGCGATGATGCCTGTTTTTCCTGTTGGGTCTTCACACCATGGCAGGACAGCTGTAATTCCAATTAATCTATCTTGATCAAATAAGCCAAAGGCTTGTTTTCCTCTGCCGTTGAGCATTTCTTTCCAATATTCAGGTGTTTGTTTTTCTGTTTTTTCCGGTTTTACAAGTACATATCCTGTGTGCATATTTACTGCACGTATCCTAATTGCCCTAAAGCATTTCCAATCATCTGGTGTTAAAGGTCGTATGTAAATATTAGTTTCATCCATTTAAAATTCCATGAGATTAATTAGAAAAATATCAAATTACCCACTTCAATAAGGTTTTTACTATTCAAAGGGTGAGGGCCATTAGGTATATTGCAATATTTATTCAGGTGATGTTTAAGAAATTTAGGCGCACTATATAAATATAATTTATATTTATTCTTGTTATTTGTATACTAAAATTATGAAGAAGCTATTTCTTATTTTATTGCTCTCTACAGTAATGTTCTCATCAACGTTATCTGCTGAATGGACAAAGGTGAATAAAGATGAGGATGGGAATACTAACTATATAGATTTTGAGAATATAAGAAAAATTGATGGGTATGTTTATTGGTGGGTTTTGAGTGACATCTTGAAACCAACATTGCAGGGGCATTTGTCTTCTAAAACCTATAATCAGGGTGATTGTAAGTTGTTCCGAATTAAGTATTTGAGTTGGGTCTTTTATACAGAACCGATGGGNGCTGGTATTGGTGATAGTGGTTTTCCTGAAAATCCAGAATGGAATTCTCCTCCTCCTGGCACGATAATGGAAAACATTTTAAAAATAGTTTGCAGTGGGTGAGTTTTNGTTAGTAATTTTTATAATCTCCTCTACCTAGGCAAGATCATTTTGATGATATATAAAAAATGATAGTATTAAAGAAAGCATAAAAATGCTGTAGCTAATACTGTAAAAACACATGAAAGAATTATTATTTATATTGGTACTAGCTGTTATGCCCAATAATTTTGTTAGGGCAGGTGATCTTGAAGATGGTTATAAGGCATATGAAAAAAAAGATTATGCTACTGCCCTTAAATTATGGGGGCCGCTTGCAGAGGAGGGAGTTGTACAAGCGANACATAATTTAGGTTTTATGTATCAAAATGGATATGGAGTAGAACAGGATATTAAAGCAGCGCTTAAATGGTATNGAAAAGCTGCTAGGGGAGGGCATGGAAAGGCAGAATACAACCTTGGTGTAATGTATGAAAAGGGACTAGGAGTTTTACAAGATTATGGGGAATCAGTTAAATGGTATCAAAAAGCCGCAAGGAAAGGGATTGCAAGTGCACAATCTAATCTGGGTGTGATGTATGAAAAGGGTAAAGGCGTAGCTCAAGATCATGTACGCGCGTACATGTGGTACAACCTTGGTGCTATCAATGGTAGTGATAATGGAAGTAATAATCGAGATATAGTAGCTAAAAAAATGACAACTCTTCAAATTGAAGAAGCGCAGAAAAAGGCCAAGGATTGTTTGAAGAAGAATTATAGAGAGTGTAATTAATACTTAAAAAACAAATGAGAAAATTATTATTTTTATTAGTGTTCGCTGTTATGTCCAGTAGTGTTGTTAGGGCAAATGATTATAATGAGGGAATAGAGGCATATGAAAAAAAAGATTATGCTACTGCCCTTAAATTATGGCGTCCATTAGCGATTGAAGGGGATGCATCCTCACAATCTATTCTAGGTGTGATGTATCACGAAGGAAAAGGGGTAAAGCAAGACTATAAAGAAGCGGTTAAATGGTTTCGAAANGCAGCAGAACAAGGGGATGTCTATGCTCAATCAACTTTAGGTTTGATGTATCACGATGGGGAGGGTGTAAAGCAAGACTATAAAGAATCAGTGAAATGGTATCAAAAAGCTGTTAAGCAAGGAGATGTATACGCGCAATCTGCCCTAGGTTTGATGTATCACGATGGGAAGGGTGTAAAGAAAGATTATAAAGAAGCGGTTAAATGGTATCAAAAAGCAGCAGAGCAGGGAGATGTATATGCGCAATCTGCTCTAGGTTTGCTGTATCAGGATGGGAGAGGTGTAAAGAAAGATTATAAAAAAGCNGTTAAATGGTATCAAAAAGCAGCAAANCANGGAGATGTATATGCNCAATCNGCCTTAGGTTTGCTGTATCAGGATGGGANAGGTNTAAAGNAAGATTATAAAAAAGCNGTTAAATGGTATCAAAAAGCAGCAGAGCAGGGAGATGTATACGCGCAATCCACCTTAGGTTTGCTGTATCAAGATGGGAAAGGTATAAAGCAAGATTATAAAAAAGCGGTTAAATGGTATCAAAAAGCAGCAGAGCANGGNGANGTATATGCACAATNNANTCTCGCTATGATGTATGAAAATGGTAAAAATGGCGTACAGCAAGACTATAAGGAAGCATTAAAATATTATAGATTAGCTGCTGAACAAGGAAATGATGGTGCACAATTTAATTTGGGTTTCATGTACGGTAAAGGTGAAGGAACAGTACAGGACCATAAGGAATCAGTTAAGTGGTATCAAAAAGCTGCAGCACAAGGCCATGCAAAGGCGCAGTATACCTTGGGATTTATATATGGTAATGGGCAAGGTGTAAAAAAGGATCATATATATGCTTATATGTGGCTTGATCTTAGTGCCAGCAATGGAGAAAAGCTTGGAGATAGGGGTCGCGATTTAATAGCTAAAGAAATGACGCCAGTTCAAATTTCTAAAGCTAAAAATATGGTAAAAGAATGCAAGAAAAAGAAATATAAAAACTGTGATTAGTATAGATGAATTGGTTAGTTTATATATTAAAATGCAGTCATGAAAACCTTGATACTTGTATTACAATAAATCTAGCATGTAGGATAGGAGGACATGAGCAAGTTATTAGATGTTGCTGGTGTTAAATAGTCCAAATTTATCCTTATAAATATATAAAAATGAGAAATTAACTAAGGTATAGCTAATTTCTCATTTTGGTATTACTGTAACTTTTAAATATATCTTTAGAAACGGAAATTATATTGTACGTAGAATAAATCAGGATTAATTCCAGGCCTTGTATTTTTCGTAAATGTCCCAGCCCACATTTTAGAATAACCAACTAGAATATCTTGGTGGCGGTCAACGTGTATATTGAAACGAACGTCAATTTCATCCCCAACATGGCTGCCTGATTGGCCGGTTGCATCGCGTAGGGTTGCTGCGCCACCTGCATTATATAAATAATCTTTTTTCTCTGCTAAGTAGTACCTATGATATTGGGAAATGAACGTAAGCCAGCGCTGTGGATGTAGGCTAAATTGGGCATTAAAGTCATGTATATTTTGGCGCCCAACTCGATCTAACCAGCCCATGTAATAGTTTCCAAATGGAAAAAGGTGGTTAAATGTACTACGGGTGCCGCCAGTACTTGCGTTGTTATCACCTGAAGCATAGTCATAGCGTAGCCAAGCAGTAGGGTTATATGGCAGTGGAATTCTATATCCAGCTCCAACAGCAACTGCACCGGCTGATATATCCTGATCGGCGGCATGCCTACCAAATTGGTACATACCTTCTAATTCAAATAATAAACGTTTATATGTGCCTACGTATCTAGCACCAATTGTATGTATTACAGAATCACCTGTGACACCATTTCGACCGACATCTGTTCCAGAATTATTCATTAAGCTCAAATAATAGAGGTCAAGAGCATCGCCTTTCTTGGGTTTATATGTCCCCCATAAGCCAACAAAATCTTTCTTCTTGTTCCATTGATCAAAAGCATTTGGCTGCGTCCTCATAGGTCGGACCCAGAAAGTATCTAAATTAAATTTAGGTGTATGCCAGAAAACTTTAACACCCTGGAACGTACGCCTTGTATTTACCCAGTCTAGTGATGAGATTAGCCTTTGTGAGCCATAGGTTAATTCTTGCCTACCAACACGAACATAGGCCTTACCGCCTAAAGCTTCTGCTACCTTCACATCCATGAAGATGCTTAGCATATCTGTGTGATTCCGATCTATGCCCAAAGGTTGTAATTCATTGCCCCAATGGCGTGCATCTAGGAATTCACCAAAGAACCTAATTTTATCTTGGTACCAAATATCAGTATGAACTCTTAAGCGAGTTAAGTGAAATGTATTATTTTTTCCATTTGGTTTTAATCTTGCATCTGTTGCACGCATATGGCGATACCAGAATTGGCCACCAAAAGATAAGATAACATCATTACCTATTTTAATCCGCTTTAACGGATCAAAAATATCTTCTTCATGATCTGGGTTATCTAGATATCTAAAATTAATGTCTGCAGCAGGGGTAGTTTGCAGAGCAAATGGGGCATAAGGGCTAACAGGCTTAGTTGTACGGTTTTTACCTGTTATAAAATCCACAAAAGAGTATTGCCCAGGATATTCTTCAGCTTTTGGGCTTGGAGGGATTATAAATCCACCAGGGCGCGGGGCTTTAGATACAACTGGAACTGTCTTTCTTATTTCTGCAGATTCTTTTTCTGATGTAGTGCTAACCAAGCCATTTTTAGCAATAGATACTACGTCATCTAATAAGGTATTGGTTTTATGGGCTAAAACTGGTAAAGACATTCCTAAGCAAGCAATTGATAAAGGAATTATTATTAATTGCTTAGTAATTATTTGTGGGGGAGTTATTTTTTTTGAACTGTCATAAAATTTCATATAAATGAGATTCCTCTATTTGTATACTGAAACTGCTTAAAAATAATGGTGCAGATTCTCGCATAAAGTACTGCTTGTTACAATATATTTTTACTATAAATGGCATATAGAAAAACGTGTAGTTTAGACACAAATTATGTATTTTATACATGCAGATACTTTTATTATTCTTTGATATATAAAGTAATTACCAGAATACATAAATTTAAAACGGCAAATGGTAGCTTGCCACACTTTTTATGTAAGATTTTAACTAACACTTATTTAATAAGATAATCGGATATAAATATCTATTATAAAGAAATAGATACAAAGAGTCTCTTCAATTAGCATGGTTTTTTTAACCAAAATTAGTTAGTAAGAGGATAAATTTTAATAATTTAGCTATGTGCTGCATAAAATAGTATAAATAAATATTAAAATCTTTATACTCAATAATAAAAAGTATTTAACTCTAAGAAGAGAAAATCATATTAAACTAATTTATTTTAGATAAATTGCAAATGTTGCCTGGTAAATTTATTACACTTGAAGGAATAGATGGTGCAGGAAAAAGCACGCATCTATCTTGGCTAGAAACACTTTTGTCTGGTATGGGGAAAAAGGTTCAACTTACACATGAGCCTGGCGGGACTAATTTAGGTGAAGAATTAAGGAAGATCCTGTTAGATTCGAGCCAAGCAATACATCCAGAAACAGAAGCATTACTTATGTTTGCTGCAAGAAAAGAACACTTAGATAAATTGATACTTCCATCTTTGGCTAAGGGAAATTGGGTAATTTCAGATAGGTTTACTGATGCTAGTTTTGCATACCAAGGAGGTGGCAGAGGGATACATGAGGATAGGCTTAAAGATTTAGAATATTGGGTGCAAAATACGTTTCAACCTGATTTAACTTTTTATTTTGATGTAACTAGCGAGCTCGGTAGGAAGCGAATAAATGCTAGAGGGAATGGGGTAGAAGTAGTGGATCGATTTGAAAAAGAAAAAGATGAGTTCTTTAATCGGGTAAGGGAGTCATATTTAAAGAGGGCTAGAAGATTTTCTAATCGAATTCATATAATCGATGCCAGTGAACCTGTTGAAGATATCAGGTTAAGGCTCAAAAATATTGTTCTGACTATTTGTTAATAATCTAAATGTATCCTTGGCAAAATAAAATATGGGAAGCACTTGTAAAAAATAATACTTCGATAGGGCATGCAATTTTATTGAAAGGCAAAAAAGGCATTGGAAAACTTGGGTTTGCTAAATCAATGGCAAAGTTTTTACTTTGTGAAAGCCAAGAAATAATAGATGAAGCATGTGATAATTGCTTAAGTTGTAGATGGTTCGAACAGAATAGTCATCCAGATTTTAATCTGGTTGAGCCTGATGCTTTGGCTGAATCCTCTAATGGATTTCAAACAAGGTTAGGTTCTACTAGTAATGATAAATTAATTTCTACAAAACTAAAAAATAAGCCTAGTAAGCAGATTGGTATCGATAAGATTAGGGCATTAAGTGATGTAATTAATATGTCTAGCCATCGTAATGGCTATAAAATTATTCTAATACAACCCGCAGAATCTATGAATATAGCTGCAGCTAATGCACTATTGAAAAATTTGGAAGAGCCACCACCTCAAACACTATTTATTCTTGTGGCTCATAATCCACATGGTTTATTGCCAACAATTAGAAGTCGTTGTAAGCAAATAACTATGCCAGTTCCTGAGCTCAGTTTAGCAAAAAGCTGGCTTGAGCAAAATGGTGTCAAAGAAGCTCATAGTGCCTTGGCCCTAGTAAGTAATTCGCCCCTTACAGCATTAGAAAATAATACCAACAATTATTACCTCGAGCATATGAATTTTATAAATAATATCAGCGCTTTAAAAAAATTTAATCCATTAGCACTTGCAGAAGAATTGCAAAAAACAGATCTCCCTACAATGGTTAATTGGATGCAAAAATGGTGTTATGATTTAATGAGTTACCGCATAACAGGGAAAATTCGGTATCATTTATCTATGCAGAGTAGAATAGAAGAACTAGTTTTAAGGATTGATTTGCTTCAACTTGCAGGATATTTGCGTAGATTAATAGATATGCAACGATTAGCGCATCATACTCTGAACCCTAGGCTCTTTTTAGAAGAAATATTAATATCATATGCTCAGCTGATGGCCCAAGCCAGAGGAAAATATGTTAAGTAAAATGAGTAATATCAATAAATTATATTTATCCATTTTAATTTAAATATGTTAATAGACTCCCATTGCCATCTTGATTTTCCAGATCTTGCGAATAATATTGATAAAATTCTTCAAAATATGGAAGAAAATAATGTTACTCATGCCCTTTGCGTGAGTGTTAATTTGGAAGATTTTCCAAAGGTACTAATGCTTGCTGAGAAACATTTAAATTTATTTGCTTCTGTTGGCGTTCACCCAGATTATGAAAATATAGCTGAACCACAAACAGAAAAACTGGCAATTTTGGCCCAACATCCAAAAATAATTGCAATAGGGGAAACGGGGTTAGATTATTCTCGACTTAAGGGGAATTTAGAATGGCAGCGAGATAGGTTTCGGAACCATATTCGTGCGGCCCGACAGTGTAATAAACCCCTTATAATTCATACGCGTGAAGCATCTGCTGATACGTTAAAAATTATGGAGGAGGAGGGCGCAAATCAAGTAGGTGGTGTAATGCATTGCTTTACTGAAAGTTGGGAAATAGCTCAGAAGGCAATGAAGATGAACTTTTATATTTCGTTTTCTGGAATAGTTACTTTTAAGAATGCCGGAGAATTAAAAGAGACAGCTAAAAAAGTCCCGCTTGAACGGATGCTGATTGAGACAGATTCACCCTATTTAGCACCTGTACCATATAGAGGAAAAACTAATCAGCCTGCATTTGTACGACATGTTGCTAAAGAAATAGCAACCTTAAGGGGGGTTGATATAGATAAAATAGCAGAATCAACCACTTATAATTTTTTCAATCTATTTAAAGATGCCAAAAAAATCTCAGGGCAACTTTAAAAAATTCTGTATAAAGGTTAGATAGAACAAGTTCTGTGCATGGACTATGCAATCCAGCAAATTTAGACAAGCTTATAGCAGAGTGATTTTATAGGTGCAGGCCAGTTCTAAAATCTATAATATAGCATTTTCCTTATAAATTCTTGTTTTATAAATCTATTTTTAATTTAGCTCGTATTATTTTCTTGATATGTGAGTTTAAGCATCCCAAAAGTTATTATAGGTATAAAATCTCCAGTACCTGGGCCTTCATTTTATTCGTAAATCAGTTAATAGTCGTAAGAGGTGAGTAATCAACAATACAGATTCTAGCTAATATTAGTTCAAATCATTTAAAATTTATAATATACATTATGTAAAATAAATGGGTATTATTAAATCTTATAATATAAATTAATTATTATTATTATTTATTTGATATTTATGAATATTAATTAATAATATATGCAATTAAATTTTACTGTCATTTTTTTTATATAAATTTTATACGCATATTAGCGTACTGCTTGTGATAGTGATATGTTACTTAAAGCACATAGTTTTTTGGCAAGCATTGAAGAAGAATGAAAGTAAAAACCTTGGATTAATGAATATATGTAAATGAGGCTAAATAAGGGCAATAAATAGCATTAAATTATTGATTATTAAAATTTATACCTGGAATCATTAAATTTAATTTCTGTAATTGATGTGTTAAATATTGATAGAGAAGGATATTAGCCTGTGATCTCTTTTTTCCATTTTTCTAGTTTGTTTCTAATTTCTATTTCATTATATTTATCCATGCTTTGTATATATATATTAATGTAATTAATGTAAAGTTGACACAAGCCTTCTTTTAGGTAATTTGAAACGATATCTAAATCTTTAGGTAGGTTATTAAGGCGCCAGTAGTACCCAATCTCAATAAGTTTAGTACCAGGCCCTTTAAAATTACACTGATAGTAGTGCGAAGATTCTTTGTTCCCTGCAATTTCCCCTGTCCTTTGAAGATAAATGAATCTTGCAGGGAATAATATTGTTTTTGTTGTGTAAACAACACCTTTTCTTGCTATACGTGCACAGTCATAAAACTCTTTGATTCTTTCCTTAGTAGCTAAATTGTTGATAGAAAAATAAGCGCTGGCTATTTCAAGTTCTTTTTTTGATGGTCTAATAAGTAGCGATCTGACATCTTGTCCAGACAGGAGTAGGGCATGATTAATAAGGTCTAGCCTATCAAAAGGTGGATAACGACCTGCTTCAATCTGGCCGTTAATTGATTCTATTGACCCCCAAAATATGGAAATTTTATTGTTTACTGTTGGGAATTTTTTTTTAGTGTCAGATAATATGATTTTAATTTTTTCTTTTGCATCATATAGTTGTCCACTGAATACTATTCCTAAGTCTATATCACTAGCTATCTCACTAAATCCACCTCTAGCTAAGCTGCCCATAATATAAATTGAAACAGCATCGCTTTTGAAAGATTTAATAATTAATTGTTTCAAGTAATTTATAAGAGCCAGTATTTCTATATTATTTGTTTTCATATTTGGTTGCTATGCTTTTACTCTTTACACCTTTAATACTGGAAATTATAAAGTAAACCTAGGTTCCAGGTTGGGCTGATCATATAGTTGTATGCTTAGTAGGAGAGTCAGTGTATACAATAATTGTTTAAAAACAATAGTTTATATAGATATACTCATAAAAAAAGGAGGCCGTCTATTTGACAGGCTCTCCTTTTAACTGACTCACTTTTATTAAATTTTGTAAAATTTAGCGTAAGTTAATAATTTAAAAGATTCAGAAACACTTATTTATTTTTAGAATTGTTTTTGCTCGAGGTATTGCCTTTCTGAGTTTTGCTGGCAGAAGAAGATTCGTTTTTAGACGTGCTTTCTGCTGTATTTTCTGGCTCCTTTTTAGCTTTATTTTCAGTCGCTGCCTTTGCCTCCTTTTTTGATTCTCTTTCAGAAGAAAGCGGTGCTGTTCCATCTGACTGAGGCTCTAATTTTACTTCTTTAGCTTCTATAGGTTCTTCTTTATTCTCGGTATTTTCAGCTAGCGGCTCCTCTATAGGAGAAGTTTGTTTTTTAGATAATGACCTAATATCCCAATCTTTTAAGCAGTCAAATTTAGATTTTAAAAACGACTCAATTTCATCATCTTTATATTCTTCTTTTGATGAGGTTTCTTGCCCAGAAGCTTTATTAGATGCTCCATCTGAGCAAAAATAACCTATAAAGCACGTTTTGATATCCTGCCATTCAAGCTGATAGCTGTTATTGACATCTTCCCTTATACGTAAAGCTAAGGCAGATGAATCTTGATCTGATTTGTCTGAAATAGCTGATAAAATCTTATTATTTATAGAGTTTTGCTTGGAAGCGCTCATTATTATTTTTTTGTAAAGGCAAAATCCCGCTACTACTCCAATGACCAACAATATTACTTCAAGCATAATAAATTTGCCTCCTGTGCTGTTGAATTTCTAGAAATATATCTTAAACGGTAACATTGACTTTGCTTCGGAAGTGCTAGATTATTCTGTCTGAAGCATCGCGAAAGCGATACTGGTCAAAGTTTAAAAACACTCTTCTAATTTTTATTGGCGCTTAATACTCTTATATAGCTATGTTACAAGGTGAAATTTTATCTGTGTGAATTATAGCTGTTTGTAGTTTTTAGTCAAGGATGATCAAATTTAATAATGCATGAGAATCCTAGGATAAGAGCTTAAAGCTGTATATTTTGTGTATTTAGTTGTTATACGTTATATACATATTATGCTCATAATGTATATTATGTTAAATAGAGTTTCTGGTGGTACTCACCTACTAGTTAAATCACAATTAAATAACAATTCCTTATGCATTGGCAGACCCAACAAACAAAATTTGTTTCAGTTTTTTTAATTCGTCTCTATATTTTGCTGCTAATTCAAATTCCATATTTTTTGCTGCTTTAAGCATTTTCTTTTCTTGTCGTTTGATTTCTAAAGTAATTTGTTTTTCACTCATCATTTCATAGCGTGCATCTGTTTTCTGAGATTTTAAGTTTTGTTTCTCGCTTTCAAGGTCATAAACACCATCAATAAGATCTTTTATCCGCTTATTAATACTCTGTGGTGTTATATTATTTAACTTATTAAACTCAATTTGAATATTTCTCCTACGATTGGTTTCTTCAATAGCACGCTGCATAGAATTTGTAATTTTATCGCCATAAAGTATTGCTGTGCCATTTATATGGCGTGCTGCGCGACCTATAGTTTGAATAAGGGATCGTTCAGACCTTAGAAATCCTTCTTTATCAGCATCCAAAATAGCAACTAAGGAGACTTCTGGTATATCTAATCCTTCTCGTAATAAATTTATGCCTACTAGTATATTAAATTTTCCCAAACGAAGATCACGAATAATTTCAACTCTTTCAACAGTGCCTATATCTGAGTGTAAATATCGTACTTTCATTCCGTGGTCAGAGTAATATTCGGTTAGACTCTCAGCCATACGTTTTGTTAGCGTAGTCACTAATACACGCTCTCCCCTTTTAGTACGGATATTTGCTTCTGACATTAAATTATCAACTTGAGTAGATGCAGGGAAAACTTTGATCTCTGGGTCTATTAGGCCAGTTGGGCGAACTACTTGCTCTACTATTTGTCCACTATATCT
Organism: Nitrosomonadaceae bacterium; assembly: GCA_002721545.1. GTDB lineage: Bacteria > Pseudomonadota > Gammaproteobacteria > Burkholderiales > Nitrosomonadaceae > BJGV01. The sequence goes on along the minus strand of PBKR01000003.1, from coordinate 192,457 downwards.
TTTTTCGTATTCAGCAGGTGTTGCAGATACGAATATTGTTTGTGGGATCAATTTTTTAAATTCATCAAATTTTAGTGGCCTATTATCTAAAGCAGAAGGTAAACGAAACCCATAATTAACAAGGTTTTCTTTACGTGACCGGTCACCCTTATACATACCGTCTACTTGAGGAATAGTTACATGGCTTTCATCCACTATTAAAAGAGAATTAGTTGGCAAATAATCTATTAAAGTTGGTGGTGGCTCCCCAGGATTTCTCCCAGATAGATGCCGTGAGTAATTTTCAACGCCTTTACAGAAGCCTAGTTCATTTAGCATTTCTAAATCAAAATGGGTGCGTTGTTCAATACGTTGTATTTCTAAAATTTTATTATTTTTTTGATAAAAGTTAATGCGTTCAGCAAGCTCTTTTTTTATAGTATTAATTGCACGTAAAGTAGTGCTTCTTGGTGTTACATAATGACTAGAAGGGAAAACTGTATACCTAAGAACTTTGTTTTGCTGGCGTCCCGTGAGGGGATCAAATAGTGATATCCCTTCAATTAAATCGTCAAAAAGCGAGATTCTTACTGCCGTTTCAGAATTTTCTGCTGGAAAAATATCAATAATGTCACCGCGCACACGAAATGTACCGCGATTAAATTCAATATCATTTCGCTCATACTGCATTTCGGTTAATCTTTTTATAATTTGATTCTGTGGAATTTTTTCTTTCTCTCGCACATGCAGGATCATTCCATGATAGTCGACTGGGTCTCCAATTCCATAAATGCATGATACAGAAGATATAATTATAGCATCATCTCTTTCAAGTAAAGATTTTGTTGCTGATAAGCGCATTTGTTCGATATGTTCATTAATGCTTGAGTCTTTATCAATAAAAAGATCACGTGAGGGAATATATGCCTCTGGCTGGTAATAGTCATAATATGATACAAAATATTCGACTGCATTTTCTGGAAAGAAATCGCGCATTTCAGAATAAAGCTGTGCTGCTAGGGTTTTGTTAGGTGCAATGATAAGTGCGGGTTTTCCTAAATGCGCTATGACATTGGCCATCGTATAGGTTTTACCTGATCCAGTTACGCCTAGCAGTGTTTGGAAAGCAAGACCATCATTGACTCCTTCTATTAATTTATTAATAGCTTCAGGCTGATCACCTGCAGCTTTAAATGGCTGATGAAGCTTGTAAGAACTATTGGGGAAGGTTGAAATCACAGGTATAATTTAAGTGTTTTTATATATTACTTTGTTTTAATTTTAACATGTAGATTAGAGCTTGTTCAGCATAAGGATATTAGAGTGGAACTTTCGAAACGTGTTCAGATGATCAAACCATCCCCTACCCTAGCTGTTACTGCTCGAGTAGCGAAGCTTAGATCCAAGGGTAAAGATATTATTGGCCTCGGTGCTGGTGAGCCTGATTTTGATACTCCACAGCATATTAAAAATGCCGCTATTAAAGCTATTAATAATGGCTTTACTAAATATACTCCCGTAGGTGGAACCCCGAGCTTAAAGAATGCAATTATAGCTAAGTTTAAAAGGGATAATGATTTTAACTATACTGCAAAAGAAATTTTAGTTTCGTGCGGTGGAAAACAAAGCTTCTTTAACCTTGCTTTATCTGTAGTTAATCCAGGAGATGAAGTTATCATTTCGGCGCCTTATTGGGTGTCCTATCCCGATATGGTATTGATTGCTGAAGGGAAACCAGTAACTATCAATACAGGGATTGAGCAAAATTTTAAAATTACTGCGGTGCAGTTAGAAGAAGCTATTACTAAAAAAACGAGGATGTTTGTAATTAATAGTCCTAGTAACCCATCTGGTAGTGTTTATACATTAGATGAATTAAAGGCATTAGGAGAGGTGCTACGTAAGTATCCAGAAATAATTATTGCTACTGATGATATGTATGAACATATCTTATTATCAAGCGGTCAATTTGTGAATATTCTTAATGCATGTCCAGATCTATATTCACGCACTATAGTACTCAATGGTGTATCTAAGGCGTATTCTATGACAGGATGGCGAATTGGATACTGTGGTGGGCCTGAGCATATAATTAAAGCTATGGGGAATATTCAATCACAAAGCACTTCAAACCCAACCTCTATTTCTCAGGTAGCTGCAGAAGCAGCTTTAAATGGTGATCAGGCTTGTATAGAACCTATGCTTAATGCGTTTAAAGAAAGGAATATATTTGTTACCGATAGGATAAATGCAATACCTGGTATAAGTTGTTTATTATCTGAAGGAGCATTTTATACTTTTGCTGATGTTCGTCAGGCAATTGATACATTGCATAGAAAGAGCGAAATAAAAGATTGTAGTGACATATCATTTAGTGAGTACTTACTAGAGAAGGCTGGTGTTGCTGTAGTACCAGGATTAGCGTTTGGTAGTGAGGGATATGTCCGTATGTCTTTTGCAACATCTATGGATAATTTAAAAAATGCTTTAGATCGTATAAAGAAAATATTGGCTTAATAGGAGCCATAAATCCTATTAAGCATTAAGTCATTTGGTTGACCGAGGTGATTCAAGCTATTAGTATAAGCAAATTCCAATCCCTGATAGCTCAGTTGGTAGAGCAACGGACTGTTAATCCGTGGGTCGTAGGTTCGAGCCCTACTCAGGGAGCCAATAAATAAGTTACATTAATTAGTGATTATTATTAATTTGTTTTATGTAAATAAAATAAGTGCTTTCCTGTTATTAAAAATTTAATGGAACCAATATTATAATTATTAATGAAATCAAGAGGTGCGTCATGTCAGTTCAATTTATATTCATAACGATTATTTTAGCTCTTTTTTTAGTTACAGGCTCCTCTTTTGCACGTACTATTTCACCAGAGGGAGCACAGGTATATATGATATCTCCCGCAGATGGGGAGGTGGTAGTTAGTCCGATAATTGTGCGATTTGGTTTAAAGGGGATGGGTGTAGCGCCAGCTGGAATTGATAAGCCCAACACAGGGCATCATCATTTGCTCATTGATATGGCAAGTAATCCTGCACTAGATGAGCCACTGCCTTCCAATGCAAAGCATAAGCATTTTGGTGGTGGGCAAACAGAAACTACTGTTGAGCTATCTCCAGGAGAGCATACACTACAGCTAATGTTAGGTGATAAAAATCATATCCCGCATAGCCCCCCTGTTATGTCAGAAGTAATTACTATCACTGTTAAATAATAGATATATTGATTGGCATTATCTGTCGATAAAATCTAGCGGTAAATTTTATTTAAAAAATAATGAGCGTTGCATTTAACTATGCCAGTTAAATCTTTGCTGGCATAATTAATAATTGAAGAATTACTACTGTAACTATTAATATAGCCATTAAAACATATCTTTCTGATAAGATATTTTTACAGATTTCGAGAGTTCTATTATATCCATATAATAGAATCAATAGCATAAATGAGAATGGAAAAAAAATTGTTATAAGGAGTGCTTGTAATATTTTTTTCCACATAGAATTAAGTGGCATTTTTTTGTTCCCTTCAAGATAGGATCAGTCGAAATATCTTATTTGTGACTATGATATTGTTTATTCTATATCCGATAATTCATATTCATAAAATGTTGCTCTCCATGCTCTATTTTTGTACTCAACTTCAACCTCATATTTTTTTTCATTATTAGAAGAATGAATAATATTTTTTATTACGCCGGGCATCTTAACTGGAAGGACAAATATATTCTGTTTGATTTTAAATTTACAGTTTCCCATTATTATAAGGTTCTATGAATTATTATTTTAAAAAATTATACTTACTAAATTAATTTGCTTCATCAGATGGTAGTAATTTATGTTTATTAGTTTCAATTTGAAAAAAAACTTCATCCTCCTTAATCATACCCAGTTCATTACGGGCACGCTCTTCAATAGCAGCTGATCCCTTTTTAAGGTCCTGCACTTCTGCATCTAAAGCTTTATTACGGATTCTATTTTTTTGGTTGGCTTTGCTCTGCAAAGAAATTTTTTGGTTAATTTCCCATACTTTATTCCAGCTGCCTTTGCTTTGCCATAATGAATATTGCAATAAGATTATCAGGACAAATAATATGAGCCCTAATACTCGCATTATTTTATTTGGTAGAAGGCATCTCGTCCAGCATATTTAGTCCCATCTCCTAGATCTTCTTCGATACGAAGTAATTGATTATATTTAGCTAGGCGGTCAGACCTAGAAAGGGAGCCAGTTTTGATCTGCAGGGAGTTAGTAGCTACTGAAATATCAGCAATAGTGGTATCTTCAGTCTCTCCTGATCGGTGAGAAATTATAGATGTATATCCAGCACACTTAGCAGTTTCAATAGCTGCAAAAGTTTCAGTTAATGAACCAATTTGATTTAATTTGATAAGGATAGAATTACCAATTTTTTGTTGGATGCCATCTTTAAGAATACTTGAGTTGGTAACAAATATATCATCTCCTACCAGTTGTACTGAACTTCCAAGTTTATTCGTTAGTATTTTCCATCCTTCCCAATCATGTTCGCTCATAGCATCTTCTAGGCTAATAATAGGGTATTTTTCTACCCAGGTAGAAATATAATCAACTAGTTGTTCTGAGTTTAAACTCAGATTTTCAGAAGTTAGGTTATATTTTCCATCTTTAAATAATTCTGAGGCAGCAAAGTCAACAGCTATAGCAATTTCATCTCCGGGTATAAAGCCAGCTTGCTTAATTGCTTCTAAAATAAGTTTTAGTGCTGCTTCATTGTTTTTAAGGTCAGGCGCATAACCACCTTCATCACCAACTGTAGTAGCCATATTATTTTTATGAAGCATATCCTTTAATGTATAGAATATTTCTGCTCCATAACGTAATGCTTCACTGAAGCTGGGTGCGCCAAGAGGAACAATCATAAATTCTTGTAAATCAATATTATTATTGGCGTGTACACCTCCATTAATAACATTCATCATAGGTACTGGCATAGACATTTGACCTGTCCCGCCTAAATATCGATATAGGGGGATACCAGCATCTGCAGCTGCTGCTTTAGCAACTGCTAATGAAACTGATAGTATTGAATTTGCGCCAAGTCTTTTTTTACTACTAGTACCATCAAGCTCAATAAGGGTCTGGTCTATAAAGCTTTGCTCTATTGCATCTTGCCCCATCAAAGCCTCAGCAATTTCGGTATTTATATTTTCAATAGCTTTAAGTACCCCCTTTCCAGCATAACGCTTATTATCATTATCCCTTAATTCAATTGCTTCTTTAGTGCCAACGGATGCTCCAGAAGGAACTGCTGCGCGCCCTAGTGCTCCTGACTCAAGCAAAACTTCTGCTTCTATCGTTGGGTTGCCGCGTGAGTCTAAAATTTCTCTTGCAAAAACATCTACTATTGCGCTCATATTATTTTCCCTGATTACTCATGAATTCGTAAAGATTGCTAGTTATAAGGTAATGTAATGATTTTATTTTTTTGCCAAAGTCAGAGTTTTTCTAAAATTTGTTGTATTGTTTGATATTTTAATTGCTGCTTCTATAAAAGATTTAAATAAGGGGTGCCCTGCTCTAGGTGTAGAAGTAAATTCTGGGTGAAACTGGCATCCAATAAACCATGGATGCTCGGCTGTAGGCAGTTCAATCATTTCACAAAGAGAATCTTCAGCTGATAGGCCACTAGCATGAAGACCAGCTTCTTCTAGCTGAGCAATATACTGGCCATTTACTTCATACCGATGACGATGGCGCTCAGTTATCATTTTTATCCCGTATATTTTTCTAGACAATGAACCTTCTTTTAAAAAGCAGTCTTGGCCTCCTAAACGCATACTGCCACCCAGGTCTGATTTTGAGTCTCGAATATTAATTTGCCCTTCTCTATTTTTCCACTCAGTAATTAGTCCAATAACAGGATAAGCAGTATTAGGATTAAATTCTGTGCTATGCGCGCCCTTCATAGAAACTTTATTACGAGCATATTCTATGACTGCTAGTTGCATGCCAAGGCAAATCCCAAGGTAAGGGATAAGATTCTCACGTGCATATTGTATGGCTATAATTTTACCATCTACACCCCTTTTGCCAAATCCACCTGGAACCAAAATTGCATCTGCTTCAATGAGGCATTGTGTTCCATTTCTCTCAATATCCTCTGAATCAACATAATTAATTTTAATCTCGCATTCCGTATGAATGCCAGCATGAATCAAGGCTTCTGATAAAGATTTGTAAGATTCAGTTAAATCAACGTATTTCCCAACAAGTGCAATTTTGACTACTTGTTTGGGATGTTCTAATGCGTGAATTAGTTTTTTCCATGTATTTAGATTAGCTGGTTTAGCAAGTATGTTGAGCTTATGGCATACTATTTCATCTAACATTTGCTCATTTAATAACACTGGAATCTTATAAATACTATTTACGTCTACTGCTGAAATTACTGCCTCTTCACGTACGTTAGTAAATAATGCAATTTTTTTTCGCTCATCTGGTGGTAATACTCTATCAGCACGGCATAATAATACATCCGGTTGTATACCAATACCACGCATTTCCTTCACAGAATGCTGTGTTGGCTTAGTTTTTAGCTCTCCAGCAGAAGGAATATACGGTAAAAGTGTGAGGTGAATAAAACAGGTATCTTCATAAGGATTTTGGATGGCCATTTGCCTGATAGCTTCTAAAAATGGAAGGGATTCGATATCACCTGCCGTACCACCAATCTCAACAATTGCTACCTGTGACTCACCTGCGCCTAATTTTATGTGTTTTTTAATTTCATCAGTAATATGTGGAATTACTTGTACAGTTCCGCCAAGATAGTCTCCACGGCGTTCTTTTTTTATTACATTTTCATAAATCTGGCCAGTAGTAAAGTTATTTAACTTACTCATTTTGGCGCTTATAAATCGTTCGTAATGCCCTAAATCTAAATCGGTTTCTGCTCCGTCTTCAGTAACAAATACTTCACCATGTTGAAATGGGTTCATTGTGCCGGGGTCCACATTAATATATGGATCCAACTTAAGCATAGTCACTTTAATGCCACGGGATTCCAGGAGAGCTGCAAGTGAGGCAGCAGCAATACCTTTGCCAAGAGATGAAACAACACCACCAGTCACAAATACATATTTGGTCATGGACAAGTATGTTAACTCAAAAGAGGTGTATGAACAAATAAGAAGAAGAGTAATTTGAGGAATTTGAGGTTTTATTTTTGCTTAATATTAACTTCAGTACCAATATCTATTAATTCAAATAATTCAAGTAGATCGGTATTTAGCATTCGAATACAGCCACTGGAGCCAGGCCGCCCTATATCAATGCTATCAGGGCTGCCATGAATATATATATAACGGCGCATGGTATCTACTGTACCTAAGCGATTAAATCCAACCTCACATCCCGAAAGCCACAATATTCTAGTCAAGATCCAGTCACGGCCTCGGTAATTTTTTTCAAGCTCCGGGGAAAATATCTCACCTGTAGGCCTGCGGCCTATGAATATAGTATTGATTGGTAGTCCAGCACCTATTTTTGCGCGGATTATATGTTTCCCGAGCGGAGTGCAAAAGCTTCCTTGCTCTTGCCCTACCCCATTCGTAGCTGATGAAATTTGATAAGATTTTATCTTATCTTGATTATTATTAATAATATCAAGATGTTGAAAATTAATATTAATCTCAATTCTCATGAATTAACTTTCTAATTAGCTCTGCGCTTTGCAATAAAAAATTCTTTTAATAAATAGCTACTTTTATCTTCTAAGAGAGTTCCTGTTATGTGTGTATGATGATTTAATTGTTTATTTGCAGCTATATCTACAACGCTGCCGCACGCTCCAGTTTTAAAATCCCTAGACCCATAAATTAGTCGAGCGATACGCGCATGAAAAATTGCTCCTATACACATTATGCATGGTTCTAGTGTTACATACATTGTACAGTTTAATAAACGGTAGTTACAAAGATAAAGGGCTGCTTCACGTAGTGCTATTATCTCAGCATGAGAAGTTGGATCTGAAGTTGTTATGGGGCGATTATAACCGCGCCCAATTATAATATTATTTTTTACTACAACCGCCCCAACTGGAACTTCTCCCATTTCACCTGCTTGTTGTGCAAGATTCAGCGCTTCACACATAAAATCTTTATCTTTATTTTTTTTAACCATAACTAAACCTGTAATACCAGATTCTATTATTAAGAGGATGTATCTGTTGCTCTTAATTACTCAAGTTGCCGTACTCTTTCAAAAAAACAAATAGCTGCAGATGCAGCAACGTTAAGTGATTCAGTTCTGCCCGGCATAGGCACGGTAATTTTTTCATGAGCTGTTTGATACAGTATCTTTGATAAACCGGTCCCTTCATTACCAAACATGAATGCAACAGCTCCCTGCAAAGATAATTCATATAAACTTTTATTTGATTTCAAGGTAGTCGCAATAACTAGGCCTTTAAATTTTTTGGATATTTCTATTAGTTTTGATCTTTCATGGATATGTAATAAAAAATGAGCACCCATTGCAGCACGGATGGTTTTTGGAGACCACGCATCTGCACAACCTGAAGACATATATACATCAGACGCACCTGCTGCTGCTGCTGAGCGTAAAATAGATCCAAGATTGCCCGGATCTTGTATTGATTCAAGTAGTACGCTGAAATTATTCTTCCTGTCAAAAATAATGTTCTGTGAGGTAGGGATAGCTATTAATGCAATAATTCCAGTAGGTGTCTTAACAGGAGAAATATCACAAAATAAGCTATCACTTAGTATATATACTTCTACAGTTTTATTTTTAGCTAGATCTAATATTCTTTTAATCTCCCTGTTCTTGTAACTTGATTTATTTATAAATAAATATTTTGGCGGACCTATTTTTTTATAATAGAAATTAATAAGATGCACCCCATCAAGGATCGTTAACCCGCTGATTCTTCTTCTTTTTGATGACTCATCTAGTTTGACGAGCTGCTTAAAAATATTATTTTTATTAGATGTTATGAATTTCATTTATTATTTTCTCTATAAAGAAATAATGCCTTTTAGAGTATATTACTTATATTATTTAGTTGGTGCTATAAATTGTTCTATAAGTATTTTCTTGTATTTAACATCTAAAATTTTAATTTCCTTTTTACCTGCTGGAGTAAGGAAGCTTACTGCATCACCTTGTCGAGACTTGATTAGAGCCTTAGCTATTGGTGATATCCAGCTAATACCATCTTTAGCTACGTTTATCTCATCTACACCCACAATAGAAACACACTCCCTCTTGCCTTTTTCGTCTGAGAAAATAACTGTGGCGCCAAAGAAAATTTGTGTTTCATCCGCTCTTGGGGTAGTTGGATTAACAATTTCCGCTGCATCTATCCGTTTAGTAAGAAAGCGAATACGTCTATCAATTTCACGTAATCGTTTTTTTCCATAAATATAGTCGCCATTTTCTGACCTATCTCCATTTCCTGCGGCCCATGAAACGATGGCAGTAATTTCTGGTCGCTCAATGTTTATAAGCCATGTAAATTCATCCATTAGGCGTGTATAGCCATCTGGAGTAATGTAATTCTTATAATTAGTTGGTACCTTACTACCAGACAGGTTATTTTTTAAACTGTCTTTTAATTGGGTCGTTGCCATCAATAGTATATTTATGTATTAGCAAATAATTGAATAATAGCCATAAAGTCTTATAATTTTCTACGCCAAGCTGCTTATATCGCACTTATCTTTAATAATACAAAGAAAATAGAAATGATCCTAATGAATAATTAATTTAAATTCCTACTTAGAATGAAACCATAGAGCTTGTTGATAAGCTATAATTTTACTTTTGCAGAAAGTATCTAATGTTAAAAGTAACGAATTTAGAATGTGTGCGTGGCGAAAGAAGCTTATTCAAAGATATTAATTTCTCCCTTGAGGCTGGTGAATTGCTACAGGTGAATGGCCCTAATGGTAGCGGTAAAACTAGTTTATTAAGGATGTTATGTGGACTTTCCACACCTGCTAATGGAAAAATTCTCTGGTTTAATAATAATATTCGATCTTTAGGTGAAGATTATTACAATTCTATTACTTATTTAGGACATTTAAATGGCACAAAAGATAACCTTAATGCACTGGAGAATTTACGAATTTCAAGTGCTTTATCAGGAAACACGATTGATAAGAGCACAGCATATAGTACTCTACAGCAAATGGGGCTAAGTGGGCGTGAAGTATTACCTATAAAAGCTTTGTCTCAAGGGCAGCGCCGGAGAGTAACTCTAGCGCGCTTACTAGTTAGTAACACAGTATTATGGATACTTGATGAACCACTAGTTACGCTAGATAAATCTGCGGTGCTACTAATTAAAGGTATATTAGAGCAGCATTTAAAGAAAGGAGGTATGGTTGTTATGACAACCCATCAGGATATAAATATTTCTGCTATAGAAACAAAGCGATTGCAGCTTAATTGATATGTTTTTATGGGTAATCCAACGTGACCTTCTCTTGGCAATGCGCCAGAGATCAGACATATTAACTACTTTATTTTTTTTTATTATTGTAGTTAGTTTATTTCCTTTGGGTGTTGGGCCAGAAATGAATATGCTTCGTGCTATGGCACCTGGCGTAGTATGGGTTGCTGCTTTGCTAGCATCAATGCTATCACTAGACAGAATGTTTTCGAGCGATTATCTGGATGGTACGTTAGAGCAAATGATGCTTTCTCCCCAGCCATTATTTCTGCTAGTGCTTGGTAAAGCTCTGGCACATTGGATGGTAACTGGCGTTCCATTAGTTTTAATATCTCCAATACTTGGATTTCAATTTGATTTACAAATAGATGCATTAATTATACTTGGCATATCTTTGCTTTTAGGAACGCCTGTATTAAGTTTAATTGGAGCGATCGGTGCAGCACTTACTTTAGGGCTAAGGGGTGGTGGCGTATTAGTATCGCTTTTAGTTCTACCCTTATATATCCCAGTTTTAATTTTCGGCGCTGGAGCTGTAGAGGCAATTTCTGCAGGCTTAAACGCTGGTGCCCATTTGTCCTTACTTGGAGCTTTTTTATTGGCATCAATTGTTTTAGCACCATGGGCTACAGCAGCTGCGCTTCGGGTATCAATCGAGTAAAATAAATAAATCAATTATAAATTTTAATTTATGAGTTAAAATAGAGGGTTAATTAGATGTACACTTAAGGGAAATTATATACCCTTTTAAAATTTATAAAAAATGGCAATTAATTGGTTTAAATATTCTTCTCCGGCAAGCTTCTATTCCCTCGCTGGGAAACTTACCCCAATATTCTCTGTTACTGCATTTATATTATTTGCGGTAGGTCTTTATATTAGTTTTTTTGTGGCCCCTACTGATTTCCAACAGAGTGAGGCATACCGCATTATATTTATCCATGTCCCTGCTGCCTGGATGTCTATGTTTCTATATTTGGTCATGGCAGGATGGGCGGCAATTGGTCTTGCTTTTAATACTCGGCTATCATCTATGATAGCTACTGCTATAGCGCCAACAGGGGCTATGTTTACATTTTTAGCTCTATGGACAGGAGCGCTTTGGGGTAAGCCAATGTGGGGAACTTGGTGGGTATGGGATGCTCGGCTGACGTCGGAATTAATTTTATTTTTTCTTTATATTGGCTTTATGGCACTTCAGGCTGCAATAGATGATCCCCGCAGGGCTGATAAAGCTGGTGCTATATTGGCATTAGTTGGTGTAATTAATATCCCGATTATTTATTTTTCGGTAAAATGGTGGAATACCTTACATCAGGGAGCCTCTGTTAGCCTTACAGAGTCACCCAAAATGGCTGCTACAATGCTTACTGGGATGCTTATAATGAGCCTTGCTTGTTGGATGTATTCAATTGCTTTGGTATTGATTCGTACACGAACTATTATTTTAGTGAGAGAGCGCCACACTGTGTGGGTTAGTGAACTTCATAAGGGAGCTACATAATGACTTGGGCAAGCTTGTCAGATTTTTTTGCCATGGGAGGATATGGATTTTATGTATGGGGTTCTTTTTTAATGTTTTTTATCTGCTTGATTGGCGAGATTATATTGATATTAAATCGTAAGCGAACTTTGTTGAAGCAACTTAGTCTGATTTATAAAGCAGCTAGAAAAGAGCAGGATAATGAAACCAAGGCATAAAAAATTAACAATTATTATTGTAAGTGTTGCAGCATTGGGTCTTTCTGCAGTATTGGTGCTAGACGCTTTTCAGAGTAACCTTGTTTTTTTCTTTAGTCCAACTCAAGTAGCCGCTAATGAGGCTCCTAAGGGAAAAAGTTTTAGAATTGGGGGCTTAGTAGAAGAAGGAAGTGTAAAACGTGAAGATAATGGGGTTACTGTAAATTTTGTAATAACTGATACAGCAAAGGTAATTCCTGTGGTTTATACAGGAATTCTTCCTGATTTATTTAAAGAAGGTAAAGGGGTCGTTGCTCAAGGAAAGCTATCCTCTGATGGGGTTTTCCGCGCAGATGAAGTATTAGCCAAACATGATGAAAATTATATGCCTCCAGAGGCAGCTGAAGCACTTGAACAAGCAAGTAAATCACAGGAAACATTGTTGAAGAAACCACTGTAGATACAGTAAATCGGGGTAGCTATAGAATATTTATTTATCAGCATATTTTTCTATGGGTCATTTAATTTTAACTATCAATTTTTTTACAACATAATATCATGATCCCAGAAATCGGTAATTTTGCTTTAATTCTTGCGCTATTACTAGCTGTGACACAAGTTATTTTTCCTATAATTGGGGCTGCTCGTGGCATTCCTTCATGGATTGCACTAGCACGCCCAGTGGTGCATGGCCAATTTATATTTGTTGCAATTGCTTTTGTCTGCTTGGCCTATTCATTTGTAAATAACGATTTCTCAGTACTGAATGTCGCCCAAAATTCCAATTCTAAATTACCAATTCAATATAGGTTTGCTGCAACCTGGGGGTCTCATGAGGGATCATTGTTATTATGGGTGTTAATGCTTACTTCCTGGTCAGTTGCTGTTAGTGTATTTAGCCGACATTTGCCAGATGATATGGTAGCAAGGGTTCTAGGAGTGATGGGGGTAATTAGTGTGGGGTTCTTATTATTCATGCTATTTACATCTAACCCATTTGATCGGATATTACCTGCCGCTTTTGAAGGCAGTGATCTTAATCCCCTCTTACAAGATCCAGGTATGGTAGTGCATCCTCCCATGTTATATATGGGTTATGTTGGATTTTCAGTTGCCTTTGCTTTTGCGATCGCTGCATTAATAAGTGGGCAAATGGACGCAACTTGGGCGCGTTGGTCACGGCCATGGACCACTATAGCATGGGTGTTTCTTACAATAGGTATTATGCTTGGCAGCTGGTGGGCATATTATGAGCTAGGCTGGGGTGGTTGGTGGTTTTGGGATCCGGTTGAGAATGCATCATTTATGCCATGGTTGGTTGGTACGGCGCTTGTTCATTCTTTAGCCGTTTCAGAGAAACGTGGTAGCTTCAAGAGCTGGACCATCCTTCTTGCTATTTCTGCTTTCTCTTTAAGCTTACTTGGAACTTTTCTTGTTCGTTCGGGTGTACTAACATCAGTTCATGCTTTTGCTACTGATCCTACCCGTGGTATTTTTATACTATGCTTTCTGGTTGTTATTATAGGTAGCTCATTACTTTTATTTGCTTGGAGGGCCCCTAAAATTGGCCTTGGCGGAAGCTTTGATCTGGTATCTAGGGAATCTCTTTTGTTGGCAAATAATCTACTGCTAGTAGTAGCTGCAAGTAGCGTTTTACTTGGCACACTATATCCATTAGTGATGGATGCATTGGAGCTCGGAAAAATTTCAGTAGGCCCACCTTATTTTGAATCAGTATTTGTAGCTCTTATGGCACCGGCAATTTTTCTTATGGGGCTGGGTCCATTGGCTCGTTGGAAAAAGGCAAGTTTGCCTGATCTTACAATACGTTTACGCTGGGCATTTGGAGTTAGTATGGTAACTGCCCTACTCTTACCGTTTACTATGGGCGAGTGGAAATTAATGGTGAGCTTTGGGTTATTACTATCTTTTTGGGTAATTACTAGTATATTTGTAAGCGTATGGCAACGTATAAAAAATAGTGGCCAGGGAGGAATATTTTCGAAACTAGCTAAGCAATCACGGAGCTTCTATGGAATGAATTTTGCTCATCTTGGTATTGCTATTTTTATTATCGGTGTGACTTTGGTGAATGGATATGAAACCGAAAAAGATGTACGTATGGATATTGGTGATACAGTTTCTATAAGTAGCTACACTTTCCGCTTTAATGGAACAAATGAGGTTCCCGGACCCAATTATCAGGGAATAATAGGCGATATTGAGGTATTAAATAATGGCGAGAAAATTAACCTTATGCACCCTGAAAAAAGGACATATAATGCATCTGGTATGGCGATGACCGAAGCTGCAATTGATACAGGTATATTTCGTGATTTATATGTAGCTCTCGGGGAGCCATTAGGGAAAGAGTCTTGGGTCGTGCGTGTTTATCATAAGCCATTTGTTGACTGGATTTGGTTTGGGTGTTTGTTAATGGCATTTGGGGGCGCTCTTTCAGTATCCGATAAACGTTATCGTATTAAGGTACGAAAATTATCTAAAGCAAAGGCTGAAGATAAAGGTACAACAATCGACCCATTGGTTACGGAAACAAGAAGGGCATGATACGTTATTTACTTCCATTAATTGCCTTTGTTATTCTGGCGGCATTTTTACTTGTTGGGCTTAATCTTAATCCACGTAAAGTCCCTTCACCATTAATAGGTAAACCAGCACCTATATTCAATTTACAACAACTACATGAACCAGAAAATATCTTTAAATCCAAAGATAATTTAGGTAAAGTTTGGTTGCTTAATGTCTGGGCTTCATGGTGTGCTTCTTGCCGAGATGAGCATCCTTTATTAGTCCAGTTAGCAAAAGCAAATGTGGTGCCAATTTACGGACTTAATTATAAGGACAAGAGAAATCTAGCAATACAATGGCTGGAACAACTTGGCGATCCATATACTAAAAGCATAATGGACCCTGAAGGTAGGGTTGGGATTGAGTACGGTGTATATGGTGTGCCAGAAACATATGTTATAGACAAATCAGGTGTCATCCAATACAAACAAATTGGTCCAGTAACCGTTGATGTTTTAAAGAAAACAATTTTGCCGTTAGTTAAGGAATTGCAAGGATGAATTTAAAATCATTTCTTAATCTTATTATAAATTATGGAATATTGACGACGACTTGCTTACGTAATTTATATTGCAAAAAACAATTTATATTTTTATTTTTTATTCTTATTTCATCTCCTTTGAGTTTCGCAAAAGAAGCTGTGCCTGTAGCTGAGAATCCCGAAATAGAAAAACGTATGATAATTTTGTCTGAAGAACTGCGTTGTTTAGTATGCCAAAATGAATCACTAGCTGGTTCTCGGTCTGATTTTGCAAAGGATATTCGTCGTGAGATTCGTGAGCAGTTATTAGCAAATAAAAGCGATAAAGAGATTACTGATTTTTTAGTTGCCCGTTATGGAGATTTTGTATTATATCGCCCACCTATAAGAACTAATACAATGATTCTCTGGTTTGGGCCATTCGCCTTTCTTCTGATAGGCGGAATTTTGCTATTTCTTTTTCTCAAGAAAAGAAGAAAATCATTTCAAGAAGTACCACTTACAAGTGAGCAGCTCAAGCAGGCTGAGGATTTATTAAAAGAAAGCAGTAATGGTGATAATAAATGACTTTATTTTGGGTTCTTGCTGGAATTTTTATAGTTGCTTCTTTACTATTCATTCTTCCTACACTATTAAGAAATAAAGAAAGTACTACAGATATTGTACGTAATTCAACTAACGTCAGTATATACCAAGACCAAATAGCAGAGCTTGATAATGATCTACAGAATGATATCCTAAACCAAGAACAATATAATCAAAGTAAGCATGAATTACAGAAGCGAATGATGCTTGACATGCCTGATCAGAATTTCGCTTCAAAGCAAATAATAAATATCAAACAAGGGATTGCCACTCCAATTGTAATTGCATTGATAATTCCTGTATCAGCAATATCTCTGTATTTATTACTAGGTAATACTAAAGCACTACTGCCGCAGCCACCTGTGCAGCAAATGGAGTTTATTGGAAGTAATTCAGCCCCAGAGGGTGAAGGCCATAAGGAGATTTCTTCTATGGTTGATAACCTTATAAAGCGGCTTGAAAATGATCCAGATAATTTAGAGGGATGGAAGATGCTAGGGCGGACCTATGCAATCATGGGTCGTTTTGTAGAAGCAAGGGAAGTCTATGAAAAATTACTTTTAAAGTCCCCTGATAACCCAGATACACTTGTTAATCTTGCAGATGTCTTTGCTATGACTCAGGATGGCAGTCTAGTGGGCAAGCCCGTTGAATTGATTAATCAAGCTTTAAGCATTGACCCAGTAAATCCTAAAGCATTAGCACTTGCTGGTACCGCAGAATTTGAGCAGGGTGAATTTATAAAGGCTGTAGGATATTGGGAAGAGTTACTTACTGTTATCCCGGAAGAAACTAAATTAGCAAAGTCTGTTTCTAAGAGTATCCAGCAGGCAAAAGTGTTAGCATCTAATAATGATGGGTCCATGTTAATAGCTAATCAATCAGTTTCTGAGCAAGATAAAGATAGAATAAATAAAGCAGCATCCCCAACAATTTCAGGGACTGTCAATATTAGCCCTGACCTTGCAGATAAAGTCTCTCCCGAAGATAAGCTTTATATTTATGCTCGGGCAAAAAATGGCCCGAGAATGCCTCTTGCTATAGTTATTCTGAAGGCTAAAAATCTACCTGCAAAATTTACCCTTAAAGATGGAATGGGTATGAATCCTAACTTAAAGCTTACTAGTTTTCCTGAAGTAATAATTAGTGCAAGAATAACAAAATCAGGAAAGGCTATGCCTGAAAGTGGAGACTTGCAAGGATTCAGTCAAGTGGTGCAGATTGGCAACCAGAATGTTAATTTCTTAATTAACAAACAGGTACCATAGTTAAATATAAATGGTTTAAGTTCAGGGCTATGGTAATAAATTTTTATCGCTTTTAAAACCTATACATTTAATATCCTTAGTAACAATGGGATTGCTCCTGATAAGCGCCTAGGGCGAACCTAGTAATAGCCATGCAGGGCATATTCATGTGCTATTACTATTATGGGTGTATTCTATGTGATGGTAATAATTAAAATTCTTATACATTACAATATTTATCATCAAATCATATAATTAATTTTGGTTATGCAAGATAAGCTAAAACAATTACAACTACCTGAGATTGAGATAACTAACTCATATGAAGACTCTTCAGATCTTTTTTCTTATCTGCAGATAATAAAAGAGCAGGAACGAGCAAAAATCGCGAAAGAAATACAGAATGATATTGGTAAAATATTAACTGAAATTAAAAAAGAACTATTGTCATGGGATAAGGATATAGGAAATAAAACAAATGCTTATATAGAGAAAATAGAATTAATTGAGGCTTTAGTTGATCAAGTTATTGGTAGTGCGAAAAGAATTTCAATGGATTTGCGTCCTGATGTCCTAGATTCAGGTGTTGTAGCTGCTATTAAATGGCAGGCAAAAAAATTCTGTGAACAGGCAAATCTTAAATATAGGTTTTCTTGTGATAATGATGAAATATTGATGCATCCAGATTTATCAATAGCTATTTTTCGAATGTTTCAGGAAATTTTAACTAATATATCTAGTCATGCTAATGCGACTAGGATACAGATCCGACTCAGTGAAAAAGAAGGATGGGTGAACCTAGAAATTACAGATAATGGTATGGGAATGTCAGATCAAGATACTAAAAAGCCAAAATCATATGGGATTCGCGGTATGCGAGAACGCTGTCAGCAGCTTGAAGGCTATTTATTAATTACTACAAAATCAGGAAAATGGACTAAAATAAGTATTTCAATTCCAATAAAGTCCTTGGAGAAAGCTTCTATCAATTCATCGTAAGAAAGTATTATTTGATTTTTTTATAACTCATTTTTCCACAAGTCAACATGATATGATTAGGTTATTCAATTAATAGTTATCAGTAAATCAGGGGAAATTAATTGCTATGTATTCTCTTATGACCAACCAAAATATTGATATATTTAGCAATTGAATAGTTTTTTCGTTGTAGTATCAGTGTGTTTTGAATGCGCCTTTAAATGGAGTTATTCATATCAATTCTTGAAGCTAGTATATTCTGTTTGCAATATTTGCTAAAGTGAACCCAAATTTAAATAAACTTTATTCTTACCCGTTTCAAAAGCTGAATAAGCTATATTCTGGGATTGTACCTAACCCAGCCTATGCACCAATTAGCTTGCATATAGGGGAGCCTAAGCATAAAACGCCAGATTTTATTCGGGTGGGCTTAATAGAAGGATTAGATAAATTAACTGTCTACCCAACAACTCTCGGGGAAAAATCGTTACGTATAAGTATTGCGTCTTGGCTGAAAAATCGATATAAATTACCTGCAATTGATCCTGATACAGAGGTTATTCCTGTAAATGGGAGCCGTGAAGCTCTTTTTTCTTTTGCTCAAGCAGTCATTGACCCTTCACATTCAAATGCAACAGTTATTTGTCCTAATCCGTTTTACCAGATCTATGAAGGCGCAGCATTATTAGCTGGAGCCACTCCATATTTTCTTAATGCTTTACCCGAAAATGATTTTATACCAGACTATTCTCAGATACCTAACAGTATTTGGGCGCGCACTCAGTTAATATATGTTTGTTCACCTGCAAATCCAACAGGTACAGTAATGACAATAGATGAGTGGAAAGAACTATTTACATTAGCTGATCATTATGGATTTGTTATAGCTGCTGACGAGTGCTACTCTGAGATATACCTTGAAGAACATAACCCGCCACTTGGTGCCTTAGAAGCAGCGCATCTCTTAAATAGAAAAAATTTCTCAAGACTTATAGTATTTGGTAGTTTATCAAAGCGTTCTAATGTTCCTGGAATGCGTTCAGGCTTTGTTGTAGGAAATTCTGAAATATTAAAAAAATTTCTGCTATACCGTACGTATCATGGATGTGCTATGAATCCTGCAGTCCAAGCTGCAAGCATTGCAGCATGGGGTGATGAGTCTCATGTGAGTGATAATCGCCGCTTATATAGAGAAAAATTTATTGCAGTTCATAAGTTATTAAATGAACAAATGGAGATATCTATACCACAAGCAACTTTTTATTTCTGGGCGAGAACGGTAATTAATGATACTGATTTCTCCCAGAGGCTATATCAAGATTATAATGTCACTGTGCTACCAGGAAGCTACCTCTCTAGAGAGGTAGATAATGTCAATCCTGGTAAAAATTTTATTAGGATGGCTATGGTGCCTCCACTTTCTGAATGTATTGAAGCTACAAAAAGAATTAAAAGTTTTTGTACTTCTATTAGCAAATAATTAGCTAGATATCCTTTGACTAGCAATATATTTTTATTATTGTTCAATAAGTAAATTAAGGAGAAAAATGGAACAACTACAAGCCTCTATTGAAGATGCCTTTGAGTCTCGCGCTAAAATTACGCCACGTAATGTTGATGCAAAATTAAAAGAATCAATTCACCAGGTACTGGATATGATAAATACTGGTGAGTTACGCATTGCTGAGAAAATTAGTAATAAATGGGAAACTCATCAATGGATAAAAAAAGCAGTACTACTTTCTTTTAGGATAGAAGACAACACTTTTATTAAAGGCGGGTTTTCTAATTATTTTGATAAAGTCCCTTCAAAATTTGCAGATTTTAGCTCTAAAGATTTTCGAGATGGAGGTTTCCGAGTTGTGCCGCCAGCTACTGTGAGAAAGGGAGCATTTATAGCAAATAATGTTGTATTGATGCCATCATATGTCAATATTGGTGCATATGTTGATGAAGGTACAATGGTAGATACTTGGGCTACAGTTGGCTCCTGCGCACAGATTGGCAAAAATGTGCATTTATCTGGCGGAGTTGGTATTGGAGGCGTTCTAGAGCCTGTACAAGCAAACCCAACTATTATTGAAAATAATTGTTTTATTGGAGCACGCTCAGAAATAGTTGAAGGAGTTATTGTTGAAGAAAATTCAGTGATATCAATGGGCGTATATATTGGAAAAAGTACTAAAATATATAATCGTGAAACTGGAGATATTAGCTACGGACGTATTCCAGCGGGCTCGGTTGTAGTTTCTGGGTCATTACCATCTTCAGATGGAAAATATAGCTTATATTGTGCTGTTATTGTTAAAAAAGTTGATGCCAAGACTCGAGCAAAGACTGGAATTAATGACCTATTACGCGGGATTTAGTTTGTATTCTTAATTAATAATAGTCTTTTTAGGTATTAAAAATGCACAAAGATTCTTTATCTCTCACAAAGCAACTAATTAGTTGCCGTTCGCTTACCCCGGATGATAGCGGTTGCCAGGATATTCTAATTAATCGCCTAGAAAAAATTGGATTTAAAATTGATTATTTTCAATCTAATGGAGTAAAAAATATTTGGGCAAGGCGTGGAACATCTGCACCAATTTTATGTTTTGCTGGCCATACAGATGTTGTGCCAACAGGGCCGTTAGAACATTGGGAAAGCGATCCATTTATCCCAACTATCCGTGATGGCAAGCTTTTTGGGCGTGGCGCAGCAGATATGAAATCATCTTTAGCTGCCTTTATTACCGCCATTGAATCATTCCTGTATTTGTATCCAGACCATAATGGGTCTATTGCACTTCTTATTACCTCTGATGAAGAGGGTATCGCTGTGGATGGCACTATTAGGGTCATTACAGCCTTAAAAGAAAAGAAGGAACAAATTGATTATTGTATTGTTGGCGAACCAACATGCTCAAATGAATTAGGCGACACTATAAAGAATGGTAGGAGAGGATCTTTATCTGGGGTACTTACTATTATTGGAATTCAGGGCCATATTGCTTATCCACACTTAGCAAAGAATCCTATTCATATTGCAGCACCATGTATTACTGAGCTTACGCAGACTAAATGGGATTGTGGTAATGAATATTTTCCACCAACAACTTGGCAGATTTCTAATATCACTGGAGGTACTGGCGCAACAAATGTAATTCCAGGCAAAGTAGAAATTACTTTTAATTTTAGATTCTCTACAGCTAGTACTGTTACGTCATTACAGGATAAAGTGCACCACATACTTGATAAATATGAATTTAAATATAGCCTAGACTGGTCCTTATCTGGCAAACCTTTCCTTACTCCAAAAGGAGACCTTGTAGAAGCATTAAATGATTCGATTTATAAAGTAACAAAAATTAAATCTAAATTATCAACTTCTGGTGGCACTTCTGATGGAAGATTTATAGCAGATATTTGCCCACAAGTAGTTGAATTTGGTCCAATTAATGCTAGCATCCATAAGATTAATGAATGTATAGAGGTGGCTGATATAGAAAAATTATCTAAAATATATAAAGGCGCACTTGAGAATCTGCTATTAAAATAAATTGCTTTTATAACTTTTCGTATGGCACATACTTATATTTAAGTTGGAGATAATAATATCCTTACACGTCTATTTTTTATGGTACTTTGAAAATATATGTTCAACCTCTGCCTGGCTTAATTCTATTGAATGACCTCTCCTTAATCGTGGAGGTAATTTAATAATGCCAAATCGTATACGGATTAGCCGGCTAACCGTTATCCCTATTGTTTCAAATATACGCCGTATTTCCCGATTTCTACCTTCTTGTAATATTACATGGTACCAATGATTAGATCCCTTTCCACCCTGCTCTACTAAAGAAGTAAATCTTGCTGATCCATCTCCCAGTTCAACTCCTGTTATTAACAATTTTCTTTGAATTAGAGATAGCTTGCCCATAATACGAACAGCATACTCACGTTCTACTTCGTAACGGGGATGCATTAGCCGATTTGCTAATACACCATTAGTAGTGAAAATTAATAACCCGCAGGTATTAAAATCCAGCCTTCCTATTGCAATCCATTTGGATGTTTTTAGCTTAGGCAACTTATCAAACACAGATGGTCGATTATTTGGGTCATTATGGCTTACAATTTCTCCTTCTGGCTTATGATAAAGTAATATTCTAGGAAGCTCTTTCCCAAAATTTAATTGGATAATTTTTTTCTTTATCCTTACGACATCAATTTTGCTAGCTCTATCAGCAACACTAGCAATTTTTTTATTTATAGTTACCTGCCCTGCTTCAATAAGCTTCTCCATTTCACGTCGAGAACCAAGTCCTGTTTGTGCTAATAACTTATGTAATTTCTGCGTTGTAACAGAAGATTTCCTAGTATTTTTAATATCTTTAAATGATGATTTTGATTTACTTTGCAATTTTTTAAATGTCTTGTTAGTTGTTATTAGATAGAATTAATTTTTCAATAATGCACATAATACTGATAGACAAAAAATTTTAGGATATATAGGATTGTAAAAGTGAAAAATTAAACGTGTATCTTAAATAAGATTAAATCTCCCTTCGTTCCATAACTGCTTGTGCTAAAGTCCCACTATCAATATGCTCAAGTTCTCCACCAACTGGGATCCCTCTTGCAATACGGCTTGTTTTTATGCCAATACTATTCAGCTGTTCACTAATATAATGTGCTGTAACTTCCCCTTCTACAGTAAAATTTGTAGCGAGCACGACTTCCTTTATCAGGTTATCTTTAACACGGCGTAACAGCCTATCTAGATTAATATCTTTAGGGCCAATGCCATCTAATGGTGAAAGTTTCCCCATTAATACGAAATACATGCCACTATAACTTTGTGTCTGCTCAATCATTAATAGATCTGAAGGCATTTCAACAACACATAGAAGACTTGCATTGCGTTTTGTAGGACAACATAAATTACAAACTGGTAAATCAGTAAGGTTATTACACTTCTCGCAATGTTTAATATTTGCCAGTACATTATCTAACGTGTTTGCAAGCTGCCTTGCACCTTCATGGTCATGCTGCAATAAATAATATGCCATCCTTTGGGCAGACCTGGGACCTACGCCTGGGAGACAACGCAATGCTTTAATAAGATCCTCGAGTGATTTAAAATTCTGCATTAGAGGAAAAGTTACATAAAATTGCAACTAGATAAAATAACGTGTTTATAATAATTTTATAAATTATATGGTATAGCATCTAGAAAGGCAGCTTCATCCCAGGCGGCAGCCCCATTCCAGCAGTAACTCCAGCCATTTTTTCCTGTGTAGTGGCTTCAACTCGACGCACAGCGTCATTTACTGCAGCAGCAAGCAGGTCTTCCAACATATCTTTGTCGTCTTCAAGTAGGCTATCATCAATTTTTACTCGTTTTACATCATAGCGGCAGGTCATTATAATTTTAACCATACCAGCACCAGATTGCCCCTCTACTTCAACTGTGGCCAATTTCTCTTGCATATTTTTCATATTTTCTTGCATTTGCTGAGCCTGTTTCATTAATGGCCCTATACCGCCTTTCATCATTCTAACTCTCCTTTATTAATAGGTTTAATTGAAGAATTTATTAACTTCGCATCAAAATTTTCCATTAAATTTCGTACAACTGGATCTGTTTCAATAGAAGATATGGCTTTCTGCTGTTTTGTCTGCTTCTCCCGATTATCTAATTCTGCTGGAGTAGCTCCTGTAATTTTACCTATTGAAAATTTTAGCTGAACATTATTTTTAAAATATTCATTTAGCGCAATATGTATTTTATCTTGGTACTCTTTTTCTAATAAATATTTATGCTCAGCTAGTAAACATAATTCAAGCTTATTTGTTGATTGATTCTTAATCTCACAATTTTGAGCCAGCATTTTAGCCATGCCTTTTAATTCTAACTGATTTACCAATGTTGGCCAGTCAATTTTAGCTAGATTAGGGATGTTATTAGAGTTTATTCTAGGTGCTGTAATAGTATTTAACTGAGAAGTAACTTTTAGGTTAGTCTCAAGAATAGTTTTTTTTTCCTCGAGTTGTAAATTCTGCTCATTTGAATTTTCATATGATACATCTGTAGAAGACTTTATTTCTGATAATAAATTTTCCGGAGTAAATGCTAATATACGCATTAATGTCATAGTAAACCCAGCATATTCATCGGGTGCCAGCCCTAGATCTGAGCGCCCATGTAAAACAATTTGATAGTATAGCTGTATTTCTTCAGGTGATATCTTTTTTGAAAATAAAATAATTTTCTCATACTCAGGTATATTCTCGTTAATTGCTTTTGGAACTATTTGAGCTACAGAGATAATATGAAATAGTCTGGCTATTTCTTGTAGAACAAAATCAAAAGATATGCTTCTTGTTTCAATGTCATCAGCTATACTTAATAATGTAATACCATTTTTCTGAATTATTGCCTCAAGGAGATCATATAGATAGCTTTGATCAATAGTGCCAAGCATGGCGTGAACTTCAGATTCCTCAAGTTTTCCTCTACTAAAAATAATTGCTTGATCAAGGATACTTAGGGCATCACGCATGCTACCTTGCGCCGACCGTGCCAATAACTGTAATGATTTCTCACTATAAGTTATATTTTCTTTCTCTAGTATATATTTAAGGTGCGCAGATATTTGAACATGTGGAATTTGCTTTAGATTAAACTGCAAACAACGCGAAAGAATAGTAACTGGAATTTTTTGTGGGTCAGTAGTAGCTAATATAAATTTTACATGACCTGGCGGCTCTTCTAAGGTTTTCAGCATGGCATTAAAAGCTGACTTAGAAAGCATATGTACTTCATCTATGATATAGACCTTATAACGAGCAGAAGTTGGCGTATACAAAGCATTCTCTAGCAGCCCCCGCATATTATCAACTTGAGTATTAGATGCAGCATCAAGTTCAATTAAATCAATAAAATTTCCATCATCGATTTCATTGCATGAGGGACAATTCTCGCACGGCTCGCTTGTAATGCCAGATTCACAATTTATCGCTTTAGCTAGAATACGTGCAATTGTTGTCTTGCCGACACCACGTGTACCAGTAAATAAATATGCATGATGTATACGTTTCTGATCAAGTGCATTTGTAAGCGCTTTAATAATATGATCTTGTCCAATTAGACTAGAAAAATTCTTTGGGCGCCATTTACGAGCAAGGACTTGAGATTGGGACACGATAAATATCAGTTAATGTTTAAAAATGAAAATTATAAAACATTGTAATCTGGATAGCCTAGATTGCAATTAACTTTATTCCCTAAAATTTCTATTTAATGTGATTAAGCAGAAAAGATCTAGATAAAATAAACAGTCAATTGATTACAAAAATAAGGCGGCGAGCCTATCCCCCGGCACTTGCAGAGAATAGCTGTGGCTGCTTCCTTCCGGACCTGACCAAGTTCACTACTATACAATGCGGGGAGGCCCGCCATATTAAAATATTACAACCACAAAGCTCTAATTACTAAAGTTTGCTCGAAGTATGTAGAAATTATTTAAGGTATTTGGTTGCGGGGGCAGGATTTGAACCTACGACCTTCGGGTTATGAGCCCGACGAGCTGCCAGACTGCTCCACCCCGCGCCATTAAAAAATTATAGCAAAATCAGTATAACAGGGTCAAACAGCATAGTGAATTTTGTTGTAAAAATAGGCTATTAAAATAAGTGCATATAATTTTTGTAAGCCAATTAAATTACTTAATAATGTAAAGTAAAAATTGACTTTATATTAACGAAAAGTAAAATGGCGTCTTGTTGTTATAAATTATTAGTATGTTTATCTTATATTAAGCAAAATTTTTAAATTATTACTCGCTTAGTAATACACCCTTAAGGAAGGAATAAATGAGCCACACTTTATATGAATCTTCTATTTTAAGAGTACAACGTTGTGAATTAGCAGTACCGGGCTCTAATCCAAATTTGTTTGAAAAAGCAATAAAAAGTGGAGCAGATTTTGTTTTTCTTGATTTAGAAGATGCGGTAGCCCCTGATGATAAGATCCAAGCGCGGAAAAATATTATTGAAGCTATTAACGATTTAGACTGGCAAGGAAATGGAATTTCTCTATCCGTTCGAATTAATGGGTTAGATACACAATATATGGTTCGTGATGTGGTCGATCTAGTAGAACAAGCTGGTCATAAAATAGATACGTTTTTAGTGCCAAAAGTTGGAGTTTATTCAGATATTTATATGGTTGAAGCTATGCTCAATCAATTAGAAATACAACAAGGCCTTAAAAATAAAATTGGAATTGAAGCTTTAATTGAAACAGCACTAGGTATGGCTAATGTGGAAAATATAGCGCATAGTGGTTCTATGGGCCGCCTTGAAGCGTTACACTTTGGTGTTGCTGATTATGCTGCTAGTAATCGTGCTAGAACAACAAATATTGGAGGGCTTAACCCTGATTATCCTGGAGATCAATGGCACTCAGCAATTAGCCGAATGACTGTCGCTTGTCGTGCTTATGGATTACGCCCAATTGATGGCCCTTTTGGAGATATAAAAGACCCTGATGGTTATAAATTAGCTGCAAAAAGAGCGGCTGCATTAGGTATCGAAGGGAAATGGGCAATTCATCCATCGCAGATTAATCTTGCTAATGAAGTTTTTACGCCACTAACTACGGAAGTTGAAAAAGCAAAACGTATTTTATTGGCATTAAAGGAGGCTGCTGCACAAGGCAAAGGAGCTGCTGCACTAGATGGAAGGTTAATTGATGCTGCGTCTGCAAGAATGGCTAATAATGTTGTGGAAACAGCTGAAGCAATTAAAAAGAAAAATAGAAATTGAAGTTATAGTATTTTTTAGATTAATAAAATCGAGGGTGAAATATTGGATATCCATGAATATCAAGCAAAAGAAATTTTATCAGAATATGGCATTAAAATAGCTGATGGTGGCTTAGCATATAGCCCTGTAGAAGCTGTGCAGAGAGCCAGAGAAATAAATAGTAATAAATGCGTAGTCAAGGCACAAATACACTCAGGTGCACGTGGTAAGGCAGGCGGTATAAAAATTTGTGAAACACACGATGAAGTAGAGAAATATGCCGAGGAATTATTAGGAAAAAAATTAGTAACTCATCAATCTGGACCGGAAGGAAAAATTTGTTCTAAAGTATATATTGAGGCTGGGACAAATTATAGTAAAGAGCTTTATCTCTGCTTTCTTATAGATAGAAGTTCTGAACGTATTGTTATGATTTGCTCCACGCAAGGCGGGATGGAGATTGAAAAATTAGCAAAAACCAACCCTGAACTAATTCATAAGGTTTATATTGAACCAGCTGTTGGCTTACAAGATTTTCAAGCACGTGCAATGGCTTTCTCTTTAGGGTTAGAGAATCCTAAATTATTATCCCATAGTGTCAAAACAATTAAGGGCTGTTACCGTGCTTTACGGGATCTTGATGCCAATATGCTCGAAATTAATCCTCTTGTGATTGCTAATGATGAACTAATTGCCTTAGATGCAAAAATGAGTTTTGATGAGAATGCTCTATTTCGCCGCCATAAAATTGCTGAGTTACGCGATAAAACTCAAGGAGATCCCCGTGAAGTTGCAGCAGCAGAGCATGGATTAAGCTATGTAGGCTTAAATGGGGATATTGGCTGCATGATTAATGGCGCAGGTTTAGCAATGGCTACTATGGATATGATTAAGCTCGCTGGAGGAGAGCCAGCTAATTTCTTAGATGTAGGTGGTGGGGCATCTGCTGAACGCACTGAAAAGGCATTCCGTTTGGTTTTAGCAGATAAAAATGTTAAGGCGCTATTGGTTAATATATTTGCTGGTATCAATCGGTGTGATTGGATTGCAGAAGGAGTAGTTCAAGCAATAAAAAATATTAACATGAAGATACCTCTGGTTGTGCGTTTATCGGGTACTAACGTTGCGCAAGGTCATAAAATAATTGCTGAAAGTAATTTACCTATCATCCTTGCAGAAACTTTAGCTGAGGCAGCTGAAAAGGTTGTCCAAGCTCGTAATGATATGGTTGCAAAAGCAAACTAGAGGAAAAAAAGATGTCAATCTTAATTAATGAAAAAACAAAAATTATTATTCAAGGCTTTACAGGAAAAATAGGAACATTCCATGCTGGGGACATGATTAAATATGGTTCCAATATTGTAGGAGGAGTAACGCCTGGAAAAGGAGGACAAAAACATTTAGGGCTACCAGTATTTAATACAGTAAAAGAAGCTGTAAGTACTACTGGAGCTGAGTCTAGCATAATATTTGTTCCGCCTGCCTTTGCAGCTGATTCCATTATGGAAGCTGCTGATGCAGGTATAAGGTATTGTGTGGCTATTACTGATGGTATTCCTACTCAGGACATGATGACCGTAAAAAGTTACCTTCGCCGCTTTCCAAAAAAAAGAAGAATGCTATTAACCGGTCCAAATTGTGCGGGAACAATTAGCCCTGGTCGTTCAATGCTAGGGATCATGCCGGGGCATATTTATATACCAGGCAATGTAGGCGTTATTGGTCGTTCAGGCACTTTAGGGTATGAAGCTGCTGATCAGCTGAGGATACTAGGCATGGGCATTTCAACAGCAGTTGGAATTGGAGGCGACCCAATTACAGGTAGCTCGTTTCGAGATATTTTAGAATTTTTTGAAACGGATCCTGAAACAAAAGTTATACTAATGATCGGTGAAATTGGCGGCCCTCAGGAAGTAGAAGCGGGAATTTTTGCTAAAGATAATATAAGCAAGCCTTTAATTTCTTATATTGCCGGCTTAACTGCACCAGAAGGGAAACGGATGGGGCATGCTGGAGCAATTATTTCTTCTGTTGGTGAAGGTGCTGCAGAAAAAGTAGCCCTATTAAAGGAACTTGGAGTCACTATCAGTGCAACACCATCTGATATGGGTAAAACGGTTGCCAAAGTACTTGCTGAAATATAAATAAATAAGAGCTCTATTATCTTTTCAGTATCATAGTGCAATATCTAATTAACGGGGTTGTTGCATAATATTTATAGTATTAGTGGGTAAGGCTGACAGGGAGACTTTAAATTTAAATTGCGCTGTAGTTAGGCCACGCACAAGGTGAAACATGCTTATTATTAAAGCTGTTAAAGTGCTTTGTACCCATTCAAAGAAATAAATATTTATATATATTACATTAGAAATAATCTAAATATACTTGATTTTACTTATTTTATTAGGATGAAATTATTAGAATGCATCTTTAATATTTGCCAAGGCGGTAGCAATAATATGGCGGGGCATTCCTATATTCATCCGCATAAAACCTGACCCTCCCTCACCAAAAATTGTTCCAGGGCTCATACCTACTCCAGCTTTATGTACAAAAAAATTATGAAGTTCAGTATCATTCATACCTAATTTACGGCAATCTAACCATAACAGATAGGTTGCGTCTGGTTTGATAAGCCTGATTTCTGGAAGATAATCTCTCAAATATTGCTCTACAAAATCTCTTGTATCTTGTAAATAAGAAAGTAATTTGAGGAGCCATGGCCCGCCTTCTTTATATGCAGCTTCAAAAGCTACAATACTAAAAGGATTAGATGAGCTTATATGTAAAGTCTCAAAGGCTTTTGTTATTAAATTTCGATGCCTTTTATTAGGTACGATTAATGCAGAAAGGTTTAGACCTGGGATATTAAAGGTCTTACTAGGTGCCACGGCAGTAATTATATTACTAGGATCTTCTGCCAGTACTGCTAGCATTTTGTGCTTATTCTCAGAAAAAACTAAGTCCGCGTGGATTTCATCGGAGAATATAATTAAATCATGTTTTTTTGAAATTTTAATGATATTTTTTAACTCTTCTTCACTCCATACTCTGCCGACAGGGTTATGTGGAGAGCACAGAAACAATATTTTCGCTCTTTTTGCATGCTCCTCTAGCTGATCAAAATTTATAGTATATCTTTTATTTTGGATACGTAATGGGTTTAAAACTAAATTCCGACCAGTAGTTGAAACAGCAGAAAAAAAAGGGAAATATACTGGTGGCTGGACTATTATCAACTCATTTGGTTTGGAAAATGCAATAGAGGAAGCATGTAACGAAGGAACAACACCAGGGCACATAACAATCCAATCTCGATGTACATCACGCCATCCATGGTGGCATGCAAGCCAATCTATTAAAGATTCATATAAGCTATCTGGATATAAGGTGTAACCATATATTGGATGAGTTGAGCGTTGCGAGAGAGCCCTAGTGACAGCAGCAGGTGCAGCAAAATCCATGTCTGCGACCCATAATGGAATAACCGAAGCATTACCAAACATATCCTGCCGCCCATCATATTTAAGACTACAAGACTGAGCTCGATTAATTTTTAAATCAAAGTTACAATTGTATTTATCTGGAAATGCTTGATGGTTATTCAATCAATTTTCTCCCAGACTGTAACTTCTGACAAAGTATGCTGAAATTTTCGGCTAGTTTCTCGAATAACAAAAGGCTGCGCTTGCGGGCCCTGAATTAACTTAAAATGACTAGCAAGAATTTTTTTTAAGCCGTCCAAAGTACTAACATTTTCACCATCTTGTTTAAATCCGCCAATCCATTCCTCTTTTTTAGTATGCTCTTCTAGCCATGTATATGGTGAAGCAATTATAAGCAATCCACCCTTAATAACTCTTTCATGTATAGCTGTTAGGAGCTTAGAAGGTTCATAGAGGCGGTCTATTAGATTACTAGCAAGAATCAAATCATAGCCGGCATAAATAGGCTTCAGATTACAAGCATCCCCTTGATAGAATTCAACTTTATTTTTAACATGGTCAAGACCAAGGCTTATTAGAGTACTTTCTTTATAGGATATAAGATCACCCTCGTCTTGCAGTGTATACCGTAATATACCAGTTTCAGCTAATTGAACACCCTGCCCTATAAAACGAGCGGAAAAATCAATACCAGTAACATGATCAAAATGTTGTGCTAATTCAAAAGTAGAACGACCAGAAGCACAGCCAAGGTCCAGTGCCTTTTGTGCCGGCCTATTACCCATAGCCTCAATGGCTATTTTAGCAAGCTCCACTGGAAAATTAGGCACGCCAAAATATGTGTCACCATAATGGAATTCTGCATATTCAGTAAGTAATTTGTCAGTTTCATAGTGAGATCCATGTTTAATTGTAGGCGTATTAGCAGAAACATATCTAAATCCAGCATGTTGAAAGAAATGGCGTCGAAACGCATAGCGAGAACTCTTTAATGATTCATTGCCACATGAGATCCAGGATCCACCTTTAATAATGTTATGGCGCCCGTCAAATGTAGGGGTTGTAAAGTCATCATAAAGTGGATGAACCTTAAAACCTTCAAATGGATATATTGGTGTTTCTGTCCACTGCCAAGCATTCCCAACTATATCAAAGAATTCTCCATGCTTAAATTTTGTAACAGGACAGCTGGAAGCAAAATAATCAAGATGAATATTAGCCTCTGCTTGTTTATTCTTAGGGACCTCTGATAACCCCGCTATATTATATAAACGATACCACTCATCTTCAGTAGGAAGCCTAATTGGCTGATTAGTTGCTTCTGCCTTCCAATTACAAAAGGCTTTTGCTTCATGGTAGTTTGTTTCTACTGGCCAATCCCATGGCATAGAAATTTCTTCAGTTATTAATCGTAATTTCCACTCAGCACCTGATTTAACCCAAAAAGTAGGGTTCTGTGCGCCTGTATGTTCCAACCATGCAAGCCCCTCTTCTTCCCAAAATTTATCTGTGTTGTAGCCATCAGCATTAATAAATTCCAAAAATTCCTGGTTACTTACTAAGTATTTACTAGCTTGGAAAGGCCCAATTTCCGCTTCATGATAACCAAACTCGTTATCCCACCCATAAATCAAATCATCCTCATTCTTGCCAATCTTTACTTTACCAGCAGCAACATTAATGAGTTCATTTAGAGGAGCATTACTAGATTCACGACAAGGCTCCCAATCAGCATGAGTCTTTACATATTTTATTTCATGCTGCCTAACCAAAACTGAAGAGGTTTCTAAATGAATTAATTCATGTTCTATCCCCATCAATACAATCCACCATGGATTGTCCCAATTTATAGGAAGAGTTAATTCAGTTTTAGTAAGTAATTGACTAACAGTATTACGCATTAATTTACGGTAAGAATACACTTCTTTAATACTAGGCCAATCATAATCACCCAAAGTAAGATCATCCCAACTCATTTCATCTACTCCAACAGCAAACATGGATTCCATCTTAGGATTAAGGCGTTCCTTAATTAGGCCAGAAATAAGTAACTTGTTAATGAAAAAAGTTGATGTGTGGCCAAGATAAAATATTAAAGGATGGCGCAAAGGGATTGATTTCTTAAAATAGGACTCTTCACTCAGTAAAGTCTCGAAAAGTGATTCTGTACGATCAAGAGTTGCATGAAAATAACTTAGTATTTCTTCCTTTTTTTCTACGGCATTCTCACCTGAAAGCAAAGGGGTTCTATTGAATAATTTATTTGCCATATAGTTTATAACTAAAGAATTTAATGAGTAATAAATAATTATGCATTATGTCTTTTCGTTCATTCATAACTAAACTTCATCTTTATTAAGCTGATAGGTATCAAAAATAGGCTAAATTTTAATATAATCTAGTTATTACAAATATTTTATAGCCCTATATATTATTATAAAACATTTTTTTATTGATAATATTCATTAACACAAGGTTCAACTAATGAGAAAAAATGATTTATTAAGCACACTGAGTGAATTGAAGAGTAAGTCTAGATCTACGATGCTTAAAATTCTGCTACTGGGGAATATCTTTCTTTTATCTGGGTGCCAATCAATTTATGGTATTAAGGATGGCTTTATTTCAGATGCTAAGCCTCAATTTGAAAAAAGGCTGATTATGCCATTTCAGAGCATAAAGGGAAGAATTATTAATTTTTTCTCAAAAAGCTCTCTTGAGGACTATATTGGAGATATTGATAAAAAGAAACTAGCATTATTAATTCAAAAAGCTGCAGACACAGGGCAGACGCAAATGTTTACTAATCAAAATAGTGGCGTGCAGGCAAAAGTAGAAGTGACTCATTCTAAAATTATACCTACCCAAGAAGCAGGTAAACAAGATACTATCCGAGAGTGCAAAATAATCAAACAAACTATTATCTTAAAAGATAAAAGAGAGGTAATTGAAAGTATTCAATTATGTAAAAATTCTAATGGATGGCGTTAAAAATTGAGCTTTATTAAGAGGATAGGCGTGCATGCTCCTCGCTACAAAAGAATTTATTATCTCTAATTACGCTTTCTTCTTTTGGCAGGTGCAAATTACAATAATCACAACAAACCATATCTTCACCTTCAGAAGAAGAAATATTTTTAGCGTCGAAGTCTTTTCGAAATAATTTTTTTAATATCCAAAAGATTAATACGAAAATAACTGCAAAAAATAATAATCTACCCAAAAACCCATCCCCATTTTTAATTTTATTTATACGTATGATCAAATAATTTATTTAAAAATTAATACCTACTCTATAGACTACCCCAGCTCAAATTAGTTTGTTTAAATAGATAAATATGTAATACTTATTTTTAAAAAGCTATACATAAAATTTAAAACAAATATAAGGTTATATTTATGCATAATGACATAAGGTTAGAGAAAGTAAATTCTAACATTTTTCTTTTTTATATAAGATTCCTATTAATTATAAATAATAGTAAATTAAATTTACTATTAATCATAACTTTGTTACTAAATTTAGTTAATTTTCCTGCTAATGCTCAAGTAAGTATAGATGATGACTTAGTACAAGCTGCGTATGCTGGAGAACTAAGGAAAATTCGTGCTCTTATCAAAAATGGCGCTAATATTAATCAGGCAAACAGTAAGGGAAAAACTGCTCTTATGGCCGCTTCATCTCAAGGACATAATGATATTGTAGAAGTTTTACTATCAAAAGGTGCCATTGTAAATTCCCAGCCTAAAAAAACATTTAATTCCTTAATTTTAGCATCCCTAAAGGGGCACAAGAAAATAGTAAGTATGCTATTAGCTAATGGAGCTGATGTTGACTCTGAAGCAAGAGGAGGCTTTACAGCTTTAACATTTGCGTCATTACATGGACATAAAGAAATTGTAAAAGCAATGCTAATGAATGGAGCAAAAATTGATCACCAAACCAAGGACAATTGGACTGAATTATTATATGCATCTCAAGGTGGGCATAGGGCTGTTGTAGAGGTACTTCTTAAAAGTGGTGCAAATGTTAATTATCAAACTAAAAAAGATTCTATGACAGCCCTTGTATTGGCATCGAATCACGGCCATGGAGAAACCGTTAAAATTTTATTAATTAATGGCGCAAAAATTGATCATCAAACAAAAGATGGCTATACACCATTAATGAAAGCGGCCCAGAATGGACATACTGATATTGTACTAACTCTATTAGATAAAGGTGCAAATTTAAAACTTGTGAATAATAAAGGTTTAACAGCAGAAAAACTTTCTAGAGAACTACATATTGAGACGTTACTTAGCTCAGCTGCTATAAAATAAATATACTATAGTTTATCCTAGGCTCACTTGTATGCAGCCTATTCCAAAGGATTTATTTTGGTGCCAAACTCGTTTAAAGAGCCATAATTTTTTTATACCAAGATCTCTAATAATTCCGTTCAACTGCAAAAGTAGCTAGCTTTAACAAACAATCTTTATAATCAGAATTTGGAATCAGTGATATTTTCTCAACTGCCATACAAGATTCTGCCTCAGCTTTTTTTCTAGTGTAAGCTAATGAATCTGTTTCATGAATAACTTGTAAAACAGCCTCAAGCATCCCTTCATTTCCACCATTTTGAATAGCTTCACTAATAATTCTAGCCTGTTTTTTTGAGCCAGTTTTCATAGCATATATAAGTGGTAATGTTGGTTTCCCCTCAGCAAGATCATCACCTAAATTTTTTCCTATATCATGATAGTTACCAGAATAATCTAGCATATCATCAGTAAGTTGAAATGCTGTTCCAAGATGCATGCCATAAGCAGCCATTGATTTCTCTATATCAGAAGAAGCATTACTAATAATGGCGCCTAAACGGGTTGCTGCTTCAAATAATTTAGCAGTCTTATATCTGATTACCTTCAAATAATTTTCCTCGTTTACATCAGGATTACGACAATTTAGTAGCTGTAATACTTCGCCTTCAGCGATTGTATTAGTAGCATCAGCTAATACTTGCATAATTTTCATGTTATTAACCCCAACCATCATCTGGAACGATCTTGAATACAAAAAATCTCCAACTAAAACGCTTGCTGCATTTCCAAATAAAGCATTTGCAGTAGCCTTATTTCGCCTAAGTTTAGATTCATCAACAACATCATCATGGAGCAGGGTTGCTGTATGAATAAATTCAATAATCGCCGCAAGATCATGATGATATTTTCCTGCATATCCAAGTGCACCAGATGAAAGCATTACTAAAGTAGGACGTAATCTTTTACCGCCACTATTAATAATATATTCCCCTACCTGGCGAACTAGAACTACTTCAGAGTGCAGTTTTATACGAATTACCTCATCCATAGCCTCTATATCAGGGCCGATAAGTCTTTTTATATGATCTATTGACAAAATAACCTCTAAAAATATTGATATGTTAGAAACGTCACTATCAAAGTGTCAAGTTTCTTGGTTTAGGTATACTATTGACTCCTATAAAATTTATATAAAACATATCTTTGACCAAGTAAGTACAGCTCTGTATAATTTGCTCATTCTTTGAAGTAAAGCATGGAGTTTGGCATGTATGCGGTCATAAAAACTGGCGGAAAACAATATCGAGTTGAGGCTGGTAAAAAAATTAGAGTAGAACAGATATTAGCAGAAATTGGTAGTGAACTTGTAATAGATCAGGTTCTAATGGTTGCTGATGGTGAGAATATTTCTATGGGAAGCCCTTTAATTGAAGGTGCTAAAGTTAACGCGACTGTATTAGAGCAAGGCCGGCATGATAAAATACGTATTTTTAAAATGAAGAGACGCAAACACTACCAAAAACATCAAGGACACCGACAAAATTATACTGAAATTCAGATTACTAGCATTTCTGCATAAAAAGAGGACAGTAGACTATGGCACATAAAAAAGCAGGCGGGAGTTCTAGAAATGGCCGTGATTCAAATGCCAAGAGGCTTGGGGTTAAACGATTTGGCGGAGAGTTAGTCTCTGCAGGTAGTATTATAGTGCGCCAACGTGGGACAAAAGTTCATCCTGGAAATAATGTTGGAATAGGAAGAGATCACACTTTATTTGCTAAAATTAATGGCATGGTTACATTTCATACTCAAGGGGCACCGAAACGAAAGACAGTAAGTATAACTACTTCTTAAATTTATTTAAGTAATGTAGAAAAAGCCCTAACCAATTAGTTAGGGCTTTTTTATTGGCTAGAGCTAAACTAATAAAATTTATTATCTTATGCAGTTTATAGATGAAGCAAAAATACAGGTAAGCGCAGGAAAAGGAGGCGATGGTGTAGCTAGTTTTCGCCGGGAGCGATTTATCCCTAAAGGAGGCCCAGACGGCGGCGACGGTGGTAATGGTGGTAGTATATTTGCTATTGCAGACCGAAACATCAATACCCTTATAGAATATAGATTTGCCCGGATACATCAAGCTAAAAATGGGGAACATGGCCGTGGGTCTGGTCAATATGGGAAAGGAGCAGAAGATATAATTTTACGTATGCCTATAGGAACAATAATCAGTAATATAGATTCTGGAGAAACTATAGCTGATTTAGAGCGAGATCAGCAAAAGATATTATTAGCTAAAGGTGGTGTTGGAGGTGCTGGTAATATACATTTTAAATCAAGTATTAACCGCACACCACGGCAATTTACTAAAGGTGAAGAAGGAGAAAAACTTGAACTTCATTTGGAGCTAAAAATACTAGCAGATGTTGGCCTCTTAGGTATGCCAAATGTTGGTAAAACTACTTTAATTCGCGCTGTATCTGCTGCCCGTCCAAAAGTAGCTGATTATCCTTTTACCACACTGCATCCAAATCTTGGTATGGTTCGTGTTAATCAAAACCGTAACTTTACTATGGCAGATATTCCTGGCCTAATTAAAAATTCAGCAGAGGGTGCTGGTTTAGGCCATCAATTTCTTAAGCATCTTACACGTACAAAATTATTATTACATATAGTAGATATAACCCCAATGGATAATTATACGGATCCAGTACATGATGCAAAATTAATATTATCAGAATTAAAAAAATATGATGAATTACTCTATCAGAAACCTCGCTGGCTAGTAATTAATAAGATTGACATGTTACCTGGCAATAATGAAAAAGATACTTGTTTGCAATTTATCCGTGATTTAGGATGGACTGGTAAAAGTTTTATAATTTCTGCAT
This sequence comes from Nitrosomonadaceae bacterium, assembly GCA_002721545.1. GTDB lineage: Bacteria > Pseudomonadota > Gammaproteobacteria > Burkholderiales > Nitrosomonadaceae > BJGV01. The sequence goes on along the minus strand of PBKR01000003.1, from coordinate 155,009 downwards.
TATCAGGCAAAGGATGCAAACAATTAATTTACGATATTATGAGGTACTTAGAACAAGAGAATCAAGCTGAAATTACTTAGATCAAAATATATAGATGATATTAAAGAAAGCTAAGCGCATCGTTATCAAAATTGGTAGTAGCCTAGTTACCGACCAAGGAAAAGGATTAGATCATGGCATGCTCTCCTCTTTTGCTAGGCAGATTGCACATCTAAAAAAAGAGAATAAAACCATTATTCTAGTTTCATCTGGTGCTGTAGCAGAGGGCATACAACGCCTTAGCTGGGAAAGTCGCCCTCGTGAATTATACAAACTACAAGCAGCAGCAGCAGTAGGTCAGATGGGTCTAATACAGACTTATGAATCTTGCTTTAATGCTCATAAATTACAAACGGCTCAATTATTATTAACTCACGATGATTTATCCAACCGTAAACGTTATTTAAATATTCGCTCTACACTTACAACACTATTAGATATAGACGTGGTGCCAATTATTAATGAAAATGATTCCGTAGTTACAGATGAGATTCGGTTTGGAGACAATGATACTCTGGCTTCGCTAGTTACAAATTTAATTGAAGCAGATACATTAGTAATTCTTACAGATCAAGCCGGGCTATATACAAATGATCCAAGAGTAGACTCAAAAGCTAAATTACTAGATAGTATTATGGTAGAAGACCCAGCTATTGAACAAATGGCAGGTGGCATTGGAAGCTCAATAGGGTCTGGAGGCATGCTTACCAAAATAATTGCTGCTAAACATGCTGCAAGAAGCGGAGCTAATACGATCATTGCATCAGGCTATGAAAAGAATATACTAGTTCGTCTATCAGAAGGGGAAGCTATCGGAACTCAAATCCTTACAGATACAAAAAAAATTACTGCACGTAAGCAGTGGCTTGCAGGCCATTTACAAGCAAATGGAAAGGTAGTCTTAGATGAGGGTGCCGAAAAAGCACTTACAATTGAAGGAAAAAGCCTGCTACCAATAGGCGTAATAGAAACAACCAATAATTTTGAGCGTGGAGAAGTGGTTAACTGCATTAATAAAAATGGTGAAGAAATTGCTCGCGGTCTTATTAATTATAGTGCGGAAGAAACTAAGAAAATTTTACGCCATTCTAGCAAAGATATAGAGAGCATTTTAGGCTATGTAGATGAAATGGAACTTATTCATCGGAATAATTTAGTCCTACTTAATGAACATACCAAGAAAATTAATAATCCAAATTAGTCATCTAAATCATTAACCAATGAGTCACTTATAAGCTTATCTATTTTATCTATTTGTGCTGAATAGGCAGGATGTTCACAACCCATACTAAGAGACGCACCATTATATAAAGCAGCTATCATTTCTTTCTTAAGGTTAAAACATAAAAAATGTACTGCAGAAGTTTTTTCATCAGTTGACCTATCTAGATCTTCATCAGCAATCCCAAAAACAGGATCATAGGCGGCAATTTTTACCCATATCATATTTTCAATACCTAGTAATTTTTTAAGCTTATCAGCACGTATCACAGGATCAGGATATTCTATCATCATGGTTACCTTCCAATTATTTCCACTAGGAAGGAGTGCTTTATAAGCATTTATTTCCTCAATTATTTCTTTTTCTTCAAAAATCTTCTCAATACGGAGCATTTCCTGAATCTGGTAGCGAATAGTCAATTCATCTTCAAAAATAAATGTAATATTCTCACCCAGAAAAACTTTTCTATTTTTTTTATGAGACATTACCCGTGCACGAAAGTCTTGGCGAACCTTAGTGTAATCTTCTAATGACATAATACTGTCACGAGTTATTGTAAGCATGGCACCTCTTTAGACAAAGGAAGTTAATAGTTAAAAATTATATTTTCAGGCTAAGCCATATGCAATACGAAGTAATGTTAGCGGATGTTCTTTTATCCCAATATTTTTTCCTATACCTTGATATATATGTCGCCCTGCAATCGCGCAATCAGAGCTTATATAATCAGGATCAAATGATGACATTTGTTTAAAGACAGGTTTTCCAATCTTCATAGAATCATTAAAAAATTCACTTTTGATTCCCCAAGTTCCATCATGTCCGGAACAGCGCTCTACTAAATTTACTTTTGTTCCTGGGATTATCTCTAGGAGGTCCTTTGTTTTTTTTCCAATATTTTGAACACGCAAGTGGCAGGGAATATGATAGGATATATTCCCTAATTTTTCTTTGAAATCAGTATTTAACAAGCCATCTTTATTGCGTAACATTAGGTATTCGAAAGGGTCGAATATAGCTCCTGCTACTTTTTTTATATCTTTATCATTTGGAAACATTAGTGGTAGTTCTTGCTTCAACATAAATGCACAAGAAGGAACTGAAACAATAATAGCGTAATCTTCTTCTACAAGTTTTATAAGATTAGGAATATTAATATTTTTAAATCTTTCTACAGCCTGCAAATCACCTAATTCTAGTTTGGGCATACCACAGCAAGCCTCTTTTTCTACTAAGCGTGTTGGGATCGCATTAAACTTAAGTATTTTAATAAGATCATGACCAATATTGGGCTCATTGTAATTTATATAACACGTTGAATATACAGCAACTTTACCTGATGTAGTTTTACCATTTCTCACTGTAAAAGATTCATCATTCTTAGTAGTAGAGCGAAATTTTTTTGATGTATATTCAGGGAGCTTTCGTTCTGAGTGAATATTGAATATATTATCAATTAATTTCCTTGTGGTTGGTGCATTAATTGAGGCATTTACTGCTTCTACCACTATCGGAATACTAGCGATTTTTCCGATTATATCGGTACTAGATAGCATTTTATCTCTAAAAGTAGTTTTTCCTTTCTTATACTTAACTGCTTTTCCCCGTAGCATTAAATGAGGAAAATCTATGTTCCATTCGTGCGGTGGCACATATGGGCATTTTGACATAAAACATATATCACAGAGATAACAGCGATCTACTACACCCCATAATCTGTTTTTATCTACTCCATCTAACTCGCCAGTTGTACCTTCATCGATAAGATCAAACAAAGTTGGGAATGCTGTACAAAGATTGACACAGCGGCGGCATGTATGACAGATATCGAAAACCCGATCCATTTCATTAAATAATTCTGCTTCATTATAAAAATCAGGATTTTTCCAATCTATAGAATGACGCTTAGGTGCCTCTAAACTGCCTTCATAGGTGGCCATGAATATATTTTGGGTGCATTAAAAAATTAACAGAAAATAGACGGATGGATTAATTAAGTAAAGCTTATAAAGAGCTTTTAATTAGTCCATCCTCTAAACATTTAGCCTATTTATATTTATTCTGAATAGCTATCTAATGCCTTCTGGAAACGATTTGCATGCGAGCGCTCAGCTTTTGCTAAGGTTTCAAACCAATCAGCAATTTCATCAAACCCTTCTGTGCGTGCAGATTTTGCCATCCCTGGATACATATCAGTATATTCATGAGTTTCACCAGCAATTGCAGCTTTAAGATTGTCACGTGAGGAACCAATAGGTAAACCAGTCGCTGGATCTCCACTAGACTCTAAGTATTCGAGATGCCCATGAGCATGTCCTGTCTCTCCTTCAGCAGTAGACCGGAAAACTGCTGCTACATCATTCTGACCTTCTACATCAGCCTTAGCTGCAAAATATAGATAGCGGCGATTGGCTTGTGATTCCCCTGCAAAGGCCGCTTTTAAATTTGTTTCGGTCTCAGATCCCTTAAGTTGCATAATTTTCTCCTAAAAATTAAACAATGTTCTGCAGATTATATAGTATACCCTGTTAGAATAATTAATCTAGCTAGTAAAATTTAAATTATAAAAGATGAATGAATACACTTGGCACCTGCCAACTGAGCAAATATCATTAAAAGGTATCAGAAGAAATTAAGGTAAATTATATCTAACTAGCTATATAACTTAGTTACAGTCTTTATAAGCACTATCCTTACAAATTTGAGCCAGTTTTTTTGATTCTTCTATTTGCAAAGAAGACATATCCTTTGCTAGTAAATTCCTACCATGCTCTGCCAATTCGCTCCCATTTGAGGCAGCAAGATCTAGCCACATATAAGCACGAACATTGTCCTTAGGTATACCATGACCTTGGCCATACATCATGCCAAGACTAGCTTGAGCATTAGTATGGCCTTGCACAGCAGCAAGATGATAATATTTTTTTGCTTGGTGATAATTCTGAGTAATATTTTCACCTTGATCAAGCATAACAGCAAGCTTGAATTGCGCGTTTACATACCCTAAATTAGCTGCTAATTGATAGAACCTTATTGCTTCATGATGATCTTGGGTGACGCCTAAACCTTCATCATACATTGCACCTAATCTATATATAGATTCTAAATTTTTTTGTTCTGCGGCCATACGGTACCACTTTATTGCCTCTTGATAGTTTTGTGTAACTCCTTGACCCTCATCAAACATTAAACCAAGCCTTATTTGTGCAACTATATGCCCTTGCTTTCCAGCTAAACGATACCAATCTATAGCTTTCTGAACATCCCATATGACACCTCGTCCTGCAGCATAAGACTCACCAAGCCAAACTTGTGCATCAGAATCCCCCTGCTCTGCAGCCAAATGAAACCATTTAGCGGCCTCTTTATCATCATAAATTTTACCTTCTTTATTAGCATACATAACACCTAGGTTATACTGAGCGATAACGTCACCCTTTTCTGCTAGAGGCCGGACTAGTTTATCGGCTTTAGTATAATCCCCCTGAAGGTAAGCTTGTTGTGCCTCTACTATTGGATCAGAAGCTGCTTGCACAATTGTTATGGCGAGGATAAAGAAATTTATAGATATTATTTTATATAAAGGTTTCATTTTTTAATTATGTATAACTTTATAGAGATTTAGTTGTATTTGACCAAAGCTTTTATAATCCCCTGTTAATTGGACTGGTATTCTAGACATACGGTCAACATAAACCTTAATATTCCCTTGAAGCCCAATTAGAGTAAAGTTATCAATTGCTTTACCTGAAGTAATTGACCGCGCCTTTAATGAAAGAACATCAGCTAAAATTAATATGTTTTTCTGCACTGCTTCTCCCCTTTTTAATTCAATATGATTCAGCTGAACAGATTCAGCCGGCTCTTTTTTTATATCAAGATAAACAGTTTCTTTCTTGTTAAACACACATACAGTTACTGGCTTATTAAAATTTGACATTTTCGAAGCTGAAATTAAATAAATAAGTGACATAGGCACAGTTATACTAGGGCAACCCCCTACCTCGATTGGATACGGGTAAAACTGTTCGTTTCTAGCTGACCATTCTTCCGGTAATTGCAGAGCCTCACTCTTATTAATTGGTTGTTTAGCTACTCTAAAAACACCTTTATTTGTAAACCGATAAACTTTATTTGAGTCTTTAAATCCAATACGCTGACGCACATATTGCATAGCTGAAAGATTGACCGGGTGAAACCAAGCTATTTTTTGTAGTTCTACATTAGCTATAATTGATTTTATCAAAATCCTAGTATCAATGACTAGCGCTCCTAACCCTGGAGCCTCTATAGGAATGCCTTCTGAAGAAGGAATAAAAACAGTATTTAATTCAGGCTCTGAAGAGGATGTTAATTTAACTTCAGCATTTAATTTCGCAAAAAACTCTTTCCCCTTAAATGATAACTTCGTCCAAGATACTTCTGTTTTATCCAAATTCAACGGAGTAAGCCTTTCAGAAGCAAATGATGGAAAGGAAAAAAATATTGCTATGAATAAAGTTAAACAAAATGTTATCCAACGATGATGTAGGGCTAGCCCTAGCATAAATAGAACATAAATTTATTATAGGTGTATTTATACATAAATTATTATTTTTAAATATAGTTCAATAATCTTCTATCAATCTTAGAATAAGTAATTCTTATAAAATTCTTTTATCATATTAGTATTATACAACTTAGTTACTGATATGCTTAAATGCATATTTTATTTAAGCTCTTAAGTTGCTCAAAATAAGTTGAAAGCTCAATCTCCATATGCCATTATGATATACGTTATTTACCCTAAAATGTTATTTCTACTAAACAAGTAACATTCTTCCAAAATATTTTAATTAATTTATATGGATAATTTTTCACTTTTGATTGGGATGCTAATTGGATCTAGTCTTGGTGTATTGATTTACTGGTTATTGCAGCGTCCCAAGATTACCATCCTTGAGGAAAAATTATCTTCTTCTAAAGAAGATTTAGAAAAATTAACAACGGAACATATTAAATTAACTGACCTACAGAGCCAGTTAACCACTAAAAATCAAAATTTGAGTACTGAAATTACAGAACTAAAGACAACATTAGACATAGAACGTAAACAAACTCAAGAAAAATTTGACTTTAAAAAAGAAACTGAAGAACAACTATCCAATCAATTTAAAATCTCAGTTGATGAAGTTTTAACTGAGCAATCGAAGAAATTTACCGATCAGAATAAAAATACTCTTGATCAAATAATAGGCCCTCTAAGAACAAAAATTTCTGAGTTTGAAGGAAAAGTACATGAAGCTTATTATAAGGAGGCTATAGGGCGAACAGAATTAAAAGAGCAAGTAAAGCAACTTCTGGTGCTTAATAATAAGTTATCTACAGATGCTAATAATCTTACCCACGCACTTTCAGGACAGTCTAAAGTACAAGGAGATTTTGGGGAGTTTATTCTTGGAAATGTCTTAGAAGATGCTGGTTTACGTAAAGGCCATGATTATAATGTACAGGGAAGGCATAAACGGGAAGATGGAACTATAGCCCAGCCAGATGTAATTATTAACATCCCAGGAAACCAGCATGTAATTATTGATTCAAAAATGTCACTTACTGCATATCTTAAATATACCAACTCAGATAATGAAATTGAAAGCAGTAATGCTCTAAAAAAGCATCTGAAGTCCATACACTCTCATATCAAGGAACTATCTGAAAAAAACTATCATCAACTTTATGGAGTGCAGTCTTTAGATTTTGTTGTAATGTTTATTCCCAATGAATCGGCCTTTATGCTTGCAAACTCAAGCGAAAATGATTTATGCCTAAGGTCATTTAATAAAAATATTCTAATTGCCAGCCCTAATACAGTGCTATTTGTACTTCGTATTATTGCAAATCTTTGGAGACTAGAAAAGCAAAAAAATAATTATGAAGCAATTGCTAAACGTGGGACTCTATTTCTCGATAAATTATCTGGATTTGCAAATGACATTATTAAGCTAGGAACAAATATAGATAAATCACAAAAATCATATAAAGATGCCTTAAATAAGCTTAGGGATGGACAAGGGAGTCTTATAGGGCAGGCAGAGGAACTGGAAAAATTAGGTGTAACACCTACCAAGCCATTACCCCTAGAGTCAACTAATAATACTGTTTTAGATAACCCTAGTGGAGTTGGCCAAAAGGCATCTATATCTGAGCAAAAATAAACCCGAAAATATTAAACTCATTCACTCTATAAGCTTAAGAATATATCAACCTTTATAATTTCCAAATGATCCTCTAAGAAATTAATATTTTACAATTTCTAATATTCTATACACCCTATAATTGTTTATTGGTCAGTTAATTTTTTATTGCAATGTATACAAGCTAGAGAAGTTATATAATTTAATTTCTTACAAAATGGACAAGCAATTTTCTTTCCTTTGCTAATAAATACTAGAATAACCCCAAGTGGCCCAAAGATTAGTCCAAAAAAACAGGCACTAACTGCCATTTTTTTACGTGACCCGATAATAGTTGCGCCAATAATACAAGCTAGCCACAATATAATCCAAATATAAATCCATTCCACAATGTTCTCCCTTATTTTTTATGTAAATATTTTTTAATATTAATTAATATAAAAAATAATTATTTTATCAGCTATATAACTCTAAATTATAATATTAATAATTAGAATTCTATAAGAATTAAAGAATACTATGTAAAATATAATAGAAGTTGTTCAAAATAATTTTCATAGGAAAATAAATTGCAAAATTGGATAAAAATATTTCTAAAACGTAGTCTAAGAATTATAGCTGGTGCTGCTATCCTATTATTAGTTCTCTATTTAACTACCATTGCGCGTGAAATATCTACCTCAACTATATCCTTTGAAAATTTATCTACTTTAGAATTTCTATCTAGTATATTTTTTACTGCTTTAGCATATATTCTTTTTATTTTGATTTGGCCGATCTCTTTTAGTAAAGAACCAATTAATTTAGAAAACATAAAATTAAAAGGAGATAAGATTAAAAAAAGACTTCTAAAGTTCTTAAAAATGTGGATACGAGGCTGATATTAATTGGGCTCTATAACTTCTATAAGCCTATATAACAAGGATAGATTAAATACATATAGGAAGAAAAAATTCTGGCAACTGTAAATAAATTTAATAATTGAATATATGTATCCGTATACGAAACATTTAAACTTATTTCTCACGACTCTTCATAATTAAATCATATGCCACCTGTACTTCTTTTGCCTGCTCAGTAGCTACTGCTATCATATCTTCTGGTAGGCCCTGCCCCATCAGCTTATCTGGATGGTATTGGCTCATTAACTTACGGTATGCATGTTTAATTTCCTTATCAGTCATATTTTTATTTACACCTAGTGCCTTGTAAGCATCTTCAATAGCTGTGGCAGAAACAGCCTGGCCGCCTCCTGCAAAATGCGACTGATTAAGAACCATATCCAAGAGCTGCCTAAATGCAATTTCATCATATCCTAGTTGATATGCGATATTGATTAATAAACGTTCCTCAGACGATTTAATAGTACCATCAGATAACGCCATCACAATGAGGTAGACAAGTAACATCTGCCTCAATTGATGAGTTCTTCCACAAACCTCTATAAACTCTTCTAAAATCGGGTCAATATCAAAGTCTTTTTCAGCCCCCTGTTTAAACTGAGTAATTGCATTTTGCTTATGCTCTGCAGACATACCGAGTTTTTGAAAAATTTGCTCAACATGCGCTATCTCTTCTTTTGATATGTGTCCATCTGCCTTCGCTAATTTTCCTAATAAAACAAAAACTGTCTTAAGAAATATTTTCTGACGGCTACCGCTACTAAGAGGATTGATACCCCCAATACCATAAGCCCTAGATCTATCGACTATACCACCAAGAAAATAGCCAATTAATGACCCAAAGAATCCAAATAAATAGAATCCTAATAAGGCAAAAATGAGCTTAAACACAGCAGCCTCTAAAACTCCAGATAATAAAATATAGATTCATATATCTTCTTTATCTAAATTAGTTCGTAAGAAATTTGAATTTAGTTAAAATAACAAGCAGAATTTTACCATTTTAAAAATGAAAGGTTCGTAATTGATATCTCTCACCTTTACTAACTTCAACTCACAGGTCATCATAAGCTAGTTCATAATGATAGCGAATTTTAATATATAAGGTTTTTATTCTCTTTATTATAATACGAACTATTAAGGAATAATCAGTGGAATCATTAATATATCTCCTTAAAAACTCCAGTATAAAAAAACGTCTCTGGATAATTATGAGTACTTTAGCTGCACTAATATTTATTGGTGGAGCTATAGGAATTAATGTAATTACAGTAGCAAACAGTTCATTAGAAACGTCCTATAAAGAAAGCTATAAACCAGTCAAAATAATTAGTCGTATCATATTTCTAATGAATGATAGCTGGGGACATATGACATTTTGTCTACAGCAAAGCCTAAAAAATGATTATTTAAAAACTCAGAATAATAAGAAACTATTAAGCGCACATATCGCTTCTATAGTTGACAATATTGATGAATCTAATAGCCTCCTAAACAAATATAATGAAAGAAATTTAACCAAAGAAGAACAGAATAAAACAGATTTATTTAGTGATACGCACATACAATATATAAATGAGGGATTAATACCAGCTATAGATGCTATAGAATCTAAAGATTTCCAAGCAGCTAATACAATATTTGTGAGTAAAATTAACCCTTATTTCAAAATTGCTACCCTACAGGCTAGTGATTTATTGCAAGTAATAAATCAAATTCAAAAAGATGAATATCAGGAAGCCACAAAATATTTTACTCTTATTCGCAATTCTCTAATATTATTGACAGTATTAGGTATACTGATTTCTTTTACTGCAGCAATACTTCTAATACGCTCAATTGTTCTGCCACTAAATAAAGCAGTCGCTCACTTCAAACAAATTGCTGAGGGTAATATGGATGAGAATATTTTAGCCCCAAGCAAGGATGAAATTGGCCAGGTTCTAAGTGGGCTTGCTGCGATGCAAGAAAAATTAAGAATTATAATTGCTGAACTAGATCAACTAGCAAGTACTGACAAACTTACAGGCGCATGGAATCGAAGGCGTTTTGAGGATACTGTGGAATTTGAAATAGATCGTCTAAGAAGATATGGTCAACGCTTAAGCTTGATGATTCTAGATATAGACCACTTTAAAAAGATAAATGATCTTTATGGCCATTCAATTGGAGATAGAGTACTTATTGATTTATCTAGCGCAATTCTCTCCACCTTGCGCGCAACTGATTCTCTTACACGATGGGGCGGAGAAGAATTTATTATTCTGTGCCCAAATACAACAGCAGAAACTGTATTAAAGCTAGCAGAGAGGGTGAGAGAAAAGATTTCTTCTGTTAAATTCGAAGAAGTAGGCTCGATCACATTGAGTTTTGGTGTGGCTGAATGTGACCCTAACGAAACTAAGGAAGAGTGGCTTCAACGAGCAGATAAAGCATTATATCTTGCTAAATCTGCTGGACGTGACCAAATTAAAACCACTCAGAGTCTCCCTAAAGCTTTACCAAAGGAAACTAATAACGCGAGTGACTCACCATAAATATTTAACATTATTCTAGGCAAATCTATTTAAAAATCATTATATTGGCTATGCGCTACTGTGCAAACAGCTCTGATTACCATTATCTATTTTCATACCATTAAGCTTATTTTTTTGCTCATCAGTTAGAATGGTGTTAACAACCCTACGATTTCTAATATGCTGCTCAAGTAAAGAATTGAATATATCTAAATGTTCATCACCTAATTTCTGTAAAAAAGAATCATCAGTTCCAAGACTCATACCTGAATAATTTAAATTCTTCATGTTTTTATACATCTTTTTCTTAATTTTTTTATATTCTTGTGAGTGTTTCTTATGAAGCCTAATAAGTCTTCCAAGCTGAGCATCAGAAAGACTCAATTCGTCAGCATGCATAGCAACTATGTGAGCATAACTATGCTTGCCCCTATTTCTCTTCTTGTTACCATGTTTTTTATGGGCTCTTTTTTTATGATTACAGGAACTATCCTTATAAGGTGTAGCAGTATAATCTTTTTGCTCATCATATTGTTTGGATTGCATTACTATAAATTCATTACTCTTATTAAATTTATTTAGTTCAGATGCATATACCGCTGTATAGGTTAAAAAAATACTAGTTATAATAATAGTGAAGGTTACAGATTGCCTATTAACCATAGTAGTCTCTCCTGAAGAATTTAAATTGCCCTATTTCTAAGTACCAAAAATTTTTTCATTATCAATTATAAATAACCTATTATTCTTAATTATTTTAAACTACTAAAAAATATAAAATAGCAGCTAAATAATTTAACATAAAATTCGTATCAAAGAATATTAGAATTTAACCTTTAAAAATAAGCATATAGATATGATATTGCCTTCTCTAGATAACTCTCAATAATTCTATTAAATAGGGAAAGTTGCTAAATGATTATCTATACTGTTGAGATGCGGATCCTTTTAGCATAAATTAATATATAGCTTTACTAATTACTAATTAGCAAGTCTAGTAAAATAATTAAAACTAGAATTAATAAACTATTTGTCCATATTATTATGAAAAAATTAAAAAATGAGAATGCAATTTTTAAGGAAGCGCTAATTACAGGAATAAAATATGCTGAAGATCGAGGAGTAGTTAAATTTGAAGCAACCGACTCAGCGAGCGAGAAACTTTTATATGTCTACAGATTCTTAGTTTACGACAAAATTATACAACCCTTGCCTGAAGATCAGGTGTCTGAAAAAGCACTACGACATAAACTTGCATTGTGGTACTCAAAACAATTACCTAAAGATAGCCATTTATTAAAATAAAATATAACTCCTATTCTATAATAATCTTATTTTTAATTTCATTTGGATTTTCATGAGTCCCTGGGAATTCTTTTGTTAAAATCACACCGCACTCCTTAACAGCTATACAAATACCTTCAGTAAGCTCATTTGATTTAATCTTATTAACCATATCCGTTAATATATTATTCCATGTATCTTTAGATACCTTTGCATTAATTCCAGTATCGGCAAGTATTTCAACTCGATGTTCAAGAAGAGAAACCATAATAAGTATACCTGTCCGCTCGTTTGTTAAATGGATATTGTGAGAGAAGAAGGCCTGTAATGCTCGTTGGTGTACTTCTTCCTCAATTTTGGAACCAGAAAGAAAAGGCCTAAGGATAAAACCAAATACCCCTAGCCAATATCCAATATAAAGACCTGGGATTTGTGCCCAAAGGATCCAAACTGGATCAGAATAATTAATGCAGTAATAAATAAGAAACCCAAATAATAATGATACTGTTATAGCGAGTCGCCAACGAGCACCTGGGTAATCATCACTCTGAGTAACAATCATTGGTACAATTTCACCGGTAGTCTGTTTCTCAGCATCAAGAACTGCTTTTGAAATCTGATCAAGATCTGATTGATTAAAATGTTTCAATTACCACCCTCCACTTGCTCCGCCACCAGAAAATCCACCACCTCCCCCACCAAAACCACCGCTAAATCCACTACCAAAGCCGCCACTAAAGCCTCCACGTCCACTACTTAGCATACTACCCAAAAGTAACCCACTAAGAATAGAAGATCCTATACTACCTCTACCCCTTCCATGACTTCTGCCAAGAATCGTTGGCCCGAATAGAAAAAAAGCAAGAAACAATAAGTACCCTAAATCTGCATTTCTTGATTGAGTATGTCTTGAAATCTGAGTGGACACTATATTCTCAAGCTTCCCACCAATACTTTCAGCAATCATTCCTAAGCCAGTCATTACACCAGCATTAATCTGCCCTTTCCTAAAAAATGGAATAATCCCCGCTCGGATAATTTTTCCAGCTAATGCATCAGGCAAATCACCTTCAAGACCCTGACCAACTTCAATGCGGACTTTACGATCTTGAGTTGCTATAAGTAGTAGTACCCCATTATCTTTATCTTTAGAGCCAAGTTTCCATTTATCTACAATCTTGATTGAGAAACTCTCTATTGTCTCATCTTGGAGATTAGGTATAGTAACTACTTGAATTTGGGGCCCATATTTCGTTTTAAACTGCATTAAACTGGATGATATTTGTGCACTCTCAGATTTAGTAAACACACCTGCAAGATCAACTACAGGGCCAGTATGGCGAGGAACATCAAGAGAATATACAGGAGCCACACACACAAAACTTAGAATGATTAAAGAGATTAGTAATCTTAAGCTCATCAAAACTCTATTTCAGGAGCCCGCTTAACCTTATCTTCATTTTCAAGACTAAACTGTGGTTTTTTATCATGCTGAAGGAATATAGCATTGTACCAAGATGTAGGCGGTACTGTGACTAAATTATTAAAAGCATTTATTGATTGAATATATCTATTCCTAGCTACGGTGATCCTGTTTTCTGTCCCTTCAAGTTGCACCTGAAGATCGCGAAAATTTGTATTAGCCTTTAACTCAGGGTAACGCTCGACTACCACCATAAGACGAGAAAGAGCCGATCCCAGCCCAGCTTGAGCTTGTGAAAATTGACTCATTAATTCAGGCGTTAACTGATCAGTATTTATTTTTGTCTGGGTTGCTTTTGCTCTAGCTTCTACTACTGCCTGTAGGGTTTCTTTTTCATGAGAAGCATAACCTTTAACTATATTAACAAGGTTCGGAATTAAATCAGACCGCCTTTTATATTGATTCAATACCTCTGACCATGCAGCTTCAACATTGTTAAGAGCTGTTGGTATACTTTGTATCCCGCAACCAGAAAGAGTTATTACTATAAAAATAACAGGAATAGAAGAAATATTTAATTTGCTCATGTGGTTAATTTTACCGTAAATATATAACTAACTCTAACTAAATCTAAGTAAATTAAAATAAATTGATTTATATCATCGTAATTGGTATTGTTAAGGTATATGATTGTATAGAGTCCTAGTATAGGAGAATATAATTATATTTACTTCGAATTAGATTTGAAAATGATATAAAAAGGATATAAATCAGAAGAGGAGAAAGAAGGATGAATAAATTATTGATCACTATTGCTGCTGCTGTAGTATTTATGGTTAATGGGCCAGTTATGGCAGCTACAAGTTCCGGTGGTGGTGAAGATGATAATCTTGATATTGATGCCAGCTCTACTGCAGAAAGAGCTTTAAAGGGAGAAACTGCTCAAAACATTCTAAATAGAATTGCTTGTCTAGATAAAGAACCAGGTGACAAAGTAAAAGACTCAACTGATGGAACGACGCATACCTGCCCTGAAGTACCTGAAGGATAAACCGCTTAACCCTTACAGGTAGATATCATCAATATCTACCTGTGCAAGGACTTTTCATACCTTACTACTACAGACCCATAATTCCTTATTGAATTCTATAGTCTGGTAAATATAGTTATGATTTTCAGACTATTTGAGTTTATTAATTTTTTCCCATTTTTTGAAAGTAACAATATATGCTCTATAAATCTTTAAAAGATATTTGTATCTTATTATCTGATTGATAGAGATAACTGTAATTAAATTTAATTAATATTATTTCATATTTTCCTAATTCAGCAGAACCAAAAAATTTATGTAATATGGAGATTAGCTGTGAAAATTAATTTTAACCACATATTCCTCATGCTTGTTGTATTGATCCTGGCACCATCATCTCATGCAATTGAGCTCTTTGTTGATATAAAGACTAAACAAATATATACAGAAGATGGTCCAAGTCGAGAACGACTCGGAACATTTGAACGAGTTGAAGACAAACCAATTAAAGCAAAAAGTCATGCAGTTTTAATTAAAAACAGAAGAAGGATAAGAGAGATAGAAAATAATAAAAATCAATTAGATAAAACAAACAAATTTACTGTTCTGCATAAAGGAGATAAAGATTTAGCATTAAAAATTAAAGCAGAAACTGAATATCTTGCAAAAAAAATAGATTTACTTGAAAAAGAAATTCAGAAGTATAAAGGTATTAAAGTTAAGCGCCGTAAAGGTAACTTACGGCTTCTTAGTAAAGTTGAAAAATTAGAGGGGAAAATAAAAGAATCAAGCAAAACAAAAATCATCTTAGACCAAAAAGGACTACGGGCGCAGTCTGCAGATGGCAGCTTTAAATTTAAGATAGGCGGGCGAATGCACGCGGATGCTTCAGTAAGTAATAATGACAACTTCTCAGAAAATGGATCACCTGCCCAAGCAAATAATGGCACAGAAATGCGTCGAGCACGGTTAGCATTTATGAGTACATTGTATAACGTATGGAAATTTAAATCGGATATTGATTTTGCTGATAATAAGATTGGTATCAAAGATTTCAAGCTTTCTTATACGGGTTTAGATATTTTTGAGGATATAGAAACTAGGATTACTGTTGGTCATCAAAAACAAGCTTTCAGTCGGGAGTTACAAGAAAGCTCAAATGATTATATGTACACTGAAAGATCCTTGATGAATATACTTAATGCTCCAGTTGTAGATCGTGCAATTGGATTAAATATAGCAGCTTATGGAAAGAAATGGGGTGCACAAACTGGTGTATATGGAGAGTCTATTTCTCCAAATAATTCTAGTAAGGATGAGGGATGGGGTGTGAATGGACGGGCGACATTTAACCCTATACTGAATAATGATAATGGGATACAGAAGCTAATTCATTTGGGTATCGCTGGAAATTATCGGGAGACCAGTCAGTCAGCTATTAATTCGAATCGAGGTGGGATTCGATATAAATATGAAACAACTCAAATGAGCAATTTATACCCTATTGATACCGGTACTATCACCACTATTAAGAATCTAAAAATGCTTGGTCTGGAAGCTAATGGTGTATATGGGCCAGTGAGCTTAGGCGGTGAATTTACTCAGTCTTGGATAGATAGAAATAATGGGATGAGTTCTCTTGCTTTTCATGGTTGGTATGGAGAGGCAGCTCTCACTCTAACGGGTGAATCACGTACTTATAAGAACGGCGTATTTAAAAGATTAAAACCAAAGAATACGTTTAGTCTAGCTAATGGTGGGTTTGGGGCATGGGAAATAGCCGCACGTGTTGGGGGAATAAACATGAATGACGGGGCATATAAAGGTGGCTCCATGAAAAACTTTAGTTTCGCTCTTAACTGGTATGTAAATGAGAATGTTCGCCTAATGTTTGGTTACGATAGAATCCTTGAAATTAATAATTCCCCATTAACCAAGAGTTCAAATGGTGGGAAGCCAGATGGGTTGAATACGTTCATGTTTAGAACTCAATTGGCTATCTAATAGACTCTATTCCTTTTAGACTCAATAGAAAAAAAAGAATTATAAATTTCTGTTTGTAGTTTTACTTCTTACATCCTAATGTAATCAGAAGCTCTTATTTTTTGGTGTAATGTGCTAGAAATATGGAAAATTAATAGTTATTCATTATTAAATCTAGTTACCTCTATTAACTGTGGTAGGTGTATTGTAATGTTATGGTTTTAATGTGGAGATAATATGAAACAGATTTTGTCTATCTTTATAGTAATTATTTGTGTACAAGGTGTCTGGATGCACTTTATAAATAAGGATAGTATTAAAGAAACAGCTCAAGGATTGTTTGAGAAAAGCTTTTCTGGGAATATAGAAGTTGAAGAAATCAATTTACCTCTTTCCTATACGTTTTTGGCACAAGAGGTGGTTTGTGAAGTATTTTATAAGAGGGGGGCAGGTAAGAAGCTTGAGAGTATCAAGTTGATAATTACCCCTACTGAAAACTTACCTATCCTTTCAGCTTTTGGATTAGGCTATACTTTAAGGTATGACCCATCAGGGTTAGAGTCGGTAGAGAAAAGAATATCTCGTTAGAACTTAGTGTGGATATAGATTCAATAGCATTTGATTTTACTCTAGTTATCACCAGAAAATAATGAATTAACCGGTATATAATAGAGAAGATGTTTTGAATAATATCGTTTAGCAGTAATTTATTAGTTTGTAACGAGACTTTAATTAAATATACTAAGTTAATTTCTATACAGTTATTTATCAAAAAAAGTTACAATCCCGGTATCTAATGAATACTCTGCTCCAATGATAAGAAGTTTCTTTTTCTTTACTAATTTCTCTAAAATTTTTGAGCTATGCTTAAGTTGGTGTACTGATGAGCGTATATTTGCACGAACAGCTTGTTGTAAAAGTAAATCTTGATTCTGATCAATTTGTAGTAATGGTGTTAAAGATGGGCGAATATGATCAACGATAGAATAAAAATTATTTGATTGACTTTTTGGAGACTTAAGCTCATCAATTGTAGCTTGTATAGCGCCGCATCTTGAATGCCCCATAATTACAACTAGCTTCGTGTCAAACCTTTCTACCGCAAACTCAATACTTCCAATTTGGGAAGGAGCAACAATATTTCCAGCAACTCTTATAACAAAAAGATCACCGAGTCCCTGATCAAAAATAATTTCTGCTGGTACTCTAGAATCTGAACAGCCTAAAATTATAGCAAATGGATTTTGATTCTCTGTGAGGGAATGACAGCGGCTTTTATGTGAAAATGCATTGTTGAAAATAGAAGAATCAGATACAAATCGACCATTTCCTGCACATAATCGTCTAAGAGCCTCTTTATTAGAAATCATTAATTAGAGTAGAAAATTTTTGTTATTAAAATAATTAATGTATTTTGTATTAATTATCTGCGTCCCCTACGTCGAGCCTCGTTAAATTCTTCCTCCATTACCCATCTCTCATAATCTCTCTCAGCGCGGCGATCTTTGTCTTTCTTAGCTTTAGCTTTTTTTGCATCTCTCTCATCTTCGAAGGTTCCTTCTGAAGATACCAAGTCTGATTCATTGTATAGTGTCCCATATACTCCACCAGCATGAGCATTGGTTATTATCATTATGCTAAATGCTAGAATATTTAATATCTTCATTTATTAATTCCTACAGTTTTTTTGATTTCTCTGGTAGGGCTAATTGGCATTGGTTCATTTCTATTTGCTAATGATATTTTTATAAATACTTATTATAGAAATTAAGCTATTTAGTTGCAATTCATAGAGTTAAAATACTTAAAATTTTTATGTTTTTCCCCCACAGGCAGCTACCCACATAGCTTCCTCCATACTACCAGGTTTAATTGTTAACCATTTTAGATATTCGCTATTCGAATGTTCCATTTTACCTTTTCCCATACTACCGCTATATAATGCATAGAAAAGTTGCCTTATTTTCTTTGTTTTACAATCGTATTCATTTTGGGCTCTTGAAGAGAAAAGATCTATTTCTTTATTATCAACAACCTCAAAATCAACTAAGCTTAGCATTCTGACTTTGTCTCCTTCCTTTCTAATTGTGGTGTAATCAACATATAGAGTTAATCCGCCATCTTCATGACTCCATTGAATAGCTGTCCATTCAGCTATCACATTAGGACTTGCAAAAACAAACATTAATAGAAATAATATTTTATACATAATCTTATTTTTAGAATTTTATGGAGGAAATTAGAAATATAATTATTAAATATTTTTTACTATATTATACGTGCTTAGCAATTAAAACTGCATTTGAGCCACCAAATGCAAATGAATTACATAGTGCATAATTAAGTTCTGACGAAGGGCGTCCAATGCATGGTACGCAATCAAGGTCACAATCTGGGTCTGGTTTAGTAAGGTGTGCTGTAGGCGGGATTTGTTTGTTCTTAAGCGCCATTACTGTTACCGCAAATTCAAGCGCCCCTGCTGCTCCAAGTAAGTGCCCATGCATAGATTTAGTTGAGCTTACTGCAATACGTTTTGCATGATGTGAGAAAAGTGATTTAATTGCTTCAATTTCTACTTTATCACCAGCACCAGTTCCAGTTGCATGCGCGTTAATGTATCCAATTTCTGATGAATCTATCCCTGCATCTTCAATAGCTATACGCATAGCTTTAATTTGCCCTTCAGCATCAGGTTGCGTTAGATTATGTGCATCACTAGAGGACCCATACCCAACAATTTCAGCAAGTGGTTGGATATTTCTTTTATTTACAAGATTCTCAGATTCTAGAATAAGCATTGCAGCTCCTTCACCAAGAACGAGTCCAGTTCTATCTTTAGAGAATGGCCGGCAGGAAGCGTGGGCACCTTCTGGATGCTCTCTAGCTAGGACAGGCATTCCTTCCCAACTACATATGGTTCCATCATTTAACATTGCTTCAGTTCCACCTGTAATCACTCGTTCCTGATAACCATCACGAATAGCACGAAATGCTTCTCCAATAGCAGTTGATGATGAAGAGCATGCAATTGAGTAATTCTGTGAAGGGCCATGTAATTTATGACGCATTGAAATATGACCTGCAGGAGCATTTGGCATAATTAAAGGTACGGTGGTTGGTCTTGCAGTTCGAGTTTTGTTGAAATATCTTTTGTAAGCATCTTGCATTGATTGTGCGCCACCAAGAGCGCAGCCAGTATATACACCAGTTGATGAAAGATCAGCGTCTTCTGATAATAACCCAGCCTTTTCAAGGGCTTGCTGTGCAGCAACAACTGCCATTTGTGAAACGCGGTCCATAAATATCTGGTGTGGTTTAGATATTATCCCTGAAGGATCAAATTCGGTTCTTGCTAGTAATATATTACTTCCAAATTCAGGTGTCCCAGAACGGGTCATTTTTATCGCGGATTTACCCTGATAAATTTTATCAAAGACTTGATCTGGATCATTTCCATGTGGAGAAACGAGTCCAATACCAGTAACAAAGACGCGGTTGTGTCTCACTTTTAATACTGTTAACTACCTTTAGCTTGAAGCGCCTCATCTATGAGAGCAATCGCTTCGCCAAGAGTAGTAAAATCTAGCTTGTCAGTAGGTATCTCAATATCATATTTTTCTGATACTTCAAAAAGCAACTCTACCATTGTTAGTGAGTCAAGACCTAAGGTCTCTAAGGTTGCTTCATGTGAGATAAGTTCAGCATCGACTTCAAATTTTTCGATGAGAGTTTGGCGAATAAAATCAAATGTAGAAGTCAAAATAATAAGTTATTAACAATATAAATGCGATTAGAGGTAGTAAGTATTTGGTTAAATAAGTATTTTATCTGTACTCTTATTTCATTACAATATTACACTTTCCAAGTCTTCGTGACAACTTTTTGTCTTTTATAGTGTTGTACGTATAATCTGCAAATTCATTATAGATACCTATAGATGAAAGGAGATATCTATTGGGTTACTAGTTTGATTAATTAAAGCTAATATTCTGGCAATAAAAATTATATTTTGAAGATAGACCTATCATATAACCCGTATGTTGCACCTGCGTGGCTGCCTGGAGGAAATGTACAAACCATCTATCCATTTTTTTTTCATTCATCAATTATTTTAACTTATCGACGTGAGCGTCTAGAATTAGATGATGGTGATTTTATAGATGTTGATTGGTTAGACCACTCAAATAATACTAAACCATTAGTTATAATGTTTCATGGTCTAGAAGGGGGATCATCGAGCCATTATGCTAGAGGTATGATGAGATTGCTACAGGAATTAGGCTGGCGAGGTGCTGTCGTACATTTTCGTGGCTGTTCTGGAATTCCCAATCGATTACCACGCGCATATCATGCTGGTGATTCAGAGGAAATTGATAGAATAGTCCATAAAATTAGAGGAAGAAATCATCTTTTTAGCTCAAATAAGAAGCTTTATGTAATTGGCATATCTCTTGGTGGTAATGCTTTATTAAAATGGCTTGGAGAGCAGGGCAGTAAAGCATGTGATGTGATTGATGGTGCTGTAGCAATTTCTGTTCCATTAGATTTAGTAGCAGCTGGACAAGCTTTAGATTCTGGATTTAATAGGCTCTATACGCAGCATTTCCTTAGTACATTAAAGAAAAAAATTATTAAAAAAATAGAACAATTTCCAGGGCTTCTTGATGCTACAGCAATAGAAAAGTGCTCAACTTTATATCAATTTGATAACTTAGTAACTGCACCGTTGCATGGTTTTTCTAATACTGAAGAATATTGGATTTTATCTAGTTGTAAGCCTTGGTTAAAGTATATTCAAGTGCCAACACTAGTTATAAATGCTCGTAATGATCCATTCATGCCTTCATCTGTCTTACCTAAACAAACTGATGTTTCATGTACAGTTTTGTTGGAATTTCCTACACAAGGTGGGCATGTGGGCTTCTTAAGTTCTCCATTTCCAGGTCAGTTTATTTGGCTACCTAAAAGGGCAGTTAGGTTTTTTAATAAGGAATGTAATTGAATTAAATGATCAATTAAAATTTTATTGAGATTGAATTATTTAATATTTAAAGGAATCTTGCTACTAAAGCTTTCTCAAAATTGCCTGTCATAGGAATCTTGACCTTATATCCACTGCCTGGAGCAATATTTACTGGATCACCTTTAAGATTCTGCATATAAGTAAGTTTAATAATACTATTGCCAGAGGGGTGAATTATTTCTAGTTTATCACCAATTTTGAAACGATTTTTCACTAATATTTCAGCCATTCCACTAGATACGTCGAAGCTAGTAACATCTCCTACGTATTGGCTACGATTTGATTTTGAATGGCTTTGTAAATAATTCTGAGTTTCACTGGTATGATGTCGCTGATAGAATCCATCAGAATAGCCTCGGTTAGCAAGCCCTTCTAATTCACCTAATAAAGATGGATCCATGGGTCGGCCTGACACAGCATCATCTATTGCCTTACGATAAACTTGTGCTGTACGAGCAATATAATAAAGTGATTTAGTGCGTCCTTCTATTTTTAGAGAATCTATACCAATTTTGGTAAGCCTTTCAATGTGCTCTACAGCTCGCAAGTCTTTAGAATTCATAATATAAGTGCCATGTTCATCTTCCATAATTGGCATGAGCTCACCAGGTCGCTTTTTTTCTTCTATTAGATAGACTTTTTCTGCTGCTGGGTGACGGGTCATGCTACTGCGATCACTTAATGCTGGTTGGGCCATTTGTTTTTGAAAATCAAAATCAATTCTCTCGGTTTCTTCAATATCACCACTTGCATTTTCTTCAGCTGACTTAACTTTATAATCCCAACGACAGGAATTAGTACATGTTCCTTGATTGGGGTCACGATGATTGAAATACCCAGATAATAAGCAACGACCTGAATAAGCAATACATAGTGAACCGTGCACAAATACCTCAAGCTCTATCTCTGGGCATAGCTGCCTAATTTGTTCTATTTCATCCAGTGATAATTCACGAGATAAAATTACTCGAGTTAGTCCTTGTTTATGCCAAAACTTCACTCCAGAATAATTTACTGTATTTGCTTGTACAGAAAGATGAATTGGCATTTCAGGCCATTTTTCCCTTACCATCATAATAAGGCCAGGATCAGACATTATGAGTGCATCAGGTTTAAGCTCAATAATAGGACTCATATCATTCATGTAAGTTTTTATTTTTGCATTATGGGGCGCTATATTGCTTGCAACAAAGAATTTTTTTCCTATGCTATGTGCTTCAGATATGCCGGTGCATAATTGTTCCAGACCAAATTCGTTATTGCGAGCACGCATTGAATAGCGTGGTTGGCCTGCATAAACTGCATCCGCACCAAAAGAATATGCAGCTCGCATTTTTTCTAGGGAGCCGGCAGGTAGTAATAATTCAGGTGATTTAAACATGGTGTAGAATTAGAATTAGGATAAGATTTAGTTTAGATATTAATAATAAATATATAAATAATTATTTAAATTTGGGAATTTCAAAAGCCCTCCATTATTCTAACATTATGCTTAGAGATCCTACATTTATTCATTTACGCATGCACACTGAGTATTCTATCTCTGATGGAATTGTACGTATTAATGAAGCTGTAGAGAAAGCTGTTGCTGATAATATGCCCGCGCTTGCGCTGACTGATCTATCTAATTTATTTGGCATGATAAAGTTTTATGAGCGCACTCGTAGTAAAGGTGTAAAGCCTATCATTGGCTGTGAAGTATGGATTACAAATGAAAATGAGCGTGACAAGCCTTCACGTATTTTATTATTGTGTAAGTCTTATTCAGGATATTTATTGTTATGTCGTTTGCTATCACGTGCTTATCGAGAGAATCAATATCAGGGACAAGCAGAGATTAAAAAAGCCTGGTTAAATAAAAATGAACTTGGGACTAAAGGACTGATTGCTTTATCTGGGGCTAGTCTAGGTGAAATAAATATGGCTCTTATGCAGGATAATTTTGATCGGGCAAAAATACTTGCTAAAGAATGGTCAGATTTATTTCCTGGCCATTTTTATATAGAGATACAGCGGATAGGGCGTGATAATGAAGAAATAGTTTTACAAAATTCTCTAGTATTATCTTCAGATTTAAGTTTACCGGTAGTGGCTACGCACCCGATACAATTTTTATCTCCTGATGAATATACAGCACATGAGGCGAGAGTTTGTATTGCTGAAGGCCATATATTAGGTGATTCTAGACGAGTCAAAAGATTCACAAAGCAACAATATTTTAAAACTCAGGCTGAAATGGAAATATTATTTTCAGATGTTCCGGTAGCTTTGGCTAATAGTGTAGAAATAGCTAAGCGCTGTAATCAATCATTGGAGCTAGGGGTGAATCGCCTACCATTATTTCCTACACCAAATGATGAAAGTCTCGAAAAATATCTGCATAACCAGGCTTCAGAGGGCTTGGCTAATAGAATGAAATTGCTATTTCCTGACCGCAATACTCGAGATAGGAAGATGGCCATATATCGTGCACGTTTAGATTTTGAGATTACTACTATTGTACAAATGGGCTTTGCTGGATATTTTTTAATTGTTTCTGATTTTATCAACTGGGCCAAGCAGCATGCTGTCCCTGTGGGGCCGGGAAGAGGGTCAGGTGCCGGATCGCTTGTTGCTTTTTCTCTTGGTATTACTGATCTTGATCCCTTACGTTACGATTTGTTATTCGAAAGATTCCTTAATCCAGAGCGAGTATCGATGCCTGATTTTGATATTGATTTTTGCCAGGATGGGCGGGAGCGTGTAATAGAATATGTGAAACAGAAATATGGTAATGATAGTGTTTCACAGATCGTTACTTTTGGAACAATGGCAGCAAAGGCAGTAATACGGGATGTTGGGAGGGTGTTAGATTTACCATATAATTTTGTTGATAAGCTAGCAAAACTTGTGCCATTCGAAATAGGCATGACATTAAAAAAGGCTCGTGAAATAGAACCACAATTAAATCAACTTGCGCAAGAAGAAGAGGTACGGATATTGTTGGAGCTTGCTGAACGTCTTGAGGGAATTACCCGTAATGTAGGCATGCATGCTGGTGGGGTATTGATTGCTTCAGGAGAAATTACTGATTTTTGTCCTGTGTATTGTGCGGAATTTACTGATTCAGCGGTAAGTCAATTAGATAAGGATGATGTAGAAAAAATAGGTTTAGTAAAATTTGATTTTTTGGGGCTAAGAACCCTAACTATACTTGATTGGACTATAAGATACATTAGGTGTAGAAAATTTGAATCAGGCAATAATAAAGACAATATTCTTTCTGATAAAGATCCTAATAGTATTTCTAAATTAGGGACAGTAAAACATGAATTTGTCTCGCTAGAGAAGCTTTCTCTTGAAGATCCAGATACTTATGAATTATTAAGGCAAGGAAATGTTGTGGGAATTTTTCAGTTTGAATCTCGTGGCATGAAAGACTTACTTCAAAAGACTAAGCCAGATTGTTTTGAAGATATTATTGCATTAGTAGCTTTATATCGACCCGGCCCAATGGATTTAATTCCAGAATTTACTGAGCGGAAGCTTGGCAAGCGTATTGAATATCTTGATCCTCGCTTGAAGCCAATACTTAGCCCAACTTATGGTGTGATGATATATCAAGAGCAAGTAATGCAAATTGCTCAGGTTATAGGTGGGTATAGTCTAGGTAGTGCTGATTTATTACGGCGAGCAATGGGCAAGAAGAAAGTTGAGGAAATGGAACAACAAAGAGATATTTTTGTCGAGGGGGCCATTAAAAATGGATTAACTAAAAGTAAGGCAGCAGAGCTTTTTGGTTTAATGGAAAAATTTGCGGGTTATGGTTTTAATAAATCGCACGCAGCAGCTTATGCCTTGATTGCATTTCAAACAGCATACTTTAAAGCTCATTACCCATCAGAATTTATGGCAGCAACCTTGTCCTCTGATATGGATGATACTGATAAAGTACATTTGTTTTTTGAAGATAGTTTAGCTAATCATGTTCCTGTTCTCCCACCAGATATTAACTTATCTGTTTATCGTTTTATTCCTGTTGATGGAAAAGCAATACGTTATGGGTTAGGAGCAGTGAAAGGAACGGGAGAATCTGCTATTACAGCTATTGTTAAAGAACGTGATCAGGCAGGACCATACACAGATTTATTTAATTTTTGTCAGCGTGTAGATAATAGAATTGTTAATAGACGGGCATTAGAGTCTTTGATTAGAGCAGGTACATTTGATTCTGTAAGTACAAATCGAGCAGAATTATTGGCATCTGTTGGCATTGCATTAGAATTGGCTGAGCAACATAATAGGGATGTAAATCAGGTAAGTTTGTTTAGTGGGGATGAGGAGGTTTTAGAAAGCCCGGGACTGATTAGCGTGCCTGACTGGGGTGAAAAAGAAAGATTGCAGAATGAAAAAATAGCCTTGGGGTTTTATTTAAGTGGCCACCCTTTTAATATTTATGCTGAAGAATTAAAAGAATTCGTATCTACTCGTTTGGATAAGTTGGCCCCTAAAACGGAGCCGCAGCTTTTGGCTGGTATCATATATTCTATTAGAACTCAGATGACCAAGCGTGGAAAGAAAATGGGGATAATAGGATTAGATGATGGGAAAGCACGTGTAGAGCTAGCAGTTTATAGTGATGTACTTGATGCCAATCAAAATTGGTTGAAGGAGGATGAATTGTTAGTTGCAGAAGCTAAGGTTAATAGTAAGGGAGATAATAGCGAATCATATAGTGGTGGGTTGCGTATTATTACAAATAAACTTTTTGATTTGACGGGAGCTCGTTCTTGTTATGCAAAGAATATTAAAATTTATTGTAATATGTCATTAAATGCAGTTAAATTAAAAAGTTTGCTAGATCCTTATCGTAATACTTTGGAGTTTGACAGTGAAAATAGAGGATTCTATTGTCCTGTATCAATAGCTTATAAAAATCAAGATGCAGTTTGTGAGATAGAGCTAGGTAAAGAATGGCATGTAAAGTTACATGATAATCTGTTGCAATCTTTATTAGAGTATTTTCAGGCTGAAAATGTGAAGATAGCTTATTGATAGCATCTGTCTTTGATGATTCTCTATAAAATATTGAAATATAGATGTTTAAAGTGCCACTAGTTTGACTTTTAAAGAGCTCTAGCATAAAATTATTGGTTTAATAAAATATGCAAAATACCTTGTGAAAACATTCTCCGCTAAGCCGCATGAAGTAAATCACGATTGGATCTTAATAGATGCAGCCGATAAAGTGCTGGGCCGCCTTGCAAGTGAAATTGCACGTCGATTACGTGGTAAGCATAAGCCAATATATACTCCTCATGTAGATACTGGTGATTATATTGTTGTGGTTAATGTTGATAAATTACGTGTTACAGGTAATAAATCAGAGGATAAGATTTATTATCGTCATAGTGGTTACCCAGGTGGAATTTATGGAGCTAGTTTTAGTAAAATGCATACCAGATTTCCTGGTAGGCCATTAGAAAAAGCAGTGAAGGGTATGCTACCAAAAGGCCCGCTTGGTTATGCTATGCTAAAAAAATTAAAAATTTATGCTGGTTCATCTCATCCTCATACGGCACAACAGCCTATGCAGCTTGATATAGGAGCTTAATGAGGGAATATGAGTACTTATTATAATTATGGCACTGGTAGACGTAAAAGTGCAATAGCACGTGTTTTTATGAAGCCAGGAAAAGGAAAGATTATTATAAATCAACGATCTATTGAAGAATTTTTCTCACGTGAGACTGGTCGTATGATTGTTCGTCAGCCGCTTGAACTAACTGGAAATTTAACGGCATTTGATATTATGATTAATATTTCTGGTGGCGGTGAATCAGGTCAAGCTGGTGCAGTACGTCATGGGATTACACGTGCATTGATTGATTTTGATGAGCAACTCAGGCCAGCTTTAAGGAAGGCTGGTTTAGTGACACGAGATGCTCGTGAGGTAGAGCGTAAAAAGGTGGGTTTACGCAAAGCGCGTAGAGCTAAGCAATTTTCTAAGCGATAATATCTTAATACAACAAAAAAGCCGCCAGTTCATGGCGGCTTTTTTGTTTGTTGCTATATAATCACTAAGCCTAATTTTTATATGAATACAGATGAATGAAATTTGTTTTAATCTGTTTAATAATCTGGAAATATTATGACTAAAGTTGGAATTGTAGGTGGGACTGGGTACACTGGCGTAGAATTATTACGTTTATTGTCACAGCATCCTAAAGTAGAAATAACAGCAATTACATCTCGTAGAGAAGCAGGACTATCGGTAGATGAGCTATTTCCTGGTTTACGTGGTAAAGTAAAATTGAAATTTAGTAATCCAGACGAGATAAATTTACAAAAATGTGACGTAGTTTTTTTTGCTACACCTAATGGTGTAGCAATGCAGCAAACAGAAAAATTACTAGATGCTGGAGTTCGGGTAATAGACTTGGCTGCTGATTTTCGCATCAAGGACGTACCTACATGGGAGCAATGGTATGGTATGAAGCATGCAAGCCCAAGCTTGTTGATGGAAGCCGTATATGGGCTACCTGAAATTAATCGTAAAAAAATTAAGACAGCAAGATTAGTTGCGAATCCAGGTTGTTATCCTACTGCTGTACAGCTTGGGTTTTTGCCGTTGATTGAATCTAAGGCTATAGATTTGGACCATCTAATTTCTGATGTGAAATCAGGAGTTTCTGGTGCTGGGAGAAATGCTGAGATTCATACGTCATATGCGGAAATTTCTGATAATTTTAAGGCTTATAAGGCAGCTGGTCATAGACATCTCCCTGAAATTAAGCAGGGTTTATCTAATATTGCAGGTAAATTAGTTAATTTAACCTTTGTCCCACATCTAATACCAATGATCCGTGGTGTTCATGCTACTTTGTATGCCAAGCTTACTACAAATGTTGATTTACAGAAATTATTTGAGAATCGCTATGCAAGTGAGCCATTTGTTGATGTAATGTTATCTGGTAGTCATCCGGAAACTCGTTCAGTGCGGGGATCTAATTTTTGCCGTATTGCAGTACATCGTCCACAGGGGAAGGATACTGTTGTTGTTCTGGTTGTAACAGATAATTTAGTTAAGGGTGCTGCAGGGCAGGCTGTACAAAATATGAATCTTATGCTTGGTTTTAATGAAATGCTTGGTATTAATCAAATTGCACTGATACCGTAAATACAGTTAGGTAGATAGCATGAAAAGAAATCTTATTTGAGTATGTATTATAAGTTCTCTGGTGCCTATAGATTAGAGGGGTGGAATAATTATAATGAATGTAGTATTTGCGCTTTTATTGCTCTGGGCTATGATTTATGGTTTAGTGGATATAAAATGATCTAGTTAAGAATTTAAATGATTTTTGCAATTAGTAAGTAATTTTCTAATAACAGTATGTGGCCCCACAATTAATTTTAAAATATTCTAATATGAATTCCACTATTGAGACAAACCTAGAAAAAGAAATTCCGGTCCCACTCATCTTTACTGATAGTGCTGCAAGTAAGGTTAAAAAGCTTATAGAAGAAGAAGGTAATAAGAATCTTAAATTAAGAGTTTTTGTGAGCGGTGGCGGTTGTTCTGGATTTAAGTATGGCTTCACTTTTGATGAGCTAATTAATGAAGATGATACTGTAATGGAAAAAAATGGTGTGAAGCTATTAGTTGACCCAATGAGCTTTCAATATTTAGCAGGAGCCGAAATTGATTACAAGGAAGATATACAAGGTGCCCAGTTTATTATAAAGAATCCAAGTGCTACTAGTACCTGTGGCTGTGGTTCCTCTTTCTCAGCATAAATATTTCAATATAAATCTTGTAGAAGATAACCATATAAACTATGGCTTTCGATCTATTACTGGTAGTAAATTAAACTAAGCCTGGTAGATTGCCCCAAGAATTCTTTCTCCTTTAGCGTTAGTAACAGAAGGAAGGTTGCCTGGGAGCCCCTGGATTGTTTGCTTTGCTAGCCAAGCAAATGACAATGCTTCTAGCCAATCAGCATCTATACCCAATACATCTGTCAAAGCTACTTTTTTATTAAGTAGTGAAATTCTTATTTTAGTGGATAAAGCTATATTTCGCGCGCCACCACCACATAGATAGACTTCTGAAGTATCTGGAATCCATTTTCGAATTGCATTAGTAATTGTTGTACATGTTAGTTGTAGTAGTGTTGCTTGTACATCTTCAATTTTTTCATTCCCAGATAGGTGATTTTCTAGCCAGGTAAGATTAAATATTTCTCTGCCTGTACTTTTTGGTGGAGGAATTGAAAAAAATTCAAGCGATATAAGTTCTTCTAATAATTTAGGAATTACCTCCCCAGATTCTGCCCATATGCCGTTATTATCATATTTAGTTCCTAGGTGGCGTTGGCACCAAGCATCCATTAATAAATTACCAGGACCACAGTCAAAGCCTATAATTTTTTTATTAGAAGATAAATTGGTGATATTAGAGATCCCACCAATATTGACAATGGCGCGGTTTATTTTTTGATCTTGAAACATTAGCTGGTGAAATGCGGGTACAAGCGGTGCGCCTTGTCCTCCTGCAGCTATATCGCGGCTTCTGAAATCCGCTACAACGGTGATGCCAGTGAGCTCAGCTAGTAATGATGCATTTCCAAGTTGGATTGAGTAGCCTTTACTAGGTTCTGGACAATGGCGTATTGTTTGGCCATGACAGCCTATAGCCGTAATACTATCTGGTTTGATGTTGTGCTTATTAAGCAAATTAATAACAGCATTGGCATAGTATTTGGCAAGCTTATTATTTAGCATAGATACAAGATGGAGCTCATTATTACTTGATTGGTGGAGATCTAGTATCTGGTGGCGTAAATCTCTATCATAGGGCTGATACAGAGTATAAAGAAGGGAAGGACGCTGTGAGGCAAAATCTGCTAATATAACATCAATTCCATCAAGGCTAGTTCCCGACATAATTCCTATATAATAGACAGGACTCGAACAGGCCTCATTATAAATTTTATTCATTTTCAGAATAAATTAGTCAAGTAAAGCAAGATTTGTGTCTCGCAATACATTTAAACGAGCTATTAATGGCTTTGTGCTTTTTTTAAATACAGGTAAAATTTTTGTTGAAAGGGGTATTGCAGCCGGCATTATTACACTAAGAGGATTTCGTTGTATTCCATTTACACGGAATTCATAATGTAGGTGTGGCCCAGTTGCTAGTCCAGTTGATCCTACATAGCCGATTATGTCACCTTGGTTAATTCGTTTTCCTCTACGTAATCCTTTAGCGAAGGAAGATAAGTGTGCATAGGCTGTAGAATATGGTCCATGATGCTTTAAAACAATTAGGTTACCATATCCTCTTTTTCTTGTGGCCCGTGATACAGTGCCATTTGCAGTCGCTCTTACTGGCGTACCTGTCCGTGCTGCATAATCAACACCTTTATGTGAACGCCATTTCTTTAATATAGGGTGATAACGTGAATGAGAAAATTTAGAGCTTATTCGAGAAAATTTAAGTGGTGAGCGAAGGAATGCTCTCCTGAGGTTTTTACCATCGGGGGTGTAATAGCCTTTTTCTTTGTCATTAGATTCAAAATAGACAGCTTGGTAGTTTTTATTTTTGTTAGTAAATTCAACAGCAAGTACTCGGCCCGCACCTATGACTTCACCATTACTGTATCGTAATTCATAAACTACTTTAAAATGATCGTTTTTTCGTAGGTCACGATTAAAATCAATGTCAGAAGCAAATATTTCAGCAATTTGGATAGCTATACTATCAGGTATATTTGCGCCATCTGTAGCAGCAAATAATGAGCTTTTTATTACTCCAAGCTTCATTTCAATTTGTGTTTCTATGTTAGATGGAGATTTATTTTCTATAAAATTACTATTATTTTTTTCGACCAGTAATTGCTTATTTCGACCAGAGAAATACCTAAACGTTAATAGTTCTCCTGTAGCAGTAGTTTGTGCGTGAATGGTCTTCCCCGGTACTAATTGGCGCATAGCTTTTATATTTCGGACATCATGCAGAAAAGATAATTTGTCCTTTTTGTTTATTTTCAGTCGAGTAAGTAGTGATGCTACACTATCATTTTTCTGTATGCGTTCTTGTTGCCAGAATATTATATTGGCATCATCATTTTTGGAAAGATCTAAAAGAGGTAGATCGATAATAATTCGTTGAGTAGGTACGTCTTGTAATGGTGTATCAGGTGCAATCCCAAAGGCAGCTACTACCCCAAATAATGGGATACTAGAAATAATAACTAGCCGGTTTAGATTTTTTCTCGTTAGAGTCATTTACCTTTATACCTATCTCAGCATACGATGTCTTGTAAATTTTTAATTCTTTGTAAGTATTCAGTTTATCACAAGAATAGATCTATTATGTGTAACTTAGAGCTAATATAATTTAGAAAACTCGGTAATCAGATGTTCTGCCGTTTTACTAGGGGTTCTGGTGAGGGCAAAATTTCTGTCTCTAAGATAACTGCAAATAATATATGTTTATTATGAATGTATTAAGAGTTAGATTATTTAAGGAAAAATAGGTATAGATAGCCTACTTTCACAATCTTTTTAAAATCTAAATTATATGATGAGTTTACATAAAAATAAATTGATAGCTTTGTTATGCCTCTTATAAGTCTTAATAGAATCTGCCTGGCTTTTGGTCATCATAAGCTATTAGAACAGTCAGATTTGCAGCTTGATATGGGTGAGCGGATTGCTTTGATAGGTAGGAATGGTGAAGGCAAGTCAAGTTTATTACGTATCATAGCTGATGAAATTCAGCCTGATGACGGTAATGTTTGGCGAGCACCAGCTATAGATATAGCCTATGTTCCACAGGAGCCTGATCTTGATGTAACTTGTACAGTATTTGAAGAAGTTTCAAAGGGGTTGGGTGGAATTAGCCAGATCCTTTCTGATTATGATGAAGTATCTAATTTATTGAGTAGAGCTGAAGGTGACGTGGAAGAGCATCTTCTCCGGTTACAAGAACTACAGAGCACATTGGATGATCAGGATGGTTGGCGCATACAAAAGAGAGTAGAGGATACTCTTCTTAAACTTAAGCTACAAAAAGAAATTTTGGTGGAATCTTTATCAGGTGGTCAGAGAAAAAGAGTTGCGCTAGCTCGTGCACTTGTTTTTTCTCCTAATGTTCTATTGCTTGATGAGCCGACTAATCATTTGGATTTTTCATCTATAGAATGGTTGGAGAATTTATTGAATAATTTCCCAGGAAGTGTCTTATTTGTTACCCATGACCGTAGGTTTCTAGATAATGTAGCCACAAGGATAATAGAGATAGATAGAGGCATTTTAACAACATTTAGATGCAATTTCAATGAATATTTGAGAAAAAAGTCTGAAATTAAAGAAATTGAAGTGCAGCATAATCAAAAATTTAATAAAGTGCTAGCTAATGAAGAGGCTTGGATTAGGCAAGGAATTAAAGCACGGCGAACTCGTAATGAAGGCAGGGTACGCCGATTAGAAGCATTACGCATTAGAAGAGAAGCTCAGCGAGAGCAGGTGGCAGGGGTTACCCTAAATATAAGCAGGGGAATAGACTCAGGCCACATGGTAGCAGAGCTAACGCATGTAAGTAAAAGATATGGTAAAAAATTAATAATTAGTGACTTCTCTTGCCGGATTATGAGGGGTGATCGGGTAGGATTATTGGGCCCCAATGGTGCTGGTAAATCTACTTTACTAAAATTGATATTAAAGAAATTGGATCCGGATACTGGGACTGTGAGACTAGGAACTAAGCTTACAGTTGCCTATTTTGACCAAATGCGAGAACAATTAGATGAAGAAGCAACTCTAATTGAGACCATTAGCCAAGGTTCTGATTTCATTGAGATTGGTAAAATTAGAAAGCATGTTGTTAGCTATTTAGGAGACTTCTTATTTGCTCCACAGCGCTCTAGATCACTAGTAAAAACTTTGTCTGGAGGTGAGCGGAATCGACTTTTACTTGCACGTTTATTCTCACGTCCTGCTAATGTACTGGTACTAGATGAACCGACCAATGACCTTGATATTGAAACTCTTGAGCTACTTGAAGCATTATTACAAGACTATGAGGGAACATTATTCCTTGTAAGTCATGATCGGTTATTTTTAGATAACGTGGTAACTCAAGTGATTGTATTTGAAGGAGGAGGGATATTGCAAGAATATATTGGGGGTTATGAGGATTGGGCTCTTGCAAAGAATATTGCAAAGGAGGCTGATAAAAGAGAATTACGGTCTCAAAAAAAAGATTCTCATATAGTAAAGTCATCAAAATTAAATTCTAAACCTAGATTAAGTTTTAATGAGGTCAGGGAATTAGAAATATTACCTAGTAAAATTGAAATATTGGAGCAAGAACAGGCAAGCATTGCCAATAAGTTAAGTGATTCTAATATTTACCGTGATTCTCCTGATGAAATGATAAAATTAAAAATTCGTTTCGCTAGTTTAGAAAAAGAAGTTACAAGTTATCTTACTAGATGGGATGAATTAGAGACTAAAAAATTAGAATCAGAGCAAGATTTACATAATTAGTAGTAGGTTAAATTTAATTGTAACTACAAATATTAAAATAATTTTGAAATATTCTAAATGATTGAAGTAATTATATAGATTTAATAGATAGGGTTAAATCTAGGAGAAGATTGGATTTCTGAGATGATAACTACATTTGCAACTGGATCAGAAAAAACAGTATAATAGTCCGGATAAAATTAGGTGGATAAGTGTTTTCTAGTTGCTTTATGGACGTAATTTAAGTTTTAAAAGGGTATATATAATGAAGAAATTAGCAACAATAAAAATGCTGCTATGTGGTTTATTTTTAGTAATTTCAGGGATAGCGCAAGCAGAGGGAGATGCGGCTGCAGAGGGCGGTGTAGCTAAAGCAGAAGGGGCTACAGTTAAAGGTAAGGGTAATACGCGAATGAATACGCGATTATGTATTGGTTGCCATGGGATAGATGGCTTCCGTACAGCTTTTCCTAAAGTATATAACGTTCCAAAGATTGGTGGGCAGCATTCGGCTTACTTAGTAAAAGCTCTTCAAGCTTATAAAACAGGTGCCCGTAGTCACCCTACTATGAGAGCAATAGCAGCAGATCTTTCCCAACAGGATATGGAAGATTTGGCCGCTTACTATGCTGGCAAGTAGTTACAATATAAAAATAAGGAAGTGATTATGAAAAATTTTGTTATTACCATATTTGGCAGCATATGTTTATTGCTCTCAGGGCAGGGAATTACAGGTGACCTTGAGGCGGGCAAGAAAAAAGCAGCAGAAGTTTGTGCTGGTTGTCATGGTCCTGATGGAAATAGTCCTACTCCAATTTTTCCAAAAATTGCTGGGCAGTATAAAACTTATCTTGAAAAATCTTTAGTTGAATATAAAACAGGTAAGCGTAATGATCCTATAATGAGTGGTATGGCAGCAGCTTTAACTACGGAAGATATTGAAAATTTGGCAATATATTTTGCTAGTCAGAGTGGATTAAAAACTACGAAATAGTTAGAAATAAAAATCGATATTAATTTTAGAAAAAAATAGGGCATAAAAGTGCCCTATTTTTTTGATGGAATCATTTATCTAGACATTTAAAGTAAATTGATGCATCTGGTGGAGATTGGTCACGTTGTGCTCGCCATAGCATTTCAGCAAGACACTCCATAATCTGGTGCATTGTTTTATGTTCATTATTGTTTTTCTTTTGTAAACGGTTAAATCTTTCTCTGATTCCAGCAGGTTGGTCAATAGAGAGTTGTTCTTTTATAGCAATATGCATGCTCATATGTAGGAACGGGTTTGTGCTTCCTGTTTCAGGTGGATAGTCTTTATCATGATAATTTTCTATGTCATTTAATATGGAATGGTATTCTGGGTGTAATAGAATAATGTCAAGTGCAATTCTCTCCATATCAGAAAGTAACTCTTCATGGTGATACTTGTGCCAAGTATCAAAAAAGAACTGTCGAGAT
Organism: Nitrosomonadaceae bacterium; assembly: GCA_002721545.1. Taxonomy (GTDB): domain Bacteria; phylum Pseudomonadota; class Gammaproteobacteria; order Burkholderiales; family Nitrosomonadaceae; genus BJGV01. The sequence continues at coordinate 119,437 of PBKR01000003.1, read as the reverse complement.
TGGTGCCTGGATAATTTATACATTTAAGGTATAGGCTTTAAATTTGGGGTATTAATTGTCAAAATTTTCTTCTTGAAATCACAGATATCCTTAATAATACATTTGTTACACTCAGGTTTTCTTGCTTTACATACATATCGTCCATGTAGGATTAGCCAATGATGAGCATTTTGATGAAATTGTTTCGGTACAAATCTTAGAAGCTTCAATTCTACTTCGGATACATTCTTTCCAACTGCTAGACCAGTTCGATTAGAAACGCGAAAAATGTGAGTATCGACTGCAATGGTAGGTTTGCCAAATGCGATATTTAAAATTACATTTGCAGTTTTATGGCCCACACCAGGTAGGTTTTCGAGCTCTTCTATGGTCTGTGGAACACAGCTATCATGGTTTTTTATAAGAAGCTTGCAAGTTGCTATAATATTCTTAGATTTAGTTTTATATAAGCCGATACTTTTGACATATTCTCGTAATTTAGTTTCTCCAAGAGAGAAAATGCTTTCTGGTGTATTTGCTTCTTGAAATAATAATTTTGTCGCAATATTTACACTCTTGTCAGTTGCTTGGGCGGATAGTACTACTGCCACCAGTAATTCAAAAGGGGTGCTATAAACCAATTCAGTAGTTGGCTCTGGGTTCTCTGCTCTAAGGCGTGAAAATATTTCAAACCGTTTAGATGAATTCATATATTACAATTGGAGAGTTAGCTAACATAAATAACCTTCACTAGATTATTTAATTTTATTGAATTGTTTAGTACTCTGTAGAGATTTTATAGTTGCAATATAACTAGAAGGCTTGATTCTTTTTGTTTGTTTTATAAATTTTTCAGACACATTTTTTTTCTCACGTTCCAATCTTTTAAGCCTTCTTTCATATCGCATTCGTAAATAATCGGAAGTTCTTTTCCTAAGTTTATTTTCATATTTAAGGTTTTTATTGTTTATTATAGAAGGATCATTAACTGTATCTCTAAAATTATCTTTAAGTGGTTTGATTATTATACAATCAACTGGACATGGAGCTAAGCAAAGTTCACATCCAGTGCACTCTGAAGAAATAACAGTATGTAATTTCTTAGGTGCGCCAACAATAGCATCTACTGGGCATACTTGAATACAAAAAGTACAGCCTATACAAGTTTCTTCATCTATAAGAGCTACTGAGTCTGGTTTGGGTGACCCATGTGCAGTATTTAATGGTTTAGGCTTAACCCCTAATAAATTAGCTAATTTTAGTATGCCCTTATCATTCCCAGGTGGGCATTGGTTAATATCAGCAAGTCCTTCTGCGATTGCTTTAGCATATGGCTTGCAGCCAGAAAATCCGCATTTTCCGCATTGAGTCTGTGGCAGTAATGAATCAATTTTTTCAATTAACATTTTTTATAGGGTTACAAAATTTATTTGCAAACTGTTTTAACAGTATCATGGACTAGTTGAGGCCCCTGATAAATTAATCCAGTATATATTTGTATCAAACTGGCCCCAGCATCTATTTTTTCTTGTGCATCAGATGCACACATAATTCCACCTACACCGATTATAGGAATGGAACCCTGAAGTACATCATTTAATTGATAAATAACATTGGTTGCTAATTTTGTAAGTGGGGAGCCACTTAGTCCCCCAGATTCTGTTGAGTTAGGAAAATGCTCAATTTTATTACGGGAAAGCGTAGAGTTTGTGGCTATAACACCATCAATTTTATGCTTAATAAGTAACGTAGCAATTGAGGTTATTTGTTTTAATTCAAGATCAGGAGCAATTTTTATCACTAGCGGCGTATACTTTCCATAAATATCTGCAAGCTTTGATTGTTCAGATTTTAATGATCTTAATAAGAGATTAAGCTCTTCTGTATTCTGTAATTTTCTAAGACTTGGGGTATTAGGTGAAGAAATATTGATTGCGATATAACTGGCATAGCTATATATTTTTCGCATACATTCCAAATAGTCATCACAGGCCTTTTCCAATGGAGTATTAAAGTTTTTACTAATGTTTATCCCAAGTATCCCATGATAGTTTGTATTTTTTATATTTTGTACGACAGTATCTATGCCATAATTATTAAAGCCTAATCGATTGATTATTGCATTAGCCTGTGTAATTCTAAATAAACGTGGTTTAAGATTTCCTGGCTGAGGGCGAGGTGTAACGGTGCCGATTTCAATAAAACCAAATCCTAGTGCAGCAAGTTCTCTAATATGTTCTCCATTTTTATCAAGTCCCGCAGCTAATCCAACAGGATTAGGAAAATCAAGCCCCATAATATTATGATGCTTACAATTAATTGATTGATCATGAAATAATTTTAACTTGTACGCATATTTAAGTGTACCTAACGTCATTCTATGCGTAATTTCTGGATCAAACTTGAAAAGCAATGGGCGTAATAGAGAGTAAATCATAATTTTAATTTTAACCTGAAATGTTGATTGAATCTCTTAGAACTTTAATTTTGTTGTGGCATTACTGCATAAAGGGCTTGTTTTTTTAGAAGACAGGCTAAATATTCTTAAAAATAAAAGATTCAGATCAGCCTGAATCTTATCAAAACTAATCTAAAATTATAGAATTTAATTCTCACTATCAGGTTCTGGAAAAATATTTATGAAAATGTTAGGTATTTTATTTGCTATTTTTTTTCTGTTGTCTAGTGCATCTATTTATTCTGCAACAGAATTAAATTCCCTTAATGAAAAATTGGAGAAATTGTATTTTCAGGGAGATTATGCTGGTGCAATTATCGCAGCTAAAAATGCTCTAAAAACCGCAGAAAGAGATTTTGGTCTAAATCATTCTAATGTTGCTGCAAGTTTAAATAACTTGGCAGAAGTATACCGCGTACAAGGGAAGTATGCTATGGCAAAGCCATTTTTGAAGCGAGCTCTTTCAATTAATGAGAAAAATCTTGGTATAGATCATATTGATGTAGCCATGAATCTGAATAATCTTGCACTACTTTCTCATGCACAGGGGAAATATACAGAAGCGAAATCTTTTCATAAGCGTGCTCTTAGTATTAAAGAAAAAATACTTGGCCCAGATCATGCTGATGTGGCAACTAGTCTAAATAATTTAGCTTCGCTTTATGTATCTATAGATGAATTTAAATTAGCTGAACGTCTTTATAGGCGGGCAATGATGATTAATGAAAAATTTTATGGGTTAGACCATCTGAGTATTGCTACCAGCCTAAATGGATTAGCTGTACTTTATGAGGAAAAAGAAAAATATGGAAAAGCTGAACCGCTATATAAGCGTGCATTAAGAATTGTTGAGAAAGAGCTTGGGCCAGAACATCCTACTGTGGCTACAAGTTTAAATAATTTGGCTGCATTATATACTACCCAGATGTTATATTCGCAGGCTAGGCCACTTCTTAAACGCGCCTTAAAAATTTGGGTAAGATCTCTTGGTGCTGAACATCCTGATGTAGCTACCGGATTAGAAAATTTAGCATGGTTACAACGACAAACTAATCAAATTGAGAAAGCAAATTTAACAGAAAAGCGTGCTGCTAAGATTAGGGCTATAGCGCGCTAATTTTTAGCGGTATTTGTTAAAATTAATATTAGGAAGCAAATAACATTTTATTATTGTATATAATGTCTTCTAAATACTAAATTTTTCTTCATAGTATAAAAAATTTTAAAGTATTAAAATCCTATATAGCAACCAGACTAGTTAGTTGGCAGTTCTATTTGCTTTATAAATAAAGATATTATTTGATATATAAAAATATATGGAGAAAAATTATTGATTAAAATGGTTATTTAATACAATTTTATCAAAGCTCCATTTTCCAATGTGATTTGGGTGTTTTTCTGCTTCTTTTAGTATACGACTAAATTCCTTTCTTGGGATTTCCCTTGCTCCAAATGAGGCAAGGTGGGAAGTTTTTATTTGGCAGTCAATCATATTATAGCCCCAATGCTGCAATTGTTTTACTAGGTAAAAAAATGCAATTTTTGATGCATTATCAATATGTGAGAACATTGATTCACCAAAAAATATTGTTCCTTGGCTAATACCGTATAGACCACCAACTAATTTTCCATCTATCCAGGTTTCTACAGAATGGGCTAGTCCCATTTCATGTAAAGTTATATAGGCTGTAATCATATCTGAGTGAATCCATGTTCCTTCTTGTTTTTTACGTGGCCCAGCACAGAAATGTATTACATCCTTGAAAGCGCTATCAACCCTGATTTCATAATTTCTTCTTTTTAGGATTTTATTTAAGGATCGTGAAATTTTAAATTCGTTAGGAAATAAAACCATGCGNGGNTCTGGACTCCACCATAAAATAGGATCATTNTCATTAAACCAAGGAAAAATACCNNANCGATATGCCATAATCATACGTTCTGGTGAAAGATCCCCACCAGCAGCAAGTAAACCATTNGGTTCNACNAGNGCATCTTCTAAAGGGGGNAAANTTAAATNAGATGTNAGCCAGNAAGNCATAATATTCTATATANTAANNAATAATNNATNNATTTTACNTGNAATTCTATTATCTTTGGCTTAATGCTCNTTACATGATATAAAGTTTCANNAAATATAGAAGAAAAAAGTAGAAANTTGTANGAAANTNTAGNTATAGNTANATTTATNAAAATANTAAATAATATTAACTAGATAATAAGAGAANAATATGGATNTATTTTTTNNTCAAATAGCAGCNTATTNTACNNAAGTNCCNNNNTGGCCNTTTGTNTTGATGGCTTTAGCCNTTATTTGTGCTGGGNTATTTGANNTTTATAATCGNAANCGTCATGCATCNGCTGTAGATAGATTTCGTTCATCTATNNACTCGATTNTATCNGGTGTTTANCCAGANCCTATTAAATGGCCTGANAATATNGATGTATATTTAGGTGAAAGNTTGCCTGCNATGCAGGATGTGGTNGAAGGNTTTAGACANTATNTTCNNCAANANGATATACCTANTTACAATAAGGANTGGCATAGCTNTTGTGATTTCTGTGAAGAANTNACTGNNAATAATNGTAATANAGAAGGANNNNCTTCNNATGAGNNATCAAGAANAGAAATTTTTCANACNNTGGTCTCTAATATTNTNCGTCATGGAAAATAGATTNATATANTCATNTAANAGANAACATATTNTGATCTAGTANTNTTGATNAGANACTGCAATTATNACATCACGNANCNNANAATTTNTNNTCATAATTATTNNTNNNAGTAATTANNGNAGAGAAANTTTAGGGNAGCATAAGNNNAANNCACTTNGGGNANGNNNAANCNTTANAGATAGATGNAGNATTANANANTAACANTATATAAATACTACNNGTCTTTGNGANGGANGNTGCTATNACTAATANAAATTAGTTTGANAGAATNNTTATCTANAATNAATACGAAGAGAAATGTCCANATTAACCACATCTANTGNCTGGCTATCATTGCAAGCTCACCAGTCAGNTATGNCNNANCAGNANTTGTNTGAANTATTTNCTCANGANTCTNAAAGNTTTNANNNTTTTTCATTNAAATTTAATGATATTTTAATGGANTATTCAAAGCACCCNGTNAGNCANANTACGATTAATTTATTGTTANAACTTGCTNGNCANCAAGNATTAGAGAANAANATTTCAGATNTNTTNTGTGGAAAAAAANTAAATNTTTCNGAGGATCGTGCAGCNCTCCATTTTGCATTGCGGAGAGAAGANGCNTTAATACTAGATGGNNTGGATATNATGCCTGAGATNCATAANGTNTTNGCGNAAATGGANANNTTTANATCTTCTATNAGGAATGGTGNANNTAAAGGNTANTCAGGNAANGTNTTTACTGACATTGTAAGNATTGGAATTGGTGGCTCTAATTTAGGGCCAGTAATGGTAACNGAAGCNCTCAAGCCTTATAGTTNANNTCANATTTCTTCACACTTTGTTTCTAATATTGANGGNACTCANTTATCGACAGTTTTNAANAAATTAAATNCAGAAACNACNNTATTTATTATNGCTTCTAANACNTTTACNACACAAGAAACTATGNCTAATGCACNNTCTGCNCNCANTTGGTTTTTAGCTNANGGNGGNNNTNAAAANGATNTTGANAACCANTTCGTTGCNGTNTCTACAAATCGTANCGAGGTNGAGAANTTTGGGATTAATGCTGANAATATGTTTNAGTTCTGGAGNTGGGTNGGTGGAAGGTACTCATTATGGTCAGCAATTGGTTTGCCTATTGCNCTTAGTATTGGNATGGANAATTTTTATTNATTGCTNAAAGGAGCTAGAGAAATGGATCAGCATTTNATTNCNACTCCTATGAAAANNAACCTACCNGTTATACTNGGNCTTATTGGGATNTGGCAAATNAATTTTTTNGGNAATAAATCTCATGNAATNNTACCCTANGANCAATCNNTGCATCGTTTTCCAGCNTANNTACAGCANTTNGAAATGGANAGTAATGGNAAACGNNTAGATCGTANTGGNAANGAAGTNGATTANGCTACNGGAGCTGTAGTNTGGGGTGANCCAGGAACNAATNGNCAGCATGCTTTCTACCANNTGNTGCACCAAGGNACNCANATTATTCCTGCNGATTTNNTGGCTCCATGTNTTAGTCATAANCCTATNGATGANCAGCATTGCTTGNTNNTAGCTAATTTTATTGCTCAAACTGANGCNNTGATGNGTGGTAANAANAATANTGANATTNATGANAANTATGAAGCAGNATNATCCGANGAANATNTTNTAAAAGATTNATATAAAAAANTAANNCCNCATAANNTNNCNCNNGGGGGGCGNCCCACNACATCAATTCTATTTAAGAANNTNGATCCTAAAACATTAGGNTCTCTTATTGCANTGTATGANCATAAAGTATTTGTACAAAGTGTNATTTGGNANACAAATCCATTTGATCAATGGGGNGTTGAGCTTGGNAAACAGCTTGCAGGAAAAATTTTNGGTGAATTNAANAATGANNTNCAAANAACTTCNCATGATTCTTCTACAAATGGNCTNATTAATTATTTNAAGGAAANTCGNCAGCAANANNTATTTTANTCTAATAAAATGCTNCCNGTAGTATTTTAATTCTGCNATNGANTCGTAAATNTCTGCTAAGGCNTCATGTTTNCCNTGCTTAGTAANNNNTGNNAGAATTTCTGGATTCCAACGTTTANCTAANTCTTTAAGTGTNCTTACATCNAGATTTCGATAGTGAAAGTATNCCTCTAATTTTGGCATNNTACGAGCTAGAAAACGNCGNTCCTGNCANATAGTNTTNCCNCACATTGGAGAANTGCTTGNTGNAACATATTTNTGCAAGAAAANNAGCATNNTTTNTTCNACNTCACTTTCACTCNANTCTAGATGCTTTNACTTTATCAATTAGGCCAGATTTAGAATGNGTAGATGTATTCCATTTATCCATGTTGTTAAGNACCGANTCTGGTTGATGNACTNCTAGAACNGGTGCTTCTGNTANTANGTTTAANTGAGCNTCNGTTATCACTAAGGCNACTTCTAAGATNTGATCNNTATCAGATNGAAGNCCNCTCATNTCCATATCAATCCAGATGAGGTTATTGTTATTTACTTGTGCCATAATAAAAGAATAAGCTAGAACTNTTAATTTGNAATTGTGTCANATCATTAACTATCCGTCACTTTTTGACTGTATTTTTTATGTTATATTTTTTTANATTATGCCAATATTTACTANTATATTTCTANTNATTTTAATATGTGTTGTNNNAACTAGAGTNTGGTTNGCAACAAGACATATACGNNATATTCATATNNATCGGAACNCTGTTCCTGAGNATTTNNCNTCNCAAATTANTCTTGAGNCACACCAAAAAGCNGCTGATTANACTTGTNCTAAAACTCGATTNAGCTATNNNAATATNTGNTTAGACACGGTGNTANTNTTGATNCTTACTTTNGGAGGNGGGNTAAATNNTNTTAATGCTTTNTGGNTTAATTNTTTTAGNAACCCNTTATTANANGGAATGGNNNTTATTTTATGTACNNTATTGTTAATGGGGGNGGTAGAANTACCNATTAATTATTANCGTAATTTTGTTNTTGANAAGAAATTTGGNTTCAATAAAATGACNCCTGNTATGTTTTTTGTAGANCTTATTAANCAANGTTNTCTTGGNATATTAATTGGNTTNCCTNTTNTATTTGTTNTTCTATGGTTAATGGAAAAAGCAGGTNNTAATTGGTGGNTTTATGCTTGGNTGATNTGGGTNGCTTTTAACATAATTTTATTNTCTGTNTACCCTACTTGGATTGCCCCTCTTTTTAATAAATTTACGCCATTAGAAGATGNNTCTCTTAAANCACGTATAGAACANTTAATGCAAAAATGTGGGTTTAAATCGAGNGGTTTATTTGTGATGGATGGNTCCCGGNGAAGTAGCCATGGGAATGCTTATTTNACTGGTTTTGGTNAAAACAAACGTATTGTATTTTTTGATACGTTNCTTTCACACCTTAATCCATCAGAAATTGAGGCAGTATTAGCNCATGAGTTAGGACATTTTAAAAGNAATCATGTTATTAAGCGNATTATNTGGACTTTTACNATGAGCNTAATTTTNTTATGGCTGNTGGGTTATTTAATGAATCAGGANTGGTTTTATCANGGGTTAGGTATACTNNNTTTGNATGAAGCTCAGNCNAATACNTTTTCTCCTTCAACTGCAATGGCNTTATTATTATTNTTNTTAGTNATGCCTACATTTACTTTCTTATTNCAGCCANTATCNAGTTTNTATTCNAGAAAACATGAATTTGANGCTGATGCNTATGCAGTNGANAANGCATCTGCTAGTGATCTTATTNAGGCGCTTGTAAANNTNTATCAAGATAATGCTGCNACACTNACTCCTGATCCACTTCANTCTGCATTTTATGANTCNCATCCNCCNGCCTCNGTAAGAATAGCGCGATTACAAAACTTAGCGCATAATTAGTCTTATANGNNTTAGGCAATAATANNTTTTATTATCTAATNTATAGAGGAGCAATAATGACTGNTGNTATCAATAGTCTTGCNGCNAAGAAATGTAAGTCGTGTGAAGGAAATGTGCCNCCACTTTCAACNGTAGAAATTNAAGAANTNATGCNNCAACTTGATGGNTGGGAGCATTATGATGNNTTGATANGTAAAGTTTATAGNTTTAANAACTATTACGAGGTGATGGCTTTTACTAATATAGTAGCNTGGNTTTCTCATCGTGAAGATCATCATCCNGATTTNACACTGGGCTACAANAAATGNCGANTAGAATATACAACACATGCAATAGGTGGTTTNTCTGAGAATGATTTTATTTGTGCATCAAAGATTGATTGTTTATTTAAGGTTTGAATCTGGAATATAGNNCTGTATCTNNATCACCTNTTANNGGNCAAATAGTTGCTGCATTTGGNAGGCAATANCTCGTNGAGATTGCTAATGGGGAANTNNTATCNTGTGTATTACGTGGGAAGAGGAGNGNTGCAGTTTGTGGTGATAATGTTAAAGTTAANTATATTGCAGATGGTCAGGGTGTGATAGAANCTATTTCCCCGCGNAGCACGCTGATATATCGAAGCAACACTATTTGTGAAAAGCTTATTGCTTCAAATATTACTCAAATTATCATTGTGATCTCTGCGATACCTAGTTTTGATGAAGAGCTAGTGACGCGCTGCCTGGTTGCTGCTGAAAATCAAAAGATAAAAGCATTAATTGTTCTTAATAAGGTTGATCTTATTGAGCCTACGCGCTCTATTCTTCCTAATCTTTCACTGTATCCAAAAATTGGATATTCATTATTACAATTAAGTGCAAAGAATGATGTCACACCTCTCTTGCCATATTTAAAAGGTCACCTAAATGTTATGGTAGGCCAGTCTGGGATGGGCAAGTCTACTCTTATCAATTCCATTATTCCTGATGCTGATCGTGCCACAGCTGGAATTTCTAGAGCGCTTGATACCGGTCGACATACAACTACACATGCGAAGCTTTATCACTTAGATAAAAATACACATATTATTGATTCTCCTGGGGTTCAGGAATTTGGTCTATATCATATTAATAATAAAGATTTGGCATGGGGGTTTATAGAATTTCATCCATACATTGGGCAATGTAAATTTACTAATTGTCTCCATATAAATGAGCCGGATTGTGCGATTGAAAGAGCTGTCGAAGAAAACAAAATAGATCTGCGTCGTCTTAGATTTTACCGGAAATTAGTTGCACAGAAAAAATAGTACTATTTTATTAGTCAACGCTACGAGAAAATATACCTTGGATATGTCGGGCATTGTTACCTTCAATAGCATTGATAGTCTTAATTTGTTCAGGAGACGCCTCTATAACATGCTTAAATATAAACCATTGCACTGTTTGAGTGTATGGTGGTGTTGTTAGTGATCCTGGGTAATGATAGAAATTTTTTACATCATTCAGATCGTTTCTATATAGTAAATCATCTAGTCTTACCGTTCCTACTTCTAGATTGGTTAGTGTATGCTCATTTTTTGGTATCTTATTTAAGAATTCATCAAGAAATTTATTATTTAACCCTTCTTTGAATAAAATACCAATCACTAGGTACTTTGGAATAGCATTTTTATTTACAGGTGAATTTTTTGCCACAATATGCATTTCCATTGGAAAAGTTATACCATCAACCAAGTGTTCGGAAGGGGTATGGAAATGCATTTGCTTCAATTCATATTTCACTTCTTCATAAGATATTGTGCTGCCAGCTTCAAAATCAAGTTGTACAGTGGAACCTAAGTTCTCAACAGCATTAATTTTGTCCTTATAATTAAGGGTTATTTGATGGCCATTACTTTCTTTTTCTTTGAAAGAGCGGATATTAATTGGGGATTGCATATGGCCATGACCCATTTCAGGCTGTAGATATAGTTCAGCTGAATTATGGGGTGAATTAGAGTTTTGAGTGCTATTTGTATCATGTGTAAGATTGGTACAAGAAATAAGTAGTAGTGATAAAAATAAGAATACAAGTGATATGACATTATTATGCATAAAAAAACCTTTTTATTATATGATTGATTTATTAATGATATTTCTTACTAAGAGAATGGACAGATTCAATCAATGCTAAAGCATTTTCTGGCGGAGTAAACTGAGAGATGCCATGCCCAAGGTTAAATATATGTCCGTTACCATTTCCATAATCTTTTAGAATTTTTTCTACTTCAGTAGCAATTATTTTAGGTGTTGAAAATAGTATGGCAGGGTCAAGGTTGCCCTGTAACGCAACTTTATCTCCTACTCGATTACGTGCCTCAGCAATATTTATAGTCCAATCAAGCCCTAATGCATCACAGCCACTTTCAGCAATGTTCTCTAGCCATAGTCCACCACCCTTTGTAAAGATAACGTTGGGAATACGGGCCCCATTCTGTTCACGCCTCAGACCTGATAATATTTGTTTCATGTATTGCAAAGAGAACTCTTGGTAATTATAGTGTGATAATATTCCTCCCCATGTATCAAAAATCATAACAGCTTGTGCACCGGACTCAATTTGCGCATTTAGGTAATTAACCACTGATTGTGCTGTGACATTTAAAATATGGTGTAGTAATTCAGGTCGCGTATAAAGCATTGTTTTAATTTGGCGGAAATCAGTGCCGCCACGGCCTTCAACCATATAGCATGCAAGCGTAAATGGGCTTCCAGAAAATCCAATTAACGGTACTTGATTATCTAGAGTTTTTCGGATTTGTGAAACTGCATTCATTACATAACTTAAATCTCTAGAGGGATCCGGTATTGTAAGTGAACGAATATCTCGTTCTTCACGCAAGGGTCGTTCAAATTTAGGCCCTTCACCTTCTGCAAAATATAGGCCAAGTCCCATTGCATCAGGAATAGTTAGAATATCAGAGAATAAGATTGCCGCATCCAGAGAATAGCGTTCAAGAGGTTGCATAGTTACTTCAGTAGCTAAATCTGGGTTCTTGCATAAAGAAAGAAAATCACCGGCTCGCGCTCTTGTCTTGTTATATTCAGGGAGATACCTTCCAGCTTGGCGCATCATCCACACAGGCGTGTATTCTGTAGGCTGCCTAAGTAATGCTCTAAGTAGTGTGTCATTTTTTAATTTTGTCATTTAGAAGCTTATAAAGGCAGTATATTGAATGTAGTATTTTACTAAGGAAGTAACCGTTATGGTAAATAATTTATTGAATTTAAATAATAGAAAATAATAGGGTGTATTTGCTATATTCAAATTCTTTACCTTTGAATTTTTAAAGCGGTGAATATTAGCAGTAATTATATTTTTCGTATACTAGTAGGAATAATAATTTGTTGCTATAGTCAATTTTTTGATGGCTGGAATTTTAGGTAACAATCTGATTATTAATTTAGTTTCCCTCAANTGCAAAGAGTCTTTTATATTCTCTAATTGCATATCGGTCGGTCATGCCTGCAATATAATCAGCAATGGACTGGTATTTATCTTTGTTAGATTTTATTTGATATTCTTTGGGGAGTAGCTGGGTATTTTCACTAAATGCATTGAATAGCATTTTTATTNTATGTTGTGCTTTGCTGCTCATACGAGCTACTTTAAAATGTTTGTATAATTTGTTTCGTAAGAATTTCTTTAATTCTTGTTGTTCCTTCTTAGTTCTCTCACTAAAACCAATTAGAGTTGGTGCTACAGAGACATCTTTCAGATTACTGATCTGAGAATCTTTGATATTAATAGTACTTTGCTTGATCAGGTCAGATACTAAGGTATTAATCATAGATCGAATTGTTTCATGTATCAGTTTTCGTCCTGATATTCTTGGATAAAGTTTCTTTGACATTGTTAAATGATGGGAGAAAATACTAACTTGTTTCAGTTCCTCTAGTGTAATAAGACCAGAACGTAAGCCATCGTCAACATCATGATTGTTATATGCTATTTCGTCTGCAATATTAGTAAGCTGTGCTTCTAGTGATGGTCTCTGATTTGTTAGAAATCTTTTGCCAATGTCACCTAATTTTTTAGCATTATTTTTTGAGCAATGTTTTAGGATGCCTTCACGAGTTTCAAAAGATAGATTTAGTCCATTAAACCCTCCATATTTCTCTTCTAATGTATCTACTACACGTAAAGACTGTAGATTATGTTCAAAACCATTATGATCTTTCATACATTCATTAAGGGCTTCTTGCCCAGCATGACCGAATGGGGTATGACCTAAGTCATGTGCCAGAGAAATGGCTTCTACCAAATCTTCATTGAGTTGTAAATTACGTGCAATGGAACGGCCAATTTGAGCTACTTCTAGAGAATGAGTTAAACGTGTTCGAAATAAATCTCCTTCATGGTTAACAAATACTTGTGTTTTGTATTCGAGCCTTCTGAATGCTGCAGAATGGATTATGCGATCACGATCACGTTGAAATTCACTACGACCAAATGAGGGCATCTCTTTGACAATGCGTCCACGAGAGTTATTTTCTGATACAGCATAATTGGCTAAATTAGCCATTGGTGGAGTATTCATCAAGCATTCCAATCAATACATTAATAGGAACATCAGAGCATATTGTAGCTTTACCAATACCTTGAAGTAATACGAAACGAATATTCTTTTCCTTTACTTTTTTATCTCTTCCCATTAGATTTAAGTATTGTTCAGTATTAAGATTAGGAACGCTAATAGGAAGTTCTGCTTGTAGGAAGATAGATTTAATACGCTCAACTTCTATTCTTTCAATTAAATGCATGCGCTCTGATAATTCTGCAGCCAATACAGTGCCTGCAGCTACAGCCTCTCCATGTAGCCATGTTCCATATCCCATTGCATTCTCGATTGCATGGCCAAAAGTGTGGCCTAAATTTAGGATTGCTCTTACACCTTGTTCTCTTTCATCAGCTGCCACTATCTCAACTTTATTCTTACAACTACGTTCTATTGCTTCACCTAATATTTTATCTTCTCTTTCTAGAATTTTACCCATATTTTTTTCAAGCCACTCAAAAAATACATGGTCTCGAATTAATCCATATTTTATTATTTCAGCAATCCCACTGATAAACTCTCGGTTTGGTAATGTATCAAGAGTTTTGCAGTCTGCTAGTACTACTTTAGGTTGATAAAATGATCCAATTAAATTTTTACCCAGTTCATGATTAATACCTGTTTTCCCACCAATTGAAGAATCAACCTGTGCTAATAGTGTTGTTGGAATTTGGATAAAAGGTACTCCTCGTAAATAGGTAGATGCAGCAAACCCAGTAATGTCACCAATGACACCACCTCCTAAAGCTATAATCGTGGTATTGCGTTCACAATTATTTGCTAGAAGAACATCAAAAATGTTATTCAATATTTCCCAATTCTTATATTCCTCACCGTCAGGAAGAATAATTGGTACAGAATTTATTTCATTATTTTTTAGATTATCTATAAGGGCATTAAGGTACAGAGGGGCCACAGTAGTATTAGTAACTATGGCAACTTTCTTTTGTGCCAGATAAGGAAATATAAGGCTAGGTTTGTTTAGTATATTGCTGCCAACATGAATCGGGTAATTATGCTGGCCTGAATCTGTAGAAATATTTGCGAGAATAGTTTGCATCTTAGTTTGAGTTTTACAAATTCTGAATTAATGTTTTGTAACAAAGTGTTATTCTACTTAGTCGGTAATAATCTTGCTAAATTAATAAATAGAGTTTTAATCAGCATAGTTAGAAAGTTGTAAGGTAAGGGATTTTACCATGTGATGGACACTTTGTTTTCCGCTTTCAATAACAATATGTGCTATTTGACGGTATATNGGATCACGTTTTTCATATAGTTCAGTAAGTCTGGCTTGAAGGTCTTCAGTTTGAAGTAATGGCCGATTTTTATCGTGCCGAGTCCTTTGCCATAAATCATTAACAGTTGCTCTTAAGTAAACAATTGTTCCTTTTTTTCTTAAAAGAATACGATTTTCTTTACTTAGAATTATGCCTCCTCCAGTTGCAAGCACAATATTATCGATACTTAATAATTCTTGTAGCATACATGTTTCACGCCTACGGAAACCAGCTTCACCTTCTATTTCAAAAATTATAGGTATTTTAACGCCAGTACGCTTCTGGATTTCATGATCTGAGTCAATAAAGGTTTTATTTAAATGATTGGCCAGGGATTTGCCAATAGTAGTTTTCCCTGCTCCCATCATACCTATTAAGATAATATTATTTGTTTTTTTCATAGCTCAATTTGGATTAGATGCTGCAATATGATCAATTGTAGCGGAAAAGATCTAGAGTTATATTTATTTCTTTATTAAAGATAGATTAAATATCTAATTAGATTGTATTTTTCTCTTATAATTAAGATAGTGCTAATTTAGCCGGTCTCAAATGTGGTATATGGTTCTTTAAGTGGAATTATATAAATAATGTTTTAAAAGGCAACTAGAATATGAAAGAGTATTATCTGCTTTATAAAATCATAAGACACTTAAATGTTTTGTTGCAATCTCTAGTGGTATAGCATTAATTTTCAAGATAAAGATTATCTTGTTATTTTAAATTATGGTGCTACATTCACCTTTTAGAATTTTTTTCTTATGCTAATTCGTTTGTTTGTTTACATAGCTGGAACATCCTTTGCACTAGGTGTGATGGGTTTTTTGTTATTAATTTTTGCTGCGATTGTTACGATACCCACACTCCCATCACTTGAAGTATTAACTGACTATAGACCTAAAATCCCTTTAAGAATTTATAGTACAGAAGGCTTATTAATTGGTGAATTTGGAGAGGAGCATAGAGATTTAGTAAAAATTGAGGAAGTACCTGAAGATTTAAAGCATGCAATTATTGCAGCAGAAGATGAGCGTTTTTACCAACATGGTGGTGTAGATTACTTAGGTGTATTACGTGCCGCTTACTCTAATGTTGCATCTGGTTTAGTACGACAAGGTGCAAGTACTATAACAATGCAGGTAGCAAGAAACTTTTTTTTAACTAGAAAAAAGACATTAACAAGGAAATTTAGTGAGGCTCTACTTGCATTCAAAATTGAACAGACCTTAAGTAAAGATAAAATTCTGGAGCTTTATATGAATCAGATCTATCTTGGTCAGAGATCATATGGCTTTGCTTCTGCAGCAAGGGTTTATTTCGGAAAAAAACTTAGTAGTCTATCTGTTGCTGAGTCTGCCATGCTGGCTGGCTTACCCAAAGCTCCATCTCGCTATAATCCAGTAGTAAATCCAGCGCGAGCAAAATCAAGGCAGCTATATGTCTTAAGGCGTATGGAGAAGTTGAATTTTATTACTAATTTGGAATTTGAGGAGGCAAAAAGTCAAGAATTAGTTGTGGTTTATAAGAAATACAAATCTAGGGAATTCCCTTTAAAAGCTGATTATGTTGCTGAAATGGTTCGTCAAAAGATATATGAGCGTTACAAAGAAGAAACTTATACTAGGGGTCTAAGGGTGTATACAACGGTTAGAAAACTGGATCAGGAAGCAGCTTATGAAGCTGTACGTCAAGGTGTAATGAATCATGATAAGCGTCATGGATATCGAGGCCCTGAGGGGTTTATTAGATTAAGTCAAGGTAATGCAGACCAGGGCAAATTTTTAGATGAAGCTCTCAAGGGTGTACTGGAAAGTGATGGAATTCATGCGGCAGTAGTGTTATCGGTAAACTCTGAAATGATTCGTGCATATCGTAAAGGTGGAGAAACGATCAAGATTGCAGGAGAGGGTTTACGTTTTGTGGAACAATTTCTTGATCAGGGAGTAGAAGCAGATAAAAAATACATTCGTCCAGGGTCATTAATTAGAGTAATAAAAAATGAAAGTGAGGTTTGGCATATTGTACAGCTTCCTCAGGCTGAGGCAGCCTTGGTTTCAATGGATCCAGAAGATGGTGAGATTCGTGCATTAGTTGGTGGATTTGACTTTAATCGTAATCAATTCAACCATATTACACAAGCTTTTCGTCAACCAGGATCTAGTTTCAAACCATTTATTTATTCAGCGTCTCTTGAAAAAGGATTTACGCCTGCTACTGTTATAAATGATGCTCCAATTTCTTTTACTGCTGAGGAAACTGGGAGTAGAGAGTGGGAACCCAGGAACTATGCGGGTAAATTTGCAGGTCCTTTGCGGATGAGAGAGGCGCTTGCTAAATCAAAAAATTTAGTATCTATTCGTATTCTGCAGGCTATTGGGGTTCAATATGCTCAAGATTACATTACCAGGTTTGGATTTAATCCAAAGCTTCACCCACCATATCTTCCTATGGCTTTAGGCGCGGGCTCCGCTTCTCCAATGCAAATGATTACAGGTTATGCTGCATTTGCTAATGGTGGGTTTCGTGTAGTACCACATTTAATTAAAAGAGTAGAAGATGCAAAAGGGGAAATACTGGAGCAAACACAGCCTGTATTAGCAGGTGTGGATGCAAAACAGATAATAGATCCGCGTAACGCGTATATTATGACTAGTATGCTGAAAGATGTTGTGAAGAGGGGNACTGCTGTTAAAGCAAAGAAATTAGGGCGTACTGATCTAGCGGGAAAAACTGGTACAACTAATAATTTTATTGATGCCTGGTTTTGTGGTTTTCAAACTAATTTAGTAGCAGTTTCCTGGATTGGTTATGATATTCCCAGAACTCTTGGAAAAAAAGAAACGGGTTCAGGTGCTGCTCTTCCAATTTGGATAAGCTATATGGGGAAAGCTTTAAACGATATGCCTACATTAGATAATACAAATTTTGATGGTATAGTTTCAGAAGAAATTATACCCAAAGGTATAGTGGCAGCAAGAGTTGATGCTGCAACAGGATTTAGAGATGAGGAGGGTGAGGTTGTAGAATATTTTTTTCAGGAAAATCTGCCCCCAAAAGCAGGTAGTAATTTTGGAGGTATGGAATCTTTTCTTCAAGAGCGAATGTCCTCTGTTGATAATAGAGGTTTAAATAGTAGTGATTCAGTCAGTAATAATTCAAGTAATAGCGATTCAAGTAGCGGATTTAAATTTTCTGATTTCTTTGAGTGGGATTAGATTCTATTAAAGTAATATTTTAGTTTTTAGCCTTAGTAGGAGAAAAATAGTGGGGGCCCTATTAGAACTATAAGGTGCGTCTATATCTTTTATTTATTTTGCTGCATCCAATTGGCTGCCTGTATCGCATAATAAGTTAGGATCCCATCTGCCCCCGCACGTTTCATAGCTAGCAATGATTCAAGTACGCATGTTTTTTCATCAAGCCAACCATTTAATGAGGCTGATTTAATCATAGCGTATTCACCACTAACCTGATAGACAAATGTAGGAGCTTTAAATTGATCTTTAATTTGTCGGACAATATCAAGATATGGCATACCTGGTTTTATCATAATAATATCAGCACTTTCTTCCAAATCCATTCCTGCTTCCCAGATCGCCTCATTAGAATTTGCTGGGTCTATTTGATAGGTCTCTTTATTTCCTTTGCCTAGATTTGCAGCTGATCCCACAGCATCGCGAAAAGGACCATAAAAATGAGAGGCATATTTTGCAGAATATGCGAGTATGCGGGTATGAATAAATTCTTTACTGTCGAGAGTGCTACGTATTACTGTAATGCGGCCATCCATCATATCTGAAGGTGCAACTATATCGGCACCAGCCTCCGCATGTACCAGTGATTGCTGGGCAAGTACCTCAATAGTTTCATCATTCATTACATATCCATTATTATCAATTAATCCATCCTGCCCATGACTAGTATATGGATCAAGTGCGACATCAGTAATTATGCCTAATTCAGGAAAAGATCTTTTTAATTCCTTCACAACCTTAGGAACGAGTCCCTCTGGATTGAGAGCTTCAGTAGCAGTAAGGGATTTGTGTTCAGAATCGATAACTGGAAAAATTGCAAGTGCCGGTATACCAAGCTCTAAGCATTTCTCTGCTATATGCATTAGCTTGTCTATGCTTAGCCTTGTTATCCCTGGCATTGAGAGAACTTCCTCCTCTCTATTTTTTCCATTTAATACAAATACTGGATAAATTAGATCATCTATACGTAAATGATGTTCCCTCATCAAACGACGTGAAAATAAATCATGACGCATACGACGCATTCTTTTTTGTGGGAATTGACCGTGATTCTTTTTCATTTTTTATATAAAAATATAGATTCTAGTAATAAATTATTTATATCGCTAAGAAAAAATTAATTTTTAAAAATAGCATTGTTTTATATTAGTTATTTATTTAATTTGAGAATAATAGAAACCTTTTACTATGCAAAGTATAACGGTTAATAAGAATCCAAGATTAAATTATAACCAAGCGCTAGAGTTATTTATACTTTAATTAATAATGATTGAACTTATTTACAGTAATAATTGCATATTAAAAATAAATTCAAGGGAACTTATTTTCTTAGTTATCGTCTTATTAGCAGACTATTTAGTTGTTTCATGCTCTCCTCCCTGAGCATGAGCCTTAATTATGACTGGTTAAGGCTGTCTGCCCCCGGTTTCCTCCCCTTCAGCCGGGGGTTTTTATTATGATTTGAAGTTTTTTGATTATGTATATGATGTGATAGAGAATTTAGACCCAGCCAGTTGTTAAGTACAGTATAAGCTTCATCNATTCCAGCTTTGGAGGTACTTGAAAATAGTTGGGCGCTACATTGTGGGTAAATATCACCTAACATACTTGTTACATTATGAAGGATCTTTACAGCTTGGTTTCGAGTAACCTTGTCTGCTTTAGTAAGCAGAATATGGACAGGTTTCCCGGTAGGTGAGAACCAGTCCAGCATATTCCGATCAAGTTTTGTTAAAGGGTGGCGTATATCCATGATCAGAACCATGCCATGAAGTGCTTGCCTAGTTTCTAAATAGGTTCCTAGTAATTTATCCCAGTGTTGGCGTATTTTCAATGGAACTTTAGCGTAGCCATAGCCAGGAAGATCAACCAAAAAGTTTTTATCTCCAAGTTTAAAAAAATTGATATATTGGGTACGGCCAGGCGTTTTACTGACATAAGCTAGGCGATCACGCCGTATAAGTGTATTGATAGCGCTTGATTTTCCGGCATTTGAGCGGCCAACAAAAGCAATTTCGATCCCATTAGGTGTAGGTAGGTCCTGTAGATGATTGATAGTTGTATAAAAAGTGGCGTTCTCAAAGGCAGACATTAGATTCCAATGTAATGTTGACAGGTTTAGAAAAAGACTTTAATACCAGATGCTCAAAACATAAACTGTTCGAATATATCAAATAATTTCTGAATCCTCTTTTGCAATAAGTACCAAGCCTTCTAATATTAAATTATCAACCACGCTAGCATCCATATTAAGTTTAGACAATAGCTGTTGAGATGACCCTCCACTTATAATGCACTTAGGTATATGACCTAAAGTAATAGAAAGTAACTCAGACATACATTTTACTGTGCCAGCTAAAGCGTGAACTGTACCACTATGTATAGCATCTGCAGTATTATTTGGGAAATTAGAAAATTTTCCTTCCTGATTTTGTAGTGAAATGATATTAGCTGTTAATGCTTTCTTCATTAGTTTAAAACCAGGGACAATAATGCCACCAAGAAACTCACCGGTATCAGATAACGTATCGACAGTCATAGCTGTACCTACATCAATGACTAAACAACCTCTCTGTTGATAATTCCATGCTGCAATTAATGCAGCCCATCGATCACTGCCTAATAAAGGCGGGTCAATATAGTGGTTTTTAACACCACATTGATATGTACGGGCTGTTACCCAATTAGGTTTTATTTCCCAGTAGGAAAGAAGTTTAGATAATTTGTTTTTTGCCTCTATGTCAGTGACATTAGAAACTATAATTTTATGTGGTCTTGGTAAATTCTTCCATTCTTGTTGGAGCAGTAGGTCTTGATTAAGATTAGAACGTCCTTGCTTTATCCAGGTATTGCCATCATGAATTCCCCATTTAACATGTGTGTTGCCTGAATCTACTGCCATTAAATAAGCCATATTATGTCACCCTACGTAACTTGATATTACCTCCATTGAAGTAACGCATGCCGTCTACAGTTTTAAGTATTAGTGAGCCATTGTTTGTAATACCTTGTACCGTGCCCTTTTGTACTGAGTTATCCGGTAAATATAGTGTAACTTGTTCATTTTCAAGTTCATGATATTGTATCCATTCATTTTTAAAAGGTTTGAATCCATGCTGTGTGAATTCTTTTAGTATTATTGTAAGCTCACTTAATAAGTTTGCCATTAGTTTGTTTCTGTCTAAAGTCTTGCCACTAATAGAGAAGAGATCTGTTGAATCCTGATCTATATTTTTTTTTATGTTGTCTGAGAGCTTCAGATTGATGCCTATGCCGATTATAGCTAAAGTAGGCCCTAAAGAATCTCCTCGTAATTCAATTAAAATTCCTGCAATTTTGTGATGCTGATGCATTATATCGTTCGGCCATTTAAGGGCTATATTTTTTATTCCTGATAATTTTAATGAACGTATTATGGCTATTCCAATAGCTAAACTTAAACCCGATAAGATGCCAGCTCCTTTTTGAAAATTCCATAACAAAGAAAAAGTAAGGCTATCACCTAGGCCAGAATACCAAATTTGGCCTCGTCTGCCTCGTCCGTTAGTTTGAAGCTCCGTAGCAATTACGTGGATAATATCAGTTTTATTGTCAGAATATTCTTTCGTTGTAGCCTTTTTTATTAATTCGGTATTAGTTGATTGAGTGGTGTCTAATATCTCAATATGAAGTTTTTCTTTTTTAGTAGAAAAATATCTAATAATCTTATTTTTATCAAGCCATTGCACTGGATTAGGTAAGCGGTAACCTCGGCCATGGATTCTATGGACTACTACCCCCTTTTCTTCTAATCTACGTAATGCATTAGATACGCTAGTACGAGAAACATTAAGATGCTGAGCCATAGTTACACCAGAGTGAAATTTTCCATCATTTAATAAGCGTAAAATAGAGAAGGTTAGTGGTTTCATAATTGTAATAGTTTAGCGAGCTACTTTATTTATGTGAAAGATAGGTCATGTTTCATATATTCCGTGTAAAAATATGTCCTAGTAAGCTATATTATTTTATCTACACTATAATATATTCCGATTGGTCTGGTGCAGCGCATCATATTCTGAGGGGTTCATTTGAAAATTACGAATAAAGATATACCAACTGCTACTTTACATGCTGAGCCTGTTTCTAATTTCATTCGTAATATTATTAACGAAGATATTCGTATTGGGAAATGGGGAGGGCGTGTAGAGACTCGTTTTCCACCAGAGCCAAATGGCTATTTACATATTGGACATGCTAAGAGCATATGTTTAAATTTTGGTCTTGCCTCTGAATATCAGGGAGTATGTCATCTACGTTTTGATGATACTAATCCAGAAAAAGAAGGAAAGGAGTATGTAGATTCTATATGTGATTCCGTTCGATGGCTTGGTTTTGAATGGGGAGAGAATTTGCACTATTCTTCTGATTATTTTGACAAGCTTTACCAGTTTTCAGTGTACCTTATCAATCAGGGTAAGGCTTATGTAGACAGCTTATCTGGTGAGGAAATTCGTACTTTACGGGGAACTCTGACCAGAGCAGGAACTAACAGTCCTTATCGAGGGCGCTCAATTGATGAGAATTTGGATCTGTTTCGTCGTATGAAGGCTGGAGAATTTTCTGATGGTGCTCATGTATTACGAGCAAAGATCGATATGGCATCTCCAAACATGAATTTGCGTGATCCTATTATTTATCGTATTCGTCGGGCTGATCATCATCGTACTGGAGATGAGTGGTGTATTTATCCAATGTACGATTATACTCATTGCATTTCTGATGCTATAGAAAATATTACTCATTCAGTTTGTACATTAGAATTTGAAGATCATCGTCCTCTTTATGATTGGATTTTAACGCAATTAAAGGACAAAATTTCATGCCATCCGCAGCAAATTGAATTTGCTAGGTTGAATCTTACTCATACTGTGATGAGTAAACGTATCTTGATAGAATTAGTGGAGGGAGGATTTGTAGAGGGTTGGGATGATCCCAGATTGCCTACGCTAGCTGGATTACGCCGGCGTGGTTATACACCTTTTTCGATTCGTTTGTTTTCTGAGCGCATTGGCGTTAGTAAGTCGGATTCATGGATTGGTATAGATGTGCTTGAAAATTGTTTACGAGAAGATCTAAATGTGCGAGCGCAACGTCGTATTGCTGTTTTGAACCCACTAAAACTAGTTATAGTTAATTATCCAGATCATTATGAGGAGGAATGTCTTGTTCCTAATCATCCACAAAAACCAGAGAAAGGAAACCGTACTCTACTGCTGACTAAAACAATTTATATAGAACGAGATGATTTTATGGAGATTCCATCAAAAGGTTATTTTCGACTTGCACCTGGAATAGAGGTACGTCTGCGTTATGCTTATATTATAAAATGTGAAAAAGTAATTAAAAATGCTAATAATGAGATTGAAGAGATCCATTGTAGCTATGATCCTAGTAGCAAAAGTGGAACAGCTGGATCTAAAGCACGTAGAGTTAAAGGAAATATTCATTGGCTTTCATCTAAATATGCGCTAAAGAGTGAAGTAAGACTATTTGATCATTTATTTTTGGATGCTCGTCCAGATATAAGTAGCAGGAACTATAAAAGACTTTTAAATATGAACTCTAAAAAGATTATATCTGCTTATATAGAGCCTTTTTTAGATAAAGCGCAGCCAGAGGAATCCTTTCAATTTGAACGTAATGGTTATTTTGTGGCTGATAAGAAAGATATGAGGCCAGGCAGGGCGGTGTTTAATCGAACTACAACACTAAAAGATTCTCGAGGCAAGTTTAAAGTTTAATTTTATATCTATAGGCTACATTGTATTAAAATAGGGGCTTCACGATTAAATGTTGTAGAAATGCAACACTTTTAAAAGATTTACTTGAAAAATTTTAAAATTATCCTTGCTATATATGAATATCTTAGGCACAATTCCTCTAATCCTTATAATTTTGAGGAGAGGTATGTAGTTAAAAGTTTCAAATGAAGGGTAGCGAGTTTAATTTGTTTTTATTACTCATAGGGAGGCTTCACCATGAAGTTTGATCAAATTAGGAGAAATTTATTACATACAGGAGTTGCGGTCGCAATAGTTGCGGGCATGGCTACCACATTGCCAAGCGCATATGCTGGCGGAAAAATAACAATTGATGATACTAAGTGGATCAGTATAGGAATGGGTTTCCGTGGTGGTTTTACTGCTGCACAGGATGCATCTGCTGATGGAACAGATTACAGTGCTGGATTTGGTATCAATAACGCTCGTATATACATAGACGGGCAAATTCATAAATATGTTAAATTCACCTTCAACACAGAATGTTTTGCTTGCTCAAAAACATATGATGGTGGTGGCGGTCAAGGGCTTGGTGGATTTGGTGATAATTCTGGGATAGGAATTCTCGATATAATTGCTAAGTTTGAGTTTAATCGATATATCAACCTGTGGGCTGGTCGTACACTTGCCAATACTGAACGTGGTGAGTTAAATGGTCCATATTACCATGCAACTTTTGATGGATTTAAGACACCTTTTTTCCCACAAGATTATAGTGGTAACTATGGTAATAGCAGTATAGGTAATAATGCTGGTGGTGGTATGTATGGTCGTGATGATGGTATTGTGTTCTTTGGTGATTTAGATGTGCCACAGCCAATGGGTATGGGGACAGGAACGTTACAATACTCAGTTGGTGTATTTAACGGAACAAGGTCAACATCAGGAAAAGGGCCTAATCAATCAAATGCTGCAAGTTATACCGGTCGTCTTACTTATAACTTCTTAAATCCTGAGAAAAATCCAGGTTACTATACAAGCGGAACTTATTATGGTGGTGCAGGTGATATCTTAGCAATAGCAGTTGGTGTTAATCATCAGAAAGATGGTGCCGGTTCATTCGGTAATAGAGCAGACTTTACTGGTCTTGTAACTGATCTTTTATTTGAAAAACCACTTGATAATAATATGGGTGTGATTACATTCAATGCAGAATATAAAAGATTCTGGGCAGAATATGCTGATGCAGCAAATACAGATGGTAACTGTATGTGTGTTTTCAGAGGTCAGTCATGGACAATGTATGGTTTATATCTGATTCCACATAAAGTCGGGATAGGACGCTTCCAGCCTTACGGTAGGTTTACTAGTATCCAGCCAGATAATAGCTCAAAGCGTGAAGAAATAGAAGGCGGTGTTAATTACGTGATAGATGGTCATAATGCTCGTATATCAGGTTACTATCAACATGGTGATCTTTACACCAAAGGCTTAAACTACGCTTCAGGTGCAACGGGTGCTAAGATTGATAAATTCGTGGTTGCTTTCCAACTACAAATATAACAAAAATTTTCTACCCTTCTTAAAAAAACCGAAACCTAATAGGTTTCGGTTTTTTTTTTCTTGTTTCTATATAAATTTATTTCTCTAATATTTTTAGTTACTAGAATATAAATATAGATTTTATAGATATATTTTTATTTAATTAGTGTAAGAATGAGAGATAGCAGGTAGAGCAAGAATATTTAGAAACTAGGGACAGAAATTTTAAAAAATTATCGAATTACGAGATGGGTATAGATTTTAGGTATCAATATTATCTTTGAAGAGATTGTATTAATTATCAATCAAAGATAATTAATACAACGCCTATATCTAATATATTATAAAGAAATTGCTATTAAAATTTTAACAAGAGATTGAATAGGGTGCTTCAAAATAATTCTTACCTTAATAAATTCGGTTCTTCTGCTTTATCTTCTAGAAGAGCATATTTTTTGATCCATCTAATAACATTTTCTAAACCATCATTAGTAACTAGATTAGTAAACACAAAGGGGCTACCATTACGCATTCTTTTGGCATCTGATTCCATAATTTCCAGATTTGCACCAACATAAGGTGCCAAATCAATTTTGTTGATTACAAGTAAATCTGATCTTATAATGCCAGGGCCTCCTTTTCTCGGTATTTTTTCTCCCCCTGAAACATCAATCACAAAAATTGTTACATCTGCTAAATCTGGACTAAATGTTGCAGAAAGATTATCACCTCCACTTTCAATCAACACAATCTCTACATCAGAATAACGATTGGCTATTTCATCAATAGCTTCAAGGTTCATGCTTGCATCTTCTCTGATAGCAGTATGGGGGCAACCTCCTGTTTCTACTCCAATTATTCTTTCTTTAGGCATAATGCTGTTTTTTGTTAGAAATTCTGCATCTTCTTTCGTATATATGTCGTTAGTAATGACACCAATGCTGTATTTATCTTGTAGCTTGCGCGTTAGCCTTTCTATGAGGGCTGTTTTACCTGAGCCTACAGGCCCAGCTATGCCAATTTTGATGTATGTTCGATTCTTATTTTCTGTCATTTTCTATTACTCCAATTTTCATAATGAAATTTAAGACATGTATAGGCGTGAATATAATTTCTCATGTTGCATACAACGTATATCTAGTCCTGTATCCAACATGCCCACTAGAGATTTATCTATAATTAAAGTTTCTGATACAAGTTTTTCTAACAAATTCTGAAGGCGGAACATAATATCCTGTCCATCTAATTGTCCTAATGGAACTAGCTTTACACTATTAGTAACCAGTCCTATAGCTGTATTGTAATAGTAAGCATATAATGTTTCTTCTATCGGTATTCCAAGTAGAAAGCCATAAATACCAAAGGAGACGCAATAATGCCCGGAAGCTTGATTTTTTGCAATTGCAGCTTCATATCTCTCTATTAATTTATATTCTTTATATCTCTTAAATATTTTAATTAACCTTATCCCTAATTTTTGGCTTGCCAACCTAATTTCCTTAGCGCTTTTCAGTGCTGTACATTCTTGATCTAATAAAATTATTTCATTTAGATCATTGCTTGCGGCAGCTTCATAAGCTAGACGTACAAAGGAAGCATCATTATATTTAATATTTGATTTCAAATTTTCAATAATAAATGATTCAGCTGTTGCTATATCATGTACGATATTTAGCTGTACGTAAGTTTCTAGTCCATGAGAATGTGAGAAACCGCCAATTGGTAGTGTTGGGTCAGATAAATGTAATAGGCTTCCAATAAAATTATTTTTCATTTGAGTACTTTGAGGCTAAGTTTATAATTTTATTAAATATTGGTTGTTTGTAATCATTCCTATGTTGATGAGAATGAGAATGTGAAGCTTGTGTTGATCTAAGCATATTATTTAATTGTCTAGTTTCTTTTAGAGGGTGATATCCGCTAGCAGTAAGCCATTTAAATAAAGGTTCTTCAAAGGGAATTAATATTTGGTTATTTTGAATAAATAGAGGGGCATGTTTATTTCCAATCTCATAACATACTGTACCCATTTCTAGCAGAGATGTAGGATTTACTACTATTACCTCACATTCTCTGATATTGATCATGATAGCTTTTTTATCGTCTCTAAATAAGATGTCTCCTTGAGATAAATATTGGCCTTCTCGTAGGAATTTTATAGAGACTGGTATTCCATTTACAGTAGTTCTACTTTGGATCCGTTTGGATGTTTCGAACCACTCTAACTCTAGATAATCTATTTCTAGGTTAGTTAAATCCATATTAGATTTATTTCCAAGTATTTGTTTTATAATCATAATAATCTTATTCTAGAATAATATTATATGCGCAATAAATAATTACTTTATATCGAAAATATGACTTATTTATTCTATTTGCTAAAAGTTTATTCCGAGAATCCTCAGAATTTGAAATAGTGAGTTTGTGTACAATGTACGAAAAATCAAGAAGGAGGTAGGTTGTGTTTCTAGTTATAGCCCTCAGGCTAATAATATTATTTCATGGTATTTTTATTAAAATTTATGTACACATACTTAAAATTGTAGCAATAACTAGTATCACAGTCTCTGTATTGCTACAATTCATCTTCTCGAAGATACTAAATTAATCAAAAGATACTATTTTTAATTATTAATATTATCGAATTGGGTCGTGTACTGTAACTAATTTTGTTCCATCTGGGAAGGTAGCTTCTATTTGTATATCATGTATCATTTCTGATACGCCTTCCATAACATCTTCTTTTTTTAGGAACGTGGCACCTAATTGCATTAATTGTGCAACAGTTTTTCCGTCACGTGCAGCTTCCATTAATTCACTACAAATCAAAGCAATAGATTCAGGGTGATTTAGTTTTACTCCCCTTGCTTTTCTTTTTTTTGCCAATTCTCCTGCACTATGCAGCATTAATTTTTCAATTTCACGAGGCGTTAAATGCATATTATCACCAATATTAAAAGTATAAAATTTATAGATTTATTAAAATAAGAAATACCTTTGTGCTAATGATATTTCTTCTGCTGGTTCACTTGATATTACTTCACCATCAACCTTAACTTCATGATTCTCTGGGTTTACAGCAATCTCAGGAGTTTTATCATTGTGTATAAGGTCTTTTTTTCCAATATCTCTACAGCCAGAAACCGGCAATATTTTTTTCTGTAGTCCATATTCTGCCACAATTCCTTTTTCTATTGAGGCTTTAGAAACAAAAGTTGCGCATGTCTTAAATAAAGCGCCCCCATAAGCACCAAACATTTTCCGGTAAATCACTGGCTGAGGTGTTGGTATAGATGCGTTAGCATCCCCCATTTTACTTGCTATTATCATTCCACCCTTAATGATAAGCTCTGGTTTGACACCAAACATTGTTGGATTCCATAAAACAATATCAGCCATTTTACCAACTTCAATTGATCCAATGTATTGCCCAATACCGTGAGATATTGCTGGATTAATAGTATATTTTGCAATATACCGCTTAACACGGAAATTATCATTACCATTATTTTTATCTTCATCCAGCGGCCCAAATTGTTTTTTCATTTTATCGGCTGTCTGCCATGTACGACAAATTACTTCCCCTACACGGCCCATTGCTTGAGAATCTGATGACATCATACTAAAGATACCTTGATCATGGAGTATATCCTCTGCTCCCATTGTCTCTGGACGAATACGAGAATCAGCAAAAGATACATCTTCAGGTATATTTCTACTTAGATGGTGACATACCATGAGCATATCCATATGCTCATCAAATGTATTTACAGTATATGGGCGAGTTGGGTTTGTAGAAGAAGGTAAAACATTCGGATACATTGCAACTTTTATTATATCTGGCGCATGTCCTCCACCAGCTCCTTCTGTATGGAATGTATGTATCACTCGGCCATTAATTGCTGCTACAGTATCTTCAACAAATCCAGCTTCGTTTAAAGTATCAGTATGTATAGCAACCTGAACATCCATTTTGTCCGCGGTATCTAAACAAGCATTAATAACAGCAGGTGTTGATCCCCAATCTTCATGAATCTTAAGGCCGCATGCGCCTGCTTCAACCTGTTCTACTAAAGGAGCTTCAGTAGAACAATTTCCTTTTCCAAAATATCCTAGATTCATAGGGAAGGCTTCAGATGCTTCTAGCATTTTCTGGATGTTCCATTTCCCAGGAGTGACAGTCGTTGCATTAGTCCCATCAGCAGGGCCAGTACCACCACCTATCATAGTTGTTATGCCACTGTATAAGGCAGTCTCAATTAGTGTAGAGCTAATAAAATGAATATGTGCATCCATTCCACCTGCCGTAGCTATGAGTCCATATGCTCCGTGTACCTCGGTAGAAGCCCCAATTATCATATTAGGAGACACATTATCCATCATATCTGGATTTCCAGCTTTGCCAATACCAACAATATTCCCATCTTTTATGCCAATATCAGCTTTTTCAATCCCCCAGTGGTCAATTATAATCGCACCAGTAATAACTAGATCTAAAACACCTTCCTCTCTTGTTGCAGTAGAAGATTGACCCATACCATCACGAATACTTTTCCCACCACCAAATTTTGATTCATCACCATAAGTATTATGATCTTTTTCAATTTCAATAAATAGATCTGTATCCCCTAATCGTACCTTGTCACCTGTAGTAGGCCCAAATAAATTAGCATAATTCTTTTTACTGATTGTTAGGCTCATAATTATTTATCCTTAAAGTTTTTGCTTCTTAGAAGCTGCATAGCTTCTTTTTTATTAGCATCTTCTGTTGTGCTACCATTTACAAGGTCATTATGACCAAAGGCAGCTCGAGCTCCACCAATTTCAACAAGTTCCACTTCCTTTTCTTCACCTGGTTCAAAGCGTACAGCTGTACTTGCTGGAATATTTAAACGCATGCCAATTGCATCTTCCCGGTTAAAGCTAATTGCTCTGTTTACTTCAAAGAAATGAAAATGAGATCCAATTTGAACTGGTCGGTCTCCTGTATTTGTAGCTTTTACTTTCACAGTCTTGCGGTTGGCATTACATACAATATTGCCTTCACCTACAATAACTTCACCTGGTGTCATAATTTTCTTCTCCTGTATAAATAATCGAGAGTAAGTATTATTACTAATTTATGTTTGGGAAGGAGATTTAACCTCTATACTGCATGTATTCATCCCGCATTTATAGCTGATATTATTGATAATTTATGAAATATTTAGTTATGTTAGTGCTCTGTACATTTTGTATTTTACATCCTAATAACCTATTGTATTAGCGTAGCAAAGCATAGGATTTATGTCAATGGAATCTATGCTTGCTAGATACTGTTTTATTCATAGTTATGATACTAAATATAATTTAGAAAATAGATATATAGCTTGTTCCCCTAAATATATTTAGCAAATAATAATTTATTGACTATCTTAGGTCCTAAATCTCCTAAAAATGCTACTCACAATAAATTAATGTGACTTTATATGATTTAGGGGTATTATTTGTAGGTGCATAAGTATTGTATAGAAATTTAGGGAATCTATAATAACGGGTTGAACCCTTGAGCTAGTCAGATTATATTTAATAAGTCATTCATCTATCATATGGAGGTTGTCATGACTCTACACCTTGGCGATGTGGTACCGGATTTTGAGCAGAACTCATCTATTGGGCAGATTAATTTTTATGAATGGGCTGGAGATTCTTGGACGGTATTATTCTCTCATCCAGCTGATTTCACACCCGTTTGTACAACAGAGCTTGGATTAACTTCTAAGCTTAAATCAGAATTTGATAAACGAAATGTTAAGGCAATTGGGTTATCAGTTGATTCTGCTGATAGCCATATAGAATGGATTAAAGATATTGAAGAGACTCAATGTACTACAGTCAGTTTCCCTATTATTGCAGATGCAGATAGGAAGATAGCAAATTTATTTGACATGATTCATCCTAATCAATCAGATACTATGACAGTGCGTTCTCTTTTTATTATTGATCCTCAAAAGAAAGTGCGCCTTATTATCACTTATCCAATGAGTACTGGACGTAATTTTAAAGAAGTTTTGCGTGTCATTGACGCATTACAGTTAACTGATAATTATTCAGTAGCAACTCCCGGTAATTGGTGTGATGGTGATGATGTTATTATTCCATTAACCATTCAGGATGAAGAAACTATCAAGCAGAAATACCCCAAAGGATATAGTGCTCCCCGTCCATATTTACGTATCACACCGCAGCCAAATAAATAAATGCCACTCTATTTTAGTGTATCTGGCACTTATATTTTAAAAAATAAATAGTACTAATGTTTACTAATTATTTTTTAAAAGATGAATAGTTATTAGCATTCGGATCATGCTTTGAGTCGAACCATGTCAGGCTTTGATGTAGATTTACTACTTCTCCAATAATTATGAGTGTTGGAGGAGTAAGATTTGAAGAGTGTGCTAGGCCCGGCAAGGTATCTAGTGAGCCAATTAATACTCGTTGATTGCGTGTGGTACCTTGTTGAATTATAGCAGCAGGTGTTCTTTCTGGCAGACCGTTAGAGATAAGATTGTTGCATAGCACTGATAAGCCAAGCAGCCCCATGTAAATTACAATAGTTTGATTTGGTTTTACTAATGCTGGCCAATCAAGATCTACATTATTATTCTTCAAATGGCCGGTTACAAAAATACACGATTGGGCGTAGTCGCGATGTGTAAGGGGAATTCCTGCATAAGCTGCTACTCCAGAAGCAGCTGTTATACCAGGGACTACCTGAAATGGAATGCCGAAGTTAGCTAGTGATTCAATTTCCTCTCCACCTCGACCAAAAATAAAAGGATCACCTCCTTTTAATCGTAGGACTCGTTTATTTTCTTTTGCTAATCGCACGAGTAATTCATTAATGGATTCTTGTGACATAGAGTGGTTTCTATGTTCCTTACCCGCATAGATGCGTTCCGCATCTTGGCGCACCATATTGAGTATTTCTGGCGAGACTAGACGGTCATAAACCACAACATCTGCTTGCTGCATCAGGCGCATGGCCCTAAATGTTAAAAGGTCAGGGTTTCCAGGACCAGCACCTACTAAATAAACTTCTCCAGTTGGCGTCTCATCTGTTTCATTACATAGTGATTGTTCTAAATAATTTTGTGCGGCCTCATCTTTACCAGCAAGCACCATATCTACAAACGGGCCTTGCAATTCTTTTTCCCAGAATAAACGGCGCCTTTCCGGGTATGAAAAATGTTGTTTTACACGCTCACGAAAATTGGCAGCATAGGTTGCTATACGTCCATATGCCTCAGGGATTATGGTTTCTAGGTGAGCTCTTAATAGCCTTGCAAGCACAGGAGATTTCCCACTACTTGAGACTGCAATTAAAACGGGGGAACGGTTAAGGATAGAGGGTACAATAAAAGAACATAAGTCAAGATTATCAACTACATTTACTGGAATACCAAGTTTCTGGGCAGTTTCAGAAACTTCTTTATTTATTCTTAGATTATTGGTTGCAGCGATTACGAGTGATACATTCTTAATATGGTCTGGGGTGAAAGATTCAGCACGATAAATAAAAACCCCCTGATTTGCTTTCTTAAGTAGCTCTTTATTAATGTCTGGAGCAACTACAGTAATACATGCTCCAGTATTTAATAACAAATCAATTTTTCGAGCAGCAATTTTACCCCCACCTACTACAAGACAGTTGCGGTCTCGGATATTGATAAAAATAGGTAGAAAATCCATAAGATATCTTGATATGTGTCCTATTTAAGAAATAATATAATTTGGGCTAGCACAGCCTATGTTTCATTCAAATTCTGTAGTAGTTTAGCTATTTTTTTAAGCTTTGATTTTGAATCAGACAAGCGATTTTTTTCCTGTGTGACTATTTTTATTGGCGCACGCTTCATGAAATTAGAGTTGGAAAGTTTTTCCTCAGATTTTGTAATCTCTAATTTAATATGTGTTATTTCTTTTGTTAGTCGCTTACGCTCTTTATCCTTATCTATTTCTATTCTTAGCATAAGCCTGAATTTATCTATGACCGCAACTGGTGCACCTGCATCTGGTAACTCGCCTTGAATTATTTCTACATTAGATAACTTTATCAATGCTATTAAATAGGGAGAAAATTCAGTTAAAGTACTCTGATTTCCCGTAGCTAATAAAGGAACCCTTGTTGCTGGGGACAAATGCATTTCGCTACGTAAAGTACGACATGCGCTAACTATCTCCTTAAGTATATGGATTTTCTCCATAGATTTTTTATTTGTACGCGCTAATTCAGCTCTCGGATATGGCTGCAGCATAATGCTTTTTACTGAATTCTTTCCATTTAATGATGATACTTTTTGCCATAATTCTTCAGTAATAAAAGGAATAATAGGGTGGGCTAGCCGTAGCATTATTTCTAACACATTTACTAATGTATGGCGGGTAGCACGTTGTACTGCTTGATTATTCTCATTTAATTGGACTTTTGCAAGTTCAAGATACCAGTCACAGTACTCATCCCAAACAAATTCATATATCTCACGTGCTGCCAAGTCAAAACGGTAATTATGAAACGATTTCTCTACTATATTTTCTGCTTGTTGTAGACGCCCTATAATCCATTTATCTGCGACAGAAAGTTCTAAAGGTAAATTTTGATCTAGTCCAATATCTTTTCCCTCACAGTTCATTATTACATATCTAGTTGCATTCCATAATTTATTGCAAAAATTTCGGTAGCCTCCACATCGCTTTAAATCAAATTTTATATCCCTTCCATGCGAAGCAAGACTGGCAAAAGTGAAGCGTAGCGCATCAGTACCATATGCAGTTATGCCTTCTGGGTAATGCATCCTTGTCTTCTCTTTAATAGAATTTGCTTGTTTGGGGTTCATAAGCCCGGTAGTACGCTTAGCAACTAAATCTGGTAGAGCTATTCCATCTATAATGTCCAATGGGTCAAGCACATTACCCTTNGATTTGCTCATTTTTTGGCCTTCTGAATCTCTAATTAGGCCAGTCACATACACTTCCTTAAATGGTATCTTTCCTGTGAAATGTAGCGACATCATGATCATACGGGCTACCCAGAAAAAAATTATATCGAATCCGGTAACTAGTACTGATGTTGGTAAAAAAGTTTTAAGTTCTTTCGTTTTTTCTGGCCACCCTAGTGTAGAAAATGGCCACAATGCTGAAGAGAACCAAGTATCTAAAACATCTTCATCTTGAACAAGGGTACGATTTCCTGCTTGTTTTTGAGCTTCTTCTAGATTGTGAGCCACATAAATATTTCCATCTTTATCATGCCAGGCTGGGATTCTATGTCCCCACCATAGTTGGCGAGAAATGCACCAGTCTTGAATATTTTCTAGCCATTGATTGTAAACATGGGTCCAATTCTCTGGAATAAATTTTATTTCTCCATTTGCTACTATATCGAGGCCACTTTTAGCCATTTTCTTCATCGACACATACCATTGGTCAGTGAGCATTGGTTCTATAATAGAGTTAGTGCGGTCACTGCGCGGTACCATAAGTTTATGTGGTTTGGTTTCAACTAGTAGCCCTAGTATTTTTAGATCAGAAATAATTTTTTCTCTGGCATTAAAACGATTAAGACCTTGATATTCGGTTGGTGCAAAATTATTAATCTTTGCATCTAGTGTGAGGATGCTTTGTGCAGTAAGATCGTGACGTTGCGCAATTTGATAATCATTGAAATCATGAGCAGGGGTAATTTTTACACATCCAGTTCCAAAACTTGGGTCTACATGAGTGTCTGCAATGATAGGGATGCTACGTTGGCAAAGTGGTAGGCTCACTTGTTTTCCAATAAGGTGTTGGTACCGCTTATCATCTGGATGTACAGCTACAGCCATGTCGCCTAGCATTGTTTCCGGGCGAGTAGTGGCAACAATTAACCCATCAGTTTGATTTAACCCATCTTTGAATGGGTATAAAATATGCCAGAGAAAACCATTTTCTTCATTTGATACCACTTCTAGATCTGAAACTGCTGTTTGTAGTACAGGGTCCCAGTTGACAAGCCTACATCCACGATATATTAATTCTTCTTTGTAAAGGCGTACAAATACTTCTGTAACAGCTCGTGATAATCCCTCATCCATCGTAAATCGCTCTCGTGACCAGTCACAAGAGGCACCTAAACGCTTCATTTGTCGGGTAATGGTAGAACCCGATTTTTCTTTCCATTGCCATACACGATTAGTAAATTCTTGGCGCCCGAGTTTATGTCTGTCTATATTTTGGCTATCTAATTGTCGCTCAACTACAATTTGGGTGGCTATTCCGGCATGATCAGTTCCAGGTTGCCATAGTGTGTTATCGCCAGACATTCTGTGATAACGAGTAAGAGTATCCATAAGAGTATGCTGGAATGCATGTCCCATATGGAGAGTACCA
Source organism: Nitrosomonadaceae bacterium (assembly GCA_002721545.1). Lineage (GTDB taxonomy): Bacteria > Pseudomonadota > Gammaproteobacteria > Burkholderiales > Nitrosomonadaceae > BJGV01. The sequence continues at coordinate 83,616 of PBKR01000003.1, read as the reverse complement.
GTAATATTTGGTGGCGGTAGCATTATGCAATATGAGCCACCATTTTTATCAATTGCCTCAGGTAAGCTAGGTTTAAAATAGCCGGCAGATTGCCAGATCTGATACCATCGCTCTTCTATAGGTTGAGGCTCAAAAGTTTTAGGTAGATTCATTAAATTTGGAGATTTTGTAGGGTCTTGTATTATATCGGAAAACTCATGGATTTTATTTGTTGCTGTTTTTAGTTTTTTTATCTCTTCGTTATCTTTATGACTATTAGTAACATGCTTGCTTTGTGATCTATGGTTTAAAGCATTAGCACATGAGTTCTGTGTATATGTTTCTAAAGTTGTTTTTTTTTCTTTAAAGATAGAGCGTGATGCTTCTTTTGTTATTGAAAGAGAAGATTGGCTTGATAAGGTTTTAGGAGAAAAAAATACTTTCTCAGTAAGCGTAGGGATCCCATCAATAGCTTTGGTTTTTTTCCTATTTTTATTTGATAGCTTATCTAGCTTATTCAATTTCTTATTTTTATCATATTTCGATAAAAATTTATTTTTTCTTTTCATAGAGAAGGTGGTGTAGGTGACAGTTTAATAATTTTCTAGATTTATCTAGTAGTTTCAAAGTTTATGATGTCGGATTTCATATCCCCTATCTTTATAGAAACGATATCGTCTTCTTGCTGACTTAGTATCCTCACTTGTAGTTTCAGAAATTTCAATTAACCGAAGAAATCGGCTGAAGAAAGGAGGGTATCGATCATGTAGATTAATTAAAACGTTATCATGCGGTAGCAGTTCTTCACTCTGGCTGATTGTTACTGGCGTTTCAAGTGCAAGATTATCTTTTACATGACAGTGTGGAATAAACTCAGTAGAAGAGAATTCCCAAAGTAATTTATCAATCTGTGTTGCAATTGTAGTATCAGGAATATAAATTGTTACTTTAAAGTTCTGCCGTATCACCTTAGCACTTAAACAACAGGCGGTATGTAGTTTGTCATTAGATCCAGAATAAAAATCGATTAGGGTCATGCTTTTTTTCTAGATATTTTCTTAGTTGCACGCTTCATCAAGAATTTTGTAAGTAATGGTACTGGCCTTCCAGTTGCGCCTTTTTTGCTCCCAGAGTGCCAGGCAGTACCAGCAATATCTAAGTGTGCCCAGCGATATTTTTTTGTGAAACGAGCAAGAAAGCAGGAGGCTGTAATGGTTCCTGCATCACGTCCCCCGATATTTGCCATATCAGCAAAATTACTTCTTAATTGTTCATCATAATCGCTCCATAGTGGTAAATGCCAAGCTCGGTCAGCAGCTTCTTCAGAGGCGCTTAGTAATTCACTCGCTAGTTTGTTGTCGTTGCTAAGTAGGCCTGTTGCCACACGGCCAAGTGCAACTACGCAAGCTCCAGTTAGAGTAGCTATATCTATTACTAATTCAGGATTATATCGTTCAGCATAGGTCAATGCGTCGCATAGTATTAACCTTCCCTCTGCATCAGTATTAAGTATTTCAATCGTTTGGCCGGACATACTAGTAACAATGTCACCAGGTTTTGTAGCTTTGCCACCAGGCATATTCTCAGTTGTAGGAATGATGCCAACTACATTTATAGGAAGTTTTAATTTAGCAATTGCAGTAATAGTTCCAAATACGCTAGCTGCTCCACACATATCGTATTTCATTTCATCCATGCTTGCTGCGGGTTTTAAGGAAATACCACCAGTATCAAATGTAACTCCTTTACCAACTAGAACTAATGGCCGTTCTTTTTTATTTTGTCCCCAATATTCAAGTGTAATAAGTTTGGCAGGCTCATTACTACCTTGTGCTACTGATAGTAGAGAACCCATGCCAAGCTTTTCCATATTCTCTTGCGTTAAAATGGTAACTTTAAGCTTGTATTTTTTGGCCATCTTGCTAGCTAATTTTGCAAGATATGTTGGAGTACATATATTTGCCGGTAGGTTTCCTAAATCTTTTGCTATATTCATGCCATCTGCTGTAGCAAGTCCATATTGCAGGGCCTCATTGCTGGAGACAGTATTAATTTTTTTTGTTGTGCTTAATGTTATTTTTTGTAGCTTCTGCTTGCTATTACTACGTTTGCTTTTAAGTTTATCAGATCGATAAATGCCCTCCATTGCATCAATTACTGTTTGGGAAATTTTCCAGGATAGAGTCCGGTTCTTTACGCTCAGTTCTATTAAATAAAGTGATGCATTTGAGGCGCCAGTATCATGTAATTTATTGAAGGTTGAACGTATTATGCTTCTATATTCTCTATCACAAATTTCATTTTTTTTCCCAAGGCCAACTAGTAATACTCTGTTACCTTTGGAATTAGGAACATTGTATAGTAGTAAAGTGGATTCTAGCTTTCCATCCATATCTCCATTTTTCAATATACTACTGATATATCCATTAGAATTTTTATCTAAGATTTTAGCAGCATAACTGAGTATTCTAGTTTCAAATACACCAACTACTATACAAGCGCTATGCTGCTTTGTTGGATTGTCATTTTTTATGCTAAATTCCACTCTTAGCTCCTATAATTGATATTTTTATAGTATGTCTTGGAAAGCTTAATATTTGCTAATTATCGCCGAGCTATCTGTATAAAGTCAAAATTGATAAATAATAGAGTTATATTATAACCATGGGTAGAGCGCATAATATTTTAGAGTTTAGTTCGGTTGATAAGTATCAGGCAAGGCTAGTCACTCCTTTTGCCGTATTAGGTATTCGGACTCGTGGTGACTTATTGACAGATATTGATTATCTGCCTCTTGACACACCTCCCTTAGAATTTCAAAATAAACTGGCTAAAGAAGTTTGTAAGCAATTACAGGAATACTTGGTAAATCCCAATTTTGTATTTGATTTGTCATTAGAAATTAGCGGGACTGACCACCAGCGCCGAGTATGGCAGGCTATTAAAATAATACCGAGTGGTAGCACAAGAAGCTATGCTGATATAGCTGTAAAATTGCATTCTGCTCCTCGCGCTGTGGGGCAGGCATGTGGAGCTAATCGCCTTCCAATAGTTATACCTTGTCATCGTGTCATATCAAAAAATGGTCAAATTGGTGGCTTTATGAATGCTCGCGATGGCTTCCCCTTAGATATCAAGAGGTGGTTACTACATCATGAAGATATTTGAAATTAATGAAGAATTAATTGATGAGTTTTCTGATGCTTTATGGCTTGAAGATGGCTTATCACGAAACACATTAGATAGTTATTGTAATGACCTGCGGCAATTTAGCTTGTGGTTAGAGAGGTCTGGTAATATAAATTTAATAGATGCAAGACATGCAGATTTACTAGATTTTCTCGCATACAAAGTTTCAATTAAAGTTAAAGCAAATACTACTAGTCGTGTATTATCTAGTTTGAAACGTTTTTATAGATTTTTGTTGCGGCAAGGCAAAATACAGACTGATCCAAGTTTAAATATTAGTGCTCCTAAGCTCCCGCGTAATCTCCCTAAGGACCTTACTGAGAAGGATGTAGAATTGCTGCTTAATACACCTGATGTTAATCAATTAATAGGCCTACGTGATCGAACAATGTTAGAGGTTCTATATGCTAGTGGCTTACGAGTATCGGAGCTTGTTAATTTAAAGATTGCGCAAATAAGCTTGGATACGGGCGTGGTGAGGGTAATGGGAAAAGGAGGAAAAGAGAGACTTGCACCTCTTGGAGAGGAGGCATTAAATTGGATAAATCGTTATATGGCTGAGGCCCGCCTCAAGCTTTTAAGGGAGAAAGTATCCGAGTCTCTATTTGTTACAGTTCGAGGATTTGCTATGACGCGCCAAGCTTTCTGGCATCTTATTAAGCGTCATGCAATTCAAGCTGGAATTAATAAGCCTTTGTCACCACATACACTACGTCATGCTTTTGCCACTCATTTATTAAATCATGGTGCTGATCTTCGTGTTGTGCAGATATTACTAGGTCACTCTGATATTTCTACCACCCAAATTTATACACATGTTGCAAGTGTAAGGCTAAAACAATTGCATGCGAAGCATCACCCAAGAGGGTAACCATATGAGATGGTTTTATTTTACTATACCCTCTTATATTAGATTATATTTGTAATATAAATTATTTATTCTACAGATTTTATTATGAGAGTTGCTACTTGGAATGTTAATTCTTTAAAAGTTCGTTTGCCGCAGGTTATTAATTGGTTGGAAATTAATCAGCCAGATGTGTTGTGCCTACAAGAAACTAAGACACAAGATGAGAATTTCCCGAAAGATGCAATCCTAGATGCAGGCTATCATCCTATTTATTCTGGTCAAAAAACATATAATGGAGTGGCTATACTTAGCAAAAGAATGAGTGGAAGCTTTGTGGCGACGATACCTAATTTCATAGACTCACAAAAGCGTGTATTGGCTGCAACTTATGAAGATATACGTATTATATGTATTTATGTTCCGAATGGTCAAAGTATAGATTCAGAGAAATTTCAATATAAATTAGGTTGGTTAACTGCTTTAAATAAATGGTTACAGGATGAATTAATTAAATATCCCAAATTAATTTTATTGGGGGATTTTAATATTGCTCCAGAGGATCGTGATGTTCATGACCCAAAATTATGGGAAGGAAAGGTATTATGTAGTACTTCAGAGCGGGAAGCCTTTATGGCATTGCTTAAGCTTGGACTGGTGGATAGTTTTCATTTATTTGATCATCCTGATCGATCTTATACTTGGTGGGATTACAGAATGATGGCTTTTCAAAGAAATATGGGTATGCGGATTGATCATATTTTATTAAGTCATAAGCTTTCTGATAATTGTACTAACTGCATCATAGACAAAGAGCCACGTAATAATGAGAGGCCTTCTGATCATACTCCAGTAATGGTTGATTTCTCCATATAGTAACTGAAGGTAAATTTTTTCTAGCATACTAAGGTTCATTAGATTGATAATTTCATATCCTTCGAGCTTCTATTTTTCCCAAAGAAGAATTATTTTTTCTTCCTCTGGTATTTGGCTACAGCACGATTATGTTCTTTCAGGGTGTTAGAGAAATGAGACTCTCCATTTCCCTTGGAAACAAAATACAAGGCTTTAGTTTTTTCTGGGTTTAATGCTGCTTTTATTGAGGACAGTCCAGGCATAGCAATAGGTGTTGGCGGTAGGCCAGGGCGAATATATGTATTGTATTGATGATCCTTTTGTAGATCTTTTTTGCTCAAATTTCCATCAAATTTTTCACCTATACCGTAAATTACAGTCGGGTCAGTTTGTAGTAACATGTTTGATCGTAGTCTGTTTATAAGAACACCAGAGATCTTATTACGATCAGTATTCTTTCCGGTTTCTTTCTCAATTATAGAGGCTAGAATTAATGCCTTATATGGTGTATCAAAAGGTAAATTTTTGTTTGCTTTAGCCCATGCCACTGTTAGTTTATTGTGCATGATATTATAGGCTCTCTTCAATATTGTTATATCACTAGTCCCTTCAGAAAAGTAATAAGTATCGGGAAAGAATAGTCCTTCTGCAGCAGTTTCATTTGCACCAATTAGTTTCAGAATATCTTGATCACTTAATCTTAGAGTGTCGTGTTGAATGCTAACATGATTATTCAGCTCTTTTCTAAACTGGCGAAATGTCCAACCTTCAATAAATCTGATTTTAACTTGATTTATATTTACATCTCCAATTGTAATTATGTCCAATAATTGAACAGGAGAAATATTCTTGGAGAGCTTATAATTACCTGCCTTAAGCGAAGAATCATATCCCATTACGCGTGAAAGTAAAACGAAAGACCATGTGTTTGGTAAGATATCTAACTCAGCTAATTGTTTTCCAACATTTGTTAGGCTACTGCCAGACTTGATTGAAAATTCGTATGGTACCTTTGGTAGTTGTATAGGTATGCTGACATAGTAGTAAAACCACCCTGAGAATAGAAGGAGTAAAATAGAGATAAGAAAAACAAGTCGCTTTAGCGTATGCATTTAAAGCAGAGAAAAAAACTATAATTTTTTAAGAATTAGTGTCCCATTGGTACCGCCAAATCCAAATGAATTAGATAATCCAACTTCAATTTTCATTTCTCTTGCAATTCTAGGCACGTAATCCAAGTCACATTGAGGGTCTTGATTAAAAATATTAATNGTTGGTGGCGCTATTTGATGATGTATTGCTAGAGCAGTAAATATTGCTTCGACACCACCTGCCGCACCTAATAAATGCCCTGTCATAGATTTTGTTGAATTCATTACTAATTTCTTTGCATAGGTACCAAAACAACGTTTGACTGCTATTGTTTCCGCAATATCACCCAGCTGTGTAGAGGTTCCGTGTGCATTAATATAATTAACCTCTGACTCATTTATACCTGCATTGCTAAGTGCTGTGGTCATGCAGCGAGCAGCACCTTCTCCATCTTCACAAGGTGCCGTCATATGATTCGCATCTGAGCTCATACCAAAACCAACTACTTCAGCATAAATTCTAGCCTTACGGCGCTTTGCATGTTCCATTTCCTCTAAAACTAGAATTCCGGCTCCTTCACCTAATACAAAACCATCTCTATCAATATCCCAAGGGCGACTCGCTGTACTTGGATCATTATTTCTTGTTGACAAGGCTCTTGCTTGTGCAAATCCACCAACAGCAAGCGGTGATACACAAGACTCAGAACCTCCCGCAACCATTAGATCTACATCTCCATATTCAATCATACGTGCAGAGGAGCCTAAGCAATGTGTTGCAGTTGTGCATGCAGTTACTATAGCAAGATTTGGTCCTTTAAAATTATATTTGATAGAGAGATTTCCTGAAATCATATTGATGATTGTACTAGGAATGAAAAAAGGAGATATTTTTTTCTGTCCATCTTTAAGATAGAGGTTATCTGTTTTTTCAATCATGGGTAGGCCACCAATTCCTGACCCAATATTTATACCGATTCGATTAGTATCAATCCCTGAGTCAGCAGCATTTTCAATGTCAGCATCTTGTATTGCCTGAATTGCCGCAGCCATACCGTAATGGATAAATATATCCATACGACGAGCTTCTTTTTTTGACATATATTGAGTGACATCAAAGTTCTTTATTTCTCCTGCAATTTGAGAAGTTAAAGCAGATGCATCAAAACGAGTTATTTGTGTAATACCAGACTTGCCGTTTAGGATGTTCTCCCAGGCATCTGATATAGTGTTTCCAACGGGCGAAATAATGCCCATTCCAGTTATGACTACCCTACGTTTGGGCAAATTGACTCCGAATATGGGATAAAATTAGTACAAGTAATTAATTGGCCATGGAATTAATATAATCCATTGCCTGCTGGACAGTATGTATTTTTTCTGCTTCTTCATCAGGAATTTCACATTCAAATTCTTCTTCAAGGGCCATAACAAGCTCAACAGTATCCAGTGAATCTGCGCCTAAATCATCTACAAATGCAGATTCATTTTTGATTTCAGCTTCATTTACTCCAAGTTGTTCTGCTACAATTTTTTTTATACGCTGCTCAACTTTTTCCATCTAAACTCCCTTCCTTTTCCCGGGTAAACAAATCTTTGTTATTTTAACAAATTTATAGCATAAACAAAAACATAATTATTAATTCATATAGAAATATAGATAAGCCATATATTTTTATGGTTATTCCATATACATTCCACCGTTTACATGTAAAGTTGCACCTGTGATGTATCCGGCAGCAGGAGAAGCAAGGAAAGATACAGCTGATGCTATGTCCTCCGGCCTTCCAAGCCTCTTAAGTGGAATATGTTGGAGTAAGTCCTGACGTTGTTTTTCAGAAAGAGCCCGAGTCATGTCAGTATCAATAAAACCTGGGGCAACACAATTTATGGTTATATTACGGCTACCTACTTCACGTGCTAATGATTTACTAAGCCCGAGAATCCCAGCTTTAGCTGCAGCATAGTTAGACTGCCCAGCATTACCAGTAGAACCAACTATGGATGCTATATTGATGATACGTCCTGAACGTGCTGCCATCATGGAGCGCAGTACCTCACGGCTAAGACGAAACATTGATTTAAGATTTGTTTCAATTACCTCATCCCATTTATCATCCTTCATCCTAACCAATAGGTCATCTCGAGTGATCCCAGCATTATTAATAAGTACTGTTATTTCACCAAATTCTTTGCGTATTTTTATAAAATTATCTTTAATTTGATTGGTATCATTGACATCTAATACGATACCTTCTCCTTTTATACCATTCTTATTTAAATACTGGCTGATACTTTGAGCTCCTTCATCAGTAGTTGCAGTGCCGAGCACAGTAGCACCGTCCTCACCTAATTTTATAGCTATTGCTTTCCCGATACCTCGGCTAGAGCCAGTTATCAAAGCGATTTGATTTTGTAACATGATTCCTCTTATTTAACGATATAAAAATATTTTACTTGTTGATAAGCAATAATTCTAGGATATTTTTTAATTACCTATTTGTAACTATTTCAAGATATCTATAGCTTGATGAATCGCCTCAGTATCAGTTAATGATATGTTTTTTAAATTTTTAGCGATACGTTTATTGAGTCCGGTCAATACCTTGCCTGGGCCACATTCAGCTATATGCGTAACGTTCTCAGTAGAAATCGAATTGATGGTTTCTGTCCAGCGAACAGGTATGCATAGTTGTTTTACCAAGATATCTTTAATGTCTATACTATTTTTATGTTGCTTTACATCAGCATTGTGAATGATAGGAATGTTTGGTGCCTGCATCTTTATCGTTTCTAGTCGTTTGCTCATCTTTTTTGCTGCTGAAGCCATTAATGAGCAGTGTGATGGGACGCTCAAAGGCAATAGAACAGTCATTTTTGCCCCTTTCTGTTTAGCTAATTCCATACCACGTAATACTGCATTTTTATGACCTGCAATAACAACTTGTCCGGGTGAGTTGTAATTTGCCGGCTCTAGTAATTCTTTCTTGGATTTTCTTGTAATATTAATACATATTGTTTTAATAGCTTCATCGTCTAGACCTAAAATAGCTGCCATTCCTCCAACTTTTTCTGGAACAGCTTGCTGCATTACATTCCCACGGAATTGTACTATTGATAGGGCATCTTTAAAGCTCATTACCCCAGAAACAACTAATGCTGTATATTCTCCTAGGCTATGACCAGCAATGAATGTAGGGTCTGGTCCTCCTAAACTTTTCCAAGCGCGATAAATTGCAACTCCTGATATCAACATAAGTGGCTGAGTATTAGTTGTCAAATTAAGAATATCAGGCGGGCCATTATTGGCCATAGCCCAGAAATCATTACTTAGGATATCCGATGCTTCAGAGAAAGTATCCTGAACTATTGTAAGATCCGCATATCTTTTCATCATGCCAACTGATTGGGAACCTTGACCAGGAAATACAAAAGAAAATTTCATATTCACCAGCGGATTAATACCGCGCCCCAGGTAAATCCACTGCCAACTCCTTCTAGCACTATATATTGATTAGGCTGAATTCGTTTGTCACGTACTGCTATATCCAAAGCAAGCGGGATAGAGGCAGCAGAGGTATTAGCGTGCTTAGCTATAGTCGTTACCACTTTATCCATAGGTAAACCAAGCTTTTTTGCTGTTGATTTAATGATACGGATATTTGCTTGGTGAGGGATTAGCCAATCTATTTCAGATATTTGTAAATTATTTTCGGACAAAGCTTCATGAACAATCTCTTCCATAACTCTAACAGCAAATTTGAATACTGTATTTCCTTCCATAGAAACAAATGGCTTACCTTGAATTTTTCCACATGCAATGTTTCCAGGTAGTGAAAGAGTATTATAGTGGCTACCATCTGCATGTAGGTGACTAGAAAGGATACCTTGATGATTAGATTTCGAAATTAAGACTGCACCTGCTCCATCTCCAAATAATACACAGGTACTACGATCATTCCAGTCAAGTAGGCGCGAGTATATCTCAGTACCGACCACAAGTGCAGTATTGCATCTGTCTGAGCGGATAAACATATCTGCAGTAGCAAGCGCATAGACAAAACCACTGCATACTGCTTGTACGTCAAATGCAGCACAATCTTTGATACCAAGTTTATTTTGTAAAATACATGCTGTGCTCGGGAAAGTCATATCTGGAGTAGTAGTAGCAACAATAATAAGATCAATTTTGTTGACATTAATTTCAGCTGATTCAATCGCTTTGAGACAAGCATTAACAGCTAGGTCACTTGCCATTTCATCTTCGGCTGCTATATGTCGTTGCTCAATACCTGTTCTACTTCGTATCCACAAGTCACTGGTATCAACTATAGATTCAAGATCTTGATTAGTTAGGATTTTTCCTGGTAAATAACTACCCGTGCCTATAATTTTTGAATGTGCCATGGTTATCCCTATTTCGATAAGGGTTCGGTTTGGAGAGAGGGATGGGGTGATTCTGATATGTGCTCACTTATTTGGTTCTGTACTTTACCTTCAATCTCTTCAACTGCTCGTTTAATAGCAAACCCAAAAGCATAGCTATCAGCAGAGCCATGACTTTTAACTACTATTCCACACAAGCCAAGTAAGCTTGCACCATTATATCTACGGTGATCCACTCTGCGCTTAAAGGCCTTGATAACAGGTAAAGTAACAAAACCTGCTAATTTTGTAAGAAGGTTGCGCCGGAACTCTTGTCGTAAGTATTTAGCTAACATTTGCGCTACTCCTTCTGAAGTTTTTAGAGCAACATTGCCAACGAAACCATCACATACAACCACATCTGTTGTGCCTTTATAAATGTCATCTCCTTCTATATTTCCGTAAAAATTAACTCCACTAGTTCGTAATAATTCAGCAGCTCGCTTTGTCACTTCATTACCTTTGATGGCTTCTTCTCCAATATTTAATAGCCCCACGCTAGGTTTACTTTTATTTTCTACAGAAGATACCAATGCAGAACCCATTACGCCAAACTGAAGGAGGTGTTCTGGGCTACAGTCTATATTGGCTCCAAGATCTAGAACATATGTATGTCCATTAATAGTTGGTAGCACTACAGCTAGGGCTGGACGATCAATACCGGGTATCGTTTTTAAAACAAAGCGAGAAGTTGCAATCAAAGCCCCAGTATTTCCAGCACTAACACAGGCCTGAGCTGTGCCGTTTTTAACTAAATCTATTGCAACTCGCATTGAAGAGTCTTTTTTACTACGTAAAGCGTGTGATGGTGATTCATCCATATCAACCACCTCACTTGCGCCATATAATTTTAATCTAGAGTTAGAAGAAAAATTAAGCGCACGTAACTCTTCTTCTATCGTATCTAGTATTCCTACCAGAATGATATTTGTTGTTGGATTGCGATGGAGAAAATCAATAGCTGAAGGAACAATTATTTTAGGCCCATGATCACCACCCATGCAGTCTATGGCTACAGTAGTATCCAATTTAAACGTTTATAAATATAAGCCAATCTGAGAAATTCATTGTTTATAGACCAGTAAACTTAGAAATTAATCATCTTTAGTTTTGATAATTTTTTTTCCACGATAGTAACCAGTTGGGCTTATATGGTGCCTCATATGTACTTCCCCTGTATTAGGTTCAAGTGCTAGCGGAGGGCTAGTCAGAAAGTCATGAGATCTATGCATACCACGCTTCGATGGTGATTTTTTACTTTTTTGGACAGCCATAATACTAATCTCCTTTAATACTTTATTGTAGATTTTTTAGTTTTGATAATTTAGCAAAAGGTTGCTTCTTTTCTAATTTATAGCTATTAATTAATTCTTTTTCCGGACATATATCTTCTTTATGACGCGGGGAAATTGGTAAACTTAAAATAATTTCTTCTTCAATAAGCTCTATAATATCCATATCAGAGGTGGCTAGAATTCCTTCTATTGATTCATCTTCGTCAAGATATGAGAGCTCTTCTTCATTATTTACTAGAAGCAAATCTGATTTTAAATTTAATGCATACGCAAACTCACTAAGACAGCGTTGACAGAGCAGGTTTATTTCTCCTTTTACGATAACTTGTAAAATAGATTGATCATTTTTATTCAGAATACCATTTATTTCGTATTTTAGGTCGCCTCTATTATTGGCAAGATAGTCTTTCAGGCGTGTACACTTGTCAAGTGTAATATTACCATGGAGTGACCTAGAAAATCGTACAAAATCATGAGCGTCTATAACAATTCGTGCAGACATATGGCGCGCATGATATATTTTTTGTTCTTTAGTGTCAAAAATCATATAAAAATAATATTATAACAACCATTGAAAATACAACATCCTAATCAGAAGCTTATCTTGGGCTCAAGCTCTTCTTATCGCTATGAGTTACTTCTACGCTTACAACTTTCTTTTGAAGTATCTAGCCCTGATATAGATGAAACAGCCTTTAGTGATGAGGCTCCAGAAGCTACGGCTGTCCGTTTGGCTGACGAGAAAGCACGTGCGGTAGCTGTTAAATATCCAAATGCTCTTATTATTGGTGCAGATCAAGTGGCAGCTTTAGATGGCAACCAACTAGGAAAACCATTAAATCACGAGAATGCAACTAAGCAGCTACATTTAATGCAGGGAAAAGAGGTAATCTTTCATACTGCATTGAGCCTTCTTAACAGTTATAGCGGTAAGATACAGTCTAAGCTAATTTCTTCTCATGTTAAATTTCGTGAATTGAATAACCAGCAGATTTTAAATTATTTAGAAAAAGAGCAGCCATATCATTGTACGGGAAGTGCAAAGTATGAAGGCTTAGGCATAGCGTTAATAGAACGAATGGAAAGTGACGACCCTACTGCTCTTATAGGTCTGCCGTTGATAGCTTTGGTAGAGATGCTAGCGCAAGAGGGTGTCGACATAGTATAAATTTCTAATAGTATTTTTATTGTATTTTCCACCTACTGCTAGCATTTATTAAGGCACTTGTAGCGGCTGATCCTAAACGTTTAGCAAAGCGGTCCATAAAACTCTCTTTTGTAGTGAAATCTACGATAGATTCAGCCTGAATAATTTCTCGTGCAACATAATCAGTACTGCCCAGTGCATCTGTAAGGCCAAGCTCTATACTTTTCTGGCCCGTCCAGACAATACCACTAAAAATTCCATTAAAAATCTCGTGCTTTTCATTCAAGCGTTTTCCTCTACCTTTTCGTACGACTTGAATAAATTGTTGGTGTATATCATTTAGCATTTTCTGGGCATATTCTTGTTGTTGCAAATTAGATGGTGAGAAGGGATCTAGAAATCCTTTATCTGCACCAGCTGTGAGTAATCTTCGTTCGATACCAAGTTTTTCCATTGTTCCAGTGAACCCAAATCCATTCATTAGCGCACCAATTGAGCCAACTATGCTTGCCTTATTTACAAATATTTTATCTGCAGCTACAGCAACATAATATCCACCCGAGGTGCAGATATCCTCAATAACAGCATATAGGGGTATATTGGGGTACTCAACACGTAGTCGTTTAATCTCTTCATTAATATATCCTGACTGTACAGGACTACCTCCTGGGCTATTGATACGTAAAATAACCCCCTGCGTGTTTTGATCTTTGAATGCATTCCTAAGTCCTTCATTTACATTATCTGCACTGCTAGCGCTATTAGCAGAAATTTCACCACGAAGATCAACAATTGCAGTATGCTTTTTTGACAAAGTAACGCCATTGTCACCAAACCAACCTAATCCAATAAATAAAAGAATAAATAAATATATAAAAGTCATAGATTTGAAAAATATTCCCCAGCGACGTGCTCTTCGTTGCTCATTCACTGAAGAGAATGCTAGTTTCTCTAGTGTTTGTTTTTCCCAGCCTTTTTTGTGATTTTCTGAATCATTCATTTTCTTTTAAATCCTTTTAAAAAATACTGCTTTTAAATAGCTTTTATTTAATAGACTTATATTTTAATTAGATATTTTTATTTAGCCATAGATCTAATTTCTTAACACTTTTTATACAGGTTAGCGGGTTTAAAATTTCAAGATCTTTTTTTGAATGTGCACCATATGTTACACCAACTCGAGAGACACCAGCATTTATTGCCATTAATAGGTCGTGAGTCGTATCACCTATCATCAAAGTTCGACTAGCTTTTACATTAAATTGTGACATCAATTCCAAGAGCATTGCTGGATTAGGCTTTGAGAGAGTCTCGTCAGCACAGCGGCTGGCATGAAAAAAGCCACCTAATCCAGTTGATTTAAAAGCGCGATTAAGCCCAGCGCGGCTTTTACCTGTTGCAACTGCTAGCATAAGATTCTTTTTATATAAAGTTCTAATAATTTCAGGAACTCCCTTATAAAGAGATATTTCTTTATCTTGCTTAAGGTAATGGTATCGATAGCGTTCAGATAATTTGGAGGATTCTTGTGAACTAAGACCTGGAAACAGGTGGTCTAAAGCTTCTTGTAATCCTAAGCCAATTACATAGCGTGCTTTCATATTTGATGGCTGAGGTATGCCTAAATCACTTGCGGCGGCCTGTATAGAAAATACTATAGCATCAGCAGAGTTTATTAGGGTCCCATCCCAGTCAAATACAATTAGATCAATTTTTCTTTTCATTATGTAAATTAGATCAATATGTTACATATTTACCTGCATACTTATTATATTTTTTTGGCTTTTGTATCAAGGTCGTTTAAGAATTTCTGTAGGTCATTTGTTAAGGGAGCTGCTAGATGTAAAATCTTACCGGTAGTAGGATGGGTGACTATGGCTAAGCTTGCATGCAAAAACATACGTTTTAATTTAGGGCCTTTCCCACTAGTTTTACTCAGTTTTTTGTTAAGTTGGAAGTCACCATATTTATTATCACCAATAACTGGAAACCCAAGATGTGCAAGATGTACACGAATTTGATGTGTACGACCAGTTATTAGTTCAGCTTCTAATAAGCTAAAATCTTCCCAGGTTTTTTTTAGGGTAAATACTGTATGGGCTGTCATATTTTGAGAATAGTTTTTTTTATCTATAGCCACTGCTACTCGCCTCTCTCCAGAGGCTGTAAAATATTTATTTAATGGAAATTTTACATTTTGCCTGTGATTCTGCCACTTTCCTTTTACTAAAACCAGATAATGCTTTTTCATTTCTCTTTCACGAATTTGTCTATGCAGTTCAATAAGGGTTGCACGCTTTTTGGCTAGAAGCAGTGATCCTGAAGTTTCTCTATCTAGACGATGGACAAGCTCTAAAAATTTCCAATTAGGGTACTGAGCCCGAAGTTGTTCTATTACACCAAAGCTGATATTACTTCCACCATGTACAGCTACCCCAGTAGGCTTGTTAATTACTAAAAGAGACTCATCTTGAAATAAAATATCAAAAGAAATGAGCCTGGAATTAGAAATTTTATTTGTTGAGGATGTATTTCTTTTGGCTATAGGTGGGATGCGCACCATGTCGCCTTTCTGAAGTTGACAGCTAGCTTTTATTCGTTTGCCATTAATTCGTACTTGCCCTTTTCGCAGGCACATGTATATATGGCTTCTGGGGACTCCTTTAAGCCGTTTAATTAAGAAATTATCAATACGCTGATTATGGCTATTTTCCCCAATAATTTCATTGATTACCTTACTTCGAGGAAATTCTTTGCCTAAATCCATAATTTTATCTATACTTCTAAGTTCGGAGCCCAAGTTAGTCCTCTGTCCGGTATAAAAAATTACACTGTTGATAGGATTTTAACAGAACAAGGCAAAGAGCCGACTCCGAAACCTGGTTAATGTTGCTCACCAATAAAAGTAGTGATAGCGAATTAATTGCGCGCTCAAAACAAACGCAGATTCTAGAGTTAAAAAACATAGCACCTATGTATTAGGTTAGGCTAAATCAGAATCTGACGGAAACTGAATTTCGAATTCTGCTTAATTGAAAAGCAGTAATTCAAGTAACAAGCCGGAGAATGGAAATTTATAACTGTAGTCTGATTTTATGACAAAATTATTTAAAAAGAGATTTTCATCATATGAGTAGAGTAGATTGGATTTTACCATATATGGCTTGCTCGCCCGTGATCAGCGCGCGGGAGAAATATAATAATGAAACGTATGTTATTCAATGCAACGCAGCCAGAAGAGCTTCGTGTTGCCATTGTTGATGGTCAAAAATTAATTGACTTAGATATTGAGTCAGCTGTAAAAGAACAGAACAAAAGTAATATCTATAAAGCAATTATTACTCGAATTGAGCCTAGCCTTGAAGCTGTATTTGTTGATTATGGTGGAGAGCGTCATGGCTTTTTGCCATTCAAGGAAGTCTCTAAATCTTATTTCAAGGAAAATACCAGTACTACGCGTCCACGAATTCAAGATGCATTAAGTGAAGGACAAGAGCTTATAGTTCAAGTAGATAAGGATGAGAGGGGGTCTAAGGGAGCGGCTCTAACAACCTATATTTCATTAGCAGGGCGTCATTTAGTATTGATGCCTAATAACCCACGTGGAGGGGGTGTATCTCGTCGAATTGAGGGTGAAGACCGTGCTGAATTACGTGAAATAATGTCCCAGTTAGATATTCCTCCACGTATGAGTATTATTGCACGAACAGCTGGTATTGGTCGTAGTGAAGAAGAATTGCAATGGGATTTAAACTATCTGTTGAAGCTTTGGCATGCTATTGAAGATGCTTCTAAAAATCAAAGTGGCGCATTCTTAATATATAAGGAGAGTAGTCTTGTTACACGAGCTATACGAGATTATTTTCACCAAGAAATTGGTGAAATTTTAATTGATACAGAGAATATTCATGAGCAAGCTTATCAATTTATGAGTCATGTAATGCCTGATAATGTAGCTCGTATTAAATTATATAATGATGATGTGCCTCTATTTTCTCGTTTTCAGATTGAGCATCAAATTGAGACTGCTTATTCTCGACAGGTAACGCTTCTTTCAGGAGGGGCAATAGTTATTGATCATACTGAGGCATTAGTATCAGTTGATGTAAATTCCGCTCGGGCTACGCATGGTTCAGATATTGAACAGACAGCGTTAAATACTAATATAGAAGCAGCTGAAGAAATAGCACGTCAATTACGATTACGTGATTTAGGTGGTCTTGTAGTCATTGATTTTATTGACATGGAAATTATACAAAATCAGCGTGAAGTTGAGAATTGCCTGTTAAATGCACTACGCTATGATCGTGCAAGAGTACAGGTAGGAAAAATTTCTAGGTTTGGACTATTAGAATTATCACGTCAGCGTTTGCGCCCTTCATTAGGTGAGAGCAACGATACTTTTTGTCCAAGATGCCATGGAACTGGCCATATACGTGGTACTGATTCTTCTGCACTTCATATTCTCAGAATTATCCAAGAAGAGGCAATGAAAGATGGTACAGCTGCCCTTCATGCTCAAGTACCGGTAGATGTAGCTACATATTTATTAAATGAAAAGCGATCAGAAATACATGCTATTGAAGCCCGTTTAAAAATTAATGTAATTTTGATTCCAAGTATTCATTTAGAAACCCCTAATTACAATATAGATCGTATACGTCATGATCATATTAAATCAAGTGAAATACAGACAAGTTATGAGATGGTGGAAAAGCCTGTAGAAGACATGAAATTGCCATCATCAGTAGTAATACAGAAAACGCAGCCAGTTAGACAACAAGCGGCAGTAAAAGGCGTTACTCCAACGCAACCAGCGCCTGTGCGTAATAGAAAAAGACGATCAGATCAGGAGAAATCTTCTTTTTTAGATAAGATTTTTAGTTGGTTCGGGTCAGGGAATAAAGAATTGAAAGTAGTAAAAGACCGGAGACCGAATAGACAAAGACCAAGGCGACAAGACCGCGGATATCGAAATCGTGAAGGCAGAGAACGAAGTTCTAGGAGAGCAGGTAGTGCGCAACAAAATAGTATTTCAAATAATACATCAAAAGAGTCTAGTGGAAATATAACAACTCAGACACGAAATGGGGCTGCCCAGAATTCACCACGAACTGAGCAAAAAAATTATACAGAAAGGGCAGCTAATAGAAAACAGGCACGTGCACCACGTGGTGGAAGAGGGAGATTTGACTCTAAACCTTTGGCTCAAAAAGAAAAGCTATCAGTTGAGAATAAAACAATTCAGGGAGAGGAGGGTGGTCGCTCTCGTCGCCGTCGTGGCGGAAAGCCGCGTGATAAAAATGAACGTAGCCATGAACGAGGTTTAATTAAAGAACCCATAGATCAAACTATTGAGGAAAACAGAGGGAATGGAACAGGTTCTTTATCAAAGAATGTTTCAAATGGAACGTCTGCAGATTCCTCTAAAGAGATAACTAAGAATTCTGAAAAGATAGAATCTGTTTCTTCAACTGATGTGACTATTAATAAAGAGCAGTCTCTTTCAGGAGAAGAAATAAATACATTTCAAGTTTCTTCAGATTCAAAGACATCATCAGTATTAGAAAAGAGTGCTAATGATCCAGTGGTTTCTATTACTGACTCTTCTAGTGAAGAAATAAATAAGTCTAAAATATCTTTGAAATCTGAGGTTGAAAAAGCAGATCAATCGTTGTCATTAAGTGATAGTACTACAGAGGAGCTAAATGCAAATAAATTGGTTATGATCGAGACAAAACAAGAAAAAAAAATACTCTCAGGTGATGATGCAGCAGGGAATAAAGTATCATTAAAGAAGAAAAGGAAAAGGCCCGTTAAGCCATCTGTAGAAATGAATGAACCGTTAATACAGGTTGAGACTCACAAGTAAATAGTATTTGAAAATAGGTGTTATATAAGGTGGGAAATTATTCCTACCTTATTTATTGACATGATTAATTTCATGTATATTCTTATAAATTTATTTTATTATGTGTGGTATTTATTTTCTGAAGTAATCCTGCACTTGCATCTTCTATCAATTTTAGCACCTTCTCAAATCCTTTATGCCCACCAAAATAAGGATCAGGTACTTCTTTATATTTAGTGAAATTTGTACTATGTTGCATGAACATTTCTAGCTTATGGCTATGCTGTGGTGGGCAAATATTATTAAGCATAGTAAAGTTATGTTTATCCATTGCTAATATATATTGGAAGGTATTGAAGTCTTTAGATTTGAATTGGCGAGCACGTATATTTTTCATATCATAGCCATGTTGCTTCGCAATTTTCTGTGCTCGCTCATCTGGTGGCTCACCAATATGATAACTATGTGTTCCAGCAGAATCTACGAAAATTAGATTTCCAGCCTCAGAGGTTTCTGCTTGATGCCTAAATACTGCTTCGGCTGTAGGAGAACGACAGATATTGCCCATGCAGACAAATAATACTTTTATCATTTAATTATATCCTTTTCTAAAAGTTTATTTTTACAATTATCTAAATAAAAAATTATTAGATTTGATGCTTTGTACATTTTTATTCATGTATATTTTATTTAGGTGTCAATATTATAAAATATGATCCTTTTACTAAAAAGCTAGAATGGTAAATCTAGATCAGGTTTTATTTGTAGAATGGCTTTGCGGAAATTATTTTGTATTCTTTTTAATGAGATTTTGTTATCAGCTTCAAAGCGAAGTATAACTGCTGGTGTAGTATTGGAGGATCGCGCAAGGCCAAATCCATCTTTATATTCTGCTCGTACCCCATCAATTTTTATTATTCGTTCTGCATTGCTAAAGTGCACACTTTTTTGAAGTTGAGAAATTAATGTATAATTTTCACCTTCTTTAAGTTTTATTTGGAGCTCTGGAGTATTAATCGAGTCAGGGATTGAATTTAAAATGGCACTAGAATTTTCTTTACGGCTAAGTATCTCAAGCAAGCGTGCTCCTGCATAAAGTCCATCATCAAACCCATGCCACCTTTCCTTGAAGAAAATATGGCCACTCATTTCACCTGCTAACAGGGCACCCGTCTCTTTTAGTTTTCTTTTTATAAATGAGTGGCCGGTTCTCCACATTATTGGCTTGCCTCCATGATATCTTATCCATGGAGCTAATTTATTTGTACATTTAACATCAAAAATAATTTTCCCACCTGGGTTTCTTGATAATATATCAGTGGCGAATAACATAAGCTGCCTGTCAGGATAAATAATGTTTCCATCTTTTGTAACAACTCCTAAACGATCACCATCACCATCAAAGGCGAGCCCTATTTCAGCATCATTTGTATTAAGTGCATGTATTAAATCGTATAAATTTTCGGGAACAGATGGGTCGGGATGATGATTAGGAAAGGTTCCATCTACCTCACAGAATATTTCATTGACCTCACATCCAAGTCTACGATATAGAGTAGGCGCATAAGCTCCAGCAACCCCATTTCCACAGTCTATTATAATTTTAATTGGACGTTTAAGTTTTATAGTACTCGAAATGCTTTCTAGATATGTTTCAGCTATATTTTGTTTACTGTAATTACCTTTACCATAGATAAGATTTCTTTTTTCAATACGAACACGTAAACTCTGTATTAATTCGGCTGCAAACGTTTCGCCGCCCAGCATAATTTTTAGACCGTTGTAGTCTGGTGGGTTATGACTACCAGTAATCATCACACCAGAACTATTACATAGCTCAAGAGCTGCTAGGTAAAGCATTGGTGTGGGGACCAAGCCAACATCTATTACATTAATTCCACTCTCTTGTATTCCTTTTGCTAGGGAATAAGAAAACTTTGAGCCAGAGAGTCTCCCATCATGGCCTATTGCTATTGAAGTAAGGCCACGATCTTGTGCCTCAGATCCAATAGATTGGCCAATTATTCTAATGATGTCAGCAGTTAAAGTTTTGTCGACAATACCCCTGATATCGTAGGCTTTGAAGATTTCATGGGGAATCTTATTCATAAAAAAGTTATACGGAGGTTTGAAATGTATTGTGATACATGTTTATGTCTAATTTTCTATATTAGAGCTAGAGATTAATATAGAAAATATAGGCAACTAGACTAAGAATGTTTTATTGATTCTTTGTCTTTAAGAATATAAAGTGTCCCGCAATATGGGCATAAAGCCTTACCAGTTTCATTTATAGGAAGGAATACCCGGGGATGAGAGTTCCATATTTTCATTGGCGGCATTGGGCAATGTAGAGGTAAATCTTTTGCAGATATTTCTATCCGACGTTGTTCATCATGATTTTGCATAATTTTATCTATTTTGCTTAATCAAATGTATGTTAGCCAGTTTGCATGATTACTGGATGTTCCTTGCACAGAGTCAAAAAACATGGTTTGTAGTTTCTTCGTAATTGGACCACGGGCACCATTACCTATAACTCGATTATCAAGTTCACGAATAGGAGTAACTTCTGCAGCAGTGCCTGTAAAGAAGGCTTCATCTGCACAATAAACCTCATCCCGAGTGATGCGTTTTTCTATAATTGGAATACCTATTTCTTCTGCAAGTTCAATGATAGAAGCGCGAGTAATTCCTTCTAAGCAAGAAGTCATATCGGGAGTGTATAGCTTATTACGTTTGATTATAAAAATGTTTTCACCTGATCCCTCAGCCACATGGCCACTTACATCTAATAATAACGCTTCATCGTAGCCATCAAGTGTTACCTCTTGATGAGCAAGCATTGAATTTGCATAGGTAGTAACTGATTTAGCGCGGCACATATTGACATTGACATGGTGACGTGAGTATGAAGAGGTTTTGACCCTAATACCCTTCTCGAGGCTATCTGCTCCAAGGTATGTGCCCCATGGCCACGCTGATATGGCTACATGAACTGAGAGGTTCTTTGCAGAGATCCCCATGTCTTCTGAGCCATAGAATATAATAGGACGAATATAACATGATTTAAGTTTATTTTGTTTTACCACTTCGATCTGAGCCTCCATTATTGTGGTCTTATCGTAGGGTATCTCCATCATAAAAATATGGGCTGAATTGAATAATCTGTCAGTATGCTCTGAAAGGCGGAAAATGGCAGTACCTTGGCTAGTTTGATAGGCACGCAGTCCTTCAAACACCCCCATACCATAGTGTAGGGTGTGAGTAAGCACGTGTGTCGTAGCATCACGCCAAGGAACCATTTTTCCATCGTTCCAAATTATGCCGTCTCTATCGGCCATAGACATCAAATTCTCCAGAAATTATTTGAAAGATGCATTTTAACTCATTAATTCATTTCTTATAAAGGAATCAAAACATAGACAATCAATCTGGTCAAATTTCTTATTTGCTGTTAGTAGTAAGTGGTAACATATAAAAGCTTATAAATACTATTATTCATATATATTTGACAAGGTGATTCACTCTAATTTTACTAATCATTAAAAAATCTAGGCTGATATTTTAGTTTGTGTAAATTATTCGATAATTAATCAGGAGATAAGGAAATATTAATATATCTTCTTGAAGGGTCTAAACTCAAGGAATAAGCTCTCTATTATTAGAAGAGGGTTACTCATTAAGTGTTTTTTTCCATAGCTGAAACACTGATCTACGATGCTTTTCTAGATAACCTATCTCAATTCTAGCAAACTTCTGTTGCACTTGATTATTTGACTGCCCTGAGTCAATATTTAATCTAAGCCTATGCTGCACGTGTCGAAATTCTCTATAAGCTTCTACTACAGCTTTAGCATCTGATTTAGAAATAAGCCCAAGTTTTCCGGAGAGCTTCAGTAAACCAATATTTCCAATATTATTTGTAAGATTAGAATACTTGTATGAGTAGCCCAGAACTAAATATTGTACTATAAATTCTACATCAATAATTCCTCCACGGTCATGCTTAATATCAAATAATTTAGTTGTGTTGGGGTGGCTATCTAACATCTTTTTTCGCATAAACAAGATCTTATTTCTCAAGTTTGGTAGATTACGTTTCTGGCATAAAACTTCCTCTCGGATTTGATTAAAGTATTCTCCTACAAGGGGGTCACCTGCTACAAAACGTGCTCGAGTTAAAGCTTGATGCTCCCATACCCAAGCATGTTTTTTTTGGTATTCTTTAAAAGCTTCTACAGAACTTACAAGTAGACCACTTACGCCATTAGGGCGCAAACGTAGATCTGTTTTGTATAATAGGCCAGCTGAAGTATAGCTAGTAAGCCAGGAATTAATTCGTTTACTTAATTTTGCGTAAATATTAGATGCATTAGGGCTTGAATCGCTATATAAGAAAATGATATCCAAATCAGATGCATAACCAAGTTCTTTTCCACCTAATTTACCATAACCAATAATTCCAAAGATAGGATCTCCTTGATGCTTCTTAATTAATTCTGACCAAGCTAAATTTAAAACAATATTAAGTATTAAGTCAGCAAGGCTAGTGAGGTGATCACTTAATGTTTCTAGGGGTAATAATCCTTCTAGGTCGCTCGAAAGTAATTGGAATACCTTTGAATGATGGAAATGAGACAGAATATCCATTTGATTCTCTATTGTATTCTCACTATTAGTGTTTTTAAGTAGATTTAGTAACTCTTTTCTGGATGTGATCCAATCTATTTCATTTTTTAGATTAGCGTCTTTAAGTAATTCATCCAAAAGAATCGGATGTTGCATTAAATATTCACAGGCCCATTGACTAACGCTAATTAATTTAGTTATTCGTTCTAGAGCATACGGATTCTCTAGCAGTAATGAGAGATAAGATGCACGCCCAATAATACTTTCAAGAAATTGTAAAGTACGTTTAAGAGTAGTATCAGATGGAGGGAGTTTAGCAGAGATTTCAATAAGGATAGGAATTAGAACATTAGTTCTTTTTTTACTGGAATAAGGTAGCTGTTTATAGCGAGAACTATTATGGAATTTCTGTAAATCAATAAGAATTTTGTCTGGGTTGGAAAATCCCATATTTCCCAACTGTGAAATAGTGGCTATAGTTTCTTTTTTATTTTCATCTTTCTCATTCCACAGCCAAGTAAATGCATCATGGAATGCTGATTTATTTGGGCTAATAAAAACTTCTTCAAAATATTTAGTTACATTATCTCGATGAGTGCTAAGTTTTTGCAGGAAGTGTGCATAGCTTCTACAGTTCATTGCCGATGCAATTGAAACCTGGTCTGCCAAACAATTTGGTAGCATATGGGTTTGTTGATCATCTAGATATTGTAGGCGATGTTCAAGATTGCGTAAGAAAATATAAGCCTCTGTAAGCTCTGTAATTAATTTTTTTGCTAGCTTCTTTTTTTTGTATAAATAATTTAAAACAGAGATAGTTGAGCGTATACGTAGTTTTGGGTCGTGGCCACCATGTATCAATTGAAATACTTGCGCTATAAATTCGATTTCACGGATACCGCCCGGGCCAATTTTAATGTCATCTCGTGTGTCGCGACGACTAACCTCTTGTTGGATTTGTGAATGCATTTCTCGCATTGATTCATATGCACCAAAATCTAGATATTTCCGAAATACGAATGGCCCTGTTATTTTTTGTAAAAGAGCCAATTTAACTTTATTTGAGCCTGTTAAAGCTCTACTCTTTATCCAGGCATATCGTTCCCATTCCCGCCCCTGGCCCACAAGATATTCCTCTAGCATAGCAAAACTCATGACTAAAGGTCCGCTTTCACCGTATGGTCGGAGGCGCATATCCACACGGAATACATAACCATCAGAGGTAATATTATTAAGACTTGAAATTAATTTTCGTCCAAGGCGAGAAAAGAATTCATTATTGGAGATAGAATTTTGTCCATTAGTCCTACCATCTTCTGGGTAGACAAAAATAAGATCAACATCTGATGATACATTAAGCTCACCTCCACCTAATTTCCCCATTGCGATTACTAGCATTTCTTGATCTGTTCCAGATACGTCTCCCTTGGGAACTCCATAATGTTTATCTTGTGCAAGCCAAGAATAGTGGTATTTAAGTGAAAAACAAATAGTACTTTCTGCCAAGTTAGTCATGCATGTCATAACTTCGGTTAGATCAGCTAATTTACTAAGGTCTCTTGCTATTAAATGAAGCATTACTATCTTCCGTAAATTTCGTAGGGCGCTATAAAGAGAGTTTTCGTCAGTAATAGAGTTTGAGAAAGCGTCTAGATAGCTTTGCATTCTCTTTATATAAAAGGGCTCATGTATTTTATCTATGAGTATTTCCCATGAATTAGGCTCGTTTTTTAGCAAACGCTGTGCATAGCGGCTAAAAGACAGGCTTGAACGAATTTTTTCTTTAGTAGGTTTTCTAGTTGGATGCATTGTCAAGGATTCAGGGTTACAATTAATCTTTCTAAGTATTTTAAAAAAACAGTATCGTATTTGAATTTAGCTATAGTTATATTCCATTAATCAGGCAGGTCCTGAAAATATTATTTTGCTTTCTATCTTAGTATAGTAGAGCGTACCCTCATGGTACCAAAACTGGAACAGTTAATTGAACTTGTCAGCAATTTTACCTCTAGTACAGCGTAGCGGATTTTTTTTCCGATCTCTAGCATTTTTTTTCCTTGCTTTAGTGGTTGTTATTGGGTTATTACACCTAACATTACGATATTGGCTATTACCCAATATTGAAAATTATCGAGATAGTATTGCATCTGCTATTACACAGGCAGCTGGCCAGCGGGTAACTATAGGCTCGATTAATGCGAGCTGGAATGGCTTGTATCCACAATTGATATTACGCAAAGTACAGGTACATGATAAAGAAAATAAACCCGCATTAATACTAAATAGGCTAGAGACTATTCCATCCTGGGACTCATTTTTGTCTGGTGAGCTGCGTTTCCATAAAATCAAGATTGATAATCCAGACCTTACTGTATACCGTGACCTTAAAGGGATTTTACATGTAGCTGGGATTGCTTTTGTTAGAGACCCGGTTACAAGTCATAGTAGTTTTTTAAACTGGCTCCTTAGCCAGAAACAAGTTGATGTTGTAAATGCAAATATATCTTGGAAAGATGAGAAGCGTGGAACACCATTACTAGAGTTAGAATCAGTTAGTCTATATTTAGAAAACTATAATATTAATCGGCATCGGTTTAGTCTGCATGCTATACCTCCTTCTAAAATTGCATCGCCTATTGATATCCGTGGAGATTTTGTAGGGAAGCAGCTTAATATACCGGAACAGTGGGATGGTAACTTACTTATTAAATTGGATTATGCAGATATTGCTGTTTGGCAATCCTGGTTTCCAGTTATAAAGAACACTGAAATTAATCGTGGTGTTGGGGCAATTCGAATTTGGTTAAGTTTTGATAATAGGGGTGTGAAACATTTAACTTCAGATGTTTTATTAAAAAATGTTAAGACACGTTTTGCACATGAGCTACCAGAGTTAGACCTTCTATTTCTTCGAGGTAGGATTGGGTGGAAAAGAATAAATAATGAGATAGGCAAAGGTTTTGAATTATATGCGAACCAACTAGAAGCTTCAATTCGTGGGGAAAGCATATTAGTACCGGTAGATTTTATTATGCAAGATATTATGACGCACGATAAAGGAAACAAAAGAGGACAACTAAGTATTAAGAAGTTAGATCTTGAGACTTGGGGAAAAACGGTTAGATATATTCCAATTGAAAAATCTATACGTAACCAATTTAATAAATTATTACCATATGGTGAAATTTATAACATACAGGCTAAATGGGACGGTCTATGGTCAGATCCATTAAATTTAAACGTAAAGGGAGAATTTCATAATATTGGTATGCATAATTCTATTTCATCACCTGAAATCAGGGGCATTAATGGCAGCATTAAAATACAGGTAGATGATAGGCTTGGTTCAGATACTAATGTATTAATTAAAGGGGTTGCCTCGGGCCTTACTAAGAAATTTATAAAACTCTCTGCAGAAAATATATTTGATGCTTTTACTGCCAATGAGATTGATAGATTTAATATTACTGGTAATGGAGAGTTACTAATAGACTTATCTATTCCGTTACCATATTCTAATGATATCAAAATATCTGGCAGCTATGTTTTTAATAATAACACGGTTGACTTAGGCTCAAATATACCTAATTTAGAGAAAATAAATGGGACCCTAAATTTCACAGAATCTACTATTGAAGTAGAAGAGATAACGACTCAAGTATTGGGCGGTATGGCAACTATTAATTCTATTACTTCAGAAGATAATGAATTTAATCTAGTAGCATCAGGAAGAATAGACCTTGATAACTTGCATTTCCTTAACCAGGAAGAGGGTAATTTCTGGACTAAATATGCTAGTGGAAATACTGATTGGCATGGGTCTATTAAGCTTGAAAATAGTGCTGAAGGAATAAGATCCAAAATTTTTATTGAGTCCTCATTGGAAGGTATTTCATTAGATTTTCCAGAACCTTTTTCTAAAATGGCAACTGATTCTATTTTATTTAGGATTATAAATAATGTTTCTGGTTCAAATCAGAATAATTTTAAGATAAATTATGGAGATGAGATAGCAGCAGAATTCAAGTTATCTTTAGATGAGTCAGGTGGTTATTATCCAGATAAAGGTTTAATTCGGTTGGGTAGAGAGCCTGTCAAATTACCAGAATTTGGTATCTTGTTAGCTGGTAAATTGCCAAGGCTGCAGTTAGATAAATGGAATGATATATTAGATCAATTTAATACATTTAAAGAAACTGGCAGGAAAAATGGAATTGATTTGGGTCTCACTACAATTGATTTATATATTGGGAAACTAGATTTTCTTAGAAGTCGTATTAATGATCTGGCATTAAATGCTGAATTTAAAAATGAGGAATGGGTCTCTAATATTTTAAGCCAAGAAATTTCTGGAAAACTTACCTGGAGTCTACAAAATAAGGGAAAATTAATTGGAAGACTTAAAAGTTTTGTTATTCCTTCTTCATATTATGTGGAACCTGCAGTAGCTATAAATAGGCAGGCTGCAAAAGATTTCCCTTCAATTGATATATTAGTTGATAAATTTTTTATTAGTGGTTTTGATGTTGGAAAATTAGGCATAATTGCAGGTCAAACGAAGCAAGGATGGGTTATTGATGAGTTATATGTAACGAGTCCAGATAGCTCATTTACTGCAGATGGAATATGGAGAAATTATTCTGTTGCTCCTCGCATGGATATGAATATAAAGTTGGATGCAGATAATCTGAATAAATTTTTAACACGCCTTGGTTATTCGGATCGAATTAAACGTGGCAGAGGGGGTGGGTGGGGTACTTTATCGTGGCTAGGTGGCCCTCAAAAAATTAATTATAAAACATTATCTGGGAAAATTAATTTGAAAATAAAAGATGGACAATTCCCTAAATTTGAATTAGGTATTGGGAAATTATTTGGTATTTTTGATTTAGGAGCTTTACCGAGAAGAGTATTTTTAGACTTTAGGGATGTGTATGCTGATGGCTTTGCTTTTGACAAGGTTTCCGGGAGTGCTGATATTATAGAAGGTATAATGAGTACAGAAAAAATCAAGATTAAAGGGCCTGCTGCTGATGTAAAAATTGATGGGGAAATAAACTTATTTTCTGAAACCTATGCATTACACTTTGTAGTAACTCCTTCATTAGGATTAGCAGCTCCTGTGGTTGATATAGCGACAATAATTGTTAATAAAGCAAAGCAAGGCTCAATTAAGCCAAATGAATATAATATAACTGGTCCTTGGGAAGACCCTATTATTACAAGATTGCAATAAAATATTAGGGATTACGGATAGTAAATTGAAATCTTTATAATAAAAAATGTCTAATAACTCAATACTTAATAAATCTAATTCTGAATCTGGCCATCAAGAAAGTACTTGTATGGCGGCAATTCAAATGACAGCTGGCGCAGAAGTGTCTGTAAATTTAAGAGAGGCTGAAAGACTGATTAATTTAGCTGTAATGAAAGGAGCAAAACTAATAGTTCTTCCAGAGTATTTTTGTATTATGGGTATGAAAGACACTGATAAAGTATTAGTACGGGAAGAGGAAGGCAGTGGGCCAATACAGGAGTTTTTAAGTGAAACTGCAAAATCATATGCTATATGGCTTGTTGGTTCTGTGCCATTAGCTTCTTCTCAGCCTGATAAAATGAAAAATAGTTGCCTTGTATATGATGATTCTGGTAAACAAATTGCTCGTTACGATAAAATACATCTGTTTAATTTTAATTTTAATGAAGAGCATTATGCTGAAAGTAAAACAATTGAGGCTGGAAATAAAGTAGTTACAATGGAATCTCCATTCGGCCGTATTGGTCTTTCTATATGTTATGACCTGCGTTTTCCGGAACTTTATCGCTCAATGGGAGAGGTAGATATTATTCTTGCACCGTCAGCTTTTACATTAACAACTGGCAAGGCACATTGGGAGACCTTAATTCGTGCTCGTGCTATAGAAAATTTAGCATATGTAATTTCACCTGCACAGAGTGGTTGCCATATTAATGGGCGTAAAACCTATGGTGGTAGTATGATTGTCGATCCTTGGGGAGTAGTAATAGATCATTTGCCAAAAGGGCCTGGTGTGGTTCTGGCAGATATAAATCAAAACCACCAGAAAAATTTACGTAATATCCTACCAGCATTAAAACACCGGACCCTACATTTCTGCTAGACTTAATAATTGTCATGAATATTATTTCTTTTCTTTATTTGCAGAAAAAATGAATCCAAATAGTACAATTATTAAGTCGTCTCATGAATCATTAGATCTTTTTGGTATGGCTGATCGATGTTTATTAATGCCTTATGATATTGACATTGATAGATTGCAGAAGATATTTGGGCAAATATTTACTCACCAGATAGATTATGCTGATTTATATTTTCAGTATAGTAGAGCAGAGGGTTGGGTTCTGGAGGAGGGTATTGTGAAGTCAGGAAGCTTTAATATTGATCAGGGGGTTGGTGTGAGGGCGTTAAGTGGAGATAAAACTGCATTTGCTTATTCTGACGATATAAGTATGCCTGCGCTTGTTTCGGCTGCGCAGGCAACCAGAGCTATTGCAAATCAAGGAGGGGCGCACTCAGTCCAGGCTGTAAAGCGCAATATTGGAAAAGAACTTTATATGCCCTGTGATCCAATTTCATCATACAAGGATATTGCCAAAGTAGAATTACTTGAGAAGTTGGAGGGCTATGCTCGATCAATTGATAGTCGCGTTATTCAGGTAATAGCTTCTCTTTCTGGAGAATATGAGGTAATACTAGTAGCACGCAGTGATGGAGTGTTGGCCGCAGATGTTAGACCATTAGTACGTGTCTCATTGCAGGTAATCGTTGAAGAAAAAGGGCTTCGTGAACAAGGTGTGGCAGGAGGCGGTGGTCGATTTGATTATGAATATTTTACTGATGAGATTTTACGTGGTTATGCAGAAAAGGCAGTACACCAAGCGTTAGTAAACTTAAGTGCAGAACCTGCTCCGGCCGGTGCTATGACAGTAGTACTAGGTTCAGGTTGGCCAGGGATCTTATTGCATGAAGCCATAGGGCATGGATTGGAAGCTGACTTTAATCGTAAGGGTAGTTCTGCTTTCTCTGGAAGAATTGGAGAACGTGTTGCAGCGAATGGGGTAACCGTTGTAGATGATGGTACGATCTCTAAGAGACGGGGTTCATTAAATATTGATGATGAAGGCAATCCTACTAAATGTACTACATTAATTGAGAACGGAGTGCTAAACGGGTATTTGCAAGATAGTTTAAATGCACGTTTAATGAATGCTTCATTAACTGGTAATGGTAGGCGGGAGTCTTTTGCTCATATTCCTATGCCGCGCATGACTAATACGTATATGCTTAGTGGTGAGAATAGTCCTAAAGATATTATCTCTTCAGTTAAGCATGGCCTATATGCAGTTAATTTTGGGGGAGGCCAGGTAGATATTACTAGTGGAAAATTCGTTTTCTCTGCATCAGAAGCTTATATGATAGAAAATGGTAGTATTTCTTATCCAGTAAAAGGAGCAACTCTTATTGGTAATGGTCCAGACGTCCTTAAGCGAGTTGTGATGATAGGTGATGATATGTCTCTAGATCCAGGTATAGGTACTTGTGGTAAAGAAGGTCAGAGTGTCCCAGTAGGAGTAGGGCAGCCAACTTTAAAAATAGATGGGCTTACAGTGGGTGGGACTATTTAAGTAACAGGTTATTATTATTTGTTTAAATTGACTTTTTATTAGATAAAGACTGCTTATCTTTGTATTGTAATTATTCAATTTTAGTTCTATTAGATTATGGCGATAATTTTAGTACCAGCCAGCCTGTCATATAAAAATTGGCCTTCGCGATCGAAGAATGCCCAGAATAAACCACATCCAAAAATAGATATACTAGTTATTGCTAAGAAATAGCGCGCAATTGCTTGCCATTTATTGACACTCTCTCCGTTAGAACTAACTATTCTTAGTTTCCATGTTTGCATTGCTAAAGTCTGCCCACCATGAGTCCAAAACCAAATTAGATAAATGCCAGCTATGCTTAACAAATAAAATTGAAAAATAGGCCTAAAATATGGTGATTCTGTATCATGGTAGATAAGGTGAAATATAAACCCTGAAATAAATAGTACCGAGACTAAGAGTAAGAATTCATAAATCATGCAGATTATTCTGCGCCAGAATCTAGGTGTTATAGTTTTGATTGTTTTAGGAGAGATCATTTATAAGGTAATTTTTTCTAAAGACAAGACATAATAGCTATTATTTTAAGATAATAGGTGGATGTGGATTATTTGAGTGCTAGACATAAAATTATTTTATTTTGAATTTAGATGAGCCTTTATATTTTTTCCATTTCCGTTTAAGTTTAATAGTTTTGTCTGGTGATATATTATTTATTTCTTTATATTTTCTTTGTATTTCTTTTCTTAGACTTGGGTTTAGCGAGATAAATTCTTGAATGTCTTTCTGTATCCGTTTTTTTTCTAATTGAGTCATATTTGGATAGCGTCTAGCGATACTAACCCATTTTTGTTTCTTTGATGGGTCCATTCCTCCCCAATATTTAGCTAGCGGCATAAGAACTTTTTTTTCTTGGGGACTTAGTTTTAACCAAATAGAATTGGATTCAGATTGCGCGTAAATTAATTGTGAAAAAAACAGAAAGGATAGTATTGTTAAAAATCTAATCATATATTGAATCTATTATCTAAAAGGCTGTTAACTTGTATGTCATTTGCCAGAAATAATATATCCATATTATTTATTTTATAACTATACTTAAAAGATTGTGCACTGCCAATAAGTGACATGTATTAAGTTAACTATTTTCTGGCATGGTTTAGAAGATTTATTTCAAAAGAATATTAAATAAGGAAATTTATAAAGAATCTATTTCTTCCTAAGGTTATTTTGGAAGAGTTATTGTAAAAAAATCAATAAAAACAATATTTTAATTTTGAATAAATATAATAAAGCAATCTATTTTATATTCATTATGTGTGGATTCTAATAAAGTGTTAAACTTATAAATGTGGATGAGATTGATTATTAGTTAGATTTACAATATTTAAAGTATTCCTAGTTAAATATCTAAAAGCTAGTAATTAGTATTAGGGAGATTAAGAATAAAATTGATACATTAAATTTACACACGCGACAATTTGTCACATTATATAAATTATAACTAACTGTTATATTTAATAATTAGGCCTAGGTTATATGTTTTGATATAGCTGTAAATGATGGTTGTAATATTGGGATTAAACTATTGATAAAGCATTTATTTTTGTTTTTATTACTGACTTTCTCAACCGCTACAAGTTCTATAGAGAATATACAATCTTTTAGTACAGGTAGTATGGATAAAATATTGTCTGCTCGTGAAGGTAGACCTTTTATCCTTGTTTTCTGGAATCTAGATTGTCAATATTGTCCTACTGAATTAAAAATGCTTAATAAGCTTAAAAAACACTATAAGAAAGAGCTGGATGTTGTTTTAGTGGCTACAGATACAATAGATGATGTGCCACAACTTATTGCAAGAGTAAAAAGTTATGGTATGCATAAAATAGAACAATGGGTTTTTGCAAATTCTATGCCGGAGCGATTACGTTTTGAGGTGGATAAGAGTTGGTATGGGGAAGTGCCACGAACTCATTTTTATAATCAAGCGCATGAACGTATTGTTAAGACAGGTTTAGTTGATCAGAAATTTGTTGAGAAATGGTTAGCTGATAATAAGCTAGAACCAAATCGTCATTAAGAATGGTAGTTAAGTACAATCGTATTTCTTTTCCAGGAATACTATTTATATTAGCGTTGCACGGTGCTCTGTTTTATGTGTTATGGAATCAGAGGATAACTCTTCCTCCTGTAAAACTTTCTAAGATTAATGTAAATTTTGTAACGAAGCCAAAAATGGAAGAAGTACAAAAAGTTGATGCACCCTTACTTCCTTCAAAACCAAGGCTTAAGCCAAAACCTAAACCCAAGCCGAAACCTAAGTTAAAGCCAAAACCTAAGCCTAAGTTAAAACTTAAGCCTAACATTGAATTAGTAAGGAAGTCACAGCCACAAGAATCTGTAGCAGAAAAAGTTGTTGAAGAAGTAGAAACACCAGTGCCAGAGACAGCGCCAGTATCAGCACCAAGTGCTCCAGTTACTTTGTTGACTGAGTTATCTGTCACATGCCCGGAGTTATCTCCACCATCCTATCCAGCACTTTCCAGAAGGTTTGGTGAGGAAGGTAAATTAGTATTACGGGTAGAATTAGATAAAAAAGGTAGAGTAAGTACAGCAAGTGTAAAAGTAAGTAGTACTTATAAACGCCTTGATGAGGCAGCATTAGCTGTGGTTAAAACTTGGCGTTGTAATCCAGCTTTACGTAATGGCAAGCCTGTAAGGGCCATTGCATTACAACCTTTTAACTTTGTATTACAAGGGAATTAATATCATGGAACAAGGACTAGGTTATTCTAATTTTCTTAATCAAATTGATGAAGTTGGCATCAGTGTACTTGTATTGTTACTTTCGTTATCTGTGGCAAGCTGGTATCTTATTCTTACTAAAAGTATTGCTAATATTCTAGAAGGAAGGCGTACAGAAATTTTTTTAAAACGTTTCTGGAACGCCGATTCGCTAGAAGAAGTTAGTACCTTCACCCTAAGTAATGATTCAACTAATAATGCTTTCGCAAATCTTGCACAGTTAGCGTTGGGTGCTGCAGCTGATTCTAAGAAGCATGGTCTTCAGAAATTAGAAGCGGCAGGTGGTTCAAGTGAATTTATAACTCGCGTATTGAGAAATGGTATTGACCAAGAGACTACTAGGGTAGAGCACGGACTTACAATTCTTGCTTCAGCCGGTTCTGCAGCACCATATATAGGTTTATTTGGAACAGTGTGGGGCATCTATCATGCACTTGTACAGATTGGTCTTTCAGGACAGGGTACACTAGATAAAGTTGCTGGCCCAGTAGGAGAAGCTTTAATTATGACAGCGCTTGGCTTAGCTGTAGCAATACCAGCAGTTTTGGCGTATAACGCATTTGTTCGTCGCAACCGTATATGGTTAGCCCGATTGGATTCATTTGCACATGATCTTTTCGCATTAATTGCAGTTGGTGCTAAAACTAATAGTTCGGCAGGTGAGATTCGTCCGCCACATGTTGTATCTACAATAGAAGGGGATAAATAATGGCGTTTGGTAGCATAAATAATAATGGAGGCCAGCAGTCAACCATGTCTGAGATTAATGTCGTACCACTGGTAGATGTTATGCTAGTTTTGTTAGTAATTTTCATAATTACCGCTCCATTACTTACACATTCAGTTAAGGTTGATCTACCTAAAGCTACAAGCAATCCAAATATTACAAAACCAGAACATATTGAGCTTGGCATTAAAAATGATAAGAGTCTTTTTTGGAATGGAGAGCCAATAGCATTAGTACAGCTAGAGAAACGTTTTTTAGGGACAGTAGAAATAGATCCAACTACAGAATTACATATACGTGCTGATGGCCGGGTTCCTTATGAACATGTTGCACAAGTTATGTCAATTGCTTCTAGGTCTGGGATGGTACGTATTGGATTCGTAACAGATCCGTCAAGATGACCTCTCGATTAAAAGGAAGCATTTAATAGATATAATTTTAATTAGCTTGTATTTTTTTTAGCCAATTACTTATATCATTAATTTCATTACTGCAGACTGAGTGTCCCATTTGATATGTAATCCATTTAACAGTATAGCCTGATTCAATTAATTTTTTCTTTGATGATTGGGCTATATTTAGCGGTACAACCGTATCGTTATAACCATGTGCCATGAAAATATGGGTGGATAAATTAGAGGGATGAGAGTCAATTGAAAGTCTATTTACTAGTGGAAGATAACTTGATAATACTAAGATACCAGCAAGTTTATTAGGGTGTCGTAAACCGGTATGAAGTGCTATTGCTCCTCCTTGGGAGAATCCTGCTAATATAATATTTTCTGGTTTAATACCGCTTTGCTTTTCTTTATTAATTATTTTTTCTACTGCATGCTGCGAAGCATGTATCCCAGTTATATCTTCATTATTATTTAAATCTGGGTTAGATATGTCATACCATGCACGCATAACTGTTCCATTATTAATGCTAATCGGCTGAAAAGGGGCATGCGGGAATATGAATCTGCTCATTATATTAGATTGAAGATTTAGTTTTTGTACAATAGAAACAAAATCATGCCCATCTGCACCAAGACCATGTAGCCATATAATAGAGTGAGTTGGTTGGCTTCCAGTTTCAACTACAACACAGGGTAATACATCTGTCGATATATTAGACATAAAAATAATGAGAATTTATAGGAAGTGGTAAATTTAAAATAATTAGGTAAATCTATCTAAGATTAGAATTAAAATCGTATCATGATATTAATCTATTTCCATGTTATCCTGATTCGTAATTTTTGGGATACTAATTTGTAATTCATGAAATAAGGCACGAAAATTTTTTGGTGGCTTGTTGTAAATTATTTCCTTATGAGTGTTTCTTATTAGTGTTTTTATACGTTGTAGGTTAGCTTCTGGGTATTGCTGTGTAAATTCAGCAAGAGCATTTTCATCTTTCAATAAATTTTTCCTCCAGCGTTCTATCTGATATATCCATGCAGTATGTTGTGTAGAAATTCCATCCCAAGTAGATAGCTTCTCTTTAATTTTTGTTATTTCAATTTCACGTATCAGTTTACCAATATATTGTATCTGTCGACGGCGTGCGCCATTTTTTTTTATTTGTTTAGCTTGGATAATTGCCTCAAATAATGTATCAGGCAAACAAAATTCCCTCAATTGGTTTGAATTTAGCCCAATCAATCTTTCACCAATTTTTTGTAAGGCATGCATTTCTTTCTTAATTCTAGTTTTGCTGGTTATATTATCTTGTTCTATATTATTGGGTTGAATATTTTCCATTAGCACCTTCTGTTCATTATGGGGTTCAGAAACTGTTATCATAGTATTTTTTATATTTAAATCCTATTTGGATTTATCTAAAAATAAATTATAAACACAAAAGGGCTTAATTATCAGTTCTTTAATGGAATTTTTCTTCTTTTAAATTATATTCATAGGTGATATTACTATGCACTCTCCAAGTTTCTCATATCGAGTCGATGCCCTAAAGCAGGTTGTAAATGATGTTTTATGTATTGCAAAAAAAGGTGGGGCAAGTAGTTGTGAAGCCGAGATCTCAGAAGGGTTTGGTCAGAATGTTACGGTGCGTAAGAGTGAGGTAGAGACCATTGAGCATAATCGTGATAAAGGTCTATCAGTGACAGTTTATATGGGACATAAACGTGGTCATGTTAGTACTTCTGATTTTTCTAATAAGGCTATAAATGATGCTGTTAGTGCTGCATTATCTATAGCTAAGCATACAGCTGAGGATAATTGTGCTGGATTAGCAGAGACTCATTTTTTAGCTAAGAAATTCCCTGATCTTGATTTGTATCATCCATGGACTCTATCTATAGATGAGGCTATTCAGCTTGCACAAACCTGTGAAGACAATGCTTTTGGTGTAGATAAACGTATTACTAATTCTGAAGGTGCTAATATCTCATTGAGTGAGTCACAATTTATTTATGCTAATAGTTCTGGATTCATGGGCGGATATCCAACATCTCGCCATAGTATTAGTTGTGCAGTAATAGCAGCTCAGAATGATACTATGCAACGTGATTATTGGTACACAGTAGCGAGGGATGCAGAAGATCTGGAATCAGCTGCACATGTTGGTAAAAAAGCAGGAAAGAGGAGTGCTGCACGGTTAGGAGCAAGGAAATTAGACACTTGTGAAGCTTCAGTTTTATTTGAAGCCCCTATAGCCTCAGGATTAATAGGGCATTTTATTAGCGCTATAAGTGGTGCTAGCCTTTATCGAAAGTCATCTTTTCTTTTAGACAGCATTGGTAGACAGGTATTCTCTCCAGATATACAAATTTATGAGTTGCCTCATATAAAGAAAGGATTAGCAAGTAGTATGTTTGATGATGAAGGAGTTGCAACACATGATCGTAAGATTATCGAGAATGGAATAGTGCAAGGTTACTTTCTTGGGAGTTATGCTGCACGCAAGCTTGGATTATGTACTTCTGGGAATGCAGGTGGAAATCATAATATAACGGTAAATAATGGTAATCTTTTAGATTTCTCTGAAATGCTTAAGAAAATTGATAAAGGATTATTAGTGACTGAGCTACTTGGCCAAGGAGTCAATCCAGTCACAGGAGATTATTCACGTGGTGCG
This sequence comes from Nitrosomonadaceae bacterium, assembly GCA_002721545.1. Lineage (GTDB taxonomy): Bacteria > Pseudomonadota > Gammaproteobacteria > Burkholderiales > Nitrosomonadaceae > BJGV01. The sequence continues at coordinate 46,038 of PBKR01000003.1, read as the reverse complement.
GCAGGATACTGGATACAAGGTGGAGAAATATGCTATCCAGTGGAAGAAATTACTATAGCTGGAAATTTGAAGGACATGTTAGGAAATATCTCAGCAATTGGGAACGACGTGATAATTCATGGTTCTAAGCAGTGTGGGTCACTGCTAGTTGAAAGTATGACTGTAGCAGGTAGTTAGTGCACAATAGAATATAAAAATGATTTTAGTATGATATAGCAATAATCCCTTTTGGGTACTTTTATTCTTTAAAATAATATTTCTAGCACTATTTTTATATGAATTTACATTTTCTTATTCCAAATTTATTTTGGCCAGATTCTAAATTCCATGAAATTTACCAAGAGTTATCATTACCTGCAATTGAGACTCTTTTTGCAAAGAGTTCGCGGACTAAATTTGATTCGGAAGGAGTGGAAGATTGGCTGTGTAAAGCTTTTAGTGTAAGAAGGCAGCATGATATACCGGTAGCACCTCTTACATTATTAGCAGATAAAACATTTGATATAGAAGCTGGTGAAAAGTATTGGTTAAGGGCTGATCCAGTCCATTTAAGGGTTGAACATGATCAGGTATTATTGGCTGATAGTCGTACTTTCCATATTTCTTTAGAAGAAGCTAGCCAATTTGTTGAGGTCATTAACAAGTATTTTTCTCAAGATAACCTTACTTCGCAAAATGGTGATAACAAAAAAGAGTTAATTTCAATTTTTCCTCTATGTGCTGATCGCTGGTATTTGTGCTTGCAGAAACCACCTCTTATTCATACTCACTTGCTAAGTGATGTTATTGTAAAGAATATTAATGATTATTTTCCATATGGCCCTGAAGAGATGTTCTGGAGAGGATTGTTAAATGAGGTTCAAATGCTTCTGCATGAACATCCTCTTAATCAGATACGAGAAGAGCGTGGAGATTTGGCATTAAATGGTATTTGGTTCTGGGGTGGTGGCATTAGTCCTGAGCCTGTCATTTCACCTTATGAATATGTATGGAGTAATGATGTCTTCTTAAGCTCTTTGGCGATAGCCAGCGGCATAAACCTTATGGAGCTTCCTAATAATATGGAAGCATGGCCACATTTAAATAAGTCTGATAGACAACTTATTTTTCTAAATTCTTTGTATGGAAAAGCTCAATATGGAGATGCACATGGCTGGCGTGAAAGCCTTAAAGAATTAGAAAAGAATTGGTTTATGCCTATGCTTACTATGCTTAGACAGGGTATTATTAAACAGGTAACTATAACTGCCATAAATGAAGGGGTCACTAGAAATTTCTTTATAACAAGAAATAATCTATATAGATTCTGGCGTTTAGGGAGACCATTTCCAACTTATATAGACTGATAATTGGCAATTAATTTATTAGGTGGTTTGTAATATCTTATATAATATAGATAATAGTATTATCAAATAGAAGCGTTGTTGATGTATGGAAAAATTTCTAATCTTGACCCCCATTTTTTAAAAGAATAGAAGTTGAATTATTCTTCCGAATGGTAAATATTGTTACCCGAAGCTATGCTGCTGATTCCTTAGAGAAATTAATCAGCCATGGTATTCATCCTATTTTAGCCCGTGTTTATGCGGCAAGAGGTATTAATGAACCTGGACAGATTACTAAAGATTTGTCTCGACTGATTCCATTCTGGCATCTAAAAAATATCTTAGAAATGGCTACGCTTCTTGCAGATGCAATAACTTCAGAAAAACGTTTATTAATTGTAGCTGATTATGATTCAGATGGAGCAACAGCATGTGCAGTAGGAATTCGCGGACTGAGGGAATTTGGTGCAATAGTGAGCTATTTAGTACCAAATCGTTTTGAGCATGGTTATGGGCTGACTCCAGAGATTGTGCAATTAGCTGCTAATTCAACTGAGGGAAGTAGGCCAGATATACTTATTACTGTTGATAATGGGATTGCTAGTATAGAAGGTGTGGAAGAGGCCAATCGACTTGGCATGCAAGTTTTTATTACTGATCACCATTTACCTGGAGATAAACTGCCAAATGCAACCTCTATTGTCAATCCTAATCAGCCAGGCTGTGGCTTTCCTAGTAAAAATATAGCTGGTGTAGGCGTAATGTTTTACTTGATGCTTGCGTTACGTGCTGAGTTTCGAGTACGTGGTAGGTTTCTTTCTGATAAAGAACCTAATCTTGCTAATTTATTGGATTTAGTAGCATTGGGAACCGTTGCTGATGTAGTAAAGCTAGATCAGAATAACCGAATTTTAGTCCAGCAAGGGCTATATCGTATTCGCAGTGGGCGTGGTTGTGCCGGTATAAATTCTTTATTTAGTATTGTGCGGAAAAATATCAAAAGGGCATCAACTTATGAACTAGGGTATATGTTGGGACCAAGATTAAATGCAGCTGGGAGGCTTGAAGATATGTCACTTGGTGTTGAGTGCCTTATTACTGATAATGAGATACATGCTATGAGACTTTCTCAGCAGCTTGATACGCTAAATTTGCAGCGTCGAGAAATAGAAATTGATATGCAGAATAGTGCGGAAAAGCTGATAAAGAAGATTCTTATTTCTCCGTTTCTGACTCAAGAAAATAGACTCCCATACAGTATAGTTCTATATGATTCTTGTTGGCATCAGGGCGTAATTGGAATCCTTGCATCTCGTATTAAGGATAAATTGAATAGACCTGTAATTATATTTTCTTCTGGGAAAAATAAAGAAATTAAAGGATCTGGAAGATCTATTCCTGGCTTCCATATTCGGGATGCATTGGATGTAGTTTCAAAACGACATCCTAGTTTATTACTAAAATTTGGTGGTCATGCAGCAGCAGCAGGCTTAACTATACACCAGGATAATTTTGACAAATTTAAGGATGCTTTTGAGAAAGCAGCACAAACCTTACTTACTTCTGGAGATCTTTTGCGTATTATAGAAACCGATGGTGATTTGAATGAGTCAGAGATGAATATAGAATTGGCTCATAATTTTGCAGAGCAGGTTTGGGGGCAGGGGTTTCCTTATCCTATATTCAATGCTCGTTTCCTAGTAAAGCATCAGTATGTAGTAGGGGGGAAGCACCTAAAATTAAAGTTGAGAAAAGTTAAATCTAATACTGGCGAATCAAATTCTCTGCATTTATATGAATCAATGTTGTTTTTCTATCAGGACTCCTTACCAGAAGAGATTGATGCAGTTTATCGCCTTAATGTAAATGAATATAGTGGTAATGACACTTTGCAACTTATATTAGATCACTGGAAGCCAGTATAATTATTAACATAGGAATAATGGTCATTCTCTTATATTAAGCGTTTAGAATTTTAATATAGATCAAATAGGATATTCAGACTCAATTTGGATATAAATTTTTTGTATTAACAATTTTTAGTATGAATTTAGATGCAATTCAAGTTTAAACCTCCCAAATTAGGTTCAATTTTTAACTATTCTAATTTTCATGGTTCTGGTGATGCCTTCGTTTTTGCGAAAATAGCGCAACAAGAGAAGCCAATTGTTATCATTTGTGCAAGCGCACTAGAAGCTCAAAGATTATTGGGGGAGATCTCATTCTTTTCGCCTAGTTTAAAGGCTCACCTCTTGCCTGATTGGGAGACGCTTCCATACGATAACCTCTCTCCCCATCCTGATCTAATTTCAGAAAGGCTTGCTACTATTTACCAAGTTATGAGTAATTTATGTGACATATTGATTGTTCCTGTCACAACAGCGCTCTATCGTATGCCTCCACGAGAGTATCTTGCAGCATATACATTTTTCATTAAACGAGGAGAAATATTTGATTTAGAATTATTTCTTAGCCAAATGACGTTAGCAGGATATACCCATGTCAGCCAAGTGATCTCGCCAGGAGAATATAGTGTACGTGGTGGGCTAATTGATTTATTTCCAATGGGTAGTGCACTACCTTATCGTGTAGATAGATTAGATAATGAAATAGAGACTATTAGAACATTTGATGTGGATACTCAAAGAAGTATTTATCCTGTAGATGAAGTAAGGTTATTGCCGGCACGTGAATTTCCATTTAATGAAGATGGCCGTGCATGTTTTCGGGGAAATTTTCGTGAGAGATTTGAAGGTGATCCTTCAAAATGTCGTATTTATAAAAATATTGGTAATGGTATTGCGCAAGCAGGGATTGAATATTACCTACCATTATTTTTTAAGCAAACTGAAACATTATTTGATTATATTCCAGATTCTGTGTTGTTATGTTTGCATCATGACATTAATTCAGAAATAGAAAATTTTTGGAGTGACACATTGTCTCGTTATAAATTATTACGAGGGGATATCAGTCGACCTCTAGTGCCACCAGAAGACTTATTTTTAACTAGTGAAGATTTTTTTAAAAATATTAATTCATATTCAAGAATTAAGATTCTTTTAGAGTTAGAGAAACCTCAGTCAGGAATCAAAAATATTACTAGTAGTTTACCGCTCTTACAGGTTGATAGACGTGCAACTAATCCAATAGAAAAGCTTGCTATATTTGTAGATAAATTCAAGTCATCTAATAGGCGTGTTTTGCTTCTCGCAGAAAGTTTGGGCAGGCGCGAGTTGCTCTATGACTATCTAAAACAATATGGACTTTTTCCTAAGATTTGTAATGATTACAAGCAATTCATAGAAAGCGAAGAATTTTTTATGCTTTGTATTTCTCCGTTGCATAATGGATTTATTCTTAATGAAGAAGGTCATGCTTTTATCACTGAAAGTGAGCTTTATGCAATACACCGATATAAAAGGAGTGGGCGAAATTTAGGAAGTTCAGCAGAAACTGTTGATACTATGTTGCGTGATTTATCTGAGATCAAAATTGGTGAACTTGTAGTGCATGAGCAGCATGGAATAGGGTGTTACTCAGGCCTTGTGAATATAGATTCAGGAGGAAATAGCCATGTCCAGCTGAATGAATTTATATTACTTGAGTATGATGGAGGAGATAAACTTTATGTGCCAGTTTCTCAATTACACCTTATCAGTCGGTATAGTGGTGCTGCTCCAGAATCTACCCCATTGCATAAACTTGGTAGTGGGCAATGGGATAAAGTTAAGAGTAATGCAATTAAACAAGTACATGATACAGCTGCTGAATTATTAAATTTATATGCACAACGTGCTAATCAGGCAGGCTATAGATTCAGTATTAATCAGCATGATTATGAAGCGTTCTCTGAGGGATTTGGTTTTGAAGAAACGCCTGATCAGGCTTTAGCTATCAAAGCTGTGATTCAAGATTTGAGTTCTGATAGGCCAATGGATCGATTGATTTGTGGAGATGTCGGTTTTGGTAAAACAGAAGTAGCACTAAGGGCTGCTTTTGTTGCTATATCTAATAATAAGCAGGTAGCTGTTCTTGTCCCAACAACTTTACTTGCAGAGCAACATTTTCAGAATTTTACTGATCGTTTTGGTTTAATTGCTGATCAGTGGCCAGTAATTATTTCTGAGATGTCTCGTTTTCGTTCAGCTAAAGATCTTGTTAAAGTAAAAGAAGGATTGGCTGAAGGAAAAATAGATATCGTTGTTGGGACTCATAAATTAATTCAGAAGAATGTGAGATTCAAGAATCTTGGATTAGTTATAATCGATGAAGAACACCGATTTGGTGTACGTCAGAAAGATCAACTTAAGAATATTAAATCTGAAGTGGATATATTAACATTAACTGCTACACCTATTCCCCGTTCTCTATCAATGTCCTTAGAAGGTCTTCGTGATTTTTCTATTATTAATACAGCACCACAAAGGCGTCTTGCAATAAAAACTTTTGTTAATACTTATTCAAATGGGGTTATTCGGGAAGCATGTTTACGAGAAATAAAACGGGGTGGGCAGATTTATTATTTACATAATTCTGTGGATACAATTCAGTCTACATATAATATTCTTACAAGGCTGCTACCTGAGATTCAAATTGAGATTGCCCACGGACAAATGCGTGAAAGAGAGCTGGAACGTGTAATGAGAAATTTTTACAGGCAGCAATTTGATATGCTTTTATGTACTACAATTATTGAGACTGGACTCGACATTCCAAGTGCAAATACGATTGTTATCGATCGTGCAGATAAATTTGGTCTTGCACAGCTACACCAATTACGTGGGCGTGTTGGTCGCTCTCATCACCAGGCTTATGCATATTTACTTGTGCCAGAGGAAGAAGCTTTAAATGTAAAAGCAAAGAAACGGATAGATGCAATTCAAGAGATGGAGGGGTTAGGTGTCGGATATTATTTGGCTATGCATGATTTAGAAATTCGAGGTGCAGGTGAGGTTCTAGGAGAATCTCAGAGTGGAGAAATATCAGCAGTTGGATTCAATCTATATAGTTCCCTATTAGATACAGCAATAAAATCTTTAAAGGAAGGGCGTGAACCAGATATGCAGAATCCATTAGGTATTACTACTGAAATTAATTTACATGCCCCATCGTTACTTCCAGATTCTTACTGTAATGACATACATGAAAGACTAGTATTATATAAGCGGATGGCAAATTGCGAGACCAGCGATCAGTTAGATAATATGTATATGGAGCTTGTTGATCGTTTTGGAGTGTCTCCTGACCCGGTTAAAACTTTATTAGAATGCCACCGACTGAGAATTTTATCAAAACCTTTAGGGATATCTCGTATAGATGCTTCATCAGAAAATATACTGGTGCAATTTATTGCAAATCCTATGGTTGATGTAGAGAAAATTATTAGGCTTGTTCATAACAATAATGAGTATAAATTTTCTGGCCCAGACTGTCTAAGAATTCAAGTACAGATTGAAAATATTCCTGATCGTGTTGTAAAAATAAATAATGTAATTAAGGAATTAAAAGGAATAATGATAAATTGAGTTTTATGAATTTATTGGTTATAGGTAAAAGTTAAGAATAATATATTTCTTCGAGAAGGGTATAAAATATGGATTTAATTATCCAAGGGTTTGATATTGAAACAAGTGCACTTAGACAACTTGCAAAATTTTCAGGTGCTAATCAGATTAAACGAATTAATAGGANTGCATTTCGCCTTGTTGATGCAGTTCAACAAGAATGCATACCGTCTTTCTGTTTGGAAAGAGAGCTTGATTTTTCATTTGTAAATAAATTAGAAAATATTGATAATTTTCGTTTGATAGGGATGGATATGGATTCCACTCTTATAGGGATTGAGTCTATAGATGAACTTGCAGATGTTCATGGTGTCAGGAAGCAAGTAGCTGAACTCACAAAAAAAACTATGTATGGTGATATAAGTTTTTCTGAAAGCCTTATTAAGCGCACGGCATTATTAAGAGGGTTAGATTATTGTGTTATGCAGAAAATTTATGATGAAAAATTAATATTTAATCCAGGCGCTGAGAGAATGCTATTGAAATTAAGAGACGCAGGTATTAAGACAATTCTTATTTCTGGTGGATTTACTTTTTTTACAAATAAATTAAAAGAAAGACTTGGCTTGGATTATGCTTTTGCCAACACACTTGAGGTTGCAAATGGTAAGTTAACAGGTAGATTGGTAGGTGACATTATTGGAGAGAAAGGAAAAGGAGAAATTCTTAATAAAATTAGAAATCAGCTTGGTTTTAAGAAGAAAGATTTACTTGCTGTTGGTGATGGGGCCAATGATGTTCCGATGTTTGAAGAAGCAGAAATTAGTATAGCTTATCATGCTAAGCCTATTGCTCAGGAAAATGCAACACATGTAATTAATCATGTTGGATTAGATGGAATAATTAATATTCTGTCAATAAATGGTGAATAGATTAATGTACGGGGTTACTATTGTTGAATCGATCTAGATAAAGATAAATTACTGGTGTAATAAAGAGTGTAATTAACTGTGAGAAGATTAAGCCTCCAACTACAGCAAGACCTAATGGTTGCCTTAGTTCAGCACCTGCACCTAAGCCAATTGCAATAGGAATTGCACCTATTAGTGCCACTAATGTTGTCATCATGATAGGCCTAAATCGAAGTAAGCAAGCAGTCCGTATTGCATCGTAAGCGTGCATATTGTTACTTCGTTGTGCATCAAGAGCAAAATCAATCATCATAATTGCATTTTTCTTGACTATACCTATAAGCATCAATATGCCAATCATGGCAATTATTGAAAGCTCCATATTAAAGATCCATAACATTGCTAATGCGCCCACAGCAGCTGATGGGAGGCCAGAAAGAATCGTTATTGGGTGGATATAACTTTCATATAATACTCCTAGTAGTACATATATAACTAAAAGTGCAGCAACAATTAGAAGTATTTGACTGGTCTGTGAGGATTGGAATGCTGCTGCATCTCCAGCATAGTTTGTTAATATGCCTGCTGGTATATTAAGCTCATCCTTAAATAGCTCAATTTGTTCGGTAGCTTCACCAAGCGAAGCACCAGGTACTAGATTAAATGAAATTGTTTGCGCCTCCATTTGTCCTGAATGATTGATTGAAATTGGTCCTATTTCGCGGTCTACAGAAGCAACGGTTGACAATGGGACCAATGTGTCATTTTTACTACGAACATATATATTGCCAAGATTATTTTCATCTATACGATGATCATCTGAAACTTGCATGATTACTTGGTAACTATTATTTGAAGTGTAAATTGTTGATACTTGCCGTTCGCCAAAAGCGCTATATAGTGCTGATCGAATATCAGCAATTTCTACACCTAATAGATTGGCTTTATCACGATTAATATTCATACGGGCCTGTAAACCTTTTAATTGAGCATCACTAGTTACATCACGAAATACATCTTTCTTTTTTGCCATAAGTGACATGATTCCTGCAGCAGCTTTATTTAAATTTTTAGTATGTACGCTACGCATAACATATTGATACCGACTTTTGCTAATACGTCCGCCTAATCTAAGATTTTGAATTGGATTTAGGTAGACCTTAATGCCTGGTATGACCTGAACTTTATTACGTAAATCTTTTATTATTTCTTTCATAGGCTGACGCTCACTAAGTGATTTAAGTTGTATGTATAGCCTTGCATTGTTGGTATCATCAGCGTATGAAACAATAGTTTTGACAGCAGAATGAGATAGCATAATTTGATTTGTTTGTTGTAACAGCTTAGACATAGCAGGAAAAGATATATCCTCAACTGTTTCTACAGATACCTTAATTCTCCCAATATCTTCTTCAGGAAAGAAACCTTTTGGAAGTACGATAAATAATGCTCCTGTTGCAATAAATGTGGTAATTGCTACACCTAGAGTTATCCTTTTGTGGAATAAAGCCCAATCAAGAGTTTGTTCATATAGGGACAATGTTTTATTAAAGCTTTTTGCAAACCATCCGGTTAATTGCATACTTTTATATTCTGAATTATGCTGATTAAGATAGCGGCTAGCCATCATCGGAATTATAGTAAGTGATACTATCGCTGACATTAATACTGCAATTCCTACTACTGCAGCAAATTCATAGAATAGTAATCCAATTACACCTGGCATAAAGAAAATAGGAATAAATACAGCTACAAGCGAAAGTGAAATTGAAATAATTGTGAAACTTACTTCCTTAGATCCTCTTATTGCTGCTTGTAATGGAGGCTCACCTTTCTCAATATGTCGAACAATGTTCTCTAACACAACAATAGAATCATCTACTACTAGGCCAACTGCAAGAGTAATGGCGAGTAATGAGATATTATCCAGGCTGTAATTAAAAACATACATTAAAGCAGTTGCGCTTAATAATGAAATTGGTATTGAAAGCACTGGAATAATAGTGGCTTTAGCTTTTCTAAGAAACAAGAAAATGGCCAGTACAACTAAAGCAATGGTAATTATTAGTGTGAATTGGGCATCATGAATAGCATCCCTAATTGAAGTTGAATAGTCACCAGTAATTTTTAGGTTAACTGATTGTGGCATTTGTGCAATAAGACCAGGCAGTTCTGCCTTAATGGCATCAACAGTTTCAACAGTGTTTCCTCCTGGTACACGTTTAACAGCAAGTGTGATAGAGCGCTCATTATTAGTCCAGCTAGCAGTCCTAACAGACTCTATACTATCCATAACTTTTGCTACATCAGAAAGTCTAACTGGAGCACCAGTAGGAGATATAGAAACAACTATATTTGAAAAATCATCAGCATTACTAAGTTGTCGGTTTGCCTGGATAGTTAGTGATTGACGTGGGCCTTCTAATGTACCGATTGGTGAATTTGGGTTTGCATTATTTAGTGCTATAGCAATATCATCAATACTTAAATTACGTGCAGCTAGCTCATTGGGATTGACTTGAACACGAACAGCATATTTCTTTTGCCCATAAATTCCTATTTGTGCAACACCAGGAAGATTAGAAATAGCTGGGGCAACAAAATTTTCGGCAAAATCATTTAGCTTCGAAAGCGACATTGAAGGAGATGATAAAGCAAGATAGAGGATGGATGATTCTGCTGGATTAATTTTTCGATAAGAAGGCGGGGATATCATTTCAACTGGCAATGTTTTTTGCGCCCGTAATAAAGCTGCTTGCACATCAATAGAGGCATTATCAATGTCTCTATTTTGATCAAATTCTAATGTAATCCTAGTATTACTTAGTGTGCTGACTGAACTGATTACCTTTAGCCCAGAGATGATGGCAAATTCACGTTCAAGTTTTGTAGTGACAGATGAAGCCATAATCTCAGGACTAGCACCTGGAAGTGATGCTCTGACAGAAATAGTAGGGGAGTCGTAACTTGGTAAGGCAGCAATGGGTAAGTTACTGTATGCAATGATTCCGGCAATAATGGCTGAGGCTGATAGTAGCACTGTCATAACCGGCCTTCGAATACATAACTCTGAGAGATTCATGATTCTTTGTTATCCCAATAGCCAATTTGAGGTGTGAGTATCGGTATAACTATTTATTGCATTATTAGTAGACTTATCTTTATATTTTGGTGATTGTGTATCTATTATGGTGCTGCCTGGCTTTAGATTTTGCCCGCCCTCTACAACAACTTTTGTACCTTCCGAAATCCCTTCTACTATAGCAACTCCATCTTGTACTAGGCGTACTGTGATTATCTTTGGTTCTGCTTTATTATTTTCTCCAATTACATATAGAAATTTATTTTCCGGCCCAGTTTGTATTGCTTGTACTGGTACTGTGAGTGCGTCAATATATATTTCGGGTGTCAGCATTACTGTAACAAACATACCTGGCCAGAGTTTTTTATCCTGATTAGGGAACTCTGCTTTAAGTAGAATGCTACCACTCTTTGTATCTACTGCATTATCAATAAATATTAATTTTCCTTTTATTAATGGCACCCCAGGAACGTCTAGTTTTGCATTAACGACTATATCTCCTTGGGTAAGTTTATTTTGTATTATTAATAATTTATGTTCTGGTAATGTAAATTTTATATTAATTGGATTGATCTGCGTGATACTAACTAAAACAGCACTGCGAGGTTGTGTAACACTTCCAGGAATGGCTATATTAGGCTGTACTAAACTACCAGGATGTACTGGAATCGAGCCAGTGCGTCCTGAAATAGGAGCGGTAATTGTTGTGAAGCCATGTGCTACATGATTCTCTTGTACAAAAGCTTTATCAAATTCAAGCTTTCCTTTTAGACTGTCAAAATCCTTCTGAGCTGTATCAAGAGCAGCTTGAGAAATAAATTTCTGTTCAAATAATTTCTTTTGGCGCTTAAGATTCCGTAGTGCATTCGCAAAATCCGCGTTAGATCTAGCTAGTTGCGCTTCTGCTTTATTCAAGTTTGCGCTTTCTGTACGTGCATCAAGCGTGAATAATTTGTCACCTTTATGAACAAATTGCCCTTCCTTGATATGTACAGTTTTCACTATTGCACTAATCTGAGGTCGGACTTCTACCGTTTGCTTCGAAATCACTGTGCCGTTAGCAGTAAGTTTTATCGGAACATCATATTTTTTAACTATAGCACTTACAATTTGAATTTCTTTTTGCCCTACAGTTTTTTTCGCAACATCATTTTTTTGGCTATACCAAATATAGGTCATTACAGCAACTAAGAGCAAGGTTAGTATAATCCAAATGCCCTTTCCTGTTTTGTTAGCTCTTTTTGTTTGGGGAATAGTATCCATGGCTGCTATTTTTTTGCTTGGATCACTGTATATGATTATTTTTCTCAGAAATTAAAGAATGATGGTTTTTAGTTAGATAAATATATGTAGATAAAAAAACAAAATTTTTGAACATATATTTTTATTTTATTTTCATCTCATTTCAATTATTTATTTTATCATTCAATGTCAAAATAGTGACTCGTTATTTTTAATAGAGGATATGTTGTTATATTTATTTAATAATATAGCAACTATCGTAATTATGTGTAAGCTCATATTCTTCATTAATTACTAATTAATATTAATAATATTAAAAGGAAAAGGCAGCCTCAACTAGAAATGTACGTTGTGGGTAGGGGTGGTGAACATAAGCCTGCATGTTATTAACGTTAGTGATGCCAGCTGATAATCTAGTTTTTAACCCATTCTTAAATTTGAATCGATAATTTGTTTTAAGATCTAAGAAGAAAAAGTCGCTCTGGGCACCAAATACATGCTGTTTTCCCTTATCTCCATTATCGAGATCGTTGAAAGAATCAGACGTAAATCGTCCGCCTATATTAAAATCCCAAGCTTGATTAATATGGTAAGTCCCGAAAAAATTTAGTCTGTAGTGAGGAAGGCGAATAATTTTTTTTCCTGAAAGATTGACATTGTTACCTAAGAAGTTAACAGTTGGCCCATTTTCTATCTTTGCATCCATCCAAGTGAAATTAATCATAAAATCAATTGGTGTTCTTGCTATTCTCTTCTGATTATAAATAAATTCCAAACCTGTGGTACTAGTTGTCCCAATATTCTGGGTTGCTCTTGTCGTAAGCAGGCCTGAAATGGTTTGCACACGATTAATAGCATTCTTAATGTCATCACGAAATATATTAACGCGGACAAAGCCTTTAGGAATTCCATACTCAATCATCAAATTATGATGCATCCCATTTTCAGGTTTAAGTAACGCATTGGATAGGGTAATAGAAGTAGGTGAACTTAATGTCTGAAACAGCTCAGAAATTACAGGAAATCGATGGGTGCGGGCCCAAGAATAACGAAACTTCCAGTTGTTAGGTTGGTACCCTATGGAAAACTTAGGGGTCGTGGGGTTTTCATGTCGATCTGCTACATTAGTTCCTGCTACCATTCCATTTGTTGCTGACCACCACTCTTGGCGTATACCTGCTGTTAGATCCCATCCTGGTGCAAAACGATAAGCACCCTGAGCAAATAAAGCATAAGTAGAAGTCTGTCCTTGATTATTTTTGCTACTCTTTAGCGTACCACGAGTCAGATTCGTGTAATTAGATATATTGTATTGCCTATATTTTAATTTATAATCATCAAAGTGAAACCCACCAATAAAGCCCAGTTGATCATAGCCAAAAAGTTTCTGATTAGTTAGTTTAATGTCATGATTAAACCAGGCGAAATTTTTATAATCATCAACTTGCCCATTATTCTTAGTATTTGGATCTCTTGGGTTCGCCTTAGAAGAGTATCTTCTATCCTTGAGCACATTAAAATGGCTAGTTGTTGTGTCAATAAACCAGTTGTGACCTATTAACGCGGTAGTTATATTGTCTGTTAGTGCGCCCTTAAGGTTTATTCCAAGCTGAAGTGTTTCACGTTTATCTTCACTCACTTTAAATACACTATTACCCCACGATTTAGCTGCATTAAAGTTTGTTCCGTCTGCCATACTAGCATCTCCACTCCAATGATGTGATCCATCGCTTTTACGTAGATAGTTTTGTGGATTCCTTTGGCTTCGCACACGATTTTCATAGGCTGCCGTAAATATGGCCTTGAGACTATTTGTGAGATCAATGCCGGCCTTAAATTTCATTAAATCAGTTGTAACTTTTTCAGGTCCTGAGTCGCCATAAATAACACTAGGTATTCCTCGAGAACTTGTTTCTCGAATTCCACCAGTAACCACTGGATTACCGCCACCTGACCCCAAGCCAGTATTATCGATAAAATATGTCTGGGGATGGCCCTCAGCCTCCAAGCGATTATAGGATGCAAATACTGAAATTTTGTCAAAGAATCTATCACCAGCAGAAATATATTGTCGGTCTCCTATAAATGTTTCCTTGTGACCATATTTATTATAGGGCTGAACGAATAGACTGCTTTCAATATACATTTCCCGTTTACGGGGCATGCGAGTTTTAAGATTTACAACACCTCCAATAGAATTACTGCTGTATTCGGCTGAGAAAGGACCATATACTACATCCACAACATCGATTTCATTTGGCCCAACTAACGACCAGCGTGGAGCTCCATTCCAGGTTCCTTGCAGATGGTTATGTATTGGTAATCCATCGGCATAAACCATATTACGGGCTGTTGAAAACATGTCAGCACCACGTATTCCAAGCACTCCATTTGGATCTCCAACATAACGTTGTCGAATTTGTAGGCTAGGTTGGAATTTAAGTACTTCCTCAGTTGTTTGGGCATTTTGGGTTTCAATTTCTGCACGTGTTAAGCGTGTAGAGGGGGAAGTATAATGAGAATCTGCCTCAACTCTTTGGGTAACAACCATTTCTTTAAATACAGTTGTAATCTGCTTGTTTTTCTTAGCAATTTTTTTAGGTGAGATTTTTTTATTTTGCTTTTGTGTTATTTGATTTTTCCCTGTATCTGCAATTATTAAGTGGCGAGATGCGGGTTTCTTTTTTATTAGCTGGCTTATATTTAAAAGATTAAAAAAAGTAATATCTGATTCTTTTTTTTCTGAATATTTTATTTGATCAGCTGCCCAAATATTTGGTGTTGATAATAAGAAAAGGATAGAAAAAAAATAATATAGCTTCATAATTCTTTAAGTAACAGAAATTTGATTAAATAGACTGGTTTATTAGATTATTTTAGGGCTTCTAAATAAGATAAGGCTTATTCAAATAGCCCATTCTTCAGATATGTATACCAACTCAATATAGAAGATTGAAAATTGAGATTATTACCAACTGGAATAATTCGTAAGCCTTCGATTTTAGTGTTCCATATAATTTGCATCTGCTGTTCATTATTGATAAGGGGCATAGGGTAATCTGATGGGCCATATGTGTCAGCAAGGCGTTGCTGATTAGTCCATGTAGCTCCCCCATCAGTCGAATACATAATATTTGCTGTAATGTTTTTCCCATCAAATTCTCGCCATGTCACAAGAACATTTTTACCTGATGCTGCTATAGAAGGGTGGCTGGCCTGAGCTGTAGAGTCTCCTATGGGTATTGGGGTAGATTCTTGTGCTCCTTGAATATATTTGTAGAATAAGCCTTGGCGATTCTTCCCTAGCGTAAACCAGGCTAAATGTAATCGGTTATCTGAGCCAAGAGCTATATCTCCTCCATGATGAGGACACCCATCAACTTGCCATTCGTCATTTGTTACTCGGCGTATTCCACCTTTCTCTAGATTAGAAATAGCAAAGTCTCTTGTATTTTTACCAAATATGTTGCGCCAAAAAACTATTGGACCATCTGTTGTCCAAACAGAAGGCACCCTGCAGCACTCGCAAACATGCTCATGAAATTTTTTATTGATATCAAAGTTCTCGCCATTATCATTTGACTGGGCAGTATAGATTGAGATTCCAGTAAAATTCTCATTTCTATTTCTTGCTGCATCTCGGTCTCTAGCATCTAGCCAAGCAATTATTACCTTACCCTTACCATTAGTGGTTAATGAATCAAAACGGTGGCCTGTGATTAGTCCATCATCATTTAAAGTAATTGGCGAGGAAAAGGTCTGTCCTGAATCTATGGAGCGTGAAAATCTAATATCACCTGAATATTTTTTTGATTGTTTCTGTGACCAGGTTAGCAGTACTATGCCATTTTGGGTAATGGCAATTTTTGGACGATTTTCACCATCAGCATAAATATTTTCAGCAATAGGAGTGACTATTACTGGAATTGAGAAACTTTCACCCTTATTTTTTGAATAAGAAACTAGAAGTTTCTGATCTTTTACTTCTGCTAACCATAAAGTGCCATTTTTATCATACGTAGCACCTACAGCTAACGTCTGTTTGTGCTTGTGTTGGCGTATCTTTTTACTATGCTGACTATTCTCATTTTCCGCAACAGATTTTGCAATTACATGTTGAGGCATATAAATGCTTAATATAAAAATAAGTGTAGTAGTAAATGTAAGTCGCATTTAATGTGTCATAGTAAATTCGTTGCGTAATATAAACCATCTTTTTAATATTTGGAAGTGACTAAAAGTCGCGCGACAATGTGTCACATACAGTCATAAATAATTTTTTCTTTAGATTAATTAGTTACTGATCTTATTAGTGATTCAATGACCCCTGAAATTTCTTATTATATTGTGTTATATTTATGTTGCGACATATTGTCGCACTAAAATTATCTGATTTAAATTACTTCAGAATAAATAAAAAAGATTAAAACGAAAACTTGTGCAAGGTAATGTAAATTCTAATGAGATTAACTACTATTAAGGAGTGAATGTTATGAAATTTATGTTCTCTATTATTGCAGTATCATTTTTAGGGCTTTTCACTAATTTGCAAGCGAATGCAGGTCATCATGCGGCAGAAGCCTTGGAGCATGCGGGGATGGCCCAGGCACATGGAGAGGATGGTCATGCAAAGGTGATGGTTCAGCATGCTTCAGAAGCATTAAAACATGCTAAAGAAGCTATAAAAATGCATGCAGATTCTAATGATCACATGAATGAGGGCATTAAGCATTTAAAAGAAGCAATTGTGCATGGTAAGAAGGGGCATGCTGGAGTAGCAGCAAAGCATATTCAGGAAGCCAATGTACACATTCGTCAGTCTATCCAGAAATAAAAAATTATGGGTGTTAGTGCTGCACGTAATTAATGGATAGTCACTTTTTCACTAACTATTATTTGTAGTGTCATTCACCACCTTCTGGACTACTAGGCTGCCTATTAAATCTCCTTCAACATTGACCGAAGTACGGAAGGCATCTAGTAGTCGATCAATAGGAAGAAGAATAGCAATAGCTTCAACTGGTAGTCCTACAGACTGAAGTACTAAAAGCATAGTTACCATTCCTGCACTTGGTATTCCTGGGGCCCCCATTGCCGCAAGCATGGCTGTGAGAAATATGATCATTTGTTGCATAAGATTTAGATCTACACCAACTAAGCTAGCAATGAATAATGCAGCTGCTGCTTCATATAATGCAGTGCCATCCATATTTACTGTGGCGCCTAGAGGTAGAACAAAACCAGCAATATTACGTTTAACCTGAAGGTTTTGTTCCGCACATTGCAAAGTAACTGGTAAAGTGGCCGCACTTGAGCTGGTAGCAAAAGCAGTTATCAATGCTTCGCGTGCGCCAAGCCAGAATTTGATTGGCGTCATACCAGTAACTAAATAAAGTATGATAGGCAATACTAATAAGGAATGTAATAAGATTGTGCCTATTACTATACTTATAAATTTTATTAAAATCATAAGCAAAGATAGATCTTGTGTTATTACAAGCTTTATTAGTAGTGCCATGATACAAAGCGGAGCAAGTTTCATTATCCAGCCTACCAACATAAGAATTAATTCTAGTAATTCTTGTAGGGATGAGCGGGTATTTTGGAAACGATCTCCTCCTATTACTAAAGCAATGCCCATTAAAAGCGCAAAAATCACTACAGCAAGTATATTGCCTTCAGCTAAAGCGGCAAAAGGATTAAGGAACAGCGAATGTAAGAATTGAGTAAAGAACTCAGGCAGCGTCATCTCATGCGCCTGAAAGTTTTGCATAGCTTCCTGAAACATGGGTAATTGCAACCCTTCTCCTGGTTTAAATAGATTAGCAGCAGCTAGCCCTAAAATAATTGCTACAGCAGCAGTTAGAAAGAAATATCCTAATGTCGTCTTCCAGACTAGGTGTATTTTCTGGTGTTCACTTAAATTAGCTACTCCAACTATAATGGAAGTAAATACTAACGGAACCATGACCATCTTCAACAAATCTACAAACATCATTCCAAGTAATTCAGCAATATATAGACTAATGTGTAATGTAGTAGATTCTTTATCAAGTGATGATAAAGCTATACCCAGTAGAATGCCAGATAATGAACCAATAAGAATTTGAGAATTAAGAGAAATTTTTTTCACTTATTAATTCCAATATTTTAATAAGTTTTTGAAGATTTAAGCCACGCTAAAATTTAGATCATTTAGAAAAATGAATTAATAGAGGCCAAGTAAGAATAACATGGGATATATAAAGAATATTAATATACAATAATACCAAGATTAACATATAGAAATTACATTTTATTTGGTATTAAATATTTAAGCATAGTATTATGATCCTGCACTATAGCTACTAGTGAGTATAGTTAATGCTAGCTATTGGATTTTAAATAAATTAAATATTTATAGGCTATTTTTGTAGCTTATTTATAAATGTCATGATATTCGGCAAAGTCCAGTCAAGAAATTCTTTATCATCAATAATAGAAGGCAGTTTTTTTGCTAATTTTTCAGATCTTCCTTGTAGTAAAAGAACTGGTAATTTTTCTTTGTATGCACATTCTATCTCCCAACGTTGGCCGTCAGCTCTTATAATCTGATTTGTAATTAGCGCAATGACACCATCACATTCTGAGATCTTTGATTGGCATTCTTCTTTCCAAGAAGGGTCCCAAGACGCTTTTGTAGCTAAATATTCTAATAAGTACGGTGTGTTTTCATTATTTATTTGTTCTATAAGAGTGTCTCGGAGGTCTGCATCTCTTAGTGCAAAGCTTAAAAATACTTTATTAGTTGAGGACATACTATTTTCCCTAGATAAGAAAGTTATATTTTAGAAAACTGTATTTTAAGTGTGATTAGCCAGATTGAAAAGAGATCATAGTGTGATTATAGCTTACTTCAAAGGTAATATCTTAATTTAAATATGGGTAAATTAATTACCATATGAATAGACACTTATGGGGTGTGTATTTCTATTCGGTAAAGAATTCGCGAACTTTGTTTACCCAAGATCTAGTACGGGGGCTATGGCGGGAGCTATCTTCTTGATTTAGTTCTTCAAGTTCTTGAAGTATGTCTTTTTGGCGGGCCGTTAATTTAACTGGAGTTTCTACCATTAAATGGCATAATAAGTCACCATGAAAATGACTACGAATGCCTTTAATACCCTTTCCACGTAAGCGAAAAATTTTTCCACTCTGAGTCTCAGGTGGGACTTTAATTTTTGCATAACCATCAATTGTGGGAACTTCAAGCTCCCCTCCCAATGCAGCCGTAGTAAAACTAATTGGCATTTCACAATGTAGATCATTATTGTCACGTTGAAAAACAGAATGTGCTAAGAGGTTAACGACCACATATAGGTCACCTGATGGGGCACCATTTGTTCCTGCTTCTCCTTCTCCACTTAAACGGATTCTATCTCCATCATCTACACCAGCCGGAATTTTTACAGATAATGTTTTGTGTTGTTTAATACGTCCTTCACCATGGCATTTTCCACAGGGAGTTGATACAAATTTTCCACTCCCATGGCATTTTGGGCACGTCTGTTGGATTGAAAAAAATCCTTGTTGCATTCTTACCTGGCCATGCCCATTACAGGTGGGGCAGGAAGAGGGGGAGGTGCCTTTTTTTGCCCCACTACCGTGGCAAGAATCGCAGGCACCCATAGTAGGGACTCTTATTTTAGTTTCAGTTCCACGGGCTGACTGCTCTAAAGTAATTTCCATGTTATAGCGTAAATCGGCACCACGATAGACGTTCGATTGACTTCCTTGGTTACCAAAAATATCACCAAAAATATCACCAAAATTATCTGAAAATCCATGAGACTGTCTACCTGCACCTGACATACTTGGATCTACACCAGCGTGTCCATGCTGGTCATAGGCCATGCGCTTGTTGGGATCTGAGAGCACCTCATAAGCCTCTTTTGCTTCTTTAAATCGTTCCTCTGCTTTAGGATTGTTTGGGTTACGGTCTGGGTGATGTTCCATCGCAAGTTTACGATAGACTTTTTTAATTTCAGCATCTCCGGCATCACGGCTTACGCCCAGTACATCATAGTAGTCACGCTTATTCATAAAATATTTCCACTTTTTTATAGCAAGATAAATATTATTGGGTATTTATTACATTGAAATAGGCTAATTCATACAAAATAATTTACGATAGTTCTATGCTAAACACCAAAAACGCAGAGTACACATGAGAGTTACAAGTTTATTTTCCCACGCCTCTGCGCTTTTTATGGTTTTCAATACTTATCTATTTTTTATCTTTTACTTCCTCAAATTCAGCGTCTACTACATCACCTTCTGGTTTATCTTTATTTCCATCATTATTAGGTGGAGGGGTTTCGTTGCCAGATTGGTTCTGCTGTTTGGCTTGTTCCTGTGCCATCATTTTTTCTGTAAGCTTCTGAGAAGCTTCCGCTAATGATTGAGTTTTTGCATCTATAGTGTCTTTGTCATCTGATTTTAGTGCCTCCTCAGCTTCTTTTAATGCAGCCTCAATTTTAGATTTTTCATCTCCTTCAAGTTTTTCTCCATGTTCAGCTAAAGTTTTTTTCACGGAATGAATAAGTGCATCACATTGATTGCGAGCTGTGACAAGTTCTAGTGCTTTTTTATCTTCTTCAGCATGAGCTTCAGCATCTTTTACCATGCTTTCTACTTCTTCATCTGATAGCCCTGAACTTGCTTGGATCTTGATTTTATTTTCTTTTCCTGTTGCTTTGTCCTTTGCTGATACGTTTAGAATACCATTAGCGTCAATATCAAATGCAACTTCAATTTGAGGCATGCCTCTTGGTGCAGGAGGGATGTCAGTAAGGTTAAATTGTCCTAAGCTTTTATTTCCAGAAGCCATTTCACGTTCGCCTTGCAGTACATGAATTGTTACAGCAGATTGATTATCTTCAGCTGTAGAGAATACTTGCTGTGCCTTAGTTGGAATAGTTGTATTCTTTTTGATAAGCTTAGTCATAACACTGCCCATCGTTTCAATACCCAGCGATAGAGGGGTGACATCTAATAGTAATACATCTTTAACATCACCTTGTAAGACGCCACCCTGGATAGCAGCACCTAGTGCAACTGCTTCATCTGGGTTTACGTCTTTACGAGCTTCTTTACCAAAAATACCCTTAACTTTCTCTTGGACTTTAGGCATTCTGGATTGACCGCCTACAATAATAATGTCATCAATTTCATCATTTTTCACACCAGCATCTTTCATGGCAATACGGCATGGTTCAGCTGTTTTTTCTACTAAGTCTTCAACTAAGCTCTCTAGCTTGGAGCGAGTAATTTTAACTGCTAAATGTTTAGGCCCTGAAGAATCCGCTGTAATGTAAGGTAAATTGACTTCAGTTTGTTGGCTAGAAGATAGCTCAATTTTAGCTTTCTCTGCAGCATCTTTGAGACGTTGTAAAGCAATCATATCTTTTTTTAGATCGACTCCATTTTCTTTTTTGAATTCGTTTACAAGGTATTCAATTATACGTAAATCAAAGTCTTCTCCACCAAGGAAAGTGTCGCCATTAGTCGCTAATACTTCAAACTGATGCTCTCCCTCAATTTCTGCAATTTCGATTATAGATATATCAAAAGTGCCCCCACCTAGATCATAAACAGCAATTTTACGATCCCCTTCTTTTTTATCCATGCCAAAAGCTAGGGCAGCAGCAGTCGGCTCATTTATAATACGTTTTACTTCTAATCCAGCAATACGCCCTGCATCTTTAGTAGCTTGACGTTGTGAATCATTAAAATACGCAGGAACAGTGATAACTGCTTCTGTTACAGATTCGCCTAGATAGTCTTCAGCAGTTTTTTTCATTTTCATTAGAACCTGTGCTGAAATTTCAGGCGGAGCTATTTTTTGGCCTCGTACTTCTACCCAAGCATCATTGTTATCGGCTTTAATAATGCTGTAAGGCACTATCTTTTTGTCTTTTTGAACCATATCTTCATCAAAACGACGCCCAATTAATCTTTTAGCAGCAAATATTGTATTTTTGGGATTTGTGACTGCTTGACGCTTAGCAGAAGCACCTACTAAAATCTCTTTGTCTTCAGCATAGGCTACGATTGAAGGGGTGGTTCGTGTTCCTTCAGAATTTTCTATTACTTTAGGCTTCCCATTCTCCATAACAGATACACAAGAATTGGTAGTGCCAAGATCAATGCCTATAATTTTTGCCATAATTCATTCCTTTTAAGGTTAATGCCACAAGTCTATAAATATACAAGTGGGGTNTCAGACAATTATTTCAAGTATTTTTAGCTTTTGAGACGGTTACAAGTGCCGGTCTGATTATTCGGTCATTCAATATATAGCCTTTTTGCATTACATTAACTATAGTATTTGGAGGAAGTTCAGAGTTTACTGTGCTCATAGCTTGGTGTTGGTGAGGGTCAAATTTTTCTCCCTCTGGATTAATTACTTGAATATTAAATTTTGTAAAAGTAGAAGTTAATTGTTTTAGGGTTAGTTCCATTCCATTCTTAAAGTTCTTTACTGTAGCATTTTCAACAGCTAGTGCTGCTTCTAGACTATCCATTACCGTCAATAATTCAGAGGCAAAATTTTCAATGGCATATTTATGTGCATTTGCGATATCAGATTGAGCCCGCTTTCGTATATTGTCTGAATCTGCTTTAGCACGTAACCAAGCATCATGATGTTCTGCCGCCATTAGCTCAGATTTCTTTAGTAATTCTTCTAAGCTTGGTTCTGCCTCTATTGGGTCAGGCTTGATATTATCTTCAGCAGTTTTTTCTATACTATCTTTATTCTCAGCTATTTCTGGCTGATGTAGTTCTGTATTATCTGAATTTTCCATAAAAATTTCTCCTAATTACTGTTGGAGACAAATTGGGGTGAATTTGTTAATTTCAATAGGATAGATGAAATATTTATTACTTTGTTATTGTATTTTTCTGCAATAGGTGTTTCGTTAAAGTGCTTGCTAAAAATACATTTAGTAAGAAAGAGGTCTCAAAGATATAAATAATAGATTTTATTTATTTTTAATATTACGCGCTAATTCTGAAGCCTTACCAATGTAACTATGTGGCGTTAGATTAAGTAATCGTTTTTTCTCATCTTCAGGAATAGTAAGGTTATTAATGAATTCACGTATTGCTTCTTTAGAGATATTTTCTTTTCCTCTAGTTAATTCTTTTAGTTGTTCATAAGGGTTAGGTAAGCCGTAGCGTCGCATAACTGTTTGAATTGGTTCAGCTAGGACTGCCCATGAATCTCTTAGATCTTTAGAAATCTGATCAGGATTAGGTACTAGTTTTTCTAATCCTTTTTTACATGCTTTATATGATAATAGAGTATGGCCTAATGCTACGCTCATGTTGCGTAATACGGTTGAGTCTGATAAATCCCGTTGCCATCGTGAGACAGGTAATTTGTCACTTAAATGCCTGAGTAATGCATTTGCAATGCCTAAATTACCTTCTGAGTTTTCAAAATCAATTGGGTTGACTTTATGTGGCATAGTTGATGAGCCAACTTCAGATGCTTTGATTTTTTGATTGAAATAGCCTAAGGAAATATATCCCCATATATCATGATTAAGGTCGAGTAAAATAGTATTTATATGAGCATATGAGTCACATATTCTAGCAATACCATCATGTGGCTCGATTTGAGTAGTATAAGGATTAAATTTTAATCCCAGTTTTTCAACGAAAGATTGTGAAAAACTTTCCCAGTTTACATTTGGGTATGCTGTTAGCTGTGCATTGTAATTCCCAACTGCTCCATTAATTTTACCTAATACAGGAATGGCTGCAAGATTGTCATGTGCTATTTTTAAACGGTGNGCAAAAACTGAGAATTCTTTTCCTAAAGTTGTGGGGGTTGCTGGCTGGCCATGAGTACGAGCTAGCATAGATAAATCTGCCAGTTCGTGTGCCATATGAATAAGGGTTTCAATAATGTTATTCAAAGTAGGTAGCATCACATGATCACGGCTATGCTTTATCATTAAGCCGTAGGCTAGATTATTAATATCTTCAGACGTACAGGAGAAATGAATGAAGCCAGCAACTTTAGAAATCTCTTTACTAATTGCTGTATTTTCTTTGAGCCAATATTCAATTGCCTTAACATCATGATTAGTATGCGATTCAATAGATTTAATTGATTCTCCATCAGATTCAGAGAAATTTTTGTCTAACTCTTCAAGTAGTGTAATAGCATTAGAAGAAAATGGTGCAATTTCAGTAATAATGGGTTCTTCGCTTAATGCTTTTAGCCACTTAATTTCTATTTGGACGCGATAATGAATTAGAGCAAACTCACTAAAAAATGGACGTAAAGGCGCAAGTTTACTATGGTAGCGTCCATCAAGAGGGGATAGGGCAGTTAGAGTGGAAAGAATACTCATATCATTGTCAATCAGGTTTAAATATATTTTAACATAATTGAGAATTTTCCTGTGTATGTACTGTAAAATATAGAAAATTGATATACTAAATTTCTTTATTAGGGGTTATTTGGAGAATTATGAAGCTTGTCGGTTCACTTACTAGTCCATTTGTTCGAAAAGTTCGTATTGTTTTATCAGAAAAAAGAATTGTTTATGATTTTGAAGTGGATATACCATGGGAGTCAGTAACTCGTGTTGCTGAATACAACCCCTTGAGTAAGGTGCCAGTATTGATTCTGGCTGATGGCACTACATTATATGACTCAAAGGTGATTGTTGATTATCTAGATAGTGCTAATCCTGTTTCAAGGTTGATACCTGAATTTAATAGGGAACGTAGTATGGTAAAGCGATGGGAGGCTTTAGCAGATGGCATATGTGATGCAGCTTCCACTATTTTTTTGGAGCGTAAAAGGCCCAATTCATTACAAAGTACAGAATGGATTTCACGCCAGCAGAAAAAGGTTATGTTGGGGCTTGAAGTTGCAGCTCGAGATTTAGGTGATAAAAAATGGTGTGAAGGTAATGCTTATACTTTGGCAGATATAGCGTTAGGCTGTACTCTTAGTTATTTATCTTTTCGTTTTCCAGAAATACAGTGGCGTATGTTTCCTAATTTGGCTAATTTAGTTGATATGCTAGAAGATAGGCCTTCTTTTGTTGAGACCGCACCAAAGGAACCTAACCATAAATAAAATGTATTTTAGTATTATTTATGACATCTGTTTTATTGTGTAATTATTCCACCACCTAAGCAAACTTTACTTTCATAGAATACTACCGATTGCCCAGGTGTTATAGCCCACTGCGGCTGAGCAAATCCAACTCTACATTTAATTTTATCAAGTTCTTCTATAGTGCAGGGAGCATCAGTTTGGCGGTAACGAGTTTTTGCTGAATAAACCCATCCACAGTGTGGGGCCATGCCACTTATCCAAGTGAGATTTGAGGCGGAAAGTGTAGGTTGAAACAATTTAGGGTGGTCGTGGCCTTGTACTACAATTAGTGTGTTTGTGGCTATGTTTTTTTCTAGAACATACCATGGTTGATCAAGACCACTTTTGGTTCCACCGATTCCTAATCCCTGTCGTTGACCAATGGTATAAAACATTAAACCTATATGCTCACCAATAATTTCCCCTGTTTGAGTTTGTATTTTTCCTGGTTTATGCGGTACATAGCGGCTAAGAAAGTTTCTAAATGGACGTTCGCCAATAAAACAAATGCCAGTACTATCTTTTTTAGAAGAATTAGGTAAATTATTGTCTTGGGCAATTTTACGTACATCACGTTTATAGAGATGTCCAATAGGGAATAGAGTATTAGTTAACTGTTCTTGGTTAAGTCGATAGAGGAAATAACTCTGATCTTTTGTTCCATCTTCACCTTTAAGCAATTGGTAAGTGCCATTAAATTTTCTAATTTGTGCATAGTGTCCAGTTGCTATATAGTCTGCACCAAGTTTCATAGCATGCTCAAGAAATGCTTTGAATTTAATTTCAGCATTACATAGTACATCAGGATTTGGTGTTCGTCCGGCTTTGTACTCCATTAGGAATTTACTGAATACTTTCTTCTGATACTCAGTAGAAAAATTTACTATTTCCAAGGGTATTTCTATGAGATCACAAACTGATGCGGCATCGATAAAGTCCTGTCTAGACGAGCAATACTCATCAGTATCATCATCCTCCCAATTTTTCATAAATAGACCCACCACGTCATAACCTTGCTGCTTAAGTATAAGTGCAGCTACGGATGAATCTACCCCTCCTGACATACCTACTACAATACGTTTTTTTTTCATCATTTCATTTATAGTGTGCGAGAATCTTTAATGAATATCGTTTTCCTGCTAAATGATCCTCGATACACTTAATTACTAAGGGGCTACGATGTCGGTGAGCTAAATTATAGATTTCATTTGTATTTAGCCATACCGCACGAACTATATCTTCATCTAATGGTAGATTTTGGTTATCACAAATTGCTGTTCCAAGAAATGCAAAACGTAAATACGTTGTATCATTAGCAGATGAGTGCCATTTATAGATGCCCAGCAACCATTCTGGAGTAAAAGTGTAGCTTGTTTCTTCTAGTGTTTCTCGAATTACAGCTTGGATTATTGATTCATTTGGTTCTAAATGACCAGCAGGTTGGTTGTAGAGTGTTCCATTTATAGCTTTCTCTTCCACTAATAAATATTTGTTATTTTTATTAATGACTGCTGCTACTGTTACATTTGGTTTCCAGATCATGTTATATCAAAATCCTTATTATCATGTATATGAGTGTAATTTTCTAAAACACAGGTAAAATAATGCATTCTATTTGTAACTATACTTTAAAAATAAACTATTTTGGGAGCATACAAGTCTATGTATCAGCAGATTAAAGAACCGCACGAAGGTGAGAAAATCAAGATTAATAACGATTCTTCTTTAAATATACCTAACTGCCCAATTATCCCATATATTGAAGGTGATGGTATTGGAATAGATATCACTCCTGTTATGCAGAAAGTAGTAAATTCTGCTGTTAATGTGGCTTATGGTAATAACCGTAAGATTTCTTGGATGGAGATCTATGCTGGTGAGAAAGCCACATCTGTATATGGTAAAGATGTGTGGCTTCCAAATGAAACGCTTCGCGTTGCTGAAGAATACGTGGTTTCTATTAAAGGGCCCTTAACGACACCTGTGGGAAGAGGGATTCGATCTATTAATGTTGCATTGCGGCAAGAATTGGATTTATTTGTATGCCTTCGCCCTATACGTTATTTTGAAGGAGTGCCAAGCCCATTAAAATCTCCAGAAGAAACAGATATGGTAATTTTTCGTGAAAATTCGGAAGATATTTATGCTGGTATCGAGTGGGAATCTGGGTCAAAAGATAGCAAGAGAGTTATCAATTTTTTAAGAAATGAGATGGGAGTTAAAAAGATACGGTTTCCACAAACCTCAGGTATTGGTGTGAAGCCAGTCTCAAGAGAAGGTACTGAAAGGTTGGTTAGGCAAGCAATTCAGTATGCAATTGATAATAAGAAAAAATCAGTAACACTAGTGCATAAAGGTAACATCATGAAATTTACAGAGGGGGCATTTAAGAGTTGGGGATATGAGTTAGCTATAAAAGAATTTGGTGCTACGTTACTTAATGGAGGGCCATGGATGATTTTGCCGGAGAATAATGGGGCAGTTATCATTAAAGACGTGATTGCCGATGCATTTTTACAGCAAATCTTATTGCGCCCAAAAGAATATGATGTAATTGCTACACTTAATTTGAATGGAGATTATATTTCTGATGCCTTAGCTGCACAGGTAGGTGGTATAGGCATGGCACCAGGGGCAAATCTCAGTGAGTCAATTGCAATGTTTGAAGCTACTCATGGAACAGCACCAAAATATGCAGGGAAGGATCAAGTTAATCCTGGGTCAATAATTCTATCAGCAGAGATGATGCTAAGGCATATAGGTTGGATTGAGGCAGCTGATCAAATAATAAAAGCGGTAGAGAAGACTATACAGGATAATATTGTAACCTATGATTTGGCGCGGTTGATGAACAACCCAACTAAAGTATCTTGCTCAGAATTTGGTAAGGAGCTAATAAAACGTATGGGGTAGAATGTTTTATTTTAATAAAAAACCACCTTGGTGGTATTTACCACCAAGGGCTTTCTGATTCACCTATTAAAGTCTTATTATAGTGTAAATATGCTAAATTTTAGTATTAGGGGGTTTGAATATTTGATGCTTGTTTTCCCTTGGGTCCCTGCGTAACTTCAAAGCTAACTTTTTGTCCCTCTTTAAGAGTTTTGAACCCTGACATATTAATTGCCGAGAAATGTGCAAATAAATCTTCACTACCATCATCAGGGGTTATAAACCCAAATCCTTTAGAGTCATTAAACCATTTTACTGTACCTTCAGCCATTTTTCCTATCCTTTAAAAAGCGGGCTGGAAACCCGAATTGTTTGAGTTTCAAGATCGCAAACGGCTGTAACCGGTACTGCAGAATACTTGAAGCCAAACTCCCAATTTACTTTTTACTTAAAACCAACACCAAAGTCAAGTAGCCTTTTATATTTTTAAAGAGCTAAAGTAATTAATATTTTTTATGTAATAAACTTGAAATTTTCATTGTAATCGACAACTATGTTAATAAGATAGTATTTTGCGGCATATCTTCTGAGGAATTAAGGTGTGGTGATGGTGACAAAAAATCATGAAGAAATTGTTTTTGAGGCTGAGAAAAATAAAATTACGACGCCGCCAATGTTTAAAGTTATTTTGCTAAATGATGACTTTACCCCAATGGATTTTGTGGTATTAGTACTTCAGACATTTTTTTCTAAAAGCCAGGAGCAAGCGACTCAAATTATGCTAAAAGTTCATATGGATGGGGTCGGCATATGTGGTGTATATTCTAGAGACGTGTCTGAAACGAAGGTTGATCAGGTAGTTGCATTCGCTAGAAAGTATCAACACCCACTAAAGTGTGTGATGGAGGAAGCTTAAAATGATTGCACAGGAACTGGAAGTTAGTTTGCATATGGCATTTGTAGAATCGCGTCAGAAAAGACATGAATTTATTACAGTAGAGCATCTGCTGTTGGCAATGTTAGATAATCGTACTGCAGTAGAAGTTTTACGTGCTTGTTCTGTTGATATTAGTGATTTACGTGAATTTTTATTAGAGTATATTTCTAATAATACCCCTATTGTAGGTGGTACTGAAGAAGTAGATACTCAACCTACACTTGGGTTTCAACGTGTAATTCAGCGTGCAATTCTACATGTCCAGTCCTCAGGTAAGAAAGAAGTTACTGGTGCAAATATATTAGTAGCGATATTTGGTGAGAAGGATTCTCATGCAGTATTTTCTTTAGGCTCTAGAGGGGTAACTAGACTAGATGTAGTTAATTATATCTCTCATGGAATAAGCAAAGTTTCGAAAGAAAATAATATAAAGACTAGTCAGGTTAGTGAAACAGATCAAGAAGCAGGCACAGATGATGTACTTGAGAGCTATGTTATAGATCTTAATAAGCAGGCATTAGCAGGTAAGATTGACCCTTTAATTGGGCGTGGCAAGGAATTAGATCGTATTATACAAACGTTGTGTAGGCGTCGTAAGAATAATCCACTGTTAGTTGGAGAAGCAGGAGTAGGGAAAACAGCTATTGCAGAGGGGCTGGCGTGGAAAATTGTTAATAAAGATATACCGGTCGTACTTTCTCATCATAAGATTTATGCTTTAGATATAGGTTCATTATTAGCAGGGACGAAATATCGTGGTGATTTTGAGCAGCGCTTAAAAGCAGTACTAGCAAAATTGATTGATAACCCTAATGTTATTTTATTTATTGATGAAATACATACTATGATTGGGGCAGGTGCTGCTTCAGGAGGGACGATTGATGCCTCTAATTTACTTAAGCCAGTATTAAATACTGGTCAGCTGAAATGTATTGGTGCGACTACATTCAGTGAGTATCGAGGAATTTTTGAAAAAGACCATGCTCTTTCTCGACGTTTTCAGAAGATTGATATTTCAGAAACAAGTATTGAAGAGACTGTTACTATTCTGCAGGGTCTTAAGTCTCGTTATGAGGAACATCATGGTGTTAAGTATGCAACCGTTGCTCTTACTTCTGCAGCAGAATTAGCTGCACGTTTCATAAACGATAAACATTTGCCAGATAAAGCTATAGATATCATTGATGAAGCAGGTGCAGCCCAGAAAGTTTTGCCAAAATCTAAGAAAAGAAAAATTATTAATAAGAATGAGATAGAAAATGTTATAGCAAAAATTGCTCGTATTCCACCACGAAGTGTTTCTACTGATGATCGTAATGCATTAAAAACACTAGATCGGGACCTAAAGACTATGGTGTTTGGACAGGATAAAGCAATTGATGCTTTAGCAGCAGCAATTAAAATGGCTAGGAGTGGCTTAGGTGACCCACAAAAACCAGTAGGCTCATTCCTTTTTTCTGGACCTACAGGCGTAGGAAAAACTGAGGTTGCACGACAATTAGCATATGCAATGGGTATTAAATTGCACCGTTTTGACATGTCTGAGTACATGGAACATCATGCTGTATCTAGATTGATTGGCGCGCCACCAGGGTATGTTGGTTTTGATCAAGGTGGCCTTTTAACTGAGGCAGTTATCAAACAGCCTTATTCGATATTATTATTAGATGAAATTGAGAAAGCGCATCCAGATATTTTTAATATTTTGTTACAGGTAATGGATCACGGTACTTTAACAGATAATAATGGTCGTAAAGCAGATTTTAGGAATATGGTTATTATTATGACCACTAATGCTGGAGCAGAATCACTTGTTAAGACTTCCATTGGTTTTGCTAAATCAATTCAGGCTGGTGATGAGATGGAAGATATTAAACGTATTTTTACACCAGAATTCCGGAATCGTTTGGATGCGATTATTTCATTTGCAGCCTTGAATAAGAATACAGTTTTAAGAGTTGCAGATAAATTCCTGATGCAATTAGAAGCGCAGCTACATGAGAAGAAAGTAGAGGCTATCTTTACTTCTACTTTAAAAGAGTTTCTTATAAAAGATGGGTTTGACCCTCTTATGGGCGCTCGTCCTATGGCGCGTCTTATACAAGATACTGTTCGTAGTGCTTTAGCAGATGAATTATTGTTTGGGCGTCTAGCTAACGGAGGCAAAGTCATAATAGATATTGGTAAGGATAATAAAGTAAAACTTAAATTTGAAGAAGAAATTGCTACTGTTCTTTAAAATTTCTACTGTCTATTTATAACCATTTGTTTTAATTTTTACTATTTTTTATATCTGGGAGTCATGAAACTAAATGATAAAAATAAATTTTTTCCATTTCCTGAGGGCGATCTTCTTCTGTGTTATTTTCCTTAGTGCTAATTCGTCTTATGCAGAGCAGGTAGTAGTTTATTCAGCAAGAATTGAAAAATTGATTAAACCTATGTTCGATATATTTACAAAAGAAACTGGTATCCCAGTAAAATTTGTTACTGATAAAGCTGGGGTATTACTTGAAAGACTTAGAGCGGAAGGTAAGAATACCCCCGCTGATATGTTGATCACTACAGATGCTGGATATTTATGGGAGGCTTCACAAAAAGGATTACTTGCACCAATAGAATCTGAGGAACTGGAAATAAATATACCTTTATATTTACGTGATCCGCAGAAGAAATGGTTTGGTTTGTCTGTTCGTGCTCGAACTATTGTTTACAACACTAATAATGTTGATCCTACTGAATTATCTACTTATGAAGATCTAGCTCATTCTAAATGGAAGGGTCGGGTTTGTCTGCGTACATCTAAGAAAGTATATAATCAATCATTAGTTGCAATGATGATAGCTGAATATGGAAAAGAAAAAACCGAAGAAATTGTAAGAGGCTGGGTCACTAATTTAGCTATAGATCCTTTATCAAATGATACTAAAGCAATGGAGTTCGTTGCGGCAGGAAAATGTGATGTGACCATCGTTAATACCTATTATTATGGTCGTTTGATCAAAAAAAATCCTAGTTTGCCACTAGCAATATTTTGGCCTAATCAAGATGGAAATGGCGTCCATGTCAATATTTCCGGTGCAGGCCTTATTAACAGTACAAAAAATAAAAAATCAGCGGTCATGTTGCTTGAATTTTTATCATCAAAGAAGGCTCAAAAATTGTTTGCTGGTATAAATATGGAATACCCTGTTAATCCAGAAGTAAATCCTGATCCAATAGTAGCAGCGTGGGGGAGGTTTAAACAGAATGAAATGAATGTAGTGAAAGCAGGTGAGTTACAAACTGAAGCAGTAAAACTGATGGATCGGGCAGACTATCGGTAAGGTATAAAAAGTAATTTATGGGAAATTCTATTGAAATCCAAAGGTATTATCTCAAGAAGCAATTCGTATTGTTCATCTGACACTTCCCAGATGGTATTAGGTTGGCGCTATATTCCTGTTATTGTTGCAATTCTAGTACTTATTCCAGTAGGTACTGTTATGTTATCGTTTCTTACCCCTGCGGGGGAAATCTGGCAACATTTAGTAGAAACAACGCTTTCAAGATTATTGTTAAATTCTTTCTGGCTTGCATTAGGAGTAGCCATTGGTTCAGCAGTATTAGGAGTTAGTTTAGCTTGGTTTACAGCAGTATGTGACTTTCCTGGTCGAAGAATTTTTTCTTGGGGGTTATTACTACCTCTTGCCTTTCCTGCATATGTTTTAGCATTTGTTATTTTAGGGCTGTTTGATTTTACTGGTCCCGTACAGACATCATTACGCTCCTGGTTTGATACAGAACTATTTTGGTTTCCAGATATTAGAAGTAGAATGGGTGTAATCATAGTCATGATACTTGCGTTCTACCCTTATGTATATTTATTAGCTCGGAATGCCTTTCTTACTCAAGGAAAACGCTCGTTAGAGGCTGCTCAGTCATTAGGGTTAAATAGTACCCAAGGTTTTTTTAAGGTGGCGCTACCTATGGCGCGGCCATGGATAGCAAGTGGAGTAATGCTAGTTCTAATGGAAACCCTGGCTGATTTTGGAACTGTAGCTGTATTTAATTATGATACTTTTACCACAGCTATTTATAAGGCATGGTTTAGTATGTTTTCTCTATCTGCAGCTTCTCAGTTAGCATCATTACTGATCATCATTATTTTTGTATTAATTATTATTGAGCAAAAACTTCGTTCTCGAATACGCTATGCAGAGATTAAACAAAGCTCTCGTATGCGCCCAATTATTCTTATAGGGTGGAAGTCATGGGCAGTATTTGGATTTGCCTCAACTATTTTATTTTTTGCTTTTTTGCTACCAATTACACAATTATTTATATGGGCTGCACATACTTTTGCGGAAGAGTTTAATTCTCGTTATCTAGAGTTTCTTTGGCATTCGTTAATGCTGTCAGGACTTTCTGCATTTCTTATCTGCTCAATCTCGATTCTAATGATTTATTCTGCTCGTCGTTATCCTAGTTTATTTTCTCGTATAGCAATTCGTTTTGCGACAATAGGGTATGCTCTGCCTGGTGTCGTTTTGGCTGTAGGAATTTATATTCCACTTGCGTGGGTAGATAGCTGGGTTAATCAAACAGTGATGAAGTTATTTTCTATAGAAATTGGCTTCTTATTTCAGGGCACGTTTATAGTTATGTTAATTGCTTATATGACACGCTTTATGGCAGTTGGATATAATCCTATTAATAGTGCTATGCAGCGTATTACTTTAAGCATAGATGAGGTTGCGATGGGGCTTGGTATCAGTGGTTGGAGCATGCTTAAAAAGATTCACTTGCCTATCTTAAAAGGCGGTATATTAACTGCTACCATTCTAGTGTTTGTAGATATTATGAAAGAGATGCCTATTACTTTAATGACAAGACCCTTTGGCTGGGACACGCTTTCGATACGGATTTTCGAAATGACATCAGAAGGTCAGTGGGAGCAAGCAGCTTTACCTGCAGTAGTATTAGTGTTGACGGGACTGATTCCAATAGTTTTACTTACACGTCAGGTAGAGAAGTAATTATATGGATACTTTATTGTTAGAAGTGGCCAAAATAAGTCAGTCTTATAGTAAAAAAATTGTGGTTAATGATTTGTCATTTGGACTTAAAAAAGGCGTTATTAGCTGCCTTTTAGGTCCAAGTGGTTGTGGAAAAACTACTGTTTTGCGTTGTATCGCTGGATTTGAGCCAGTGGTGTCAGGAGAGATTTTGTTAAAGGGCGAGAAAATCAGTAATTCAGGATTCACATTAAGGCCAGAACAGCGACACATTGGAATGGTATTTCAGGATTATGCTCTCTTTCCCCATCTTACAGTGGCTTCAAATATTATGTTTGGTCTACATTACATGCCTTATATACATCGTTTAAATCGGTCAGCTGAAATGCTTGAGATCGTGGGTCTTAAGGATGTGGCTGATAGTTATCCACACGAGCTTTCTGGAGGACAGCAGCAGCGTGTAGCATTGGCGCGTGCTTTGGCTCCTAAACCTGACTTATTATTATTAGATGAACCTTTCTCGAACCTTGATGTAAATTTACGTGAGAGATTAAGTTTAGAGGTTCGTGATATCCTTAAAAATCAGGGAACTACGGCTATTCTTGTGACACATGATCAGAATGAGGCTTTTGCTATTGCAGATGAAATTGGTGTAATGCAGCTTGGAGAAATTAGGCAATGGGATACCGCATACAATCTTTATCATCGTCCTGCTAGTCGGTTTGTTGCAAATTTTGTAGGCCAGGGGGTTTTTCTCCCCGGGAAAATTCTTGACTCTCGCCATGTAGAGATCGAATTAGGCGTTTTAGAAGTAAGCGCCTCAAGTGAAAAAGAATCAGATAGATTTTCTAGTAAAGATGATAACGTTGATGTATTAATAAGACCAGATGATATAGTACATGATGATATGAGTTCTTTAAAAGCGCAGGTTTTACAGAAATCTTTTCGAGGAGCGGATATTTTATATACTTTACGTCTACCTGGTGGTGATACTGCATTATCATTAGTACCAAGTCACCATAATCATTCTATTGGTGAAAATATTGGTATTAAACTAGAGATTGATCATGTTGTAGCATTTAGCAAAGCAGAGTATTAATATTTTAATAGATATATAATTTTCAAATAATTTATCTTTCGCCTCGCAGGGCACGAATTTTTTCTGATAAAAATAATACAGACATAGCGTAATAAGTACTGTGGTTATAACGGGTGATAGCATAAAAATTATTGAATCCTAACCAGTATTCTGTATGGGTTTTATTGTTTAATTTAATTAGAGTGGCTTTACGATCGTCAAGAATATCAGTTGATGCGGTAATTCCAAATTTTTTCAATTTTTTAACTGTATAAAGAGGCATGCGTTTCATTTTTAGAGAATCATGATGTCCTCCTTTCTTAATTTGTGCTTTTGTTATTGTTGGGCCATTTATTTCCCAACCATGAGCTGTTAAATAGTTAGCTACACTACCTATTGAGTCAGCTATGCTTCCTGATAAATCAATTCTTCCATCATTATCAAAATCTACGGCATAATTACGATAACTAC
Source organism: Nitrosomonadaceae bacterium (assembly GCA_002721545.1). Classification (GTDB taxonomy): domain Bacteria; phylum Pseudomonadota; class Gammaproteobacteria; order Burkholderiales; family Nitrosomonadaceae; genus BJGV01. The sequence continues at coordinate 10,431 of PBKR01000003.1, read as the reverse complement.
TAGGCATGAATTGAGGAATACCAATTGCACCAGCATAAGAGCCTTTAGTATTAAATATATCTGTACCTTGTTCTCGTGTAAGTAATAAATATTGCTCTAGTTCATTACGAAAAAAATTTGATCGTTTTGAATAATTAAAGGCTAATGTTGTCAATGCATCTAAAACACGGTGCCTGCCTGTTTGTTTTCCATAATATGTTTCAACACCTATTAAAGCCGTAATAATTTCTTCAGGAACACCAAATTCCTTTTTTGCTCGTTCAAGGGTTTCGGCATTCTGCTCCCAGAATGAAACGCCTTTTATGATTCTTTTTTTATTAATAAATGTAGGGTGATATTCATACCATTGTTTTGATGTGCTTGGGCGGGAAATTGTTTTAATAATATTAGATTTAATTTTTATGTTACTAAATATTTTTTTCAGTTCATGTTCTTTGAACCCGTGTTTTTTTACCATCTTGTTAATGAAATCTTTAATTTCAGGGGGTGTTTTTTCTGCCATAGCAGGCTGACTATATAGAAATAATAAAATTACAACTATAAATAATATAATTGTATTATTTAGAATTAATATATTGTTTCTATCTTGGCACATAGATATCCAAAAATAAGGGTGTAAGGTGCCTCTATATATTTAGCATACATCAAATCAACATAGAGTGTTTATTAGTAAAAGATTAATAATGTAGTCCATATTATTCTTTCATATAGTGCCAATCAAATCTAATTCTAGCTATTTTAGCAAACTTCTTATTCTATTTTTAATAGTTTAAATAACATGCTGTTAATAAAGAAGATTGGGTGCATCTTCTTGTCTAAATAAGTTTTAATTTTATCCCCAATATAGTAAGGAATAATCTTTATTGACCCATTTTTATGTTAAGCGTAAAGTTGTAATTAGGAGTAGCTGAATAATTCTTCTAATTATTAATTTTCAAAAAATCATCTATTTTAGTTCTGTTCTGTTTTTATAAATCATTTTCATTTTATATTTTATAGGGATTTTATTTTTCTCTTTATTCAAATTATATATATGGCATCGAATAAAATTAGTCCGCTATCAGGCATGCATATCTTAATTACACGCCCAGTAAAACCAGCGTCTAGGACTGCTGAGCGTTTGGCGGTGCTTGGGGCTACTCCTTATATATACCCAACAATATTTATTGAGCCGCCAGAAGATACAGGGCAAATTGATGCAGTGCTATCATCCTTGCAAGGTGTTTATGCAATAGTTTTTGTAAGTCCTAGCGCTGTTGAAATGACACTTAAATATAATATTAATTTTCCTGAAGAAATTAAAGTCTTTTCTCCTGGGCCAGGAACAGCTGAAGAGCTAAATCTACATGGGATTGATAATGTACAAATTCCAAATAAGAATTATGATAGTGAGGGTTTACTTGAGCTGCCAGATTTACAGTCAGAATTTGTAACCGGTAAACGCATTCTAATATTTCGTGGAAATAGTGGGCGAGAATTGTTAGTAGATGAATTAAATAAACGTGGTGCTAAGGTTGAGGCTATTATTACGTATACACGTAGAGGCCCAAAAAAAACCCCACCAGGGTTATTGGAATTGTTAAAGGTAAAAAAAATAACAGGAGTTTCGATGATGAGCAGCTCGGCTGTAAGAAATCTTGTTGCTTTAGTTCCAGAGAAAGATCGTAAGGATATATTATTTTCTTTGCCCGTATATGCAAGCCATACACGTATCAAAGATACAGCCGAGGAACTTGGATTTATAAATGTAACCGAAACAGAGTCTGGTGATAGAGGTCTTATTACTAAACTTCTTCATTGTAAAAGAATTTAAGCAACTAGAATTATTAGGTATTTTAAAATTAGCTATGGAGTAATTTATAATATTCATGAACTATGAAGGGTATGAGCCTCGCTCAATACATATTCCAGCTCTCTTCACATTACGTATCATGTCGAGCTTTGCCACACTGACCTTTGTCCATGGAGCCTTAAACTCTAATAAGATAATTTGGGAGATATGTTCTGCTAATGCTTCAAGTAAGGAGAATTGTTTTTGTGCGAGAGACTCATGGATTCGCCTAATGATTGATGCATAATCAAGAGTGTCTTTAACATTATCAGTTTGGCATGATTTGCTTGTTGGCAAGGCAATTTCTATATCAAGTTGTATTATTTGTGCTACTTTGCATTCCCATGGGTAAATTCCAATTAGAGTTTTTACTTTTAGTTCGTCTATAAAAATTATGTCCATTCTCTTAAATTTATGATCTTGTATATTTCATTAGGAAGAAGTTTTAACGTAGAATTAGTTTGATTTTATTCTATTTGTAGAATTGAAGCCAATGACAATGACAATGACAATAATAATTTTTGCAATTTTGGCTTATTTGATTGGGTCGATTTCATTTGCAGTTATAGCAAGCTGGATTTTTAGGCTGCCTGATCCACGTACTTTTGGTTCAATGAACCCGGGAGCAACTAATGTTTTACGTAGTGGGAACAAAGCAGCCGCAATAATCACTTTACTTGGTGACATAAGTAAGGGCTGGCTAGCTATTATATTAGCTCAGTATTTTGTTTTAGAATGGGGACTTGATGATAAAGTAGTAGCTACAGTTGCGTTGTTAGTTTTTCTTGGTCATATATGGTCCATATTCTTAGGCTTCAAAGGAGGAAGAGGCGTAGCAACAGCGATAGGAGTAGTGGCTGGTTTGAGTCTATGGCTTGGTATTTTGGCGACTATTACTTGGTCTATTGTTTTTTTAATATGGAGATTTTCATCATTATCGGCATTAGTAGCAGCAATGCTTACACCGGTTTATGCATGGATTTTCCTGGGCCCAGATATCAATACTCTGGTAATTTCAATTATATCCTTACTAGTTATATGGCGGCATAAATCGAATATTACTAATCTAATTGACGGCAAAGAAACGAAAATTGGTAAGGAATATAAATGATAATTTAATTAGGTTTAGCTGATTTCTAAAGGCAAGGTGAAAGGTATATAAATTATTAATGCTCTGGGATAATTAGCGTAGATTTTCCACCCCTCGTCCAGACTGTAGACTTTATCATGATAGATTTAAATATAGTACTATCAAGATGTCTTTGTAGCCAGTCATGTAAGCGTGGCATATGTAAATTATAAAACCATTCTGAATCAACTAAGGCACATTGGCGAATAAAAGGAAGCAAGGCTATATCAGCCATTGAAACAGTATTGCTTAAAATATTTTTATGCTTCTTTAGTCTGTTATTTAAATCATTTAGTATTTCTGTGCAGGTTTCACGTGCTCCTTTACAATTTTCATTTGGATAACGATTAGGATACTTATATCTATCCAAGGCCCGTTTAAATTTATTGTCATTACGTTCTATCAAGAATTGCATTTTAGTTTTATCAGTATTAAGCCAGCCATCAGGATCATTCTTGTTTAATGCCCATTTCATAATATCAAGGCTTTCATCAATGACTTTACCTTTTGGCAGTATTAATACAGGAACGGTTCCTTTTGGTGAGGCTTTAAGCATTTGCTCAGGCTTATTTTTCAAGTCTACTTCGCGTAATTCTATAATAAATCCAGCTTTATATAAGCTCATACGACCGCGTATTGCATATGGGCAGCGACGAAATGAATATAGAACTAGAGTTTCTTTATAATCAAAATTAGTCATAGTATTCATATTAACACTACTATTTATTAAGGAATAAATGCATATTTGTATGCATAATAATTCTAAAATTAATAGATAATGGGGCAGTTAATGTTGCTGTATTTTATGATTGTTTATTTACAAAGAAAATTAAAATTTATCTCCATTGATATAATAAGAAAGCATAGGTTTCCAAAATAGATATGTTTTATATTGCTTAGATACTATCTAATTTTCTTCTAAATCCCATCGAGGTTTAATAGTGAAACTATTTTTAACCAACTTACTATCATTCTGAAATCTCATTGACCCAGCAAGTGCGATCATGGCGCCATTATCTGTGCAAAACTCATGGTCAGGGTAAAAAATAGTAGCGCCTATTTCCTTTGTACGGCTTGAGAGATTCTCTCTAAGTCGGGTGTTGGCACTAACACCTCCCGCAATTACAAGTTGCTTGAATCCGGTTTGTTTAAGCGCTGCAATAGATTTCTCTGTGAGTACATCTACAACTGCCTCCTGAAATGCATGGGCAATTTCTATTTTTATTTCCTGAGTTATTTTATATTTTTTTGATAGTGTTAAAACTGCAGTCTTAAGGCCACTGAAGCTAAAATTTAAATTCCCACTGTTTAGCATTGGTCGGGGTAATATGAAATTGTTTGATTTCCCAGATATAGAAAATATGTTTGCAAGTTTCGATATTGCCGGGCCTCCTGGGTAGCCTAATCCAAGTAATTTTGCTGTTTTGTCAAATGCTTCTCCTACTGCATCATCTACAGTTTCACCTAGTAATTTGTAATGTCCAATATTATGAACCTCCATTAACTGTGTATGACCACCAGATACTAGTAGTGCAACAAATGGAAATACAGGTGGTGTAGTGGATAAGAATGGAGAGAGCAAATGTCCTTCAAGATGGTGGATCCCTATTGCCGGAATTTTAAGCGCAAAGCCAAGAGCAACGGCAAAGCTCGCTCCTACAAGGAGCGCACCGGCTAATCCTGGGCCTTGAGTATAAGCAATAGCATGTAAATTCTCACGTTCGATGTTAGATGATTTAAGTGTTTGATTTACAATGGGAAGAATATGCTTAATATGGTCACGTGAAGCAAGCTCAGGAACAACGCCACCATAGTCACTATGCGTTAATGTTTGAGACTGTAAAGTATGGCCTAGTAGGCCACGTTTGGTGTGGTAAATTGCGATGCCAGTATCATCGCAAGATGTTTCTATTCCGAGAACAATCACTGAATTGAAGATATATAGGTTTTTACAAAAAAATATCAGATTGTTATATACTATACCGTTTTTTACTTTTGTATATTTAAAATTTTTGAAGATAAAAGGATCGTGATTTTATGACTATCATAAAAGTTAAGGAAAATGAGCCATTTGAAGTTGCTATGCGTCGCTTTAAACGTACTATTGAAAAAACAGGGTTGCTTACTGAATTGCGCGCAAATGAATTTTATGAAAAGCCTACTGCTGCGAGAAAACGTAAGCTTGCAGCAGCAGTTAAGAGAACTTATAAGCGGCTTAGGAGTCAGTTACTGCCACCAAAATTATATTAGTTGTCTAAAATGAGTGCTAGAGATCGGACTTGATACCATTAGATAAGCCTATATTATCTTCTAATTTTTTTATAATTACGAAATAGGTTATTACCAGAGTCATTTTGTATGTTTTTGGAAGCTTCCTTTATATAGAGTAAAAAATAAAAAATGAGACCCGGATTAAATCTGAAGCAGAAGATTACTGAACATCTGAAAGAAGCGATGCGGTCTGGTGAAACTAAAAGAAGAGATGCTATTCGTTTATTACAAGCAGCCATTAAGCAGCGTGAGGTAGATAGTCGTGTTGAAATGGATGATGCTGCAGTTATTGTGATAATTGATAAAATGATTAAACAACGAAAGGATTCTATGACGCAGTATATTGCTGCAAAGCGTAGGGATCTAGCAGATATTGAGAGATATNAAATTAGTGTGTTAGAAAACTATATGCCAGAGGCTCTTAGTGATTTTGAGATTGAAAATATGGTGGAGGAAACGATATCTTTAATCGGGGCTAAGAAGCAGAAAGAGATGGGAATAGTAATTGCAAAATTAAAGCCAAAGCTGGCAGGAAGAGCTGATATGGGGAAAGTTGCTTCATTGGTTAAAGAAAGGCTTGCTGTTTGACTTTATTATCAGGTTAAGAGTATATAAAATCTTGCATACTTGTTATTTTTGGTAGAATACCCTTTCTTATTGTATTCTATGAAAATGTCATATAATCACAATTTATCCTTTGTTTCGTTTATTAACTGGTTGGAAATTATAGGATCTTTTCCAGGTAAATGATCCCGCAATCGTTCATTCAGGATCTACTAAATCGTGTAGATATCGTTGATGTGATAGATCGACATGTACCGCTTAAAAAAGCTGGTGCAAATCATATTGCATGTTGTCCATTTCATGGTGAAAAAACACCTTCATTTACTGTAAGCCCAACTAAACAGTTTTATCACTGTTTCGGTTGTGGCGCTCATGGCAGTGCTGTTGGTTTTATGATGGAGTACATTGGTATGGATTTTGTTGAAGCAATCAATGATCTTGCTTTAAGTGTAGGAGTTCAGGTCCCTACTGAAGAAAATAAAGAGCATTATATCGAAGCTATATATAGAGAGAATGGAAAAAACAAAGAAAAGACCTATCAGACTATGTTTGACTTAATGAATGCTATTACAAGATTTTATAAGGAGCAGCTAAAGTGTTCTGAACGTGGGATTAATTATCTTAAAAAACGCGGTTTAACTGGGGAAACTGCTGCTCGATTTGGAATAGGCTATTCACCAGCAGGATGGCAAAATTTAGCTGAAATCTTTCCTGATTATGACTCGCCATTACTCGTTAGAATCGGGATGGTAAATGAGAATAATGAGAAGAAACGTTATGATCGGTTTCGTGATCGTATTATGTTTCCTATTTTAAATTTGAAAGGAAAGGTTATAGGATTTGGTGGGAGGGTGATTGAGAAAAATGAACCTAAATACTTGAATTCTCCAGAAACCCCTTTGTTTGATAAGGGTCATGAGCTTTACAATTTATTTGCAGCACGTAGAGCAATTCGTGACGCAGGAAAAGTGCTAGTAGTAGAAGGGTATATGGATGTTGTAGTTCTATCACAATATGGCATCGATTATGCTGTTGCTACTTTAGGAACTGCAACAACACAAAGCCATGTACAAAAGCTGTTTCGCCAGACTGATAATATTGTATTTTGCTTTGATGGTGATGATGCGGGCCGGAAGGCAGCATGGCGTGCTTTAGAAAATAGTCTGCCACAGTTTATTGACGGAAAAAATATTGAGTTTTTATTTCTACCTGATGGAGAAGACCCTGATAGCTATGTGCAGAAATATGGAAAAAATTCGTTTAAGGAATTGATCGATCAATCTCTACCTTTATCTAGTTTCTTATTTCAGCGTCTATCAGAAAATATTAATTTACAAACAAGTGAAGGCCGTACTAAATTAGTGGAAAGTGCCAAACCATTATTGGGACAGATATCTGCCCCGATACTCTCATTGATGTTGATTAAGCGATTAGCAGAGCTTAGTGGCATCAATCAAGATGAGCTAGAGAGTCTCCTACAGATTAAGAGAACATCCTCATCTTCGATACGTCGTAAGGTGGTATTGAGGCCGATTACTATTTCACCTTGTCGCTGGTTGATTCAGATTCTTTTACATGATCCTAGTTATGCTGCCAAAATGAATAGAGCGATTTTGTCAGAATATAATATAAATTCTAATGAAATGGATGCATTGTTGGCTTTGCTGGAATTCATTGAGGCGCATCCTTTTATAGGAGAAAATACGGCAATCCCATCTGCTATTGCGTATTTTCACAATAGTGTCTATCGGGAGCTATTAGAAGAAGCTGAGAGTGCAACACTTTCATGGGATAATAAGATGAATCTTGAGGCCGAATTTAAAGGGGCATTAATAAGGTTGCAGCAAATGCAGAGAAAGCAGCGTATGACTGAGTTACAAAATAAACCATTAAATATACTTACTTCTGAAGAAAAGAAGGAATTGCGGCAGTTAGCAGTGCTATTGGGCTAACTCAAACAAACTAATTTTTGATATAATCATTAGTTATGGATTTTATTGTCCATAATATTTGGAAACCAAAATGGCAAAAGTAAAAACTCCTGTAAAGAAAAAAACAGCAAAGACTACTGTAAAGAAGAAAGCAGTAAAAACTCCTGTAAAGAAAAAAACAGCAAAGACTNCTGTAANNAAGAAAGNAGTNAGGGCTACTGTAAAGAAGAAAGCAGTAAGGGCTACTGTAAAGAAGAAAGCAGTAAAAACTCCTGTAAAGAAAAAAACAGCAAAGACTACTGTAAGAAAGAAAGTAGTAAAAACTCCTGTAAAGAAAAAAACAGCAAAGACTACTGTAAGAAAGAAAGTAGTAAAAACTCCTGTAAGAAAGAAAGCAGTAAAGACTACTGTAAAGAAGAAAGCAGTAAGGACTACTGCAAAGAAAAAAAATACATTAACAGCTAAAGAGGTTCTTATTAGAGGAGCGGAAAAAAAATCAGCAAAATTAAATAAAAATTCTACAAGTAAGGGGATGCCGGCAAAAAAAACTTCTGCAAAAGTAGCAGAAATTGCAAAAGCGGTAATGGCGGCAAAAGAATCGAACTCAGCCTATAAGAAAAAGAAGCCTAAGATAGGAAAGGCAGCGAGGGCGCAAGCTAAACAAGCTGATAAATCTTATCCAAGGGATCTGGAAGCAAGAAGAAAGCGACTTAAGAATCTGATCATTCAAGGCAAAGACCGGGGGTTCCTTACCTATGCTGAAATAAATGATCATTTGCCAGATGACATGCAGGATGCAGAGCAAATAGAAGGGATTATCAGTATGATCAATGACATGGGCATTACTGTTCATGATGAGGCACCTGATGTAGAAGCTATGCTGTTATCTGAATCTCCTGCTGTATCACATGAAGATGTTGTAGAAGAAGCTGAGGCAGCTCTTTCTACCGTTGATTCTGAGTTTGGCCGAACTACAGACCCAGTACGTATGTATATGCGCGAAATGGGGTCAGTAGAATTACTTACTCGTGAAGGTGAAATAGAAATTGCTAAGCGTATTGAACAAGGTTTAAAGCATATGATTCAGGCAATTTCTGCAAGCCCAACTACCATATCAGGTATTCTAGGATTAGCTAATAAAGTTGCACTAGATGAGATGCGTATTGATGAATTAGTGGATGGATTGCTTGATCCTAATGCTCAGGAGATAGTTAATGAGGAAATTTCTGATGAGAAATTAGAGCAAGAGTTAGGTGAGGGGGGAGATGATGAGGATAGTGCAGCGATAGCGACAGCTAATGCGCTTAAATTAAAAATAAATGCACTGGAGCGTTTTTCTATTATTCATAACGCATATGCTGAAATGCAGAAAATCGTTAAGAAAAAAGGCTCATCAAGTAAGGCATATAAAGAGATACAGGAGCTTATAACTACGGAATTAATGGCTATCCGTTTTTCAGCCAAAATGGTAGAGCGACTTTGTGATGCTCAACGTAGCGTAGTGCAAGAGGTTCGTAAGTACGAACGGAGAATAATGGAACTTGCTGTGCTTAAAGCAGGTATGCCCCGCAATCATTTTATTAAATTATTTCCTGGAAACGAGATAAATTTAGATTGGGTAGATGGAGAAATAAAGGCAAATAAACCATATAGCCAGGTTTTGGTGCGTTATCAACCTGAAATTATTGAACAGCAAAAGAATTTATCTGATTTACAAAATAGAATTGGTATTCCAATTAAAGAATTAAAAGCAATTAATCGAAGAATGTCTACTGGAGAGGCTAAGGCTCGTCGGGCTAAGCGTGAAATGACTGAAGCGAATCTTCGCTTAGTTATTTCTATTGCTAAAAAGTATACGAATCGGGGATTGCAATTTTTGGATCTTATTCAGGAAGGCAATATTGGCCTTATGAAAGCTGTAGATAAATTTGAATATAGGCGGGGCTACAAATTCTCTACGTATGCAACATGGTGGATTCGTCAGGCAATTACACGTTCTATTGCTGATCAGGCACGAACAATTCGAATTCCAGTTCATATGATTGAGACAATTAATAAAATGAATCGTATTTCCCGGCAGATTTTACAGGAGACAGGCTCAGAGCCAGATCCTTCATTGTTAGCATCAAAAATGGAAATGCCAGAAGCAAAAATTCGTAAAATCTTAAAAATATCTAAAGAGCCAATTTCTATGGAGACGCCTATCGGTGATGACGAGGACTCTCATCTTGGTGATTTTATTGAGGATGCAGCAACCATGGCACCTGTAGATGCGGCAGTTTTTACCAGTCTAAGGGATGTTACAAAATCTATATTAGACTCGCTTACTCCACGTGAAGCAAAAGTATTGCGTATGCGTTTTGGTATTGAGATGAATACTGATCATACTCTAGAAGAGGTGGGTAAACAGTTTGATGTAACAAGAGAACGTATCCGACAGATTGAGGCGAAAGCTTTACGCAAGCTACGTCATCCCTCACGTTCTGAGCGCCTACGTAGCCTTCTCGATACAGAGGAATAAATTAGATTAGATATTTTAGTGTTTTGTTTATAGGGTCTGTAGCTCAGTTGGTTAGAGCAGGGGACTCATAATCCATTGGTCCGGGGTCCAAGTCCCTGAGGGCCCACTTTAAAATCCCTTCTTTATTGAGGGGATTTTTGTTTATATGAATAGTAATTATGCACTCTTAATGTTTCATTATAAA
>PBKR01000002.1 GCA_002721545.1 Nitrosomonadaceae bacterium | reverse complement strand
ATGATCCCCCAGAAACCACTCCTCAAGAAGATCTACTTGCGGCAAAACTCGCTGAAGAAGCGGCTGAAGCCGAACGATTGGCCGAAGAAGAACGGATAAAATACGCATCATGTGAAAATGTGTCAGAAGAATGGGATGATGTGACGTCCTCATATCAAATTGGATACCGAAAACGTGTTACGACGGCTACATTTGTTCCTAATAAATATTTTAAAGGGTCTTGGCTTGAGGATTATTATGGTGAAGGACACGAATCTGGAAAAGCTAAAGGGTACTGTGTATTCATGACACATGGAGGAAAGCCGTACCTTAGGCGACCCGGTTGCACATCTGGGTTGGTACGGGTTCCCTGCGATGAACATCCAGCTGGTTGTGGAACAGAATACGGAGAGGCTATAGAGGTGAGGAAAAACTGTGCGCATTTACAAAGTGGTCGTGTCTTTGTTAACACCCCGATCTATAAGGCTCTGCAAGCTTATCTTAAAGACGGTAACCCCTTGTTTACTAATGGATTTGGGAATTGTGCGGATGGAGAATCACAAAAAATCTTCCCGGGACTAACGGAAGCTGATTTTCGGGAAAATTGTCCTTAGAAAAATTTCGTTAATAAAAATACTGGAGAAAATATTGGACATCGAGAATAGATCCAAATGACCCAGTGTTTGATACATCTGGTAACAATTATATGTGTATAAGAATGGCCTTCAATTATCCAAAAGTTATAGAGTATATTCGAGATAACCCTTAATATATGAGTTCAACAATGTGTCGCTTTAAATCTATGAGAGGATTTACGATAGTGGAACTTATGATGGGGATGGCTATCGTTGCAATATTGCTGGTCATCGCAATACCAAATCTCAAAAAGTGGAAGGAAGAATACGAAATCAACGGGCAGGCACAAAAGGTTTATTTTGATATGAAACTAGCTCAGGCCACTGCTATTCAAAGTAATAACAATGTTGTGGTTACCTTTGACAGTGTTAAAAATTTTTACAAAGTACATGATGACACTAATAATAATGGAATAGAAGACTCAAAAGAAACTGTCAAGACAGTCAACTTGGAAAATAATATTGAGTTTGGTTTTAACCTTGGTCTTAATGATGTAGATGGAAATATCGTTACTTCACCTATTTTCTTTGGTGGAGGGAATAGGGTTGTCTTCAACTCACGTGGACAGAGTGATAACGGCGGCTCTATCTTTCTTATACACATGAATAGGGTTGGATATACCAACGACCGAATGCGATCTATACATTTATCACAAATCACAGGTTCCGTTGAACTTTTAAAGTATGATTTAAATAGAGACCCCATTCCCTGGAGTTAATGGTGGTAATTGAAAACCATGAATTCTTAAGCTCGATATTAAAGCGCAAAGCTGATCAAACTGGTTTTACGCTTATAGAGGTTTTGGTAAGCATGACGGTTCTCGCCTTGGGAATCTTGGGACTGATAACAGCTGTCAACTCAATAATGTACCACCAAAGCAAATCCAGGGAAGTAACTCAAGCCACTCTTCTTATTAAAAATAAAATTGAAGAAATTAAGCGAATTTCAACAAATGAACCTTCTGGCGGGACACTTGGTTTTAAATATCTTGTGACAGACTATCTGGTTGCTCAGGGCATGAACCAAGTGAATGATAAGAAGTATTCGCGATCTGAAGTTATTAATAAAAGGAAAGAATTACCACAAATGACTAGAACTTTGACTCTGCAGACCTACCCTCAGGAAAGCAACAGGTCCTTTTCTGATCCTGATAAAATCAATCTGCTGGAGATAATAGTTAGAATGGAATGGGTTGATAAAAGAGGAAATCCGAAAAGTATGGAAATGGGTTCCCTTATCCATAAGAGGCATTTTATAGAATGATTAAATTTCAGAAATTGGTGTCATATAAGAAAGGCCGCTTAGGTGATGAGAGAGGTATTGCCTTGATAGTCTATTTGTTTGTTTTAGCGACTATGTCAGCATTGGCAGTTGCAGCAATACAAATAACTAATTTAGGCCTCCTAACTTCCGAATCGTACAGGACGGGTCAAAAAGCTTTTTATTCCGCCGAAGTCGGATTAGATCTTGCTGTTAATGCAATAGTTGAAGAGTTTGAAGACTTGGTTCCTTATACAACATCTCTGGATGACCCTAATGCCGATGCCGATGGATTTATCACGGTAGAAAATTATAGGGACTATAAAGTCCGATACAAAGTAACAAACCCATTGAAAAAATATCTCTACCAGAGTTCAGTTGGGAGTAGTTTTATTTTTCACCATGCACATACCTATGATATTGAAGCAACGGCGACCTCGCTTAAAGACTCTTCGAGAGAATTTCTTAAAGAGCGAATAAGAATTTTAGAAACGCCGCTAGTACAGTATTTTATGTTTTACGGTCAAACTGGAGGCGGCGCAGACTTGGAACTGTTTCCAGGACCGGAAATGAATATGTGGGGACGTATTCACTCCAATGGGGACATCTATATAGGTTCTTCAGGCGATGGAAGAGGGGGGTTTTCTAGAATTAATTTAAGGAATTATGACGACCAAGGAAACCTGTCACCCCACTTAATGTCGGCCTCAGGAAAAATAACCACTCAATTTAAATATTCTGGACAATCTTTTGATAATACGGTTTTTGTAAAAACGTCCAATGAGGGAACGACATTTTCACCTACAGAGGCGCTCCCCCCGACAATAGATAAAAGCAATGAATCTGAGCAAGAATCCAGATTTAATGATTATGTACTGGTAAATGAGCCCAAGTTTGTAACACCTTCCATAAGCCTTATAGAAAGAGGAGGATTCTATGAAAAGCGAGCAAAAAATCCTAAAACAAATAAGATCGACAGCATCATAATTACCGGGACGGGTGGATTAGGATCTGGAAATATCGAGGTGAGTGTATCGCGCCCAACTCTGACCAATGTAACTGACCTTATTAAGACCGGCCGAACAACCTCTGGGAATTCTATCCCCGGTCTACCTTTTCCAATAATTCAGGAAACGCGTAATGCTTTTGAAGATTGCCGGGAAGATGATAGAAGCGTAGATACTACCGACATAGACATCAATGCCCTGCAGCGATGGTATGTCGCCTATCTAGCAAGTCAAGGTTTGAGTCTTGGGGGTAACGGAATCTTGGTATATACCTCGCGCTCTCCTGATTCAAGCTTTACGAACCACAACGGGAACTTGCAGGCTATAAGATTAGTTCGTATTGACAGGTTTCATTCTATCCCAGAACTATTAGACGAGACGACTTTGGTTACGGATAATCCACTGTATGTTCAAGGTGATTTTAACTCGATAAACACCAAGGGCGTAGCTTTAGTGAGCGACGCTTTTAATATTTTATCGAATGATTTTGTTAATCATTACCCCGGGTATGGTTCAATTCCACCGAATGGGGGAAAAGTTTGCGGTTATGGTCAGGCGGTACTTTTTTACTACTTTAGAGGATCGGAGACTACGGTTAATGCCGCAATATTCACGGGCAATGTACATAATCGTGTGACGGATGGGGACGGAGCGCATGTTTTTCCTCGTTTCCATGAGTGGTGGCATGTCAAGCCTAACTTTCCTTATAAGGCGTCTGTTCTTAATATCCTCGGTTCATTTATAAACCTTTGGACCAGCAAGCAGGCCAATTCTGAGTGGTGCCCGGCTGGTGGAGATTGCTATTCAGCTCCTATCCGGAACTGGGGTTGGGACGTTCGGTTCCAAGACCCTAATTTTTGGCCACCTTTTGTTCCATCCGTATTCAGTGTGGAAAGAGTTGGATTTTTGGAAAAGTAAAACCAGGATATTAACACCATGAAATTATCAATTAGGAAATACTCGCCTGCCCTGGATGAGACGGGGTTTACCTTAATTGAATTGATGATCAGCTCTGCGATAGCTATTGCTTTGCTGGCGTTGGTTGCTGGGATTATTACCTCGCAAGGAGATTTTTTTTCGAGAGAGATCGCATTGGGTGAAATGCAATCTGACGGAAGAGCGGCAATTGATTTCTTAGACCGTAGCACCCGAAATTCAGGGTACAACGTTATTAGAGGTTCGCGTTTTCTTGCTGCATCCGATCACTATATCAGCATGGTTTACGACGAGGATGATGATGGGGTAATTCAGAATGATGAGGTGATAATTCTATCTGTGTCTAATGCTATGAACGATACTACTGAGACTTTTTTTGTGTCACCTTATTTTGACTTCGATGATGACGGGGAAGTTGGTCAGGACGAGACCCGAGACTATGAAATTAGACTGGCTTTATCTAAACCCCCATTTAATCTTTATCTATTTGTCCCGAACAAACTTAATTCTGAATACAAACAGCATACGGCCGCCCATAATATCGAAAATTTAATTATACGTTACTACGACAAAAACAATATGGCTCTTCCTCAAGGTATTAATTTAGATACTAACGATTTTCCCATTCCTCCGTACGCTCTCTCTAGAGCAGAACTTAATAAAATTCGGAAAATTGAATTTGAAATTATTGTTCGCTCAAATAATGAAGATCCAAATAAAAAATTTATTAACAACGGAGCCTATCAACCCGGGAGTGTGGCGGATCAGTCTGGAGTGCATGCATATAACGACCGTTACCATCGGCAGACCTTTAAAGCGGTTTCTTCGCCAAAAAATTTAAGTGTTGCTCCATATGGAAAAATTTCACTGTCATCCAAACCGGATCAGGTAACTTGCCCAGAAGTTGCAGCAACTATCACAGCAAGCGTCCTAGATTTAAGTGGAGAACCGATTCTTGAGCCCCTTAAGGTGAGATTTAATTCAAGTGAAGGCCAAATAAGCCCAGAAATTACTTCGATAAGTAAAGGCGAAGCTTCAACTACGCTTAATTATGATTGGTCAACCTCCGGGTTGACTGCAACAGTTTCTGCCAGTGCCCAGATTGATGTTGAGGGAAAAAATATAACAATTTTTAATGCTATTCCTGTAGCCTTTGAAGGTAAATTCGCAGATGATTTTAATGCTGGACTTCAGCCGGGCTGGACTCCCCCGTGGGTAGTTGAAGATGGTAAGTATAGGACCCGTGAGATAGGTGCCAATAACTCGACAAACGGTTGTGAAAAATTAAAAAATTATGACGTGGTAGTTAACATCCAGAAAGAGGGGGACCATTCACAAGGGGATTATTTTGGTTTAATTCTTAGATCCCCATCCACCCAGGAGGATAATTCTCTGGGGTATTATGTGGCTAGAGTGATCTGTTTTTCTTGTGATACGGACCCTGTCAACCATAAGTATAGGTTGGAATTGATTGATAGACGAGGTTCAGTCGATGATATGCTTGCGAGTGTTGTTCTAGAGCCTGATGAGTTCCCATTCATCACTGGCGAGGACTATACACTGAAGGCGAGTGTGGCCGGTGATACGTTGAGAGCAAAATTCTGGAAATCAAGTGAAATCGAGCCTTCGGACAATCCCGATGAAACGCCAAAAGCTGCTGATCCACCCAACCCTGAGCAAAGGGGTCGTACTATCATGGCCACTGACACGTCTTACACTCAGGGAAAGATTGGCTTAACGACTAACACCACCGTTAATACTTTCGATAATCTGGCAGTTGGATTTACGAATAACACGACTATCAACAACTCTAATGATCTGGAAACAAACTTTGATGATCTGGAAGAAGGTTTTGAACTAGGATTTTGATTTTCATATTTTATTTTACAGGATGACCCTATGAGTAGCCGGAAAAAACTTATCTTAGTAATGTTCTTGACTCTTATTTTATATCCAAAAATTGCAAGTCCGGACACAGATGTAGTTGTGATGGATGAGAACTCATTGAAGGACGCGGGTCTTGAAAATACAGTATTGAACGATCGGCCAGTCTCCAAACTCCCGAAAGAAAAAACTCAGGGAATTGAAAAGACCCTAGGTACATCGGATAAAGGTGAATTTAAAGGTATTATTATTGGTCAGAACCTAACGGTTGGAACGACTCTAGAAGAAGCTATAAGAATACTAGGACTTCCAAAGTCATTCGCAGTTGAACGGGGGGTCGAACCAGAACGGGATAGAATTATTGCAGAGTATGCAGGCCAAGGGATTATTATTTATGCCCTGAATGATAAGAAAGAAATTGAATCCTTAGATGTGTTGAAGGAATTTAAAGGGGAGTTTTTAAATGGGGTTAAGNTGGGAGAAAAAATTAAAGTTTTGATAAAAAAATGGGGCCTTCCCCATTCAATGAATTCTTCCATCGTACATTACCCTACAAAGGGCATTNACTTTGATATCAAGGACAACGTTTTGATTTCTGCTCATGTTTTTCATAGCAATAAAATTAAAAAGTAGTAGTAATATAAACACTGGTCAAATTATAATTTATTCGAAANGAGGCTGTTTAAAGCAATTCACCAAAAGCTAAATAACCTTTTGCAGGTTGCAATTTAAATANTAGAAACAACTTTTGGCCTCATTCAGGTATGGAATAAGTGTCAATACTGTTGCGATTGATGGTTTTTTATTATATATCTGTGATGTAGGATGTTAAATGGTGGCTGGTCTGGGGAATCTTTTTAATGTTAGAGGAGAAATTTTATGAAACTTTCTTTGCCAAGGAATACACACGGTTTTACTTTGGTTGAATTGTTAATAGTGATAGCAATAATTGGTATTCTTGCAGCCATTGCAATCCCGCAGTTCAGCCAGTATAAACAACGTGCATACGACACTGACTCTAAGACCACATTACACAATATTTATTTAGCTTGTAAAGCATTCTGGACAGACAACGGTAGTAACACCGCCTGCACCACTGCNGANGCTGCTGGAGCNGCATACGGTTTTGTCGCGTCTANAGGTGCTCCAGTAACCATTTCAAATGGAACAGAGGGTGCTTTTGCAGCTACGGCCAAGCATAAAGATAGTGCGAACACTTTTNCTATAAATAGCAGCGGAAATATAACCGGTGGGTGACTCTAGGTTTTCTTAGTGTAAGGTCTGTCTTCTGTCAACAAAACTACGAAAGCCTTACGGTTTGGTAACCAGTAACCGTGGTGACGTATTATCACCTAAGCAACTGATAATCTAAAATTGTGCTATTTTTATCAAATAGCTTTGCGGATATTAAAGTATCTTGTTTTANAAAAAGATACATTCTTATTCTAGGATACTTGATAATATTTGATTCCTTAGATGCTGGCATACCGAAGGTTTCTACGATGCTAGAGAACTTTGAGCCTATTCTTATACCTTTGGAAAATTCCCCTTTGAACGAAGGAAGCACCTCCAACTCCTCTATCGTAGTTTTATTAGTAAGAGCATGNATCTTCAAACCATGCTTTANATATGTAATGGATATGCTGTCTGCTTTTTTTTCAGAGCCTCGATTAATACTTATTGATTTTGGGATACCTAATAGTTTTATGGCCGCATTTAGGNGCATCCCTGCCATTAATGTTTTCCCAATCACGATATCAGCTTGTTTTTTTTTATCTTTTTTTAATCCCTCCCCTAAATCTGTATCGTTGTATGCGCTACCCGGTAAGCCATCATTCTGGCTGTAAACAGGCAACACTACAATGGCTGTGAAAATCAAAGAACCCAATAGTATAATAACTTTCATGGTATATTTTTGGTTCATAAAAGGAGGTAGAACTTAGAATAGCCATTTAGGATTGGCGTTTTAATCAATTTGAAAAATATTCTATTAGAAAAACCTTGTGAAATCTATTTAACTTTTTAGAATCAAATATAAGATTTTAGTGAAAGCCGTACGAGGCCCCNTCCCCCNCACCGGCAATAGCAATCGAATGAAACTTTGGTTTTTATTCTGATTATTGCACAAAACTTGATGTAGGCAGGTGTTAACTGTAATCCGTCCTTTAATGCTATTTTTAAGTCAATTTGAAATAAATNTTGACTTTTTTGAAANAACGCTCNNGGACTNAATTATTNCTTTNAAANCCTTTTATTTCANCACNCNCTTATTGTCATACNTATANTGAGNTATATTTCTACTGGATATTATGNTAANNTNNNCNCCGNNNTNGNTAACTCGTCATAGGTCTAGGAAAATATGGNNCAGAAAACAGATAAATCCACTTTGACNGAAGAAAACTCCTCTCGCAAAACAAAATTTGATTATTTGNTNTCTAGCNGTTTAATTTCCGAAAAANAACTAAATTCCATACTCTTGNGGGAAATTAGCGAGGGTNTAGAAATTGAAACTATTTTTATTGAGGAAATGANACTCAAACGGGAGGACATTGGTAAGTCGTTAGAACTCTACTATGGTATTCCTTACCGTGGGTATCGTGNAGGAGAAAGTTTGTTGGATGATNTATTTTNTGGNTTGAACAAAAACTATTTAATAAAAAATAATTGGACCCCTCTGAGAAAAGAAAAAGATAAGCTCACCATTCTCATTGCNGACCCTTCAGATAGCAACCAACANCAAATTTGTGATTTGTTTAACAAGAATATAGGTNTATATGAAAAAATTGAATTCCTAGTAGGTCTTAAAGTTGACATACTTGATTTTATTAATTCTGNATCAAGCATTAGCGATGATCAAAGCAATGCGTTGGATTCTGAAGGCCCTATGAAGGCTTTAATTTCCGAACTAGAATTAGAACAAAAAGAAAAAAACACTTCAAATGTTGAGATACCTCCCGCTACACCAAAAATTGAACAACCCAGCGAGACAAATAGCGCAATAGTTCGACTGGTAAATAAAATTCTTGTCGAAGCGTATCAAGAGAACGTCTCTGATATACATATTGAGCCTGGTAGGAATGAAGAACCTATGTCCATACGTTACCGAAAAGATGGTGCCTGTAAAGTTGTTCAAACAATTCCATCTTTATACAAGCATGCAATTCTTTCTAGGCTTAAAATTATGTCAAACCTCAATATAGCTGAAAAGAGGCTCCCTCAGGATGGTAAAATTATATTGGACTTTCGGAAAAAAAAGATAGGATTCCGTGTTGCAATTTGTCCCACTGTAGGAGGTAATGAAGATGCAGTTATTCGTATTCTTACAGACGGGAAACCCATCCCTCTTACAAAAATGCAGTTATCAAAACGGGATCTACAACTAATAAAAGAAAGCACCCGAAAACCCTACGGTTTGATATTGGCAGTAGGGCCAACAGGATCAGGAAAATCAACAACACTTCATTCATTTTTGGGTCATATCAATTCTCCTGAAAAAAAAATATGGACAGCTGAAGACCCTGTCGAGATAACACAAGACGGCCTACGTCAGGTACAAACCAATGACAAAATTGGTCTGACTTTTCCTGTTGCTATGANGACTTTTTTGCGCGGTGACCCTGATGTTATCATGGTTGGCGAAATGCGTGATAATGAAACCTGCGCGATTGGGCTTGAAGCAGCTTTGACTGGGCATCTAGTATTTAGCACCTTGCATACTAACTCAGCCCCAGAAACAATCACCCGACTTATAGATATGGGAATGCAGCCCCTACATTTTTCTGATTCACTGCTGTTGATTGTCGCGCAAAGACTTGCCCATACTCTATGCATAAAATGTAAGAAAGAATATCATCCAGACAAAGAAGAATATGAGTTGCTGGCGATGGAATACGGTGAGGNTAAATTCCAAGAACTAGGAATTAAATATACGGATAGCCTAACGTTGAAACGTGCTGCAGGCTGCGACCATTGTGAAAACACAGGTTACGCTGGTCGCATCGGACTTTTTGAAATTTTACAGGGTACTAAGGCAATGAAACGTTTGATTATCAATAGTGGGGCACCCGAGCAGATAAGAATGCAAGCAATTTCGGATGGCATGACAACCCTAAAACAAGACGGNATTCGCAAGATTTTTGATGGATATTGTGATTTAAAGAAAGTTAATGCTGTTTGCATCCTATAGTACCTCATNTTTTTCGATTGGCCATAGAGAGGAGAGTTTTATGTCCGNCACTTTAAAAGACACTCGGATNTGCACACTAAATCCTCCTCATTTAGCAATTTCCTTACCTCCTGCTCAAGATGTTTCTAAATAAAAAGACCCCGCTTGTGGCGGTGGATATAAGTTCAAATTCAATTACGGTTGCGCAACTTGACACGATTAATAACAAACCTAAACTGATGAACCTGGGGGCTATGCCTTTAGAAGAGGGATCTGTGGTTAGAGGTGTGATAGAAAACCCATCTAATGTTATCAGTGCATTGAGGTTATTACTCAAGACAGAGAAAATTAAATGTCGACACGCTATAACATCCGTATGCGACCCCATCATCAGGAAGATTGAAGTGCCGATGGTTCCTGAGAAAGAGTTCCCAGAAAAAATATACGAATTAGCAGAGCAATATATTCCCTTTGATCTAAAAAAAATGCTAATAGATTATAAAATAATTGAACTGGCCAAGAAGAAAAAAAATGAAGAATCTCTTAGTAAAAATTATTTTATTGGCGAGGCNATGTCAGAAATTCTTCTTTTCGCAATTTCTAAAGAAATCGTAAATGATCGGCTAGATATTTTGACCGAGGCTGGGTTAAATGGTGTTATTGTGGATATAGATATTTTTGCTTCAATCAATGCCCTTAAGCTTAACAAGATTCTCCCAGAAACAGGATTGGTCGCTCTACTTGATCTGACAAACCCGGCATCCCGTATCAATGTCTTAAGCAATGGCAANATTCTTTTTTTTAAGGGTGNNCCAGTAGCAACAGATTTTCAGAGTGATAGTGATGTGCCTNGGCCCAATCCCCTGGCGNCCTTATNNCAAAAAATNAAAAAAANNANTAGAATTAGAAGTTTGNATGAGGACTCTATTCTTCAGGAGGGATCCAGTANGCCGCAACTACTCGATGAAGAGATAGNGGAAAAAGTTTTTATTGATGAGGTACTGGAAAAAATGGNGGCAATCATTGCTCTTATTGATCAAAACGGAAGCGAACAAATAGAGCACATTTTTCTTTTGGGCGATGGAGCACTTATCCCCAACCTAGCCTCTCAATTAGCTAGTCACTTTAGTGTTAATGTTGCACGTGTCGACCCGTTTAAATCGATTAGTGTGAACTCAAAATACTTTAACCTTAAAACTTTGAACAGACTCGGTCCTTTGTTAACAAGAGTTGTCGGGTTAGCCGCGAGAAGGTTCGATTATAATTAATGGATATAAACTTCCTTGACTATAGACAGGAACTGCAAAAAATTGCCATACAAAAATTAATTGTCAAGGCCGTTGCAATTATTTTTTTGACTTCCTTGGCAATCCTATCTTATTGGGGCTACCAACAAATAAAGATTAAATTCAGTGAAATTGAACTGGAAAAACTTGAAACGAGGGTTAAGTCTTTATCTGCTGCTACGGCAGAGGTTCAGAGAATGAAGCTAAATATCAAGCACGCTAACGAATCCATTAAAGAAATTAGTAGGGTCCGAAAAAACCAACTTCAAGTGTTGCAGATTTTAGAAGGCCTAACCTTGTCCATCCCCGATGGAATCTGGCTTACTAAAATAGAGCAGTNATCATTTGATAAAATCTCAAGTATTAAAGGNNTATCAGCCTTCCTTGACAAACCTAAAATCGCAGAGAAANGCGNAAAGAAAATTTTAAAAGTTCAAGGAAATGTGCTGAAAAATGCAGCCGGAAATCCTCTGACTAGGTATATAAAAATTCTACGTAAAATAAANCACTTTAAGAAGGTTCATTTGCAAAAAATCAATCTGCAATCGAGCATGAGTCTAAGTGCATTTAATTTTATTTTGTACATTCAGCTCTAGTGATAGAAGGTTTAGCTTATGGCTGAATAAATATTGCTTATGGAACAAATTTTTAAAAAATTACCTTACGAAAAATTAGTTGGGNTTTCTCCGTTCTTNTTTTTAGTCATGGGCAAGCGCGATCAGTCTGGTCCTTTTCTTGCTTGCTTTTTTTACTATATTTGACAAAGCTGGAACTAAAATAGAAAACTTGTCAAAATCAANGTCTAACGCCGAACATACTNTTCAAAGATCAGTTAAAATTATTGCGAGCAAAGATGTGGTTGACAAAAAACTGAATCTTGTATTAGGTGAGTTGACTATGAAAAAAAAGCAATTGCCTAGTCGAAACGCAATAAACAATATTTTTGAAAAAATCACAACTATCGGAAAAAAGCGAAATGTAAACGTTACTTCATTTGCAGTAGCAGGGGGGGAGGCAAAAGAGTTTTATAAGAAGATTGTTTTGCATTTCAAATTTGTTGGTCGATTTTGGAACGTTATGGATATGTTTGCAATGCTGAAAAGTATGCGACAGATCGTTGACATCTCGAATGTTATTTTTAATGCTAAAAGTAAAAAGGGCAACACGGTGGTCGTTTCGACTATTACTGCAACAATCTATGTTTATGACGATGTAGTAGGCGTTAATAGAGGTACGTATAATGCAATTCAATAAACATATGACTGGTATAAAAGTCAGTACGGTATTTCTGATTGTTCTTGGGGCAGTCTTAGTTATCAATCTCGCATATGCTGAAATGAATATTCTAGATATAGTAAAAGAGTACCCCCCAGCCCCCTCCCGTTATAAATCATTAAAACTAAGAGATCCATTTATCCCACTAGCTCGCAAAAAAAGAGTTTCAGCAAAGAGTCCACTTCGAAAGAAAACTACCAAAAAACTTCCAAAACCAAAGCCCGCGGCAAAAGCTAAAAAGGTAAAGGACACGCCAAAAGCTAAGGTTGTAACTGTATATAAGGAGCGAAAGGAGCCTGCAGGTATGCCTCTCATGCCTATGGAGGTATATAAAAAAATTCAGGATACAGATCCCGAAATGGAGGCAAACCTGAAATATTATGAAAAACTTTTCACCAATAAGGTTGAGTTGAGAAAAATGACCGACAAGAAATACAACGAGGTAGTGTCTCGGTATCGGAATATCCTGCTCCGAACGCAGAAAATACGTGAAAGTTTTTCGAAGACCGAACTCCAGATTCCTTATAATGAATTAGTTTTTGTTGGGACAATTTTCAAAAAAAAACAAATTCATGCTCTGGTTGAGACTCAAGATCACAAGGGATACGGGGTAATAAGAGGAACATTTGTGGGGCCAAACCTTGGTATTGTAGAAGATGTTAATAAGAAGAGTATCATCATTGCAGAAAGATATCGTAATTACCTTGGGGAAGTGATAGAGAAAAAACAAAAAATTACCCATAAAATGCCCACTCATCGAAGTTAATACTCTTTTCAGTTGTTCTAGGGAAAGATTTTTTTGGCACTAATGTATGAGATCTTATAGTTTTACTATTTTTTTATTTCTCTTTTTGAGCGTATGTGTTGGAGGCTGCTCGAAGTCCCTAAACCCATTTCTTAAAAAGCGGGATCCAAGTCTTGAAAAAATAAAGCCAAAAGAGCAGTCTGTGTCTGACAACAGTGCGTTTTCGGCTGGAATATTGGATGAGGACTACATATCCATTAGCTGGACCCCCGGCAACAAAAAAACTGGGGAAATTCTCATTTTGATCCAGTCTCCTAGCGTGATCCGTTATACCATATCTAGTCTATTAGACCCATTGCGTCTCGTATTAGATTTTCCGGGAATGAAAAAGGAACAATCCTTTAGTTCACTTCCTGTAAATCAAGGGGTAGTTGAGAAAATTCGCACATCTTATCTTCGTAATGGGAATGTCCTCCGTATGGAAATAGTTTTAAAGCGGGATGCCAAATACCATGTTAAGCCAAACTCCGAAGACACACTATCGATTGACCTGAGTTACGCTCCAACCCTACAACCTAAAGTAGAAGTAAGTAGCGTGNCAGAAGAATCAAAAAAAGCTGAACCTATACATGGTCCAGAATTACAAAACCGAACACCTTCTACCTCATCTTGCAAAGTTTTACTTGATGGGGCAAACGAAAAAATTGATCTTGATTTTCAGAATGCCTCTCTAACCAATATTTTACGTATTTTATCGGAAATAAGTGGGTTCAATATTATCATCGCTGATCAAGTTAAGGGTAATGTGAATATTAAACTTCACAGTGTCCCTTGGAACCAGGCGTTTAGTGTTATTCTAGATAACAACAAGCTAGCAATAAGGTGTATAGGAGACAATATTATAAATATTGTTCCTCAAGCCGATATAGACTTAGCAGTTGCCGCTCACGCTGCCGAACAAGCTGCCGCTCAGGCCGCTGTCGAAAAGCAGGAGGCCCTTAAAAATGCTGAGGCTGCTAATAATGAGCCTATGATCACTGAAGTCAAGCGTATCAACTATGGTTCAATTAAAGAAATTGCCAAGAACTTAGATGTGTTTAAAGGTAAGAATGGAACTGTCATCATTGACGAAAGAACAAACACATTAATTCTCACAGATTTAAGCGAAAACATCGAGAAGATGCTCTGGTCCATCGAGATTACGGATAGAAAGACACCACAAATTTTGATTGAATCGCGTATCGTGGAAGTTAGTAAAGATTACTCGCAGGAACTTGGCATCCAGTGGGGTTTGACGGGCTCCTTCGCTCCTAAGGACGCAATTACAGATTTCAACAGCCAGACGAAAACACGGGTTGCAATAACAGATAGNAGCGGAAACCAGGGAGCAGGAAACCCCCTGGTGGATCTTGGNACAGCCTCAGCCGCGACGTCTGGTGCCGGTATGATTGTTGGGAATATTTTAAGCGGTCTGGATTTGGATATAAGATTAAGCGCTTTGGAGTCTGATGGAAGAGGACGTGTTCTTTCAACCCCAAAAATAATGACCACAGATAATAATACAGCTAGAATAGCTAGTGGACGACAAATCCCATACCAAACAACTTCGCGTCAAGGGACTCAAACAGATTTCGCTAATGCTGAACTGAGCCTTGAGGTAACCCCGCATGTCGCTTCTGATGGGAATATATTGTTGGATATTAAAGCCACAAAAAATGCAGCGGATTTTTCCAACGTAGCCAGTACTACCAATAACCCAACAATCACCACGAACGAGGCTCAATCACAAGTAATTGTGCAAAACGGTGGGACTACTGTTCTCGGTGGAATTTTTGAAAGAACCATAACTACAAAAGAAAACAGAGTCCCCTTCTTTTCAGATATACCGTTTTTGGGCTGGCTTTTTAAGAATTCAGATGATGCTGATCAAGTTAGCGAACTACTCATATTCATAACCCTNACCATTGTAATGGATAACCAGGGCATTATAAGGGGAGAATATCCAACGTTCTTGCAAGGAGCGGAAAAACATTAGCCCGATGCGTATACAGTTAACTCACAACTAATCGTATTATGTTTGTACTATCTCTCGTGGAAAAGCGTCTAAATTACTGCAACTAAGAGAGTCTATTATAAGGAAAAATCATGGCTAAGATTCACGAACTATGCAAACTGATGAACAACAAGGGGGCTTCTGATCTCCATCTAATTACCGGCTCTCGACCAATTTTACGAATTCATGGGGAGATAATAGAACAGGTTGAGCAACAATTATTAGAAAACGATGAACTTAAAAATATGTTGTACGAGATTATTCCTAAAAACAAAATCGAAGTATTTGAAGAAACCAATGATATTGACTTTGCTTATGAGGTATCCGGTCTTGCCAGATATCGTGCAAATTTTTTCCAGCAAAAATGGGGAATAGGTGCTGTAATTAGGGAGATTCCCAGTGAAATTCTAACCATTGAACAATTAGACTTACCTAGGAGTATTGCCAAGCTTTCCATGTTACATGAAGGACTGGTTCTAGTAACTGGCCCAACAGGAAGTGGAAAGTCAACCACATTGGCAGCAATGGTTGACCATGTGAATAAGAACAAAAAAAGTCACATCATCACAATTGAAGATCCGGTTGAATTTGTTCATAAAAATCAAAACTGCATTGTTAACCACCGTGAGGTTGGGGTTCACACGGAAAATTTTAAATCTGCTCTCCGGGCTGCTTTACGTGAGGATCCAGATATTATTCTCGTAGGTGAACTTCGAGATTTAGAGACAACAGAGTTGGCGTTGGAAGCCGCGTCTACAGGTCACCTTGTATTTGCTACTCTACATACACAGAGTGCTGCAAAAACGATCGATCGTGTGATCAACGTATTTCCCGCACACCAACAATCTCAGATACGGGTNACGCTGGCAGAATCNCTTAAAGGTGTGGTAGCGCAGAAGTTGTTGAAACGAACTGATAAGAAAGGACGAATTGCTGTTTTTGATATTCTTATGATGACACCTGCTATTTCCAACTTGATTCGTGAGAGTAAGACATTCCAGATCCCTTCAGCGATTCAAACGGGTAAGAAATATGGCATGCAGTCTCTGGATGATGCCATTCTTGCTGCATTAAATTCTAACAAAATAAGTTCTGAAGATGCTTATGATAAAGCAATTGTTAAAGATCGCTTTATCCAGTTTCTAAAAAAAGCCCCAGAATTTATTTAAAGAAACAAGGTAAGAGACATGGTAAATTTAAGTGAGTCCTGGAGGGTAACTACAATTTTTGACATGAAGTAATAAAGGTGGCCCAATATGCCTATATTTGAGTATAGAGCCAGAGTTAAAGGAAATATTCAGAAATCAAAGGTTGAAGCAAAGGACGAAAAGGAGGCCTACACCAAGCTTGTCAAACAAGGAATCAAGCCTCTTTCAGTAAAAGAAGAAAGAAATAGTCGTTCCTTATTTTCTAGTACATTACTCGGAAAACAGAAGGTTACTCAAAAAGATTTGGTCGTTTTTACCCGAACTTTTTCCACAATGATAAATGCAGGGGTCCCATTAAATCAATGTTTGAATATTCTAGGNCTTCACGCCGAAAATAAAGATTTTGGCGAAATTATATTTAAAATTAAGAAGCATATAGAAAGCGGAGAAAGCCTTTCCAACTCTCTTAAAAAGTANCCAAAAGTATTTAATTCATTTTATTGTAATCTCATCCAATGCGGGGAGGCGTCCGGTGGTTTGGATATTGTTGCAAATAGATTAGCTATTTATATTGAAAAGTCAGCCACCCTAAGAAAAAAAATTAAGTCTGCCATGGCTTACCCTGCCTGTATTGTTGCTGTTGCGTTTGCAGTCATTACTTTTTTGATGATATTCGTTATTCCTGCATTTTCCACTATGTTTGAAGGGGGGGGGAACGAGTTGCCAGTTCCCACAGCTATAGTGATGGCTATCAGTGATACTTTCCGCACTTATTGGTATTACATGATCTTGGCTATGTGNGGTNCCTATGTGATTTTAAAAANAATCTATGGATCTGAAAAAGGAAGAATAATAATAGATAGGTACTCTTTAAAGTTACCTGTCTTCGGATTACTGATCGAAAAAGTAGCTGTTGCAAAGTTCACGCAAACCTTAAGCACACTTCTTTCCGGTGGAGTAGCTCTAATTGAGGGGCTGGAAATATGTGCTCGCACCTCGGGAAACAAAAGCATAGAATCAGGCATTATGAAAACTAGAGATGCGGTTAGCGATGGCGAAAGTATAGCCGAATCGCTTTCACGGGAAAATGTGTTTCCGGAAATGTTCATTCAGATGGTTGGTGTGGGAGAAAATTCTGGTTCACTGGATGCTATGTTAGAAAAAACTTCGGACTTCTATACCGAGGAGGTAGACACTACGGTTGAGGGAATGACTTCCCTCTTAGAACCAGCACTGATGGTATTTTTGGGTCTTGTGGTTGGATTCATCGTCGTTGCTATGTATCTACCGATCTTCAAAATGGGCGCAAATATTTAAAACTAGCACGATTCTTCGAGGCTATTAGCTGGAGTTCTCTTGAAGACACTATAATTAAAGTATAAACATCATGATTATCTCTGCTAAGGGCATGCATAAACACCCAACACATAAAAACTCATCAGGTTTCACCCTTATAGAAATGCTGATTGCAATTGCGATCATCTCCATTCTCGCGGCTGTAGGCATTCCCCAATACAACGCGTACAAGATCAGGGGTTATGATGCTCACACCAGGCAAGCTCTTACTGATATATACAAACTGTGCAATGCATACTGGATTGATACTAATCCCTCGGAGCCATGCGACATTTCCACAATAAAAACACCCATTTACGGATTTACTCAGAATCCGGATGTTACGAGCACCCTCTCTTCTTTATCCCGTGATAAATTCTGTGCATCCGCTAAACATAAAGATAGCACCAACGCATATAGTATTGACAGGGCGGCGGTGATAAGTCCCGGGAATTGCGGGAGTGTTGAAAGCCGGGTAGAGGAAGTGTCCCTTTCCACACCCATATACGATGATCCTCCAGAGATCACTCCTGAAGAAAATCTTATTGCAGAGATGCTTGCGGAAGAGTTTGTTGACTTGGATGACCCAAATCGAGAGTATGAAAAGATTTCACCTAAAGTAAGTGAAGTCTCTTGCGAGACAAAATGGGCTAACACAAGTTATACAGGCTCCGCTGCATTTGCAGTTGATGGTGATCCAAAAACCAAATGGACTTGTGAGGGTATGGCAAAAATAGGTTTTGACTTGGGTCAAAAACAAGTGATAGATGCTGTAAACGTTTCTTTTGAAGGGAGTGTCAGCAATGGCAACTATGTGAAGATATACGTTGATGGCAAGCTTGTCGCTGAGGGTATTCAAGGTGCGACCAGTAAGAGGTGGGATATTGATAACGTTGAAGGTCAAACTGTCACATACGAGACTATTGCGCAACCTCACAACGAACATAATCAAACAGCTACATGGAGTGAGATAGGCGAATTAACCATTGAGGCGGGAAACAGTTAGTTTCCTGCTGAGCTAACCCCGCAGCCATGCACCACGGCGAATCGACCATGTCGGGAACTCGATCTACATAAGGAATCCATTTCAGAAAAATTGTTCTAAGTAAAATTTCGTTAATAAAAACAAAGGTTAGGCTATAGAGTGATATTAAAAATCACTACTCACCTTTTCCAAGAAACCGTAGAGTGAATATTTTTATAGAGGCTCCATATTTAGTACAGGTAGCAGTTGTTTTAATTACGGGTCTTTCATTTGGAAGCTTTGCTAATGTGTGCATCTACC
>PBKR01000001.1 GCA_002721545.1 Nitrosomonadaceae bacterium | reverse complement strand
ATGTTATAACCAACCCGAGGGCAGGTATTCGGTATCCCTCAGGAATGGGTGCACCCATATCGATCAAAATTTTTGTGAAAACCGGGGATAATGCATCTAGGTTTTTAAAAAGAAACTGTAAGATGAAATAAGTTAATGCAATGGGAAGGGTGATTAGAAGCCCAGTGATGAAAATATTTCTAATGCGTCGTTGCAGTTTTTTAAACATAGTATTTAATAGATTTGAAGAAAGGAGCTTTTGTTTTTACTTGAATAGGTAAAGGAAAAATAAAAACCTTGCAAAGTATTATATAGTGAAACCTTGACAAGGCAATAGCTGCAAAAGCATAAAGAATTTCTTCTTGACAGGAAAAGTATTACCGCTAATATCAATCTTTAGGTGTTTAGTAGTGAGACTTTTTAATTGGGGCTGTGGCGCAGCTGGGAGCGCGCTTGAATGGCATTCAAGAGGTCAGGGGTTCGATCCCCCTCAGCTCCACTCTATTTTCTCTAACTTTTTTAATATCGATAGCCCATATTTAGGTACTCATCTGAATTTTTCTTCATAGTTTTTTACTCGATTTTTCTAATCTTTCTTTGCGAATAATCCCCAAAGAAACTCCTACTTTAGAAAAAAATGACAAATTGTGACTTCTTGGTAATTGGTGGTGGAATTATAGGCATCAGTATTGCCCGCGAGTTGAAGAAGCGTCACCCCGACTGCAAAATCATTTTGCTCGAAAAGGAAAAGCAATGCGGACTCCATGCAAGTGGCCGCAATAGTGGTGTGTTGCATGCCGGGTTTTATTACAGCTCAGATAGCCTGAAAGCCCGCTTTACCCGTCAAGGCAACAAACAACTTAATGAATATTGCCAATCCAAAAACCTTAAGATCAATAAATGTGGAAAACTGGTTGTAGCCCAAAACGAAGCAGAGCTAGATAATCTTGAGGAATTGTTTCGCAGGGGAAAACAAAATGGAGTAAGTCTAAACAAAGTTTCTGAAGCAGAAGCTCAAGATATAGAACCCCGGGTTAAAACTTATGGCCAAGCTCTATTTTCTCCCACCACGGCAACGGTAGATCCAGTTGAGGTGTTATCATCGCTCCATAAAGATATTCAAAGTGATGGTATCGAAGTCAAAACAGGAGAAAAATATATTGGTAGAAATAATAATGTCGTCCAAACACAAACCATGAGTTATAGCGCTGGGTATATTATAAACTCAGCAGGACTCTATGCAGACGTCATCGGCAAGGATTTTGGGTTCTCCCAAAAATACAGTATTCTTCCTTTTAAAGGGCTTTACCTCTACTCTGATGAACCACCCGGAACCTTAAAGACAAACATTTATCCTGTCCCAAATCTGCGTAACCCTTTTCTGGGGACTCACTTTACTGTAACGGTGGATGGGAAGAGCAAAATAGGTCCTACAGCAATTCCCGCTTTTTGGCGAGAGCATTATGATGGCCTTAACGGGTTTAAACTGGAAGAATTTGTCGACATTTTTTTAAGACAAGCTAGCCTATTCACATTTTCCCAGTTTGACTTTAAACAACTGGCATGGGAAGAAATCCAAAAATACTACCGTCCCCGACTGGTAAACCTAGCCTCCAATCTTCTAAAAGGAGTTCAATCTAAAAACTATAAGTATTGGGGGAAAACAGGGATTCGCGCCCAACTCTTGAATGTTCAAGAGAAAAAACTGGAAATGGATTTTGTTCTAGAAGGAGACTCTAAGTCTTTTCATGTGCTAAATGCCGTCTCGCCAGGTTTTACCTGCGCCTTTCCTTTTGCAGAATACATTTGCGATGAAATAACTCGTTTGACCCAATAACATTTTTTAGTCTTCCTAAACTATTGCTATGTCCTCATACATGGGATATGTTATCTGGTGCTGTAATTTGCCGCATCCTGCTGTGGAAGGGTATATTTAAAGTATTAAGCCAAGTTTCTGATAACACCATAGCCCAGCAAATCTTATACTAATTATGAAGTCAGAGGTAAGCCTTTTTGGAGGTAGAGTTCCTGATTCAAATCATGTATAATTTTTACATTAGAAGTGTATACTTTTGAAAAAAATGAAGAATTTTAAAATAGGTGGTTATGGATATGAATAGAGACAAGAGCGTGGTTCAGGTGCGTGTTCTGCTGATCATGTCATTTAGCCATGCCTCGGATGCTTTTACGGCAATCTCACCCCCCCCAGGACTTCATCGGTTAAAACATTACCTGCAAAAAAATGGTTTTCATTGTGATGTCCTTGATCTCGACTTCGAAGGACATAAGTTAGATGATTATTTGAAACGTACTTTAGAAGGCTATTATCAGGTCATTGGAGTGAATGTTACACACTTCAACATGGTTGAAACGTTGAATACTACTTGGCAGTTTCACGACGCGGCTAATCAGAGTGGTAGCCCCGTTACGTTTATCGGTGGAGGTCAAGAAGCAACAATGAATTATCAACAGGTTCTCAAGGCCGGTGGATTGGATTTGATTCTATCTGGGTTTTGCGAGGAGCGTTTATTGCAGCTCTGTAAGAGAATTGCTGAACTTTTTGGGAAGGGTGCAGCTGTCGAGGGAAGGTTTCCCATTGAAGAACTTACTCAGGATATGACAGGTGTTGCTTTTTTTGATCAGGATGGAAAAGATTTCAATATACCTGCCCCACCATTGACAAACGATGAATTTCGAAAACTTTCGTATACGGGCATCTTGGATCTTGATCTTCCCTATTTTGACTATTGGGAGATGACTCGTAAAAATACTGTGGAAGATATGACGTTCAACCGTAACGTATTCATCGTCGAAACATCGCGGTTATACACCACGAGCCACTGCCCAAGGCATTGTGGTTTCTGCAGTTCGCAAACCTTTCTTCCAGCCTCACAGGATTCGAACTCCAGCATTATTATGTTGTCAGCTGAAGAAGTTCACGACCTCATCGTTCTGGATGTAAAGAAATATGGGGCAAAGCATTTCATCATCGGAGATGACGATTTTCCTGTTGGGAACAAGGCAGGACTAGATCGTTTGTCAAAACTTTGTGATCTCATTATGGAGTCTAGACGTAAGGGAGTCTTACCGAGTTCACTTACTTTTTATATGCAGGCTCGGATTGCTGACTTTCTTGTAAGGAAGGATAAACGGCGAGTAGTCAATATGGACCTGTTACTAAAGCTCAAAGAGGCTGGCTTTTATACCTATGGATTAGGTGTTGAGACGTTTGCCGACCGACTACTCAAGAGTCCTTCAGTGAATAAGCTTGGAGTGGATGCTCAAGATTGCGAGAACGTGCTAGATGCTATGCTGGATATTGGCATGAACCCACTGATCAATATAATTCTGTGTGTTCCGGAATCTACGGTGGAAGAAATGGTGCATACCATTAGGGTTGCGACCCGTTTCATTATGAAGGATTGCCAAGCTAATGTTACTCCAATTATGAGTTGCTATCCTGGAGCACCAATGCTGAATCGACCTGAATATAAGTACAATACAATGTCCTGGACGATTCCGAAGACCGGCGAGACAATTAAGATCATGAAATATTTCACACCTTGGGATCCACAAATTGCAATGATCTATGATAACCTCCGAGATGAGACCGCCAAAACTCGAAAAGAGATTGTGAAGAAAACAGCAGTAAACTTCGATACACTTCCAAAGCCTATCTCTGCGTTGACGATATTTATTACAGTTGCCCGATTATTAAAAGATAAGGCTCTTGAAGAAGAGCTTGATTTGGCCATGATGGATATGATCGAACGTAACCACATGCAATTGGTAGAGTCTGAATGTTAGTAATGCAAGTGATAATTATAAAATTTTTGCAGCTAGATATTCGGTGGTCATACAAATACTCCAAAATGATTTCCTAAGAGTGAGTTTAGGAAGGGTTAGTGCCCTCATTTCTCTCAAATTACTATAGAAAGCTTGCTACTGGCGATCACCACTTACCCTAATTTTTTCCTGTCAGTCTTATTGGAGTACAATTTAATATAAAAACAAAAACTATCCCTCTTAAGCTCCATCAATTTTCATTTGGATTCATAACCAAACAGGCTTAATTGAAATATAAACTGTCATTTGGTTTTTTAACAATCTATTAAATATTTATGAGTGATTCTATGCATATACTAGTGACCGGAGGGTGTGGATATAAGGGCACAGTTCTGATTCCCAAGCTTCTTGCGCGTGGTTACAAGGTTACTTTAGTTGATACATTATGGTTCGGTAACTTCTTGGAGCCTCATATAAACTTAAATGTTCTGCAGGTTGATATCAGAAATATTGATGATATCCCTATGCAAAATGTGGACATCATAATTCATTTGGCTTCTGTTGCAAATGACCCCTGTGGTGATCTGGACCCCAAGCTTACATGGGAAATTGGGGCTTTGGCGACGATGCAACTTGCAGACAAAGCTGTGAGAAACAGTGTTAAACAATTTATTTATGCATCTTCTGGAAGTGTTTATGGCGTCAAAGAAGAAGATCAGGTTACAGAAGATTTAGAGCTAAAACCAATTTCAGAATATAATAAGACGAAAATGGTCGCTGAAAGAGTGCTTTTAAGCTATAGCGACAAAATGATTGTTCAGGTTAT
The DNA here is from genome assembly GCA_002721545.1 of Nitrosomonadaceae bacterium. Taxonomy (GTDB): domain Bacteria; phylum Pseudomonadota; class Gammaproteobacteria; order Burkholderiales; family Nitrosomonadaceae; genus BJGV01. The sequence continues at coordinate 116,583 of PBKR01000001.1, read as the reverse complement.
TCGTCCGGCCACTGTTTGTGGTTGCTCTTCTCGTATGAGACTTGATGTTTCCGTAAATATGTTGACCATGCAAGCACTTACTAATGGATTAATTACCGTTTTTGGAGGTAAACAAACGCGCCCCAATATTCACATTGATGATATTACTGATGTTTATTTGCACTTGATTGATAAAAAGGACTCTATGCAAGGAATATACAATGCCGGATTCGAAAATATATCTATTCTGGAAATTGCCAATATGGTGGCAAACCATGTTCCCACCAAAATAAGTGTGACAGAATCGAACGATCCTAGATCGTATCGTGTTAACTCTGACAAACTACTTTCTACAGGTTTTGTTCCTAAAAAATCAGTCGAAGACGCGATTACGGAAATTTGTGAAAGACATCATAAGGGCAATCTAAAAAATGAAGATCGTTTTCATAACCTGAAATGGATGCAAGCCACGGTCTTTAAATAATTCTTAATCCTACCAAACCTACGCCGCATGTCTGAAAAAATTATAGTAATTGGAAGTAACTCATTTTCTGGAGCGAGTTTTTTACCCTATGCTATTGATGAGGGTTTTGATGTTATCGGGATCAGCAGGTCAGAGGAGCCTAACCCGGTTTTTCTGCCCTATAAATATTCCGGTGGGGATATTGAGTTCCATCAATTGGATCTTAATCACGACCTCGAAAAGATTATGGAACTTATAAAGGCAAAAACGCCGGAATATGTTGTGAATTTTTCGGCTCAAAGTATGGTTGCTCAAAGTTGGGATCACCCTGACCACTGGTTCAAGACTAATGTGGTTTCTACAGTTCAGTTTCATGATCAGCTTAGAAGTTGCGATTTCTTAAAAAAATATGTGCATATCTCTACACCTGAGGTCTATGGAAGTTGTGAGGGTTGTATTAAAGAAAGCAATTCGTATTATCCAAGTACCCCTTATGCAGTTTCCAGGGCAGCAGCTGACATGAGTCTACATACTTTCTTCAATTCATACCAATTCCCAGTAGTATTCACCAGGGCTGCAAATGTTTATGGGCCGGGCCAGCAATTATATAGAATCATACCGAGAACAATTCTCTTTATTAAATTGGGAAAGAAGCTCCAGTTGCATGGTGGCGGAATATCTGAGCGCTCTTTCATTCATATGGAAGATGTTTCGGATGCTACTTTGCGAATAATGAAAGAGGGGTCACCGGGAGAAATTTTTCATATTGCTACAGAAAATTCGATTACAATTCGTCGTCTTGTTGAATTAATTTGCGATTTGATGGGAGTCCGGTTTGAAGACCATGTGGATATTGCTGAAGAACGGCTGGGAAAGGATGCAGCCTATCTCTTAGATAGCTCAAAAGTTAGAAACACTGTTGGCTGGAAGGACCAGGTTTCGCTAAAAGATGGTGTTTTGAGTGTTCTGCATTGGATAGAGAAAAACTTGGATATTTTGAAGCAACAACCCTTCGATTATGTTCATAAGCCATGATCTCTTATCTATCCATGAGATACAGGTTTACCTTTTGACTTTTAAATGCTTGCTCAGTATAATCCTTGCAGACTCATACGTGTTTGAAGTGAAGTAAAGCCTTTATTTTTCTTAGTTTATATGCAGGGCACTTAAGTGCTTCCTAAGTTTTTTCCACAAATTATTTTGATAAAAGTTGTGCTTTCCTCTTTTTCGGAGTGACTTCTTATTGAGCATAGTTTGAATGGTTCCGATAGATTACGGTATGCAAAAAATACCATTAAAACAATTTAGAAAATTATAAAGTTTGGAAAAATTTGATGCGTGAATTTGCTAAGTCTTATTTTGAAGATTTAATAAGTAATTTCCATTCATTGGAGGTTTCAAATTGTCAGGGTGATAATTTTAATATTTATGAAGGCATAGAAAAAGTAGCTCAAACTATACTTACCCAAAGCATGAACGGGAAAAAGCTCATGTTTATAGGTAATGGTGCAAGTGCGGCTATTTCTAGCCATATGGCTACGGACTATTGGAAAAATGGCAGTGTTAGATCCTTAGCTTTTAATGATAGCTCACTATTGACCTGTATCAGTAATGATTATGGTTATAGGCATGTCTTTGAAAAGCCAATTGAAATGTTTGCAGATGCCGGAGATATATTGATTGCGATCAGTAGTTCTGGTAAATCTGAAAACATATTGAGGGCTGTAGAAGCGGCCATATCTTTCAAATGCAAAGTTGTTACATTTTCAGGGTTTAAAAACGATAACCCTTTGAGGACTATGGGTGATTATAATTTTTATGTTTCCTCGCCCTCGTATGGTCCAGTCGAAATTATTCACCTTACCCTATGTCACTGTATCTGTGATGCCATCATCCAAGAAAAAGCAAAAACTCCAAATATTTGATGATGCAGGTAAAAACCTGTCTCATTTATTGCTTTACAACATGCTGCGAATTCGCCTTATTGAAGAGGGAATAGCAGATCTTTATCCCAATCAGGAAATGCGTTGCCCAGTACATTTGTGTATTGGTCAGGAAGCTATTCCGGTAGGCGTATGTTCAAGCTTGGAGAGCGAAGATATTGTGATGGGTAACCATCGCTCACATGGTCATTATCTTGCTAAAGGTGGTGATTTAAAGGCTATGCTGGCAGAAATATATGGAAAGTCTACAGGTTGCTCCAAAGGTGTTGGTGGTTCTATGCACCTCATTGATCTGTCGGTAAATTTTTTAGGCACCACTCCTATTGTTGCAAGTATAATTCCTGTCGCTGTGGGCACAGCATTTGCCTCTTGGATGAAAAATGAGAACCGGGTTACAGTTATCTTTTTAGGAAGGGGAGCTACTGAGGAGGGAGTCTTTGCAGAAAGCTTAAATTTTTCTGCCCTCAAAAAACTTCCTATTGTTTTTGTTTCGGAAGACAACTTCTATTCTGTGTATTCCCCTCTCTCTGAGCGACAGCCTCCTGAGAGAGACAACGTTGCCATTGCAAAAGCCTATGGAATTCCAGGGGTCCTTGGAGATGGCAATAATATTCAAGAAGTTTATGAGTTGTCACGTACTGCTATCGATCATGCCCGTGTTCACAAGGGTCCTTATTTTATGGAATTCAAAACATATCGTTGGCGAGAACATTGTGGTCCTTATTTTGATAACGACATTGGTTACCGGGATGAAAAAGAGTATCTTCAATGGAAGGAAAGGTGTCCTATCGGAACCTTTGAAAAAAAATTGATAGAATCAAATATAATAGAAAAACAAGAAATAAATCAAATGCGTCAAGCCATCTTGCAAGAGTTTGAAGAAGCTGTTGAATTTGCAAAAACTAGTCCTTTTCCATCCCCTGAAAATATCAGTAAAAATCTCTATAAAGAAAAAGACTTTAACCTCGTTTAAAAAGATTTTTTATGACTCGAAAAATTACCTACGGAGAGGCTATACGGGAAAGTACTGACCAATGTATGGCTAATGACCCGTCTATATACATTATGGGGCTTGGTGTTCCTGATCCTAAGGGAATCTTTGGTACGACTGTAGGTTTACGCGATAAATATGGAGAAAAGCGTGTATTAGATATGCCGGTGTCTGAAAACGGGATGACAGGGATAGCGATAGGGTCAGCCTTAATGGGTATGCGCCCTATAATGACGCACCAGAGAATTGATTTTATGCTACTTGCTTTAGACCAAATTATCAATAATGCTGCAAAATGGCATTATATGTTCGGTGGGCAAAAGAGTGTTCCGTTGGTAATTCGATTGTTGATCGGTCAGGGCTGGGGGCAGGGGCCGCAACACTCTCAGAGCCTTCAGTCCATTTTTGCCCATATACCAGGTCTTAGGGTGATAATGCCATTTACACCATATGACGCTAAGGGTCTATTAGTGTCTTCCATAGAAGATGATAATCCTGTGATTTTTATAGAACATCGATGGCTACATAATATATATGGCGAGGTTCCTGAAGAATCTTATGCCGTTCCCATAGGACAAGCAAGGGTTGCACGAGAGGGTAAAGATATTACCATTGTATCTTCATCTTATATGACGCTTGAATCCTTAAAGGCTGCAGATTACCTTGAAAAAGAAAATATTGATGCCGAGATAATAGACCTTCGATCCGTGCGACCTCTCGATGAAAAAACAATTATAGACTCAGTTAAGAAGACGGGGCGTTTATTGGTAGTGGATGGTGCATGGCGATTTTTAAGTATATCGTCAGAAATCATTTCGATTGTTGTCGAAAAGGTTTTTAGTTATTTAAAGGCACCTCCTGTAAAAATAACATTTCCTGATTCTCCCACCCCTACCAGTTGGGCCTTGACTAATAATTATTATCCTCGGGCGATCAATATAGTAAACCAAGCTCAGAAAATATTAGGACTCCAGCAAAAAAATGAAGAAGCTTTAGGAATTATTCACACAGGACCTCTAGATGTTCCTGATAAATCCTTTACAGGGCCCTTTTAATTTTTTCCAATGAAATTTCAATGCAGACCACTCTAACTAAAGTTTTAAGTCTTGAAGAACTTGCCATTAAAGCGCAAGAATTAAGAAAACAAGGAAAACGCATTGTCTTATGTCATGGAGCTTTTGACCTCCTTCATGCGGGACACATTAGGTATTTGAAAAGTGCCTGTCGCGAAGGTGATGTCCTATTTGTAACTGTCACCTCAGATGAGTTTGTAAACAAGGGGCCAGGACGACCTGTATTTTCTCAGGATTTGCGAGTTGAAAACCTGGGGTATTTAAATTTTATAGATTTCATTGCTGTAAATAATGCCCCTACGGCGGTTAATTTGCTTTCTGAAGTTAAACCAGATGCTTATGTTAAAGGACCTGATTATAAGAAAATGGAAGATGATATAACCGGAAATATATATGAGGAAAAAAAAGCCGTTGAGGCCCATGGCGGTAAACTGGTTTTTACAGATGATATTACTTTCAGTTCAACTAGCCTTTTGAATGAGCATTTTGGGGTTTTCCCTCCTGAAACCAAATCTTACCTCCAAGGTTTTAGACAAACCTATAGCCCTGAAGAAATCATTAGAATGCTTCAAGGGCTGCAGAATTTGAATGTATTAGTTATTGGTGATGCAATTGTTGATGAATATCATTACGTAGATACTTTAGGCCAATCCAGCAAAGGGGCAAACTTGGCAGTAAAATTCAACTCAAAGGAACAGTTTGCTGGAGGCTCGTTAGCTGTTGCCAATCATGTTGCAGGGTTTGTAAATAATGTAACTCTTGTTACAGGGTTGGGTAGGCAAAACAGTTATGAGGAATTTATACGTTCCAAACTGCAAAAGAATATAACCCTTGAACCGTTTTTTTTTCGAGATGCTCCCACCATTGTCAAACGCCGTTATGTAAATTTGGATTTAGACAAGCTTTTCGAAGTATATTTTTATAATGATGAGCCTTCGCAGGAAGATACCGTTTCTGAGGTTTGCGCCTGGCTCGGAAATAAAGCAGCAGAGTTTGACATAGTTATTGTTCCTGATTTCGGGAATGGTTTTATCTCTGCAGAAATGATTCAAAAGCTTTGCGACAAAGCGCGTTTTTTAGCCGTTAATACCCAAGTCAATAGTGGAAATCGTGGTTATCATTCCATCAATCGGTATCCGCGTGCAGATTTTGTCTCGCTTAATGGGCCAGAATTGAGGATCGCCACCCATAACCGGCACGATTCTTATGAAGGTTTGGCAAAAATACTTATAGAGAAAATTGGAGCCAAGCACTTTGCGGTGACATTGGGGAGCGAAGGCGCTTTACTTTTAAGTAAAAGCCCAGAGGTAACCTATAGGACACCTATACTTTCAACCAAAGTTCTGGATCGCATTGGGGCAGGCGACACATTTTTATCCTTAACGGGGCTCTGTCTTGGAGGAGGTTTAGATTCAGATGTTGCTCTGTTTGTGGGAAGCGCAGCCGCAGCATTAGAAGTGCAGGTGGTTTGTAATAGAGAACCTGTTATTCCGGTTAACTTGTTCAAATATCTAACAACACTTCTTAAGTAAGAATGATCTAGTTTGTTCCTAAGTCATTTCTATTAGGCCCCTACCTAACATACCTTTTTCTAGTTCGTCTAAAGCTTGATTAATTTCTTCAAGTTTGTAAGTTTGAGTTATGAGTGAGTTTAATTTCAATTTTCCAGTTTTGTATAAATTCAGATAGATAGGAATATCTTTATCAGGCTGAGTTTCCCCTCCCCAAGATCCAACAATCTGTTTGCCTTTTATCAGCTCAATAGGATTGATAGAAATAGTTTCCCCCGCAGGTAAATTCCCTGCAATCACACAAAGACCCCCGCCGGTTCGAATTGAATTAAAAGCCAGCTCCATTGCTTTTCTATTTCCTGATGCTTCTATGGAAAAATCCAACCCTGCATTATGGGTAATTTCATTGAGACAGGCAGCAATGTCCTGCTCTTTAAAATTAATTGTGTGTGTCGCTCCAAGATTGCGGGCAAGTTCCAATTTGTGGTTAAAAATATCAATAGCGATTATTGATTTTGCTTCTCGCAGTCTTGCTCCTATAATAGCGCTGAGACCAACACCCCCCACACCAAATACAGCGACGGTTTCGCCTTTATTGATTTTTGCAGTATTAAAGACAATTCCAGCACCTGTAGGAATCGCACAACCCAGAAGAGGTAACTCACGCAGAGAATGTTCATTGGAAACAGGGATGACTCTATTTTCAGATACTACGGCATAATTCATAAATGTTGAAATAGCTCCAGAGTTTACTACTGAACCATCATTTCTTCTATATGTAGTTGAGGGAATGTCAAAACCGTTACCCTTTATCCAAGTTAATATTACTGTATTGCCCTCAGTAACTTTTTTTACTCCCGGACCAACTTCCTGAACGATCCCGGATCCCTCGTGGCCCAAAGTATGTGGTAGAAAATTATCAACTCCTTTTAATCCTCGTACTTCATTAAGCTGTGAGTGACAGACTCCACTAAAAGCAATCTTGACAAGAACCTGACCTTCTTTAAGGGTAGGGATTTCTAACTCCTCAATCTCTAATGACTGATTTGTTTGTGTTAAAACAGCAGCTTTAGTTTTCATTAAATTTTATAGCTTTAGTATTAAAAAGAAGGAATTTTAAAGGAGAGTAAAGAATAATTTAGTTCAGTCTGCGATAAACCAATAATAGTCTCCGGTAAAACCAATGTTGGAGAAAAGTTTTTTCCAGTCATTTACATGCATATAAGTTTCAGCAGTAAGAACCCATTTTAGCAGGTTTTCACGTTCCAAATCATTTCTCCATGCATCTACAGTGATATAGCTTTTGCCTTTAGAAACCCTCTCAATTTCTTGCAAGGACTTCTTACAAGCTTCTAATGGTAGGTTGTGAATCGAGTTTATAGAAACAACTAGATCAAAGCTATTATCAGGGTAAGGTAGTGGTTCCGCGCTTGCGACTTTCAAAAACGGTTTTACAGAAGGCATAGAGTGTTCAAGAGCGTATTCGCTGACATCTATTCCGGCAACTGAACAGTTTGGCATTACTTCCTTAAAATCATGCAACATAAAACCTTTGCCACATCCTACATCCAATATTGCAGCATTGCTGGGCAAATTATAATACTGACGCATCCTTTCGACCACCGCCTTCCAGCGGCCATCATATTTGTACCCGCCATATCCACATTTTCGGTCACCATCAAAAAAATCTTTTCCAAACTGTTTGGCCAAGCGGATTATCTCGGGAGTCTTTTCTGCAGCGCGCTTATCATAATTGCGTTTTGCGGTTGGGTGGGTATTTAAAAGATTGATTTCGGACAATTTAGTTTTTTAGATTAGAGGCTAGTAATAGGCTGCATTGAGGCAGAGTTAATGTTGGATAATATTGCAGATTTGTCTTAAAATCACAAATGTTTTAATTTGCACCTGATCTGTGAAGAAACTGCTATCGTCAAACCTAACAAATTGTCTCACTAAACAGTCTTTAACTTTCCTCCATTTACGTGAAAACATGAGCCAGTAATCCAGCTTGCCTTATCTGAGGCTAGATATGCAACCAAACTTGCTACATCTGACCCCTCTCCGATACGCCCAAGAGGTATTTTTAAAGCTTCCTCTTGCTCAATTTTTAACCTGGCATCTTCGAATGAAAGACCACGTTCTGCGGCCAAACGACGGATATTTTCATCCCAGGATTCGCTGTGGACCGGGCCTGGGCAGATAACGTTAACCAGAATGTTGTCTTTGACAAAATAGTTAGAAAGGTATTTGCTCAAATTTATTGTTGCTGCCTTGGTTATCGTATAATGGGGATTGAACCTCCCCGGCTGAACACCTGAAATAGAGGAAATATTGATAATTCTTGCACAGTTAGATTTTCGAAGGTGTTCTTCGGAAGCTCTGACAAAATGAACAAGACTCAACACATTGAGGTCGAATGCGTAATACCAGTCGGATTCAGTCAAATCGTTAAGATTACCAAAATTTCCTGCTCCTCCAACATTATTGACAAGGATATCCAGCTTACCAAAAGTCTTTATTACGCTCTCCAACGCAAAATTGATTTCTGTCTGTTTAGTGGCGTCAGCACTAATAGTGTGAATATTTGCATCTGGAAAGTCTTTTGCTATTTTTGCCAGGCCTTCTGAGCCACGCGCTGTCACTGAAACGTGCGCGCCCTCTTGAACCAATGCTTCAACGATATCCCTGCCAATTCCTTTAGTACCCCCTGTAACTAATGCAGCGCGACCTTTCAATTCTAAATTCATATGTTATCCGTCGTATGAGTTTTATTTGATAATAAAGCCCACTGATCTTGAATAATGAGACCGCCATCAACTATAATCTCCTGCCCTGTAATAAAACTTGCTGCTTTGGAACATAAGAATAATGCGGCATCTGCTACCTCTTGGGAATAACCTACACGTTTTAAGGGGTGACATTGCTCTGCGCGGGTGCGGTAATTAACATTATCTGAAGATTTAAAGCGGTTCCGGTGTTCATCCTGAACAATTAATCCGGGCGATACAGAGTTCACCCTAATATTCTTAGGCCCGGCATGGACAGCAAGGTATTTTGTGAGTTGTGATAGGCCGGATTTGGAAACATGGTATGCGGCAGAACCACTTGATATTACGTGTGCGGAGACGGAGCTAATATTCACAATATTTCCTCCTCCCTGTGAATCCATGATTGGTATTGCCTTCTGAGTTGCAAAATATGATGCCTTTAAACCTACCGACATGGTTATATCCCAATTTTCCTCGGTATCTTCCAATAACTCTAAACGTTCTCCTGCACGTGCGTTATTTATAAGAATATCAAGCTTACCAAAGGCGTCAACAACATCTGAGACCATCCGTTGCGGTTCTCCTTTTTTGGAAAGATCCACAGCGAAATACATTGCTTCAATTCCAGATTCTCTTAACTCCTTGAGGCAGGTTTCGGCGGCGACACGGTTTATATCACAAATGGCTACCCGGGCACCTGCTTTTCCAAAAGCAGTTGCAATTGTCTTTCCAATACCTCCTGCGCTACCAGTAACTAGCACAACTTTATCGTCAAACCTGAAATTTGATTTGTCCATAGCTTTGAGTGATTTTTATAAGGGCACGTTAGGATTTAATTTTTGTAATCATGTTACCAAATGAGCTTATCAATGTATCAGGTGTATCCCATTTTCTTAGAACTCTTTGATTAGGTTTTGCAAAAACATAATGATCATTATCACCAAGTTCTGCAATCATCTCGGTTGGATGGTGGTCTGGATTTTTAAATATGACGTATGGTTGCCCTCCAAAAATAGCCATATTTGCAGGCCCACTCATCATGCCCATGAAATATTTTGCAGATTGGATGAGGGCAAGGTGGTGGGCAATGGTCAAACCATTGCCCTGTGCAATAGTAATATTTGGCACTTGTCGAATTTGCTCGCTAACCGGGTCGTTGCCAATTATTACAAAATGTGCATGTTGTTGAATTTTCTCTTCTAAGAAAAAAGACCACCACGAATCCATGTTGGCATTGCTTTGACCATTGATTTTTGAATTATGCTTTAGATGCACAACAACCACCTGTTTTCCGCCACTTTTTTCAACGAGATATTTTTCAGACCAATTTAGCAACTCTTTTTTTAAAGAAATGACAGGAATGCTTCCAATGTCCCGAAAAAATTTTTGAATTCTGAGGGTCGAATCATAGTTATGTGTACTATACCTCAATGCATCTAAATCCGGCCAGAGAATAGCGTTTACACCGAACTCTCTAATCAGGTCTTGACGCTTAATAAATCCAGTATATTTATAACAGGCATCAACAAACAACATTGACCGAAGAACCACCATCAAAGGAGAAAGTTCTTCTGCATCATTCAAATATAGTCGACTTATTAGTCCTCTTGACTTTGCAGGGATGCCTTTTGTTAGTTGTTCCACATCTCCGGCAATAACTACATGGATCTCATCAGCACCATAAATTTGACCATTAATCTGCAGTTCTTCCAGAAAAACCAGCAAGTTGCCAATAGTCCCGCCTGATTGATTTTGATCCCATATCCCAACAACTTTTTTCATTTACTACTTACGCAAACAGGACTTGAGAATTCTTTTTCAACCAAGGCTACTACACCTTCTGGAGTAAGACCTAGTGTTTCGCAGTGATCATCATAAGACCCGTATGCTCTAACAAACTCATCAGGAATGGATGCGGATGCATAGTGAATGCCAGATAGTTTTCGTGTGGCACGAAGAACATCATCTCCAAGTCCACCCGAACGCATATGCTCTTCAATCACGACAACATGTTTAGTTTTTGATACACTAGAAAGAATTAATTCCTCATCCAGAGGGCGAATTGTATGAATATATAAAATTTCTGCATCCCATCCTCTGCTTACCAAAATACTACGTGCCCCCAATGCTGTCTTTAATTGTGGTCCTGTTGCAACCAGAGTAATACTTTTTCCATCAGTAACTTTTATACCTTTTCCAAATTGTATTTCCTCGCTGGGAAATGAGACTTCATGTTGATTTTCTGGAACACGAAAGACTGTTAATGCATCATTTCTATAAGACTGTCGAAATAATGTATCAAATTCGACCGGCGTGGTAGGATAAGTAATTTGTGAATTTTCCAAGGTTTTTAAAAGAGCAAAGTCGCCATAGCAATGATGTGTACAACCCAGGTAAGAGTAATCAAAAGCACTACCCACTGTAACAATGTTGCCATGCAATTTATGATAGCAAAAATCCAATTTCATCTGTTCAAACGAGCGCTCTAGCAGGAAGGGAGCAATCGTGTGGATCACAGGAAACAAACCTGTCTGGGCCAAACCTGCACCCAAGCTCATCATAGTAGGTTCTAAAATCCCAATGTTAAAATATCTATCAGGGTAAGCTTTGGCAAAAGGCTGAAGGATCCCATGACTTATATCACCGACCATTACAACCAAATCGGGGTCTTTCTGTCCTATAGCTAACATGCTATCGGCAAATTGTTGTCTTACCTTTTTATAGCTCATTTCAGTGCCTCTAAAATTTTAGCGTGCTCTTCAGCATTTGGAATGCGATGGTGCCACATACCATGTCCTTCCATAAATGGTACGCCCTTACCTTTTATGGTCTTGGCAACTATTACTGTAGGTATGCCTTTACTTTCGAAGCAGATATTATCAAAAGTTTGCTTAAGTTCATCTTCACTATGTCCATCAATAACTATGGTATTCCAACCAAACGCTTTCCACTTAGCTGGTAGGTCATCATGCGGAAGAAGCTGCATACCTGATTGATTCCAGTCAACAACTAAACATAAATTTCCAAGCTCATAATTACGTGCAACATGTGCAGCTTCCCAAACTGTTCCTTCATGGCTTTCACCATCACCAATAAGGACAAATACTCGATTATTATTACCCTTGATCCTTTTGCCAAGCGCAATTCCCACCGCATAGCTAAAACCGTGCCCGAGTGATCCTGTCGATGCTTCAACCCCAGGAACTTTTGTGAAATCAGGATGCTCTCCAAGGATGCCGCCTTTATGGCAAAAATTCTTCACATCTTCATCTGTAATAAAGCCGTGACGATAAAGATTGACATACAAGGCTAAACAACCATGTCCTTTGCTCAAAATAAAAATATCGCGCTCTCCCCAGTTGGGTTTTTTGTAGTCGACTTTTAATACTTGGTCATAAAGGTGTGTAATTATATCGACGATAGAAAACGCACTCGGTATATGGCCATTATTTCCTGTGACTACCATATTAACGATCTGTCGACGTAAATCCCCATTTAGCATTTCTCTGTTCTCCTCAATAACTTACTTTCTCATTGTCCAAAATATCCCCTTCCCTGAGAACCATCAATCGGAATGATTCCTCCAGTATTGAAAGATGCTAGCTCTGAACATAGGAATGCGACATAATTGCCAATTTCATCCGGTCGACCAAATCGTCCTATTCTCTGGCGCTCACTTAAAAATTTATGTACATGCTCTGGGCGCTTTTTAGATGCTTCGTCCCAATAGCCCTTTTCGGTGAAAACAGCACCAGGAAGGATAGCAGAAACAACCACTCCATCAGGGGCAACAACACCACCAAAGCTACGCGTATATGCCGTTAAAGCGGCTTTAATGGCGCAATAAGTAACAGGGCCGTGGTTTTCCATCGAAGAAATAGATGAAACATGCACCACTCTTCCCCATTTTCTCTTCTGCATATCAGGGACAAGCATTCTATTCAATTCAACTGCCACCTCAAAATTAAACCTATAAACACGACGCCAATCTTCAATTGAGCAAAATGGGTCAGAAATTTGCATTGTTCCACCAATATTATGGATGACAATATCAATCGGACCAAAGCCAGCATCCTTTAACTTCTTCAGGACTTTCTCTGGAGCACCTTCTAATGCCAAGTCCATTGCGATACCAACATGGCCCGAGGCTTCACCACCGATATTTGATATGAGTGCTTTTAAATCGGATTCAGTTCGTGAAACAGCAGCAACCCTCACTCCTTCACACGACAAGCGCTCTGCAATTGCCTTGCCCAATCCACGCCCAGCTCCCGTAACCAAGGCACTTTTCCCTGACAGTTTTAAATCCATTTAAAAAACCTCTAATTGCAAGTTCGGATAATAAACCCCAACTGTTTAGCAAAATTAGCAAAAAAATTTATTTTGCTGGCAGCACTCCCAATACTTACCATCTAATCCTTTAAACCAGTACCGACAGCAAAAAGATAATGTACCATCGGAGAATAACCCGTGTGAATAACTTCATCGTTCATGGAAAAATTAAAAACATTATAAAATTTACTTGATAAAAGTGCTTTTAGGGTTTCCGCACTTTTTAGATTGATATGCCCCACCTTGCTTGCTGGGCTGGCATGCTCATTCGCGGTAATATTTGGGGTTCCAAAAATACACACAGCTTGAGGAGAAAGAGACGCGCAAATATTATCAAGAAACACTTTTTCCATTGCCTCAGGAATGTGCTCGATAACATCTAGAGAAAAAACCGCATCAAACCTCCCAGGAACCGAGGCAATAGTCATATCATGAACGGCAAAGGTTGCACGACTAGTGGTATCCACACTATAACGTTTGATTGTATCATCAAGAACCAACGGTTCGAAATCAATCCCGTGAATCTTGCCCACAGTTTGAAGGACGATTGGGGTTCCGAATGCATCACCACAGCCAACTTCTAGTACGCTCTCTTTGCCAGCTAACATTTTGGAGACAAATTTATAGCGAGACATGAGAAAAGACATATGGCTTGGGTCTTCCCTCCATATATGGCTGCTCCAAGGTCCCATCGCAGCAGGCCCTAACCGGCGATAATCTTCAATTTGAGATTGGTTCTGTGGTTCTTTTGTCTTGTCATCTGACATTTCAACTTTCTCCCAGCTAACGTAAAATTTTGATTAAATAATGCTAAATGGATAAATGATATGCCTTGGACGATTGACCAGTAACTTTTTAAGGATAGGTTGCGCGTTATCTATAGCAGTGATCAGGACCGAAGCTTCGGAGATATCTTGCGCTCGACTGGAAAGCATTATTTTTACAGGAAGGTTCCAATAACTGAGAGCGTCTTTATCGAGATCGTCATCTAGCACTGCTGTCAAGCAACCTAAATCATTTCCTATATGGTAGGCGAGTACAGGAAGCATTTGTCCTGCACCAAAGCCATAAATTCTGTTTCCATCCAATGCTATAAGAGTTTCTTTGGTTGCCTCCATTTGAAATTGAAACATCTTATAATGTAATTTTATCTTGTTCAAACAAGGTGCTAGTGTTTTTTTGCTAGATTCTTTTTCTTTGCTTGACCGCTTAAAAGCCATTGCCATAGCACCCCAATCATGATAGTTTTCCCGATGTAATAAGAATTGTCCACCAGATTTCTCTATCATATTCAAAAACGATTCGTGAGAAAAATATTGAAGATGTTGGTGGAAAACTTGATCAAATCGACCCCTGTTAATCAGGCAGTCAAACCCTGGCACCTCAAAAATAAAAAGTGCATCAGGAGCTGCAGCTTCCATCAAAGAATTGAGCACAGCCATAGGGTTAAATATGTGCTCAAGAGTATGTCTGCAAACTATAAGGTCAGGTTTTGCTTTCAGTCCAGACAACTCAATGTTCTCAATGTCCTCGCCATAAACGGTAATAGAGGAATCATCGCGTTCCAATTCCCTACCCTTCCAGACTGGATCAATTCCGATACGAATATCCGCGCGATCTTTTAGCTTCGAAAGAAGAAAAAGGTCATTGCATCCCAGATCTAAGACACACTTAAAGTGTTGACCTGGCGCAACTTCCTCAAGTAATGCGAGAAAGAACTCGGTACCTTTTCTAGCCGTTATGCTGGTTGAAGTGCGAAAGCAATAATTTGAACCATAGAGGAATTCTGAAGCGATCTGGGTCTCAAGTTGGCCATGACCACACGCAGAGCAGTAAAGTAACCGCTGATCAACACCCTTAAGTGGGTTTTCAACAGGCTCACGGCAAAATGTGTCTGTCAGCGGCAAGTCCGGCAATTCGATAACAGTTTCTAAGCTTTCACTACATAAAGCGCATTGCTTCCGGCGTGCGGCCACAAATGAGCCGGAGGCTACAGCATCTGAAAGTCCTGTCCCTTGTTCAACACGACCCATTGCTTAAATTTATACTTTTTAAGGTTAATTATTTGCCCTAATTGACTGTCCAAAAGTAATTACCAAACCTATCCTAACACATCAATTATTGCATCAATATTTACCAGGAATCGACCGTGGCTATTTGATTTCATCCACTTTAAAGCCAACTTCTGGAGTTAATTGTCCGGAAACTGAAATTAGTATGGGAGAAGTTGTAATAGGACCACCAACAGGAAGTATTATTGTACCTGCCAAAAAATCCTTTTTAATTACATCTGTATGCACCGCTGTATGACCAATAACATTAACTTTAATGCTAGTCTTTTCATAGTCGCTAAACACTCTATTATCATTATTTAAGGAAATCAATCTATAAATAGTTAAAGCTTTAGCAGAACTTATTTTTATCGATTTTTTGTGATGCCTAGGTATTTGAACGAGATATAAACCCTCAAGCCTTCTATCACCAATCGAATCGTAATATAACCTGTCTATGAATACTGGAGTACCAGCTGAGTACCTTGTGATTAAGGTGTTTTTCTGGTTAAGTGGTGCTGGAGTTAGAGGTATATAAATGGGGGGGCCACCGATCACAAATCTTGTCACAGATCTTTTCAGTTTGCTAAGGTACATCATCGGAAACAAGTTATGTTTATACCAATACATCCCTACGGCCATCATAAGCCCCGCAAACATAGCCTGGGTAAATATTTTTTTTAAAAATTTTGAATTAAGCAAGCTATAAAGTCATCCTTTTCTAATATTCGTTATCGGGATTACCAGAAGTATAGAAAATTTATGAATATCTAAATTGGGTGTAATGCGAGAGACTCATTTGCCTTCAAAATATATTTCATTAACCCCGCTTACATATTTTGAATTTTTAGTCACGCGAAATTTAAAATTATTTGCAACTTCTCTGGCATAAAAATCAATTTCATCAGAGGAAGAATATTTAAGTTCAATAACAATACTTTGAGGGTCTAAAATTTGTTCCCGAAATCCGGCGCGCAGGTGGTCAATTTGAAAATATTGCAAGTCTGTATCAACAGTTAATCGAATCCTCTTATCTGCGGAAAGGAAATATTGTCGCAAATATGAATTTGCGAGACGCGGTAGTAGTGATCGAATATCGTGACGAATTCGAGGAGGTAATTTGGTTTGCATTATCATCTTTGGCAAATCAAACGTCTCACGTTTTTCGTCGACAGTAAAAGCTTTCAATGGATAGTATTCTTTACGTCCCAAATACCCCCTCTTAATTTTAAACTCGAGCACAGAATTTTCAATCCTGCCAAATCTTTCTCCGTACCAGCGGACACGAACTTTCTCTCTCTCAGCATCACCTACCACATTGGCGAGATAATTTTCAAATTCCAAGCTATCAAAATAAACATTATTTACTTGTCGACTATGAAATATTTCATTAAAGATGGCAGGGTGCTGCTTTATGTTGTTTATGACTTCAGCTTCAGAATAATTTTCTATAAAAAATTTCCTCTCAAATCTCCATTCGTCAGCATTTATACAATCTAATCCCAATTGTCAATTATCCAGTAGTTGTGAATCAACAGGGCGGTTTCTCATTTCTGCAAATGTTTTAAGAATTGACCCTATGTCGACGTTCTTCGGGTTAAATTTCGATGCCTTTTGAATTAACTGATTATCCAATATAAATAATTTAGACTGTCTATCGACATCGTATACTATTTTATTTTCATCTAAACTCGAAGTTTGAATATAAGCGTATCCACCACCAAAAAAACGTTTTTTCCGGTAGGCTGCGATATCCTTAGAATTGCTCTTAAAGTCAGTATTGATAAAAAATGCACGGGACAAGTCCTTGACCGCCGCACCAATGTTATTATTTTCAAGCCTGCTTCTCTGAATAATTACGCTACTACGCTCTCCAATACTGATCCCTTTATCATTGAAACCAGAAAAGCTCGAATGGAATATCAACATTTTGGAAAAACTAACATCAATCCCATCCCCATTCAAGTCCTTTGGTTTAGAGTTAAAAAATTTTGAATTGATAACCCTACCATTACTTGAGTCAAGGTCCAAATGATCTACGGAATTATCTTGAAAAAGGGTGCTTTCAATTAGCACGTCATCGACATACTTCAAGTTGACTCCATCACCTCCATAGTTATCCTTTATGCGACTATTACGCAGTACGATCTCTTTGTTATAATGAATAGAAAAGCCGCCTGAAAAAAATATGCCATTTATCCAACGCTCACTACCTCCGGATTGATAAAAGTAGTTAATGGTGCTCTTAGTTTTCTCGCCACCTAAAAACCCAATACTTCCATATGGTTTTGAGGGGTTAAGCGCCTTGACAATAACAGGAGCGTCAGCCGTACCCCTGATATCCACACCTTGGTAGCCAACAAGGACAACCTTCTCGCCCATCAGTAACGTTGTCCCCGACTCAATTATGACCTTTAGTTCCTTGGGAACCACGAAATCATCTACAATTTCATACACGCCGGGATGTATAATCAGTTCATTTTTATTAGTTTTCGACATATTAATGTGAGGGAATCTTTCCTGAATTGCATTAAACCGATCCAGCCCGGTAAGATTTTCAGGCTCAAGCATAGCGGAAGAGACGTCTGGATAGGCACTGTCGGCACCTAGCTTAATGGTAATATTGCTTTTCGGAATTTCCTCTTCCATGATTCGGTTGCCCATTTCAATCATCAATGCATCGTTGGTCAAAGTCCCCACCTCAACACCGTCTAACTCAACTTTTAAAACATACTTTGTTTTAAGAAGATTAGAGTTGTAATCCAAGCCATTAAAAAACTCTAGTTTCTTTACAAAATCTGTCAAATTCAAAACTCCATCACTAGACACTTTGAAGGTTTCTACAGGAATATTTTTTATAGTAGTTTTGTTATCTCGAAATTGCGTTAAGGAAATATTTTTCGACCCAGCAATCCCAAGTTTTGCATCAAAACCTCTAATTTCTAATCGGTCAAAACCAATGGCACTCATAGAGCGTGGTTCAACCGCAATAGTTAAAATATTATTTTTCGCCCAAACTGTTAAAGATGGATTTGCCTCAGACAAATAAGTCGCAAGAACCTTAAGGTTGTAACCCGCGATTGAAGTATTGGATTCCGCCAAGGGAGTGTTTAGCTGCAACAAACTGTGGGTATCTTTAGTAATTGGGAGGATTCTCTTAATCACAGCATCTGCCCAACCAAAATTCAAGTGGTCAAAACGTGTTTCTTGAATTTCTTTTAATTTTTTCTCAATGTTTAAAGGGTATATATCGATTACATTTTTAATAGTTTTGTATTTTTTCTGCCTAAATGAGTCGTCCTGCGAAAGCACACGAAATAAAGGAAGTTGGTAAAGTTGCTTTTCTATACTTTGTTGTGGGATGAAAGAAAGCGCGTTATATTCCCAGTCATCTCGTGAGATCGCAGGATAAAATAATCCATTCGCCTGATTATAAAAGTTGAAAAAGTTATCTGGCGTAGCACCATGACTACCGAAAGCCAAAAACAAACGTGATGCCGCGTAGGTAGCAATATAATCCTGATCAAAAAACTGGAGCATCCTGTCCGAATCTTTATTTATGATAGCTTCATGAAAAGCCAGATACCTCTCAATGATAGACCTATGGCTACCCTCTGGGATACCCAGATTTACGAGAGAAGTTTTTAATCTGGAAGTAAGTTGCTTGAAAGAAATAAGCCCATATCCAGGTATATCCAAAAGGGGGTGAATCGATGTATCCTCAGTAGTTACTGGATAGAGATCGTGGATATAGGTTAAGGATTTATGACTGGAGGCAACAGGCCACTTGTATGCCAATCTCCAATAAGAAGAATTCCCCCTTGATTCCATAAAGTCATTATCCAGAGGATACTCAAAATGAAATACTCTCTCAGGCCAATTATTAATTTTTACACGAGCCCATTTGTGCCGTTGGGTAATAATCCCAAGCTCTTCGGCAAAAAATAATTTCTGGATCACGGACAACGCAATTCTTGGACCTATGATGAGATTAAAACGATTAGTACCTTCAATAAGCTCCCCTTTTTGTAATTTAATTGCCAGAGAATTATAGCGACCATAATGATGCCCGGAAGGGGAACGTCCCTGATATTTGTATTTGATCTTATAGTTTTTACCTTTTAATTCTAGCTCGGCTTTTCGCCAATCATTGAGCTTGTTAAAAGGTATCCAATTGATTGGAGAACCCACCTCAACTCGCAAAGATAGGCTGTAAAGGTGCTGAATATGAGCGATATCATTCCGGGATAAACTGATCCTCATTAAAGGCAATTGAGTTCGCTCGCCGAAACCCACCATTCCCAAATCGACGACGGCTTGTAAAATATCTCTTTTAATTAGAGTCTTTTTGGCTACAAGTTGACCTATTAGTTTTTTGTAGTACTTTTCCAGTCCATGGGAGTTATCGAGGACTGCTAGGGCTACAAAGAGAATTCCTGCAATAGCTAAAACCCAAAACTTTTTACGACTACGCATAATAACGTTTTAAAAGAGAAGCACTTTTTATTAAGAAGTCCTTGGGTGCCACACTATTTCGATTCCAAAAGTGTAATTCTTACATCCTCATCTAGAGCCCTGAGTTCAGTTTCAATTTTGTGCGGGTCATCTTCCTTACTAGTTTCAACAAGAAATAGGACTTCCAATGCACCATTGGAACTATCTGCCCTTTTGAGACGTGCGCGGCTAAAGATACCGGTAATAATTTTTGTTATTCCCTCTAAGGGCAAGGCTTTTACGTTATTTGTTGAAACCGTTAAATATAATTTTGGATCCCAGCCTTTAATTCTCTCACTTTTTCCTTCAAAATAAGCTCTGATTCGCAAAATTCCAATAATAGAAGCTATGGCAATAATTGTAATCACTTGTTGGTTCGCTCCCATTCCCAAACCTACTGCAATAGCGAGAAAGAGGTAAGAAAGTTCTTGAGGTTCCTTGATAGCTGCTCGAAAACGCACAATTGACAATGCCCCTATCAACCCCAATGAGAGTGCAAGTGATGATTTGACAATTGAAATTACCAGCATTGTTGTGAGTGTGATCAATATAAAATTTTGTGCAAAAGCGCGACGATTTGAAAGTGCTGTCCCATGTTTCTCATAGACTTTTCCAATCCAATAAGACAAAGCTGCGGCTAAGACCAAATTTACCAAAAACGTTAATAACCCTATTATTGATGAGTCTGTTGTTGCATTAAAAGCGAAAAAATTTTCTAACTCTTGCATTTTTTTCATAATAACATCTCAATAAATTGTCTGAAGATTAGGGGGTTTGTCTATAAGATACGTACTGTATCATGTAGAAATTATTACAACCATTTTGATTGGAGAACCCAAAATTTTTCATCTCAGAGAGTTTGACTGCCGATCTTCCGCTTGCCTGTCAACGGATTTTCGATTTTTCTAAATCAAATCATATGCTGAAAATGGGCGAAGATCAACTTGCAATATACTCAAAAAGGTAATGGTGTTTATTGGGTGGGGACAAACTTGCTTTTTATGTTTTTTAAGAATCACTGTCAGAGCAAAGTGGAGGAGATCTTATTCTTTTTTAATATGCGAGAAATGAATATAACAGAACCTTTTCCTGTTGCTAATAAGCCAATTGATTGCAAAAGCAATGTTTATGTTAACATATGATAGGACTATGAATGCTTAGGGGCTGGAAATGCTACGAAAGTTTGAAATAAGGGTAGAAGGATAACTTTAAAGTAAACCGCTAAGTCTAAGCTAGGAAGTTAATCAGAGAGTATCTCTTCTATGAACTCTGTTGTTTCAACTAATGGAACTCTTATATTGATGTTGCGTATCTGGCACCATCTCAGTCAGCGTCGCAAATTTCAATTCGTACTTCTACTAGGTTTGATGCTGATTAGTGCATTTGCGGAAATTGTTAGCCTGGGTGCTGTATTACCGTTTCTTGGTATACTCATCTCACCTGAAAGGGTTTTCAATCATCCTCTTGTTGCGAATTTAGTGAAGGCCACGGGATTCACTTCAGCCGACCAATTGGTATTACCCCTTACCATTGCTTTTGTTACAGCAGCATTGATGGCAGGAGCAATCCGTATGTTTGTTCTATGGGTAAGTGCTCGACTCGCATTTGCCAGTGGCACAGACTTGAGTATAAATGTTTATCAACGCACTCTCTACCAACCCTATAGTGTGCATTTATCCCGTAACAGCAGTGATATTATTAGTGGTGCAACAAGTAAAGTAGGTCACACCGTTACGGTGCTTACTCTATTTGTATTGCTGGTCAGTTCCGCAGTGTCAATGGTGGCTATAATAGGTACTTTGATTGCCATCGACCCAGTGGTGGCTTTGGTGGCGGCTGGGGGTTTTGGGCTTAGCTACGGGCTCGTCACTGTCTTGACGCGTCGGCAATTAAAACTTAATAGCGAGCAAATAGCCAGCGCACAAACCAAGGTGATAAAGACATTACAGGAAGGACTTGGTGGTATTCGTGATGTGTTGTTGGATGGGACGCAATCCGTTTATTGCAATATCTACAGTAAAGCCGATTTCTCTTTGAAGCGGGCGATGGCAGGTAATCTATTTATTGCCGGAAGCCCGCGCTTTGCTATGGAAGCACTGGGAATAACCCTGATTGCTGCTCTGGCATATGGCCTGAGTAATCAGCCTGGTGGAGTAGCTACCGCCTTGCCAACACTTGGTGCCTTGGCGCTTGGTACGCAAAGATTACTACCGGCTTTGCAGCAGGCCTATGGCTCATGGTCAGGTATAGTCGGCAGCCGAGCTTCGATGATCGATACTATTGAACTCCTCGATCAACCCTTCTTGGAAGAAGAAATCGGAACAGATATTGTGTCACTCCACTTTCGAGAGTTCATGCGTTTCGATAATGTCCGCTTTCGTTATAATAGTGAGGAGCCCTGGGTATTGGATAGTCTCAACCTCACAATCCCGAAAGGGGCTAGAGTGGGTTTTGTTGGGAGTACAGGCAGTGGAAAAAGTACTACCTTGGATTTGTTGATGGGGCTTCTTTATCCAACCGAGGGTAAATTTTTAATTGATGGTCAACCCATTACTGAAAAAAATGTCAGAGCCTGGCAACGAACCATTGCTCATGTTCCGCAGAGCATCTTTTTGGCGGACTCCACGATTGCTGAGAATATAGCATTTGGTGTGCCTCTGGATGAGATTGACTTGCAAAGGGTGATGCAGGCGGCTCATAGGGCTCAAATTGCTGATTTTATTAAAAAGCAACTTGAGGGTTATAATACCTTCGTGGGGGAACGCGGTATTCGTCTTAGTGGTGGTCAACGCCAACGTATCGGAATTGCACGCGCTCTATACAAACAGGCCAGTGTACTGGTATTCGACGAAGCCACCAGTGCCCTGGACAATGCCACAGAACAATCGGTGATGTGTTCTATCGAAGGGCTTAGTCCAGATCTTACCATCTTAATCATCGCTCACCGCCTAACTACTGTGCAGCATTGTGACGTCATCGTAGAATTGGGACAAGGACGGGTTGTGGCGCAAGGTACTTATGACCAGCTCTGCAAGAGCAGTCCAAGCTTTAGAGCAATGACTCGGAAATAGAGTTCGCCTTTATATTTTTTTACAAGGAGACAAATCTTTGAGTATAGTTGCTCATATGTTAAATACCGATAAGCACTTCGACAGCCTATGCAGAGTCAAGATTATACGGATCGCGGAAGGTAAAAAGTCTGCATAGCTATAGAATAAAAAAAACACTAATACCCATCAAATAACTATGAGAATACTTGTTACAGGTGCAGACGGATTCATTGGTTCCCATCTAACGGAAGCGTTGGTTCGCGCTGGTTATGATGTGCGTACTTTTGTGCTCTACAACTCCTTCAATTCATGGGGTTGGCTGGATCATTGCGATGATGATGTGAAGGGCAAGTTTGAGGTGTTTGCTGGCGACATTCGCGATCCAAACGGCGTTCGTACTGCTATGAAGGATTGTGATGCGGTATTGCATTTAGCAGCGTTGATTGCCATCCCTTATTCCTATCATTCACCCGGTACCTATGTTGATACAAATATTAAAGGCACCTTGAACATTGTCCAGGCGGCTCGCGACTTAGGTGTCTCTAAGGTAGTGCATACTTCCACCAGCGAAGTTTATGGCACGGCGCAGTTTGTGCCGATTACTGAAGACCATCCGCTCCAGGGTCAATCACCTTACTCGGCCAGCAAGATTGGCGCGGATCAAATTGCCATGTCATTTTACACTTCCTTTGATACGCCGGTAACTATTTTGCGTCCGTTCAACACCTATGGTCCTCGCCAATCTGCCAGGGCTGTGATTCCCACCATCATCACCCAAATTGCCAATGAGGAAAAGCAGATTAAGTTGGGTGCTTTGAGCCCTACCCGGGATTTTAACTATGTGACTGATACGGTGGCTGGCTTTGTCGCTGCATTGAAATCAGAAAAAAGTGTGGGGCAAGTGATCAATATCGGTAGTAATTTTGAGATTTCTATAGGGGATACTGCTCACGCTATTGCAAGAGTAATGGAAACGGAGATTGAGATCATTTCTGACGAACAGCGTCTTCGTCCTACAAAAAGTGAAGTGGAAAGGTTATGTGCATCGAATGAAAAGGCTGGCGAATTGTTGGGCTGGCAACCTGAATATGGTAATGTTGAAGGTTTTCATCGAGGTTTGAAAGAAACAGTAGCATGGTTCTGCAAATCCTCTCATCTTATGTCTTATAAGCCAGAGATATACAACTTGTGAATATTATACCCCAACCATCTACTCTTGCCACCCAGGTCGTTGATGCTATCCGATCGGTTGTAGGTTCTGATTCGGCTGTGCTTCACGAACCTCGTTTTAATGGTAATGAGTGGAAGTATTTAAAGGAATGCCTTGATTCAACTTTTGTTTCTTCGGTTGGCAAGTTTGTTGGTCGTTTTGAGTCAGACTTGGCTGACTATACAAGGGTCAATCACGTTGTGGCAGTGGTTAATGGTACTTCTGCATTGCATATTGCTCTGCAGTTGGCAGGAGTCAAAACTGACGATGAAGTGCTTATCCCCGCTATGACCTTTGTTGCTACCGCAAATGCCGTTAGATACTGCGGTGCAACTCCGCATTTTGTTGACAGTGAAGAACGTACTCTTGGAGTAGATCCTCAAGCGTTGCGCGAATACCTTCAGGATGTTACAGAAACTCGAAAAGGTCAATGCTTTAACAAAACCACAGGTCGAGTAATACGGGCAATAGTCCCTATGCATACTTTTGGTCATCCCGTAGATATAGATGGGGTGCTGGCCGTTGCTCAAGATTTTCATCTGGTTCTAGTCGAAGATGCCGCAGAATCTTTAGGCAGTACTTATCAGGGAAGCCATATGGGAACTTTTGGATTGGTGGGTGCACTCAGCTTCAATGGTAATAAGGTGATTACTACAGGTGGTGGTGGAGCGATAATTACCAATGATTCTGTGTTGGCGAAGCATGCCAAGCACCTTACTACTACTGCCAAGGTGCCTCACCGCTGGGATTATGTTCATGATAGAACTGGTTATAATTACCGTCTCCCAAATATTAACGCTGCTCTAGGTTGTGCTCAATTAGAACTACTCCCTAGTTTTTTAGAAGAAAAACGCAGACTATATGAATGTTATCAAAAGGCGTTTGCCAAGATCTCTCAATTGCTTATTTTCTCTGAACCCAAAGACTGCCGTAGCAATTATTGGTTGCAAACATTAATGCTTGATGACTTTTCCGCTGACCAAAAAGATGCTATTCTTGCTGCGACTAATGATGCAGGTTTGCAGACTAGACCTGTTTGGATGTTAATGCATCATTTGGATCCTTACCTAGATTGTCCAAAAATGGAGCTGCCTGTAGCAGAATCCTTGAGTCAACGCTTGATCAACTTACCGAGTAGCGTCCATATGGAAATAGAGGGTGTACGGTGAGTCAGGAATCGATTTTACTTGTTGGGGCTGGTGGCCATGCAAAGGCTTGCATTGATGTGATTGAGAGGGAAGGGCGCTTTAGCGTGAAAGGATTAGTGGGGCTTTCTGATGAGGTAGGTTCCCAAATTCTTGATTACTCTGTGTTAGGTACGGATGGAGACTTGCCTTTGTTACTCCAAGAATGTCCGAATGTCTTAATTGCTGTGGGGCAGATTAAGTCCCCGGAGCCGCGAATACGCCTTTTCGACCAGGTAAAGTTAAATAATTGTGAGTTTCCTGCGATCGTTTCACCGCACGCCTATGTTTCCCCCCATTCTACGCTGAACGCAGGAACCATTGTTATGCATGGTGCTATTATCAATGCGGGAGCAGTGGTTGGGAGAAACTGCATAATAAATAGCCAGTCCCTAATAGAGCATGACGTGATTATTTCAGACCATTGCCATATTGCTACGTCGGCTACGATAAACGGTGGTGTCCAAATCGGCTTGGGAACGTTTGTTGGTAGCGGAAGTAGTGTTCGGCAAGGTACGAAAATCGGTGAGCATTGCTTCATAGGTATGGGAAGGCAAGTGCTTTCCGACTGCGAAGCGGGGGCTTTAATGCCATGACCCAAGTGGATAATATGAATACCTTGGTTATTGCTGAAGCGGGTGTGAATCACAATGGGGATATAAGCTTGGCGCGACAACTTGTAAATGTTGCCTCTGAAGCGGGTGCTGATTGGGTCAAGTTTCAAACTTTCAACGCAGATCGAATTGTAATTAAAAGTGCTAAAAAAGCTGCGTACCAGAATAAGATAACGGATGAGAGCGAATCCCAACACGCTATGATCAGAAAGCTTGAATTGACTCGTGACATGCATTTGGATTTGATTAGGCACTGTAAGTCGCACGGTATTAAATTTTTATCTACTGGTTTTGATCTGGAAAGTATTGACTTGCTGGTAGAGCTTGGACTGGATAGCTTCAAGATTCCCTCCGGTGAAATTACAAACCTCCCGTATTTGAGACATGTAGGGCAATTCGGAAAGCCTGTAATTCTATCGACTGGTATGGCTGTCATGGATGAGATTGGAACGGCTTTGGATATATTGGAGCGGGCAGGAACATCTCGTGAGTATATTACTGTACTTCACTGTAATACTGAATATCCTACGCCTATGCAGGATGTAAACCTTAGAGCAATGCTCTCGATTCGTGACACTTTTGGTGTGCAGGTGGGGTATTCAGACCATACTTTGGGTATCGAGGTAGCTATTGCCGCAGTTGCCTTGGGGGCAAGGGTAATCGAAAAACATTTCACCCTTGATAGAGGATTGCCAGGGCCGGATCATCAAGCAAGTCTTGAGCCGGAAGAGCTTAAAGAAATGGTGGCTGGTATCCGTAATATAGAAAAAGCTATGGGAGATGGTATAAAACGCCCTAGTTCCAGTGAGCTAAAAAACATACCTATAGTCCGCAAATCGCTGGTAGCTAAGCATGCTATTCGTGAGGGTGAAGTTTTTAGCGGAGTTAATCTCACGGTCAAACGTCCTGGCACCGGCCTGTCACCCATGCGCTGGGACGAGGTTCAGGGTTGTAAAGCACCGCGTAATTTTGAAGTTGATGAGTTGATCGAATTATGAAACGGAAGATATGTGTGGTTACGGGTACCCGTGCTGAATATGGTCTGTTGCGCTGGGTAATGGAAGGTATTCGTGAGACACCGGACCTTGACTTGCAGATCGTGGTGACTGGTATGCACCTCTCGCCGGAGTTTGGTCTTACCTACCGTGAGATCGAAAAAGACGGATTTCTTATCGACCGGAAGGTAGAGATGTTGCTCAGTTCTGATGCTCCGGTGGGGGTGTCCAAGTCTATGGGGCTGGGGTTGATTGGTTTTGGAGAAGCTTTGCAGCAACTTCAACCTGATTTGATGTTGGTGCTGGGAGATAGGTATGAGATTTTTTCTGCCGTTGCTGCAGCTTTGGTAGCTAGAATTCCTGTGGCGCACCTTCATGGAGGCGAGTCCACAGAAGGTGCATTCGACGAAGCGATTCGTCATTCGATCACTAAAATGTCACATATGCATTTTGTTGCAACGGAGGAATATCGAAAACGGGTGATCCAGCTTGGGGAGAGCCCTGACCGAGTATTCCTGGTGGGGGGATTAGGAATTGACAATATCAAGAAATTGGATCTTCTTGAGCGCCAGGTGTTGGAAGCTGCTCTGGAGTTTGAACTGGGAGCCAAAAACCTTCTAATTACCTTCCACCCAGTCACATTGGAAAATTCTACTTCTGCAGAACAGATGGCCGAACTACTTGACGCGTTGAAAACGCTTGAGGACACACATCTGATTTTTACGATGCCCAATGCAGACACCAATGGTCGCGTGATAATAAATATGATTAAACAGTTTGTATCCGGTCACCCGCACGCTCAGTCATACGCTTCCTTGGGGCAGTTGAGATATCTCTCATGTGTCAGGCATGTGGACGGAGTGGTGGGTAACTCCTCCAGTGGTTTACTTGAAGTTCCCAGCTTTGGAAAGGGAACAATCAATATCGGTGACCGACAACGGGGCCGACTCAAGGCGGAGAGTGTGATTGATTGCGACCCTGAACAAAAGTCTATATCCACAGCCATACAACAACTCTATTCTAAAGAATTTCAGTTAATACTGGAAACTGTCAAAAACCCCTATGGCGAGGGTGGTGCCAGTGGGCGAGTGGTAGATACATTGGTAAAGGTGCCGTTGGAAGATATTCTTATGAAACGTTTTTTTGATTTGAGCAACACATGAAGATTGCTTTCATTGGTGCTGTAGAGTTTTCACGTCGAACTCTTGAGTTGCTGATTGAAATGAAGCAAGATGTTGTTGGTGTTTGTGCGTTAAAGGACTCGCCCTTTAACTCTGACCACGCTCAAAGTACGCATGTCTATACTGGCCTAGTAACGAAAAGCGTTGACAGATAGGGACCCTTCGAAGAGAAGAGTCATGGTTTCTCGGTTAAGATAAGTTTGCCTAAACTTATTTAACTTAAAGGAGAAACCAATGGCTCAGAACCAACATCTGAGTGGAATAGAACATTCTAGAACCAAGGTGCGACATCCGCAGACCAATGGTTCCACGGAGCGTCTCAACCAGACCGTCCAGAACGAGTTCTATAAAGTCGCCTTCAGAAAGAAGCTCTACAAATCCATTGAAGGAATCCAAAAGGACCTGGACGACTTCATGTAATATTATAATAACGAGAGAACCAATCAAGGAAAACACTGCCAAGGCAGAACGCCCATGCAGACCTTCTAGGATGGAAGGCCACTTTATCAACAATATGTTTTTGAAAACTCAGAGGAGGAGAAAAATGCCGCTTAAAATCTGTTAAAATGTCTTAACCGAGAGACCAACTGTACAAGCACATGTTACGCAGGGCATCTATACTGATAACATTTTCTCAGCTATCTACTGCACAGCCCTCTGTTTCTTCATTTGTGTAACAATTGTCCTTAAAGTATTTCTCTTCTTACTCCCGAGGTTCAATTTCTTCAAAAAAGAATCATCAATTTGTACAACAGCTTTCTTCCTTTTCTCACTAAAAATATTGTGCTTGTTATTTGAGGGGATAATGCCCTGCACAAAGAATTCGAAATAAACTAAATACTTCACCAAGGGGTAAAGGATAATCCTGGGCAGCTTATCAAGGATAGAATTCCCAACGACCCATTTATCGAGAAACTGTGTTATGCCTGTAAATTTAATAGAAGAATACTTTAATCCCATATGAGGATTCAACTTTAGGGCTCGTTCCTGATTCTTTTTTGAAATCTCCGCATAATCACTATTTTCTGAAGAAAAGTTACCTTTGTTCTGCTGATAAATACGCGATGCTTCCAATCTCACCAACCAATCCCAAAAAATAACATCTTTCATCGGAGCACCATTGAGATTGACATAATACCTTTTCCAGATTCCTGCATCACTGACAGTCTTTAAATATTGCGCTTCTTCCTCTAGAGTTTTTCCAATGACCCCGGTCAGTTGTCCATATTCGTATAATGGAGTCCCCGGAAAAGCTATCGCATAAAAAAGGTCATAACCCATATCTTCTGGGTGTGTTCCGAGTGATGCCGCAGTTTCTCCAATCAAAGAGCCTGTGTCCATTGCTGTTTCATCAGTCTCACCTGGCATTCCAACCATCACAGCTAATGGGGAGAAAATAGATAATTTTCGGCAACTTTCTAGAACTGTTTTAATGTGATTCCTGGTAAATACTTTATCCATAATATCAAGTATTTTTTGACTTCCGGTTTCAATGCCGAATTGCAAAGCCACACAATTATGCTCCTTATAAAACGCTATGTCTTCATGCTTCACACTGGTGCATCTCACTCCCACTGCTATCCACAGCAGATCATGTTTTTTCAGTATTTTAGCAACTTCATAGGCATGAGATTTATCTGAACCAAAATTTTCATCAGCTATGTTAATGAAACCCACATTAAATCTCTTTTTTAAATCTATTAAATGCTCTTCAAACGATCCAACATCGGCGACCTGATACCCTGGGTATGAACGCTGGCAGAAAGTACACCGAGCGACACATCCATTTGCTGTCGGAACATGGGCAACTTTCGGTAAGCGATGAGCTTCAAAAGACCTTTCGTCAAAACGAAACCAATGGCAATCCAGAGCATCCCTAAAATAATTACTTATCTGCTCCGGTTGATCTTGCAAACCGGACCGCAAAAAATCGTAATCAGGGAAAGGCAGATCTTCTTCGGGGATAGCCTGCTCAGGCCCATTAAACGTTAATTCCTTTATTTTATTGAGATAGCAGAGGCCTTTTATCTTCCCTAAAGCTTCATAGTTCCAATCACGCTTGTATTTTTCAACATAGTTAATAAAATTCACCCATGCAATTTCACCATGACCTTTTATACATAGGTCTACTTCGGTTTTCGAAAGAAGAACTGCAGCAGACTCGGCTAGATTCCCTCCCAAAACAATCCAGGCATCTGGACACATCTTTCTGATAATTGAAGAAATTCGTTGAACTTGCCCATAAGAACTAGAAACGACCGCGCTAAGCCCAACGATGGTTGGCTGATATTCACTGAAATACGCCTTGATGTCATCATCACTTGGGTAAAGCATGTCAATATCATAAAACTTGCATGAGTCTGATTTCCATCCATTTCGTTCCGCCCATTTAATCAACGATAAAATCGCCAACTTTGGAAGAACTCCCAATGGTCCTTCGGCTCTGGTTCGAGAGAGTTTTTCATTTACTCCTTCAACAGGAATACTACATAGTAAAACTTTCATGTTTCACCTTTCACCTTTAGAGCAGAACCCTAAGCCAAGACCATAAACCCAAGTGTTTAGACTATAGACTGGACTTCAATTGCAAATGGATGGTTTTTCCCCGGTTTTGCCTTGGCTTTGATGATTCTGTTGCTTCTGCAATATGATGATACCACTTTCCAGAAAATGAGGTCGAATATATTCTTTATCATTCGACATTCCTTGTTCAGCAATCAACAAATTATTCTTTCTCATTTTGAATTGAAGCAAAAAGAAACGAGCCAAAGTCATTCATTAGTATGGTAATATCACCTGTTATCATTTTTCGCTGGCCCTGCAAATCAAATTAAATAATTTAATTCGAAACTGAAAGCTCGAATTCATCCTGAAAAAAATCTTTCAATGATCTTTGAGATTGATAATTTGAAGCCAAGGAAAATAAATGACCGGTAATGACAGTCCATCTCAGGATGAGTCCTGGCGTAAAGCCATCCTCCCCGCTAATGCAACCATTGAGCAAGCTATCCGTAACCTGATTGAAGTCTCGAAAAGGATAGTTCTAGTGACTAATGAAGCAGGCGTGTTGGAAGGCACCCTCTCCGACGGTGATATACGGCGTGGCTTACTCAAAAAGTTGGATCTGAATAGCCCCATTGCCAGTATCATTCGCCGTAATCCACTGGTCGTGCCACCTGAGTTGGAGCGTGAACTGGTGATGCAGTTGATGGTGGCCAATAAGGTTCAGCAGATACCTGTGGTTGATGAGTGTCATCATGTTGTTGGTTTGTACCTTTGGGACGAAATTTCCACAGCACCCAAACGGTCCAACCTGATGGTCATCATGGCCGGTGGTATGGGCACGCGGCTACACCCACATACTGAAAACTGCCCAAAACCATTGTTACCCGTGGGCGGCAAACCGATGCTGGAGCATATCATTGATCGCGCCAAGTTGGAGGGCTTTAGCCACTTTGTCCTAGCCATTCATTACCTGGGCCACATGATTGAAGCGCATTTTGGCAATGGCGAGCGACTGGGCGTACAAATTGATTACCTGCGCGAAGAGACGCCACTGGGCACAGCTGGTGCGTTGGGCTTGCTCAATCCGTTGCCTGATGCCCCATTTTTGGTCACCAATGGCGATGTGATTACTGATATCCGCTATGGCGAACTGCTTGATTTTCATACCCGACACGCCGCCGTTGCCTCTATGGCCGTGCGCGTACACGAATGGCAGCACCCATTCGGAGTGGTAAAAACCCAAGGCGTTGAAATTGTCGGTTTTGAAGAAAAGCCCATCGCCCGTAGCCACATCAATGCCGGTGTTTATGCTCTTGAACCGGCAGCTTTAAGTTTTTTGACTGTCGATGTGCACTGTGACATGCCTACCCTGTTTGAGCGTTTGCAGGCAGCGGCAAAACGGACGGTGGCCTACCCAATGCATGAGCCTTGGCTGGATGTGGGGAGGCCGGATGATCTGCTTGGTGCAAACACAATTTAAATTTTTTTGTGGGAAATATAAATGAAAGTGAACGTAGATAATTTGCGCTGGTGTTCCAATTGCTTAAGCATGTCAACCCGCCCACGGATCACCTTCGATGCAAGAGGCTGGTGTAACGCCTGTGTGTGGACAGAAAAGAAAAAAATGCTTGATTGGGACGCAAGGCAAGTTGAGTTGGTAAACCTGCTTGATAAGCACAGGCGAAATGATGGTCAGTTTGATTGTATGGTGCCCTGTAGTGGCGGTAAAGATGGGTCTTATGTTGCCTACAACCTTAAGCACAAATATGGCATGAATCCGCTTTGTGTAACCATAACGCCTGCCTTGACACTCCCCTTGGGAGATCAAAATTTACGTGCCTTTATTGAGAGTGGTTATAACCATATTTCAATCAACCCTGACAATAATGCGATGCAGGTGCTTAACAAAACTGGGTTTATTGAAATGGGATTCCCATATTATGGCTGGCTTCTTTCTATAACTACAGCTCCGATTAAAGTGGCTATGGCACATAATATTAATCTGATTTTTTATGGTGAAGATGGTGAAGTAGAGTATGGTGGATCTACAGAAACTTCAGCAAACCCCATATACGATGTCAATTATCAAAAACGAGTTTATTTAGAGGGGGGTTACGACAAAGTATTAACAGCTTCTAAATTATCAAAAAGTGCGTTGCATTTCTTCGAGTACGATTCAGATGAAAAAGTAAATAAAAGTAATATACAACTCACCCACTGGTCTTATTTTGAGAACTGGGATCCGTATAGAAATTATCTGGTAGCTAAAGAGCATTGTGGCCTTAAAGAAGCAGAAGATTCAAATGCGGGCACGTTCACGAACTTCTCTCAGAATGATCAAGCGCTTTATGCCTTGCATACCTATTTGATGTACCTGAAATTTGGCTTTGGTCGCGCCAATCAGGATGCCTGCATCGAGACGCGCCGTGGCGCCATGGATAGGGAGCAGGCGGTTAATCTGGTGCGTCTTTACGATGGTCATTATCCTGAAGAATTTATACAACTGTATTTGGATTATTATCAAATGACGCAAGCTGAGTTTGATTTAGTGCTTGATCGTTATGCCAATCTAGACCTTTTTGAAAAAATAGATGGCCGTTGGAAGCCAAATTTTATGGTGACATGAATAAATCTAATATAACAGTGATTGACTATGGAATGGGCAATTTATGGTCTGTGCTGAGTGCGCTACGATATCTTGGTTGTAACCCAATAGTCAGCGGTGATCCGGATGAAATAACACGAGCAGAGTCACTTATACTGCCTGGTGTCGGCTCTTTTCGAAAAGCTATGGACACATTGCGTCATACCGGGATCGATCAGGCCATCTTTGAAGCTGTACAAACTAAGGGCACTAAAATTCTTGGTATTTGTCTTGGAATGCAATTGATGGGAAGTCGTGGCGCTGAAGATGGCGATACTAAGGGGCTAGGTTTGATACCCAATACGGTGGACATGTTCACAGCGCAAGAGATTGGCGCTAATAAAATACCCCACATTGGATTTGATCTGGTTCATAGCTCGTCAGGTGATTGTCTTTTTCGAGGTTTGCAGCAAGCCTCCGACTTTTATTTTGTACACTCATATCGTATGTTACCAGTTGGCTTAAGTGGCAAGCGAGCTACCTGTAGTTATGGCGTTGAGTTTCTTGCTGCATATGAGCAAGACAATATCTTTGCTACCCAGTTTCACCCAGAAAAAAGCCAGTCTAACGGTCTGATGCTCTTGAAAAACTTTTTGGTTCAATAGTACTGATGCTTAAAAAACGCCTGATATTTACATTACTGTACAATAATGGCCAGTTTATGCTCAGCCGCAACTTTCGCTTACAGAAAGTGGGTGACTTGCATTGGTTGCAGACCAATTACAATTTTTCGCACATTTCCTTTTCTATTGACGAGCTAATCGTGCTTGACGTCACTCGGGATGAAAAGAAACCCGATGAATTTTGTGCCGCGCTGAAGAAACTCACTGAAGGTTGTTTTGTGCCCATTGCAGCGGGCGGCGGTGTTCGTACCATTGAAGCCGCACACAAGTTACTTCGCTCTGGTGCAGACAAGGTGGTCGTTAATTCTACGCTTTATGATAACAATGGTTTTATCGACCACTTGGCCAGTGAGTTTGGACAGCAGTGCGTGGTGGCGGCGATGGATTTCAAAGCTAGGCCGGATGGGGGCTATCAGGTCTGGTCGGAATGCGGCAGTCAATGCCTTGAGGGTAAAGCCGCTAAGTGGGTAGAGCAAGTGACACAAGATAACGTCGGTGAACTCTATCTCAATTCAATAGATCAAGACGGCACGGGTCAGGGCTACGATTTACAACTGTTAGATTTATTACCTGCCAACATGCCTAAACCGGTTATTTTGGCAGGTGGTGTTGGTAATGCCACCCATCTTGCAGCAGGTCTTGCTGACCCTCGGGTTGATGCTGCGGCAACTGCACATTTGTTTAACTTTATTGGTGATGGTTTAAAGCAAGCCCGACAGTCGCTTATTTCTGGAGGATTGAATCTCCCTTTATGGGATATTCAATTACTGGAACGACAATTTGGTGCTGAAAAAGTTTGTGAGGCCTAGCTTGATTGACCGCATCCTGATTGTAGGCATTGGTAGCATCGGTAAGCGTCATTTACGTTTAGCAAGAGAGCTTTTGCCGAACGCCGATATCCGGATTTTGAGACATCAGGCTACAAGCGAAGTGCCTGAGTATTCAAATGGCTGTTTTTCTAGTATTGAAGATTCTATTGCCTTTGCTCCGCAGATAGCGGTTATCGCTAGTCCAGCACCATTTCATATCCCGACTGCACAGGCTTTGGCAGAGGTGGGCGTCCATCTCCTCATCGAAAAACCTTTATCAGCCTCACTGAATGGTGTCATGCAATTGCTTGAAACCTGCCAAAAGCAGAGCACGGTTTTGCTGACTGGTTACAATCTTAGGTTTTTGTCATCTCTCCAGCGTTTTCGCAAACTGTTGGGCGAGAGTGTCATCGGCAAAGTGTTATCGGTACGTTGTGAGATTGGTCAGTATTTACCTTCTTGGCGCCCGGATAAGGATTACCGGCAAGGTGTGTCGGCACGGCGTGAGTTGGGTGGCGGTGCTTTATTAGAACTTAGCCACGAACTGGATTATCTGAGTTGGATATTTGGCGAAGTCGAATGGGTAAAAGCTACATTAAGCCACCAAAGTAGCTTAGAGATTGATGTTGAAGATACTGCATACTTGACGTTGGGCTTTGTAGAAAAAACTGATGGACATCAGCTAATTGGCACGGTTAACCTTGACTTTATTCGCCACGACACAACAAGGCTTTGTACTATCATTGGTGAAAAAGGCAGTCTGCGTTGGAATGGTTTAACGGGTGAGGTATCATTGTATGAAGCAGGGGCAAAACAATGGAGAGAGCTGTTTAGCCAACCACACCAGCGTGATGACAGTTATCTAGCGGAATGGCAAAACTTTGTAGCGTGTGTAACAGAGCACAAAACACCATTGGTTACCGGTGAGGATGGATTGAAAGTTTTGCAAATTATTGAAGCAGCACGCCACTCAGCAAAATCTGGAGGGCAGATGTCTGAGATAGAAAAGGTACAGGTAGGGAAGGTTAACCTATGAAAGCTATTGCCTTCATCTTCGCTCGCGGAGGCTCCAAAGGATTGCCCGGAAAAAACATCCGCTCATTGGGTGGAAAACCCTTAATCGCCTGGTCTATTGAGCATGCGCTTGCGGTTAAGCGGGTTGAGCGAGTTATTGTCTCCACGGACTCTGAAGAGATTGCCGCAGTGGCGCGACAGTATGGCGCAGAAGTGCCCTTTATTCGTCCGGAAGAATTAGCGCGAGACGACAGCCCCGAATGGTTGGCTTGGTGCCATGTCCTCAATTACCTGCGTGAAACGACAGGTGTATTGCCAGAAATAATGATCTCAGTCCCCACTACAGCACCCTTGAGGCTGCCGCTTGATATTGAAAACTGTCTGGATGAGTATGAAAAAGGTGGTACCGACATGGTAATAACCGTCACCGACGCTCATCGCAGCCCCTACTTCAATATGGTGAAAACTAATGCGGACGGCACCGTCGGGCTGGTTAATCCGCAACAGTCAGCCATAGCCCGCCGTCAAGATGCTCCAGTGGTTTATGACATGGCAACCGTCTGCTATGTCGCTAACCCCGAGTTTGTGATGACCCATAACTCTACTTTTGAAGGT
This sequence comes from Nitrosomonadaceae bacterium, assembly GCA_002721545.1. Taxonomy (GTDB): domain Bacteria; phylum Pseudomonadota; class Gammaproteobacteria; order Burkholderiales; family Nitrosomonadaceae; genus BJGV01. The sequence continues at coordinate 80,534 of PBKR01000001.1, read as the reverse complement.
CGGGTGAAAGTGGTGCATGTTCCTAGAGAGCGTGCGATTGATATTGATACTTTGCTGGATTTTCAAATAGCTGAAAGCATATTAAACCTAAGAGAGAACAAACTGTGACCACAATAAAAGAATTGTCTAGCTTGAAGGGACGTCGTGCGCTAATTACAGGCGCAACCGGTAGCTTAGGTAGAGTTATGGCTGATAGCTTGGCTGAACTGGGTGCTGATATAGTTCTAGTTGATAGGCAAGGATCAAATTTTAACAGCCTGAGTGTAGACCTGACCGAGCGTTGGGGTGCAAAAGTTGAGTGTCAGGTCTGCGACCTGGAACAGAGAACAGAACGTGCAGACTTAATAGCTTTGATGAACAATTGCGATCAGGGACTCAATATCCTAATTAACAACGCCGCTTTTGTTGGGACTTCCGACTTGCAAGGTTGGGCTGTGTCATTTGAAGAGCAAACCATCGAATCATGGAGCCGCGCGTTTGAAGTTAACCTTACTGCGATATTTGACCTTTGTCAGGGTTTAACCCCCCTGCTCAAGCCTGCGGAGGGCGCAAGCATCATCAACATTGCTTCAATCTATGGCTTATACGGTCCTGATTGGAGCTTGTATGAAGATACCAACATGAGCAACCCGGCAGCTTATAGTGCATCCAAAGGTGGGCTAATTCAGTTCACCCGATGGTTGGCAACTACCATTGCTCCTCGTATCCGTGTCAATTCCATATCACCGGGTGGTATCTTTAGAAACCAGCACAAAGAATTTGTTCGACGCTACGAGGAAAAAACACCTTTGGGTCGCATGGCCACCGAAGAAGATTTTCGTGGTGCGATTGCTTATTTGGCAAGTGATCTCTCGAATTATGTGACTGGGCAAAATTTAGTGGTGGATGGAGGTTGGGGGATATGGTAGCTGGGCAGTCTAATGGTTATAGAAAAAATATTAAACATAAACTTTGAGATTGATTACCCAGGCTCGTGGGATCAACTGAGGGTCTTGGTATGTAGGAAAAAATGATAATTGATTGGGTCATTGATTTTTTTTGCAGTAGGAAGAGTTTTCCTATAGTGCTTTTAAGCCCTCTTCCATATTCGTTGGGTGATAGTGCTGCAGAAATATATTTTGGTCTCCTGAAAGCAAGGAGAGAGGGAAAAAAGCTCTATATCTTAAGGCCTTATAATCTAGAGTGGTTGTTGAAATACCGATTGACAAATCGAGAATTATATAAAATCGAGTCGGATTATTGCTATACCCTTGATGGAAATTGTCGGGAGAAGTTGATCAGATTCGCTTTAACTGTAGGATATATCCCTTTTCGTTTGTTTAATTTGCTGTTAAGGAAATGCTTTGGAATGAGTTTAGATGAGAGCTATAGTTTTCCAAGAATTGGTATTATTACATTATGGCAGCCTAAAAGGAGTATGAAAAATTTTTCAAAACAGGTTGCCCATTCTTTTAATTGGGAAGAGCAGTTTAATAGTTATCTGCCAGTTCGGCTACAAAGTGAATCTGTTGCGAGAGCAGAAGAAATAAGGAAAAAAATGGGCGTGGGGAAAGAGGACTGGTTTGTTTGCCTTCATGTCCGTGAACCCGGTTTTCATGGTGACTTCGGTCGAAGGGAGTCACGCAATTCTTCAATAAGCAACTATATACCTGCTATAAAGGCTATAACTGAAGCGGGAGGGTGGGTAATTCGTTTAGGAGATAATACTATGACTCCTTTGCCCCAAATGCATAAAGTAATAGATTATCCTTTCTCGCAATTTAAAAGTGACTTGATGGATATTTATTTGGTTAGTGAATGCAAGTTTTTCGTCGCATCCCAATCCGGATTAGTGGAAGTTGCGGTTCTATTCCAAAAACCTGTTATAACACCTAATATGTACGTATGGGCCGTCGCTTATCCATATAAGAGTGGGGATCTGGGTATCATGAAACATGTATATTCTCGTTTGCAAGGGCGATTTTTGTCTATAAAGGAATTGTTCGAAAATGGTTGGGAGGCGCAAGAGTATTGTGGTTCGCAAAGTCAGGACTTTAAAATGCAAGAGAATTCTCCTGAAGAAATCAAGACTCTAGTTTGTGAGTATATGGATTCAATGGATGATAAAGAAAAAAAACTGACAGCTTTGCAGATAAATGCAAGCAGGAGACGCACTTTGAATGCATACCGTCTACTTGAAGAAGGAAAAATGCCTGGATCTCATGATGACCATAAATACCGTGTAGCTGCTCGCTTAGAATGTAATGGAGCTTTGGGAAGGGAGTTTCTTGAAAAAAACTGGGAAAGAAGTTCAAAAAATTAATTTTTAACGCCTACCAATATTCTATTAGTTTTAAGCAAGGTTCCATTTGAATAAAAAAACTGTATCGAACTTATTTAAGAATCTTGATCTAAGGTATCATTTTCATTTCTGACCTATTTTTTACTTCTAAATCTGTAAAGTTTTACTAACTTGTTAGAAATCTTGTCACGCTACTACTGAGATTAAGACTCCCAAACTTATAAAAAGTATTTTTTTTTCAACTTGGTATTAAGAATACTAAAGATATTACTTGGCATGCAATAGATGTATCAGAAAAATTATCCAGTAACTTTTGATGCGAATTGACAATGGGGCTTCACTCCCTTTAATGAGCCACAAGAACCTGCTTGCCAAGTCATAACCCCCCTGATTATAACAGCACATTCCTTTGTGGTAATTCATCCAATAAATTCCCTGAGGGAATCCTAAAGCTATAATTTCTTCAGCGTATCGCTTTTCCAAGGTAGTAAAGATTTTGAAAGATTGATGTTTGCTACTTATATTGTCCCCACCTGACCAATAGTATCCCAAGGTTTTTGGAATCATTTTAAATTTTTCAGAAACCTTTGAAAATCTAAGCCACAAATCATAATCCTCTGTAGCAATGAGATTTGGGTCCTCTGACAATCCGTTGATCTCATTTAAAACTTCCTTTTTTGCTACAACACTAGAATTAAATAATCCATTTCCATGTTTGAGGAGATCATTAAATACAGGGGTATTTAATTTCCTTGAATGTGTTTTTTTAAGAAATAATTTTTGGTTAGTTTTCTTTACGATGAATAAATCGTGATAGACCAAATCAAAACCTTGATCTAATATTGCCAATGATTCTTCTAGTTTTGTAGGTATCCACCAATCATCAGAGTCAAGGAAAGCTATATATTTTCCCTTGGCAAGGCTTATTCCTCTATTGCGTGGTGCGGCAGGACCACCGAAATTTTTGGCCCATTCATATTTAATTCGTGGATCAGCTAATTCTTTTACTACTTCACATGTATTATCCGTCGACCCATCATCCATCACCAGAATTTCAAAATCTGAAAAACTTTGATTGAGAACAGATTTTATAGCGCGGCAAACTTTTTCCGCACGATTGTATGTAGGTACTACAACAGAGAAAACTGGCATAGCTAATATGTTAACTTTTTTGACAAATGTTCTTGTCAGATCATCTTTTTTTTAATTGGGCTATCATGTTCCTCAGTTTTGAGTAAACACTATTTATCCCTAAGCCCAGACAATTCATTAGACTTTTCTCATAATTGGAGGGTGTTGCCTTGAGTTTATCCTTGCTCTGGTGACTTTTGTTCTTTTGCTATATAGATACCGATTTTATTGAATACGAGAAACTCAAAATTTCTAATTCATTCTCTATCATCTGCACTTGTCACAACCATGAGCCTGCTACTTAAAAATTTTAATACCACCTTTTTATTGAGGATACGCTCAATAGAGCAAATATTACTCTCAATTAACTTTTTGTCAAAGCCTGGGAAATGGGCTCTTGCGGATAAATAATTGAGGCGTTTTACGGGGAAAAACCTTCTTATCATAGTTCTACATAATTGTTCCAGTTCGTTTATTGCTTCTTCTAGACGCAATTTAAAAATTGAGATCTTGCCGCTATAAGCATTATTTGACCTCTTTTCTTCGATAATTTTGTCTACCATACAAATAAAGTCATTGTAAGTTTCTGACTCAATATTTTTCATCAACGATTTCGTTAAGGTAGTAAATGAATTCTTTTTTGCAAAGGTTTCAGGATTCTGTTCCGAAGTGTATATTGCTTTTATCACTTCCTCAATTGTTTTACATTCAACCCCACATTGATTTGGCAATATAATTTCAAGCTCTTTATCTTCTACAGACTTATAACTAATCGTTGGAACTTCTGCTAAATATGACTCCACACCTGTAGTGCACTCATCATGGATTACCAGGTCAGCAGCCATTATCCATGGTTGAACTGGCCCAGATTTCTCTACATGGATATTTTTTATTCCAACAAACACATGCCTAAAAAATTCAGGATCCTCACCTGGATGCGGCCTAACTACAAAGGTTTTATTGGGGAAATTAGTACTTAATTTATGTAACAAAATAACAATATTCGCTAAAACTTTATGTTGGTAAGCCCACTCTTTAAAAACCCGTTCCCTTTCCTCAGAAAAACTTGCGATATTTGATAGCCAGACCTTTGAAGGGAGTTGAAATGTACCCTTTATACCCATCACGTTATTTGCTGCAGCCGTTTTTGTATTAATTAAAATAAATGGTCCGTACTTTTTTTTTATTTTTTCAATTTCTTCCTTATAATACTCGCGATACTTCGGTTTGCCTAAATCATACTTTGGATGTCCAGAGTCAATGATATGCGAACTCGGGAACAAGGAGCTCTTATTTTGAAAATGCTTTGCTTGGAAGCTTCCCCATGTAAAAATATAATCCATATGCTTGAGCACATCAGGATTCAGCCTTTGATCTAATTCTTTCTTCCAATTTTCTTCGCCTCCAAACCATATTGCAGCTTCCTCATCCAAGTGAAGAAAGGTGATATCGTTATTTTTTAACTCATTGTAATAACGTAATTCAGTTTTAGATTCACCGTCCTTATTGATAAAAGGAAATTTAAAAATAGTTTTCCCTATTAAAACTCCTCCTTTGAATCTATAACAACGGGTATTAAAAAAATCTGCTTGCGCAATAATCACATTTACACCTCTTTTTGCCAGGCTCACTGCAAAAAATAGCTTGTAATCTAATTCTCGCGCAATTGTTTCCACAGGTAATAAAAGATTTATCCTTTTCATTTAGCTATCCCGTCATTTTTTTATTTATAAAGTAGACCTTTGGGTTTGAGCTACACATTGGACTTCACTCGCAACTCGAAACCCTTCGAAGTATTCAAAAATAGCCGTCTTGGCTTCCGGCAAAGTCCCATTCTCAGTTCTCTTTTGATCAAGTTCAGCTTCTTCGTCGCCTCAGCGGGTTATTCATAAGTCGACAGAAGTTTATGGTGGATATCATTAACCCCTGATTCACTAGACACTTTCGTGCTCATAACAATCTCCTCTTTAAGGAAATTTTAATAGAAAGTATTTCTTAGCTTTTTAACTCATATGGCACCAATTCGGTTGGCGGGGTATACTCAGACAAAACCAATCCAGAATGGTCTTCGGATGGTACCTCTGAAGGTTTGCTTTGTTCAGATATGCTGCTATTTTTTCAAATACCTATTCTCCAACCAAGACTTCCATTTTGATAAACATTTTAAAGAGCAACTTCTTATGGTAAATCTCTACAGTCTATTATAGATAGATTTAAATGGCGATGCTATTCAATTCATTTGGATTTATATTCCTGTTCCTCCCTGTTACGCTTTTTGGTTTCCATCTGACAAATCGTACAGGACGTGCAATGCGAATCATATACCCCCCTGGGTACCATAAAGAATTGATTAAAAATTATGACAATATACTAGGTTTTTTATGGGAAGAAGATTTTTATCTTGCAGGAAACTTCTTTGATCACGCATATCTTAATCGCAGAGGTTCTGATAACTACACAGCAGACTTGTATAAAAAGATTAAAATGATAATTGGAATTTAAAGATTTAGTTGACACTTTTGATGAAAAAGATTTAACTTGAGTGTCTCGACCGTTTAGAGTTTCAAGTGTCTTGAGTGATTAATTTATATGCAAATACTTTCCCGACTGAAATCGATCGATTCTAATTCAAAGAATTATTGGTTTTATTCTTTGTTTTTCCTGCTTGTTTTCTCTGTTCTTATTTTATTCAGATATCCGGGTTTTGTGCTGGAACCAAGAATTTGGGGTGAAGACTCTGTATATATCGAGACTTTTTTACATGCTTCAGTTTGGTGGGAAGGGTTTGATGCTTTAATCTACCCGTCTTATTACTTGGTTTTTACAAGGTTTGCTGGCTTTTTGACAACCTTTGTTGGGCTTGAATCGATCGCTGCAGTTGTAACTTGGTTTGGTTTTTTGATTTTGATATTACCAATTTTAATCTTGTTTATGACTGATTGTAAGTACTGGGACTCTCTTCAAAAAAAAATCATACTCTCCTTGTTTTTTGTTTTTTCTTGTAGTACTGGGGAGGTCTGGCTCACATCAACTAATTTGGGTTTTATACTACCTATTATTTCTTTTTTAATTTTATTGGATGATAATTTAGAAAGTAAATTAAAAAGGATTTTGTATTGCATTTTATTGTCCTGCGCAGTATTAAATGGTCCGATCACGTTGATTATGTCACCCTTTTTTTTATTGCGATTTTTTCAAACACGGAATAAGCAGTTTCTAAACTATTGTTTGATTTTGTTCTTTTTGGGTTTGGTGCACATATTATATTTTGCGGTCTCAACCAATGCGGGTGTAAGCTCTCCCAGCAGATTTTCTGAGGGTCGTGATCTGGTAAAAAGCTTAATACATATAGTGTCCTCAAATCTCATATTTCCTCTTTTTGGTTATTTTCTGTCGATAATATTTAGGGTTGGAACGGGTACGATATATAGTGGTTTGGAAAACTCTCCTTATCTAGGGGCGCTAGAAAAGATTTTCCCCGGGCATCTTGGGGAGTGGATTATAAGCATTGTAAATGTTCTAGTAAGTATGAATATGTTTATTATTGTGCTCGGCGGTATGATTTTAATTTTAATTTTTTATAATGAATTTAAAAAATCAAACTATGAAGAAAAAGTCTATTTTCTGTCATTATTTTTGTACCTGTCCATAGCCTTAGGCCTGTTGTCTTTGAAGGGGCAAAGTGGGTTTAGATATTCTTATGTTACCGGGTTTATACTTTTATTTTATTTGTATCAACGAGTATCTTTTAATGTGGCGAAGGCTAGGAATATGTTAGTCAAAGTATTATTAATTTTTTCTATTTCCGTGGGAATATTGGAATACTATCCTCGAACTATAAGTTTTACCCCTTCCGTTTTGATTGGGGAAAGCACTAGTTGGCCTGATTGGGAAAATGAGGTGGGTTTGTGGAGGAAGGATAATTCATACTTGCCAAAAGTATGGCCCTATATAAAAAAGACTGGTGGTATTTGGCCAGAAAGGCAAGCTGTTTGGGTTATTGATCTCAATAGGCCGAAAAATTGGGAAGAGTCCGGAAGAAAAAAATTTAGCGAGGAGTTGCTTAAACTATTTTAAATGAGTTTTCCCCATTCCCAAATGTTGCTGAAAATATGATATTTTATCAATAGTTTTTCAATAGATTTTTAAGGAAGATAAATGTGAAAGTAGTTATCCTTGCCGGTGGTTTGGGCTCTCGAATTTCTGAAGAGTCACACCTTAAACCAAAGCCAATGATAGAAATCGGAGGTAAGCCTATCTTATGGCATATTATGAAGCTTTATTCTTTCTATGGAATAAACGACTTCATAATCTGTTGTGGTTATAAAGGGTATGTCATAAAAGAATACTTCTCCAACTATTTTCTCCACATGTCGGATATTACTTTTGACATTCAGAAGAATAAGATGGAGGTACACAAGCAAAGTGTTGAACCTTGGCGGGTCACACTTGTGGACACTGGACATGATTCAAATACCGGTGGGCGCATTAAGCGTGTTCGAGACTATCTTGTACCAAATGAGCCTTTCTGTTTGACCTATGGCGATGGACTAGGTGACATAGATATTGGTCAAGAAATTGCCTTTCACAAGAGCCATGAAAAACTGGTTACGGTTTGCGCTGTTCAACAACCAGGCCGTTTTGGTTCTTTAAAAAGGTCTGGAAACTCCGTCACGAAGTTTGAAGAAAAACCACCCGGAGATGGAACTTGGATTAATGGAGGATTTTTTGTCTTGCAACCGGAGGCCATTGACTACATTGATGGGGACTCAACATCTTGGGAAAGCAGACCAATGACTCAAATTGCCAAGGATGGGCAAATGGAAGCCTGGGAGCATCGTGGTTTCTGGCAACCGATGGATACTCTCAGAGATAAGAATCTTTTGGAAAAACTTTGGGCATCAGGCCATCCTCCATGGAAAGTATAGGTATGAGTCGCAATTTTTGGGAAGGTAAGCGTGTTTTTATTACCGGCCACACAGGTTTTAAAGGCGGCTGGCTCGCACTTTGGCTGGCAGACATGCAGGCCGAAGTTCATGGTTATGCTCTTGCTCCTCTGACAGAACCTAATTTTTTTGCCGCATGTGGTGTGGAAAAGCGTGTGGCGTCAAGCACCTTGGAAGATATACGCAATACGGAAGCACTTAGCCTCGCTCTAAAACAGGCCCAGCCCGAAATTGTATTACATTTGGCGGCCCAACCTCTTGTTCGCTATTCCTACCAATCTCCAGTTGAAACCTATGAAGTTAATGTTATGGGTACGATCAACCTGCTTGAAGCCGTGCGTGGCATAAGTAGTGTCAAGGCGGTGGTCAATGTCACTACCGATAAGTGTTATGAAAACCGGGAATGGATTTGGCCATACCGCGAGGATGAAGCGCTGGGTGGACACGATCCATACTCCAACAGCAAGGGGTGCTCGGAATTAGTAACAATGGCCTACCGGAAATCCTTTCTGGCTCCTGCAGGTATTCATGTTGCCAGTGCTCGTGCTGGAAATGTGATTGGCGGAGGCGATTGGTCTCAAGATCGCCTTCTTCCAGATTTTTTTCGAGCTGTTGATGCGCGAAAAAAGCTAATCATCCGTTCACCCGATGCAGTTCGCCCATGGCAACATGTTCTTGAGCCTCTTTCGGGCTATTTAATGTTAGCGGAAAGGTTGTTCGTCTCTGGCGAGAAATTTTCCGGAGCATGGAATTTTGGGCCAGAAGAATCAGATTCGCAATCAGTCCGATGGATTGTTGATCGGCTTTGCAATAAGGTTGAGGGATCGGGTTGGCAGTTGGAAAAAAATGTGCAACCTCATGAGGCCAATACCCTCAGACTTGACAGCTCTAAAGCTAAATCCTTTCTGGATTGGCGACCACGCTGGACGCTCGAGACAGCACTTGATAAAACTCTTGACTGGTTCAAAGCTTGGGAATCCGGAGCAACTATTGCCGGGATGAGCTTGAAGCAAATCGCTGACTATGAAGGACAGTAAACTAAGCATGAGTCAACACTTTACTCTAACTGATACAACCATTTCCGGTCTAGTGGTGTTAGAGCGCAAACCAATTAAGGATAACCGGGGCTTATTCGAGCGTATGTTTTGTAAAGATGAGCTTTCAAAAGTTCTTCAAGGAAAATCCATTGTCCAAGTTAACCACACCCATACCAAAAAAGTTGGAGCCTTGCGGGGTATGCATTTTCAATATCCTCCCCATGCAGAACTTAAGTTTGTGAGTTGTTTGAAAGGAGAGGTGTTTGATGTTGCGGTTGACCTGCGGCAAAGCTCGTCGACCTTCCTGCGTTGGCACGCAGAGTTGTTGAGCGCTGACAATTTTAAAACATTTGTCATTCCTGAAGGCTTTGCCCACGGTTTCCAGACCTTGACAGAAGACTGTGAAATGTATTACTTCCACACTGCTGCCTATTCGACTGAGTCTGAAGGTGCTCTCAATGCCCTTGATCCGCGGCTTAATATAACTTGGCCTAAGTCGATCACTGAACAATCAGAACGGGATCAAGCGCATCCGATGTTGGGGGACGACTTTGATGGGGTAGCCTTATGAATTGCCGGCATTGTTATAATGAGCTCAAGCTGACGTTGATAGACTTGGGTAGTGCGCCTCCTTCAAATGCCTATATATTAGCTGAAATGCTTCACACGCCAGAAAAATGGTACCCGCTAAGAGTTTTAGTATGCGAAAGTTGTTGGCTGGTACAGACCGAAGATTTTACACAAGCGGATGATTTATTCAATGCAGGCTATAGCTACTTCAGTAGCTTCTCGACAAGCTGGTTAGAGCATTCTGAGTGCTATGTGGAGGACATGGTTAGGCGCTTTGGAATAAACGGTCAGAGTCATGTTGTTGAGGTCGCTGCCAATGATGGTTACCTGCTGCAATATGTCCAGGACCGTAATATTCCTTGTACCGGTATTGAACCCACAAATAAAACTGCTACTGCAGCAAGGTCAAAAGACATCGAGATTGTTGAAGAATTCTTTAGTGTGCAACTAGCTCAAACTCTAGCAAAGCAAGGAAAGCAAGCAGACTTAATTGTTGCCAACAATGTGCTGGCTCATGTGCCGGATATTAACGATTTCGTTTCAGGCTTTGCCTTGTTACTTAAGCCTCAAGGGGTTGCAACATTTGAGTTTCCGCATCTTATGCGGCTGATAGCTGAAAACCAATTTGACACTATATACCACGAGCACTTTTCTTATCTAACGTTGACATCGGTGAATCAGATATTTACAAAAAATGGTCTTGATGTTTTTGATGTGGAAGAATTGGTGACCCATGGGGGTAGCCTGCGAGTGTTTGCTCAACGCGCTGATTTAGGGCAACAGCCTCAAAGTTCTAATTTGAAGAAATTGCTTGATCAGGAAAGAGGTGTTGGTATGAATACTGCTACCTATTACAAGGGATTCCAAGCCAGGGCCGAAATGGTCAAGAATGACCTGCTGAAATTTCTTTTAAATGCCAAGGATCAGGGTAAAACAGTGGCGGCCTACGGTGCAGCAGCAAAAGGAAACACTATGCTCAACTTTGCAGGGGTTCGCTCAGACCTTGTTAAGTTTGTTGTGGATCGTAACCCCAAGAAGCAGGGCCAGTTTATGCCGGGCAGCCGTATTCCTATCGTTGATGAGGCGCACTTGAAAGCTGCCAAACCAGATTATGTTGTCATTCTTCCTTGGAATCTGAAGGATGAGATCGTTAGTCAACTTTCTTATGTCAAGGAATTTGGCGCTCATTTTGTTACAGCGGTGCCAAAGCTTTTACAATCATGATGAAAATTGCTGTTACGGGTGCTAACGGATTTGTAGGACGCCATATTCTGAATGAACTAAATGCGGTGTCTGTAAATGTGATAGCGACAACACGCAATTTAGAGAAAAAGTTACCGATAATAGAAAATGGGAGATGGGTTAAACTTGATATCGCCGCTCCCAATGAAAACGTTTATGAATTGATGGGCCGCCCAGATACGTTGATTCATCTTGCTTGGGAGGGATTGCCCAACTATAGATTAACGCGTCACTCTGAGATAGAATTGCCTAATCAGTATAACTTCTTAAGCCAACTGGTCGAACAAGGCTTGAGTTCTATGGTTATTACTGGCACTTGCTTTGAGTATGGGATGCAGTCTGGGTCGCTCTATGAGGATATGTCACCTAAGCCTGGGAATCCTTATGGCTTGGCCAAAGATGCATTGCGTCAAAAACTCCAAAGCCTGCAAGAAGCCAGTCCTTTCAATCTAATCTGGGCACGTCTTTTCTATATGTATGGAGAAGGACAAGCTGAAAACTCACTTTGGTCTCAACTTAATAAAGCCGTTGCGCAAGGTGACCCAGTATTTAATATGTCGGGTGGCGAGCAGTTGCGTGATTTTCTTCCAGTTTCCATTGCGGCCAAGTATCTGGTGCAATTGACCCTTAACAAAAATTACAATGGCATAGTGAATGTCTGTTCCGGGCAACCAGTGCAGGTGAAAAGTTTGGTCAAAAAATGGATTAGCGAGAATGGTTGGCGTATCAGGCTTAATTTGGGTCATTACCCTTATCCTGACTACGAACCTATGAAGTTTTGGGGTGATAACAGCAGACTTCTCTCCATTTTGAAATAAAAGAAATCACTCTGATTCCAAATTTCATTAAAACTGTTCATGATTATGGTTCCAAGCATATCACGTAATATTAAATCGAGTTTTAAATGGAATTAAGAGACTTGCGAATTGGATACGTTCCACAGAAAAATTCATTTGATCATCCAGGTGATTATAGAAGGTTTTGCTATTACGCCGATAAGAGAAATATAAAATTCGAAATTGCAGATCCTTCTGAGATTTACGATGTGGTGTTTTTGACCCAATCCGCAGATTTAAGCATATGGAGTGAATATCAAAGAGGAAATTGTAAAATAATTTACGATTTCATAGACTCCTATTTAAAGGTCCCTAAGTGGAACCTGAAAGGTTTATTCAGGGGGTCGGCCAAGTATATAGCGGGTCAGAGTCGTTACTTAAGGTTGAACCATTGGGAGGCTTTGGAGGCGATGTGTCAACGTGCGGATGCGGTTGTATGTAGCACAAGTGAGCAAAAAACAGACATTCAATCATATTGCCAAAATGTTCATATTATATTGGATTGCCATTTTAAGCTGATGCGTGCTGCTAAAACGGATTACTCTGTTGGCGATACTTTTAATTTTGTATGGGAGGGTCTGCCGGGAAATCTGAAGTTGACTTTTGGAATAAGGGAGGTGTTACAGTCGTTAAGTGCCAAGTATAATATCGCTTTACATGTAGTGACAGACTTGCAATATGGGAAATATATGGGGAAATTTTGTGTGAAAAATACCCTGCCTCTTGCAAAAAAGTTATTTGACAATTCTTATTTACATGAGTGGAAGGAAGAAACTTTAGCTGATACGGTTTGTCAGTTTGACATGGCTATAATTCCTATTCCTTTAAATAAGCCGCTCTGGTTTGATAGTTCCCTCGCAATTGGCAAGCCCGAGAATAAACTTTTATTGCTTTGGCGCATGGGTATGCCGACGGTGGTTTCAACAACTGCCGCTCATAAAAGGGCCATGGATGATTGTGGGCTGGCTATGACTTGCCGTACCTCTAATGAATGGTTTGACACATTGGAGAAATATATGAATGACGAGTCTGCTCGAAGAGAAGCTGGCCAAAAAGGTAAAGCTTTTGCTGATAAAAACTATAGTGAGGAGATAATACTTTCACAATGGGACAAGCTTTTTGCTTCTGTTTTTCAACCATAAAACTATGATGGGCTAATGGTATTAATGTGTTCAACTAAATATGAATATTTCCGACCAATTAATATGTTTTAGTTTTGATAATATCAATAACTTTTGCAAGGCTTGTGGGTAGATTTACCGGAATATTGAATATGACTACTATCGACCCAAGGATGAATCTATCCCAAGAGAACTAAAATTATTAGTGAAATTTATATTGCTGACGACATCCTCATCGTTACCAATCAAGTTGATTCAGCCTCACTACGAGACAATATGAGCCAAAAAGAGACAAGAAAATTAGAGTATATGAAAGTTGAAGTGACAAGGTCCTTGTGAAATGGAAAATTTTTTAAAGAACTATTTGCTTTGCCTTGATTGTCGTAGTGATGACCTCGTTTGGGGTGATAATTTTGTAGAATGTGGAAAATGTAGGAAAAAAGTAAAGGTTGAGAATGGCATTTTAAGGTGTGTCGATGGTACATACCACTCAAACTTTGGATTGCAGTGGAATAAATTCTCAACAGTGCAATTAGATTCGGTCAATGGCTCAGATGAATCAGAGAAACGCCTATTAAGACAATCAAAACTAAGTCCTGAAAATTTTAAAAATAAAACTATCCTTGAAGTGGGTGCAGGAAATGGCCGATTTACAGAGCTATTTTTAAAATATGGTGCCAGAGTGATAGCTGTTGATTATTCTTCGGCCATTGATGCAAATCGGCGTAACCATAAAAAGTATGTTGAAGAAGGGCGCTTATTTCTTGTTCAAGCTGATATCTTTAATTTACCCTTGAAAGAAAATTCCTTTGACATAGTTTTTTGTTATGGTGTTATTCAGCACACGGGGGACAATCAAAAAGCAATCTTTGAATTATCAAAATGTGCGAATAAGAATGGCCTGCTTCTTATTGATATTTATTCGACATCTCTCAAGCATTTTAATCCATTGATTTACCTGGTCAGACCATTTTTCTCGTTGCTAAAGATCGATGATCAAAGAAGATTAGAGATCGTAGAAAGTTTTGTAAGTAAAGTATTCCCAATCCAACTAAAGATACTTAGTAAGCTACATAGAAAAAAGGGGATTTTGAAATTTTTAAGGTGGATTGTAAATAGATCTCCAAACAGTGTGTATGGTATTAATTTATTTCTTTACGGTAAAATTGATCTTGATTGTGCTTATAAGTGGTCCGTGATGGATACTTATGATGCATGGGCTCCCAGGCATGACCATCCCGTATCAAAAAAGAAATGGGAACAACTTGTCTATGAGTTAGAAAACCAAGGTTATAGGGTGGATGATATCGATGATTCAGGTCAAGGGCATACGGCTGTGCTATCAAGAGTTGGGCCAAGCTGAGAAAATAATCCATTGATATTTTAATTGAATGAAAGTCAAAGGAAGAGCAAATAGTTACTTTAACTTAAAACAGCCTCGAAAGTCGTGGGTCTCTCTATAGTTAGGCAATAATTATAAATGCACTATCTAGCCTTACCCGTTAAAAATTATTTTTTAATAAATCCGATTCTATAAGTATAGTAGGGATAAATTAAAACCCACCTAATAAGAAATTTAAGTTTTCGAATTAGTCTAGCAAGTATTCTTTTTTCGTTTTCCTTGTGTGGAAACCATTTAAAATAATCATTTTCCAAGCGGGGGTTTTCCGATATAAAGCCAATTTTATATTTTAATTTCCATGCAACATAACATAAGCTTAATTGGTCTCTTTGTGTCCATGTGTTTAATTGGTCCCACCACATTTCCATAATGCTAACTACTTCCTTTTCATTATGGGTGCGTATTAAGATCCTGTTTTCGGACAAAGAGTTGTTCGCTGGATACCCTTCACTAGAATAAGAAAACATCTGATTTAAAGTTAAAATATAGTCAGTTTTTTTTTCTGCTATGCAGACAAGCGCCTCAGCGTATAAGCAGTTTCTGTCCATATGTTTTATGGCCAAAAAATTAGATTTTTCTAAATATTTATTGAATAGTTCAACGGGATCTTTCAATATTTTTATATTTGAATCTATATAGATGCTTGCTTTATAGTTTGGGAAATAAACATGAGGTTTTATTTTATATAACCTGTTCATCATATTTTCTGATAAATGAGAAGAAACAACTCTCACCTCCCAAACATTTGACTTTAAAAGGGGATCATCGGTAAAGCAAACATAATCGCAATGCGCTGAGGGAACAGGCTCCAGAAGTTCATCATATTTTCCAAATAATGCGGTGTATACGATAAAATTATTTTTTTTCAATCTGATACCATTTTTATGGCTGGAAGATTAAGAGAAATTATTTACCATCTGAACCAAATGGGTAAAATTATTTATTTAAATGAATGACATTAAGATGACTAGTTGTTAAATAGTAATCCATAGCAGTTTTTAGTTGTGCTGATTCAATAACTGTATCTTGATAGGAAATAAACTGAATAGATGTAATCAGTATTCATAAAGGTCTTAATATGAAACTAACTTTTGCTGTTAATTTGATTTATTTTAAGACTTGTTGCTACACAAACTCTTATATACATCTAATAGTTTATAAAAATCTTCGAATGCAATACCATTTCCGTCTTTAATGATTTGGGATACTTTCACCCCGTCATGTATTTTTTGAAAGGGCACCATTCCTGCTGCTAAAGCACCCTCGATATCGTTGATTGGATTATCACCAATCATCCATATATCTGAGGGGGCAACACCTATTTTTGATAAAATAATGTCGAATGGAGCGCTGTGAGGTTTATCCTTACCTGCCTCCTCTGATGTAACCACGTAGTCAAAGTGTTCATCCATCCCTAAATACACCATTTTTCTGAATTGGATTTGTGCTGTCAGGTCGGTGACGTTTGCTGTAATAACCTTGTCACTTTTTAGTTGGTAAATAAAATCTTTTACACCTGGGAAAAGTCTAGCATTAATAAGAAATGCTCGCCAATATGCTTGTTCCAAATCTAGTGTCAAAAGAATTTTGGTACCAAGACCTAAATATTCGATGGTTCTTTGGAAATAAAGGAGGCGGCTATGAGAACTAGCAGTATCTTGCAGTTTTTTTTTTACATCTGACCTTGCTTTTTTAAAAGCTTCATCAAACTCTTGTTGAGTAACATTTAGTGAAGATATTCCCTTACTACGAACAGCTTCCATCGCTGCATTATGTGCAGCCTCATACGGATAAAGAGTATTATCCGTATCGAAAACAACTGCTTTTGGCTTTTTGATATTATTAACCAAAGGGGAATTACCCATTTGCCAACCTCCTTCTTCGCATCAGCGTTTCATTAATCTCAACAACAGCAATTAACTGCATGACTCCTAACATTCCGCACTTGAACCCACCAGCGGTGTCAACCAGTTCATCTAAATGAGGAAGCATCATCCTTGAAGCAAGCAAAATATCCTCTCCGGTCACTTCTCCTTGGATATCTAAATCTGCTCCTCCCTTTTCATCTATATTATTAATATTTATATTTAGTCCACAGACACCTATAAGAGCCCGGGTTAGATCGCTATAGTAATAGCCTTTGCTCAACTTAACCCGAAGCATCATTTTAATATTTTCTAAGTCTTCTTCTATTAAATTTGGGTTTGCTGGAATAAGGGAAAAAATTACATCTGCCCTTTCGGCTTGAGGGTAAATATAGCGTTTAGCATCTTCACTCCTCCTCGAAATTTCCTCCAAAGTAAATTCCTTACCACGACCACGCTTTTCCGCATCTCTTTTTATTTTTAACTTTATTCTAAGTGCTTCATCCATTTCTAAATAAAAACGTTTATCCATCTCACTAGTCAACTCGTCCATAAAAAGTGCGTGCAGCCCAGAAATAAAAATAACGTTTCGACTTTTTTTTAGTTTAGGTGGGGAGAATTGTCCTATTCTATGATCATATGTTCTAACACGCATAGCTTCGTCATTTAACAAACATCGAAGGTCTTTGACCATATCAAAAATTCTATTCGCCCTTGGATTTAAATGGGTCATAGACTTCCACATGGGAGAGGATCTCTCCCAATTATGATAATCATCTCCAATCAAATGTACCGATGATAAATTTCCAAACAGGTCCGAGAGGGCTACGGCAAAAGTAGTTTTCCCAACACCTGAATCGCCAGCAATCCCAAGAACTATAGGTTTGCGACCCATATGATAATAGTCATTGCCTCGTATGCCTTCACGTAATATTTGTAAGCCAATGATAAAGCCAAGCCCAGAAGTAATTGTATATAAGAGAGATTGAAATCTATCCCCAAATAAAACACCAGGCACACTGGTATTATTTATCGCAAAGTCTGAGGTAAGGAGTTGGGCTCCCGTACTGTAAAAAAAATGATAAAGAATGAAAAAAAGGCTAAAAGTGCTAACTAGGGGAACTGCCTCACGAGGCGATCTTGATTGGTGCAATGCATATATAGGGGCTAACCAAAGGAGCCAACCCGGTGGTGCAGGCGTAAGAAGAATAATGATACTGAAAGCAACCCCAAGAGTCGCAATAAGCAAATCAAAATTCATGCGCCGCATCCTCCACGCAAAATAGAGTAATAATAGATATGCAACAGGTATCACATAAATAAAAAGATCACCCCCAGCGTTCACAGCAAACCAAAAAATTTTTCCTGCCTCTCTGTTATAAATGACCATTTCTTTAAAGCCATTCAAAAAATACAGAGGCCCTTCTAAAGCAGAGAGACTAACGGTAAAAAAAAGTGCAGTTCGCCTAAATCCGCTCCTTAATCCCCTATTAAGCCACAAATATATAAATACAAATGGAACGCCTATAAGCATACTATGCTTCGCTGCCACTGAGCATGCTAGAACAATCCCACCAAATTTTTGATTTTTTTGTTTAAGAAAACCAATAGCTAGGAAAAATAATGCTACTGGAACAAGATCTAACTGCCCATGCCAATAAGTTATAAATATAACCAAGGGCGATAACCAGTAGAATGAAATTAAATTTTTCCAAGAATCATTAAACTGTTGAAGTAAAAATAAAAGGACAAATAGGTCTGCAGTCAATAAACTAAAACGAAATCCTAAACCTAAAAAGTAGTTGACGCTAAAAAAGTGATCCAGCAACCAACCGAAGAAAGACATTGGCAGGTAAAAAATAAGCATAACTGGTCCGTACGGAAACGCTAAATACGTCCCGCCCTTTTCTAAAAAATCACCCCATGGTGTGAGCGATGGTGATTCAAAGAAATGCGCTATAAAAGGTAAAAACCAGTCTTGTTGATTCACAGGTATCAGCAAAACCACAACAAGCAGTTTTACTAACAACCCAAGACGAAACAACTTATTTTTTTTAAGGTCTGCCCAAATTAACCCCAAAGGTCTGGATACTTGGTACAAACGGCATCTCCTTCTATTCCAAGGTTCTCGATATTCTTTTTGAAGCTTACTACACCTTCTTTATTGGTTCGCCCATGAAGTTCAGGTGAAACAAAACAAAGTTTAAATCCGCCATCATTTTTCAAGCGGTTGGCACCCTCCCTAGTTAAAGGAAAATGGTTAAAGCAATCTACCCAAACCCATTGAACCTTTCCCGCCAAGGACATCGCTGTTTCTATGCTCTCAAATTCTGAAACACGAACAGCACAACGACTTTCACCTGCATTATACGTTTTTATAATAAAAGGAAATGATTGATCGAGAAAAAAATAGTCTTCTATTTTATTTTTCTTCATTATCTCTATCAAACGTTTTTCCAGGCCTTCCTCTTTAACATTAAGGATTAAAGTTCCATGATTAAAACCAATTATCCACTCCTCAAAGCTCTCACCATCAACATATGGTTCGTGATGGATAATCAGGTTCTTACCGTTGCTTCGAATGTCCAGCTCGACACCTAATTCTTTCGAACAACTTAACAATTCTTTCCGGGTATTGACACGATGCTTTATTCTATGCATTTTTTATTTTTTGGTTTAATTCTAAACTGTAGGAAAGGGTTCTTTTTATAAACTTAAATTTTGCTGCCAAACTAAAATTCCAGTGCGACACACCAAATGCGCGTTTGTTAAAATAAACAGGAAAACGCTTTATTTGTATTCCTGCAGACTTAGCCATAAAATATGCATATAAATCCAAGGAAAAGTCATTGGGTGGTGCGTCCCAAGATTCATAAAAAGACCGATGGAAGATTGTAGGTTGAGCATTGATGTCCCACATGTAAGTTCTCATTAATAGAGTTTCAAAGAGCGACATGCCTACAGTAAAAAATGAGTCGATAATAGGACGGCCATAACGTCTGCCTTTAGCAAATATTAGTGACGGGTCAGACACATTTTCAAAATATTCAAGACCTTTGATTATGTCACCTGGGTCAGTTTGCATATCCGCGTGACTCCAAGCCAAGATTTCGCCTGAAGCAGCCTTTAGCCCCTCCAGAATCCCATGCCCATACCCCTGATTCTTCTCTACATGAACCAAGGAAATAAATGGGAATTCTGATAATGACTCATTCAGAAAAGTATAAGATTCATCAGTAGATCCGTTGTCCACTAGAACTATCTCAATATCTTTTCGGACCACGACTTGCCCACAACGATCCAAAAGAAGGGGTAAGTTTTTTAGCTCGTTGTAACAAGGGATCACTATCGATAATTTAATCAACACATCCCCATTTTAAAATTTTCGAATCTTATAAAAAAAAACAAATTGATAAAGGGAAAACTTACTCAGGATAAGCAGTCTCACTCCTATTTTGAATTGACTAAGATCAGCAAAAACTTCTAAAAACTAAAACATTCTTGATCTTGAAAAATGATCTTTCTGGGGTTGTAAAACTTAAGGCTAGCCGCATGTTAAAAACAACCTTGGTTTCTCTAAGGCATATTAAAACAATGACCCAAAGAAAGATAGATATTATTGGTCTTCTTTTTCAATTTCAAGCAGCTACTAAACTACATTCTTTTTTTCGATGTCCACAGTGCTTCCGAGACGTTTTATATCATATTTGTTGTGTGTTTTCTTTTAAGTGAGCTGATCTTTTTCTTCAGGATAGAAATTGAACTTTCATCAATGTTCTTGTCTTTTTCTAACCGGTAAGGATGAGAGGGCCATTTGTGGAAGCAGGATTGCCAATACTCAAATGTCTTTAAATCATTAGGGGTTCCCCAACAAATATATTTATCGATATTAAAAAGTTTGCAGTTTTTTCCTAATTCGATAGCGTCATTTATTACCGTATCAACATAATACTCGTTATTGACCAATCCTCCTCTTTTTTTCATTCGTTGAAAAGCATCTAGAAAATCTCCAAGGCGTTTAAAAGTGAACGCACCCACAATAATTGGATCATTTCTTGGGTTCTTGAGAGGAACCTTAACCGATACACTACGAATTACGTTTGTCATATCATCCGCATCTATCCATCCGTAGAATTCTGGTGATCTAATTGCACCTGGATAACCTCTAGCACCCCAAACAATCACATCAATATTGTCGTTATGCATTAATTCCGCAAACTTATCGGCATCGTAAATCATTCCATTATCACAAGCTGCAATCGTCACTGGTTCATCCCGGTCTATTCCCTTTATTCCCTCTACACAAGTGCTTGCTTGGCCATCAGTCATATAGTCCAGCAACACAAATTTTGGTTTAACTGTCGCTTTCGTAAAGGAACTTTGCAACTGGTCCAGTCCTACCATTTCAGATCTCAACACAAGTCGTTGAGACTCAGTTTGTGGCAAGTCCTCCAAGGCCTGCACTCCCATTGGCTTGCCAGAAACAGGTATTAAGGGCTTTGGTATATCATATCCTTCTTTTTGAAACCTGGTTCCCAATCCAACCATAGGTAACAATAAAACACCATGCTGCTTTGGTGGCGGTTTCTCTTCTAACAACGCTCTAAAAGTATTAGACCAATATATGTATTCTTCAAGGTCAGAAGGAGTTCCCCACTGCATAAAATATTCTAATTCGTATACATATACATCAAGCCCTTCATCCATCATTAGTTGATAAATCATGCTGACATAGTATTCATTATTCACCATCAATTTTTTTTCAATACCCTTTTGGAAAAAATTTTTCATTAAAGCACCTGACTTGAAGTAATAGGTGCCAGAAGAGGCAAATTCTTCTCTAGGGTTATTTGTGAAGGGTTGCTTTTCCTGAACTCTAGTAGCCTTTAAATTAGCTTCCTCTACGTATGCATAATAATTGCTCCATAACGTATGTGGGTGAAAACCTCTATAGCAAGGCAGCACACCCTCTGCGGTAGTTTTGCATGCAAAATTTTTAAAATCCTCATAATCCCAGTAGCAAGTAAAATCACAATAGTTCACCACTGTAGGTTGCTCTAAGTTGATATGTTCAATGGATTGCATAACTGTATAGACAGGACCTAATTTATGTGGGCTTATTGACACAATCTTTCCAGCCGGACATATTTTTTCTAGAATTTGCCGCATATTAAACTTGGGTTCAGAGAGATGTTCTTCGTTACAAATGAAAATAAAATCATCTTCACTTGAAAACATCTCCACAACATGCTGAATAATAGTTTTACCCTCAACAATAATCAATGATTTAGGGGTGTTATATCCTGCAATGCGAAAACGCTCACCAAAACCTGACATGGGTATAACTATTTGCATATTAATTCCTCTATTACTGCTGAATTTTCTTTCTATATTTTTCAGCATCCCAACCCATAAGCTCAGCTTCTTCTTCTTTCGTTAGATAACGAAGGTCATCATGGGATTGTATACGCAACAACGTATTTATGAGGCAATGCAGCATAACTTCCGCTCCCTCACTCAAAGATTTGTGAATAATTACGCCATACCCCACTACTATTATTGCTTGATGATATTGACTCGTATTTCCAAAACTCAAAGATAAATAATCTTGCGCTTCATATGTTTTCATTGTTGGCATCGGACCAGGGCCTAAAAAGACAACATGATCTGGGTAAAGAGAACCTTTGCCAACAATTTCCAAGGCAACTTGGTCAAAAGCAAGCGAATGAACAAGGTCATATTTGGATGGCTTGTATTCTGTTCCTTCTGTCAGACTATTAATTTCCTGCATGCTAATAGCAGGAGTTTCTCTACGAAAGCAATTCAGTCTTCTCTCTATATCATTAAGTAGGTTTTCAGCCTCTTCAGCTGTATCTCCGCCAAGCACTAAACCATGATTCGCAAGAACGAGTACATCCGGGTCTAACTGAGTGGCTCTCTGAACTTCCTTGGTCAAAGGGACTCCTGGTCTCGCATATGGGATCCAAGACCATTTAATACCATTCAACAGTTTATGAAATACTTCTTCGCCTTTCCTAACAACAGCTTTCGCGAGAACATTAACTGAATGGACATGTATTACATAACGATGGGGCATTAAAGCATGTAATGTTGTCTCAATGGATGGGCGGAGAGTTTCACCATGATTTTCTTTTATTATTTCTGGCTCAACAGGATTATCTTGGCCCTTCTCTAAACGCCTTAAAATGCCCGGGTAATTCACTGGCACAAAAATATTTTTCACGCCTGCATCCTGCAAGCAATAACCAGAAGCTTTTACCCACATAACTTTACCATCTTTGACGGAAGTGTTTCCTCCAGCACCCTGAGTCAAGTCTAGGTTATTACCAATGCTTTTAGAAAGTGAAATCAGATTATTTCTATTCATAAGAATGAAAATTTTTCTTATAAAAAATAAATTAATATTAAGTCAAAGAGTGCATATTCTACCTTCAGAGTCCTACTATTAAGCCCGACCAGCATTTAGGGAGAAGATCAAGAGGATTTATAGAAAGAGTCGTATATATCAGGCAGTTTATTCTATTTCTTTAGAAGCCACATAAATTAGACCGACTAACTCAACAAGTAAAGATATATCTTAATTTAAGAAAAGATGAACCAAAAACATTTCTTACTTTTTTAACTGATGTTGTCCATCCAAAATTTAACCTTTCAACTTAAACTTGCAGTTTAATGATAATAAATATCCAGCGACTTCCATCTATATAATTCGAAAAAATTGATACCCGTTAGCCCTTAATACTTTGCTTTGTGTCTATTTCTAAGACATAAATTTTCTTATTTTTGACAAACTTTACCTTATTTCCAAGGACCTCAAACCCACACCTATTCTGCCAAGCATTAGTAAGCTTATCAATAAACTTTCTTGTCTTATCTGGCTCTTTATTAGGTCCACCTAGATGTGGATCCGCTGTTTTAAATTTCACCTTTCCTGGCTTGTGAAATTGGTCTTTCGATTTAACTTTAATATATGTTAAGCCGTCAGGTACGAACAAAGAAAAAGTATCTCCGTGATTAAAGCTTTCATAAGGTTCATTACAGATATCTTTATTTTTAAAATAAAATTTATTGTCTTCAAGAATTCCTCTGTGAACGCCTGGCAAGTACTTTAGTGATAGCAGTTTATTTATATACCAATATGAAAATTTTGAAGATACATCTATTGGACTACCAAAATGCCTGGAATTTAATATTCTCAATGATTTTAGTTTCGGATCAAGCCTAAATGGCAAGGCATCTACTTGGTCTTCAAACATTACTCTTCTCTCGCCATATCTATAATCGGAAAATAGCAAAAATAAATCCTTGGATATGAAGTTCGAATCAGGAAAAAAAACTGCATAATTACGACCTGGTAGGGATTCTTCAATCAAACTTCTAAAACCTAAGTTGATTTTTGATGAAGATGTATAAAGCTCTTTATTTTTATAGCCCTTCACAGAAATCAATATAATTAAAACGACAGATGCGATAATTGTTTTCAATTGTATTTTTTCTTCTGCTTCTGAACGAGGTAGCAATAGGACAATAAACCCTAAAAATGGCAAATAGTTTCTGGTTGCTATACCAACTTCATTGTAAGTAGCTCCCTTCAGAAAAGCACTTATTAGGCTATAAATAACTACTAGCAGAAAAGAACTAGACATAAAAATATATGCGGACTTATAGGTCGTATTCCTTCTATGCTTTTTTATTGCCCTAGGAAGATTGAACCTAATTGCTAAGAAAACTAATGCCACCACGAATACAAGCCCAGCTAATAAAGGTATTAGGCCTACCTCATTTAATTCTTGAAAAGGGGTTTGTTGAAATAAATATAATTCGCTGAAAGAAGTCGACGTAAAATGAGTTACCCAAAAAGGAAGCATAGGAAGAATTGGAAAAGCAAAAGCCCCAAAAAAGCAGAAAAATATGACCAACACCAATAAAACTAAAAACATTGGACTAGTTGAACCAATATCATTCTTCTTTAAGAAAAGTGATGCTATAAGAAAAGGAACCACTAAGAGGATTGCGGAGAATTTAATGGATACTGCAAAAGCCAGAGCTACACTATACCAGAAGAGGGTAACCTTGCTACTTCCCGAGGTACCTATTTTTAAGCCAAGGGAACAAACAATTATGCCAACACCAATCAATATTCCGTTTGGCGACATTATTTCCAAAAAGTAATTGCTAGCTGGGAATAGAAATAGAAAAGAAATAAATAAAATAGTAAACAATAAGGATGTTCTAACTATTAATAGAAGCCCCAGATATATCATAGAAAAATTTAATATCATGACAACAACCCTAGATTGGAGCAGCAAATATTCTGGGTCTTCGTTAAATGGAAGAATCGAGAGGAGGAACGAGGAAATAAACACTAGTGGAACGCCAGGGTGCATATAATCTACTTGATAACCATTTGCATATGCACTGACTATGCCCGAAAAATACGTTGGCTCAGAGTCATAAATAACATGAAAATAAGGGCTTGGAAAAAATATACCTAGTGACACTATTAAGATTAATAAAAATATCCCATAAATGTACAATGAAAAAAAATTATTGCGTTGAAATTGGCACATAAATTTTTACGATAACATCTCTTGTAAGTGTATTAAAAAATTAACAGTATAGTTTTTTCTTATATAAATATAATAAGAGTTGCAACTCATATGTATTTCGTTATACCTGGTACGCGCAAGTTACCAAATGTAAGGAGCGAACCAAAAAAATAGCACAACAAACCAGAGCAAGTCATCCAGGTGATGTGCTAATAATTGCCACCTGTTTTTCATTTTTTAAAAAAAGATATAAAGTTATTGTTGCTCTAACCATAATTGAAACATCAAAACATTCCATAAATAATGGCCCAAGTTCCGGTGGCCCGACAAGTGTTCCTTCCAAAGAACTCGAATCGGTTCTGGATAAAATATGCCTTCCGCTTTTAAGCGACTTTCATTGAGTAAAGCTTCGGCCCAATCTTTGAGTGGACCGCGTAACCAATCGTGAATGGGGATGCCAAATCCCATTTTGGGGCGGTCAATCAATTCTCTTGGTACATATCGATACAAGATTTGGCATAGTGGCCATTTAGTTTCTCCATCGCGAATTTTTAGTGTTTGTGGAAGTGTCCAGGCAAACTCCACTATACGATGATCTAGAAAAGGCACACGGGTTTCCAGGGAGACGCCCATAGCTGCACGATCAACTTTCACCAGAATATCGTCAGGCAAATAGGTAACTAGATCAAGTGCCATCATCCGCTGGACATTATCCAAACCAGTAAAGTCAGGCATATTTCCGGTCAACAAGGTATCGGGCTCACGACCACTAATAATAAGCGACTCTGGATTGGAAAAGAATGATACCAGTCTAAGATATAGCTCATCAATAGACCGACTCGTCATTACACCAGCGCCTTTGTGCAGCTTATCTCCGATATTAACAAAGCGGCTCATGCCAGGGATATACTCAGACAACTTGTTCCAAGCTTGAGGAGGAATTACTTCAATTCCCTGAGCAGCTAATTTTCTTAATGATCTGGGGAATAAGCTTAGTTTGCGCCACATATCACCTGTCATCTTATAACGGTTGTAACCTCCAAACAGTTCATCTCCAGCGTCCCCAGAGAGAGCTACAGTGACATGTTGCTTGGCAAGTTGAGCCACCAGAAAAGTAGGAATTTGTGAAGAGTCAGAAAAAGGCTCATCGTAGAGGGAAGGTAAACTAGCAATCACCTCTCTTGCAATATTTGATGGTACATATAACTCAGTATGATCAGTACCTAAGTGCTGGGCGACTGCTTTGGCATAGATGGCTTCGTTATAACCATCTTCGTCAAAACCGATGGAAAAGGTCTTTATTTTCTGACTCGATTGCGATTGCATCAATGCCACCACTGTGGACGAGTCTTTCCCTCCTGAAAGAAAAGCACCTAGAGGAACATCTGCAACCATTTGCTGCTTTATCGAATCCTTGGTTAAACGTTCAAGCTCATCAACAGCTTCTACCGGTGTTCCAGAAAAAGGAGAATCAATACCTTTTTTGATCGAATTAACCGCAGACCAATATTTCCAGGTTGTTGGTTCTGGTTGAGTCAGGGAGCAACTGAGAAGACAACCTGGCTCCAACTTTCTAATGCCTGTATAAATGGAATAAGGGGCGGGTACATAGCTGTGGCGCATAAAAAGACAAACAGAGTCTCTATTTATTTCCGCTTTAAATGCTGGATGCATCTTAAGTGCTTTTAGTTCTGAGCCAAATAGAAAGTTATCGTCCTGCCATCCATAATAGAGGGGTTTTTCTCCAATACGATCTCGACCCAAGATTAAAGTTTGTTCTGTATTGTCCCATACGGCAAAAGCGAACATGCCCACAACGCGTTCTATTGCCTCCTGTATGCCCCATTCATCAAATCCTGTCAGAAGAGTTTCCGTGTCGGAATGACCTCGCCATGATGCAACTCTCAGCTCCTGCCTCAGCGTCATATGGTTATATACTTCACCGTTAAAGGCAATCACATAGCGACCACTAGGGGAAATCATGGGTTGGTGACCTGCAGAGGACAAGTCTAATACCGACAGACGACGATGTCCCAAGGCAATACGATTATCTACATCACACCAGTATCCTTCATCATCTGGCCCACGGTAAGTAATCGAATCCGCCATGCGTTTAAGTAAGGATTCGGTACTCTTCTGTCCTTCGGAGGGAACTTCGCCTAAAAAACCAACAAAACCACACATTACTTCTTTCTCCCGCTTTTTGAGATATACAAACCTACAACCCGTGAACACGAAGTGTTGGGCTTTATTCTCTTTGTAAAAAGTATAAACCCAACTTTTTTGTTTTGATCACCAAGTTCACAGGTCAGAAGAACCCTAAAAACCCTCATATTCATTTATAGCAATTAGTTCTTCTCAGCACTTCTATTTATACTGGAAGCCATTTACCTTCTCACCAAAATAATTGAGTACCTTAATTTTCCAACTCTTAGTTGTGCTACTTTTTTAGTAACGAAGTAGTCAGTTTAAATATGGCGGGGTATTGAGCGGGAGCAAGAAAAGGTAAAAGGTTTAGTAAAAGTCTTTACTATAATAGATCCGAAAAAGGTATCGCGCAGATTGCCTGCAATTCTTAACTTCAAAACAATCTCGATTAATAGATGTGCTACTTTTCGTTCCCCAATTTCATTTACCGCTAGGATACGAAGTTCAACGTAATTCTTATATCTCACATAAGTTCAAAATTCAAAGAAAAAAGAGGGCAGGATGCTTAAAGCTTATTATTTTGATCATGTCTAAAAATTGACCTACAGAACAAGTCTGATTTCGGAAGACGACGTTGGCCTAAAAAGAATCAGTTAATATAAATCATACTGAAAAATACATACGGTCTGATACCATTTTGGGGGAGGATTTGATGAAAAACCCCTCAACCTCGGCAACAGTAAATTGCTAATATTAGCCATCCTCTTTAGTAATCAACGTCAATGATCGACCTAGAATAATATTTGGTTTTATAAATCCATTGAGTTAATCTTCAAATAGAAAAATTTACTAACTATTTCAATTCAAAGCCGAATTCACCTAAGATAGAAAAGATCGCAAATGACTGACAACATTTTGCCATGTGGCGTCGGGTTTCTCATACCAACTTATAATCCATCTGAAAGCTTGGTCTTAGTTGTTGCGGGTCTTAAAAGATTAATTGCTGAAAAGGGGATGAATGCAAAACTTTTTCCAATATTGATAGTCGATGATGGTTCAACAAAAGAAGAAAGCCTGAATATTTTAAACAAACTTAAATGTGATGGATTTCAGATATTGACTCATCCATGCAATCAAGGGAAGGGGGGCGCTATTAAAGCCGGGCTCAGATCTTTTTCCTCATTCGATCCACCACTGTCTGGAGTTTGTACCTTGGATGCAGATGGCCAACACGCGCCCGATGATGCTTTAAGCTTGGCTATGCATTTTATTGATAACGGAGCTAGCAGTTTCATCCTTGGAGTTCGTTCTTTTGGAGATGATGTACCCCCTCGCAGTAGATTTGGCAATATTTTCACACGAAAGATTTTTCGTCTTTTGTCAGGCAAGCAAATTTTGGACACTCAAACCGGCTTGCGAATAATCCCGCGAGCTCTCTTTGTTGACTTGATTCGGATAGAAAGTGAAAAATATGACTATGAAATGGAAGCACTCTTGTTTGTAGCTTCTAAAGGTTTTCCTTTGGAGCAAATTCCAATTCAAACTATTTACGAGGAAGGAAATCCATCTTCCCACTTTAACCCTGTGCTAGATTCCATTTTAATCTACTTTGTGTTCTTCCGGTATTTGGCCGGAGTTTTTGTGGCGGCGTTTATAGATTATTTGATTTTTTATTTGCTAATTGCCTCTAATAAATCGATACTTACTTCTTTAGCCGTTGCCCGTTCGGTGTCCATTTTTATCTTTTTTACACTTGCACGCAAAATTATATTTCTTTCTGAGAAGAAACCCTTTTTAAGGTTTTTTCAATTCCTGCCTCTAGTTGTTTTCAATATTTTCTATGTGAATATGTTTGTAGGGTATTATCAGTCCAATTTTTTAGGAAGCGCAATATTTTCGAAAGTTGTAGGGGATCTTTCCTTTTTTGTTTTAAGTTTTTTGCTCCAGAGGTTTGTTATTTTTCGAACAGATAATTAGAGTTTATGAGCATAATGCCTAGCCGATCATACAGAGAACTAATAAAATTAGCCTATAAAAAAACAACTCATAGAAGAGGTTGGGCGGAAAGTTTCAACCTGTTTTGTTGCAGAAACCTTGAGCGGAACTACAAAAAATGGGAAGTAATTGGAACAGAAAAGGCTTGTCTTGAAATTGGAGGGGGAAAGTTTCCGCACATTCTGCATAACCTTTCTGGAAACTGGAAAAAGGTAACTGTAGATGTTTCTTCAGAGGATGTCCGAGATGAAGGGCGGCTATTGAAGGTAACGGGAAACGCATCTTCCTTACCCTTTTCAAATACCACCTTTGATCGAATAGTGGCCATTCATTCCTTGGAGCATATTTTGAATCTTGATCAAACTTGTCACGAATTTTCACGTGTATTAAAAACGGGAGGTATTCTTTCGGTTATTTTACCTTGTGATCCTGGATTTTTATGGAGTATAGCGCAATTATTCAGTCGGCGGCAGGTTGGGATGTCTCGGAAAGAGTACGATTATTTTCTTGCAAATCAACACGTGAATCCTGTTTATAACGTTCTCGCCATTTTAAACTTTCATTATGTTCAAAAACATTTGGATTATTACCCTTTGACCATACTTCCATTCAGACACCTAAACTTTACCATTGTGGGGCATTGGCAAAAACCCTAGTTGAGTAATTTCTATTTCACCCAATGAAAAAGAGTGGAAGTTGTTGGCACCAGTATCTTTGGAATTTTAATCCAAGGAAAACGTAGAATAACAGGTATAAACTTAAAAGCTTGGGTGTTGAAGCTAAGGTAGCTCTCTTTTAAGGGCGTAAATTTGTTAGACTCAAGAGTTTGAATTATTTCCTCTTTTGTGTACATAAAAGCATCCAATCGTTCCTTCAACAGTTTCCTTCCTGCATTCCAATATAAACTTTGAAGCTTGCTTGCCCATGGGTTGAGTGTCATTTCAATAATAAAAATGGAACCACCTGGTTGTAATATTCTCCTGCATTCGGACAATGCTTTTTGTACGTTTTCCTTATTTATGTCCATATTGTTACCCACAAAATGATGAATTGCGTAAAAGTATATTGCCGCACTAATTTTATTAGACTGCACCGGTAACCTTTCTGCATTGCTACATACTCGGATATCTGCCATTTTATTCTCACGCATCGATGGAAAAGAAGGATCTATTGCTATAACATTTGCTCCCTCAGGTCGCGAATAATATACTGTCCGGCCACAACCTATATCCAGAATTTTATCGCCTTGCTTCAGCTCTTTTTCTATTATCTTCGACTGATTTAAATGTGAGAAGGACCATAGAGCCTCGCTTTTTTCTCCTTCTAGTAGTAATTCACATGGCATGTCAAAAAAACTTGGTTGGACTTTATCCTGCATCATTAAAACGTCATCTATGATTTCGATTATTTTATTACACTTGGTGCATTGCAGGGTTTTCCCGGCTTCGACTGACAGGTCTCCTAAGCATTCAGGGCAGGCAAGTATGTCGATCGCATTATTCATCATCTTTTATTGCACCCATTTTTTTATTTTGCTTAAGGTAAGCTGATTAATAATAACAAATATTAAGATTTAAGGTTGTTAATTATGTTAGAGATCAATTCTACTAATTACGGTAAGTTGATTGGCTGAAAAGAATGTGGTTTAATAAATAGCCTACCTATTATTGGGAATTTCAAAAACATAATTTTTGAAGGAGGTTAATGATGCGGCTTGAACCTGGTTACGATAAGTGTGTAAATAGGCGGATAGGGCTTTACCACTCGATATCAGGGGATTGTGCTCAGTCTGGTAAAAATTTAGTTGGCTTCATTGTTCAAACAAAAAAACAAAAAACAAAATTCCCCGAAAAATAGGACATCCAGATGCTGACTATCAGAGGGCACCTCAAGACCCATGTAGTCTGGTACACACTTTTTTTTGTATACACCGCTATTGCCTTTTTTAATCTTTATAAGGGAAGCGTCCAGTCGCCTGACACAGCAACCCATATAAAATGGGCCAAAATTCTGATTGGCCACGAATTCAATTTTTTGGCTTTCTACAGTGATGTCAGTTTTCCTGTTCCACCTTTTTTTTACACAATTCCAATAACTGCTTTAGCGATTCTTATATCAACATTTGATGAGCATTGGGTTATTGCGTTTCAAAGCCTAAACCTTGTTGCACTTTTCTTTATTCTTTTTCTTTTCGTTAAGATTATCCTTCATCTAAATGTCCGTCAGTGGTTGGCTTCTCTGTCTTTACTGGTCTTTTTTATTTCTGTTGATTACTTATTATGGCCAAGATACATATTGACAGATACTCTATTTTCAGCAACGGTAATGTTTGCGATTTATACTGTGATAGTGGGCACTAATAACCGCCTCGGTTATTATGTGTTGATTGTTTGTTCATCATTCCTTTTATTATTTTCGAGACCCGCATCACCAATATTCATAGCAGTGTTTTTATTTTTTGGTTTTTTGATAGACTTAAGCCAAAGGTTACTTATTAAAAAAACATTATTTTTTCGCTTAGGTATCCTTACATTTTTTGCATCAACGCTCTATAGTGTTGTGCTCACGGCATATGCTTCGGGGGCTTTTGAGAGTTCTGTGCTCGAGTTTTGGCAGTACTATAATGAGAAAGGTATTGTGATTTGGGATAGGCCAGAAACAAATATTGTCTATGAGGCTACTTATTTAGGAATAGCAAAGTTACATCTTTTAAGAATGGTTGGTTTTTTCAATCCATTCTCAATCAATTTTTCATTGTTGCATAATGTGTTGAACGGTTTACACCTTCTAGGTTGTTACGTTGTTATTTTTGCATTGTTCCATTATTCTTTCACGGATTTTGAGAAAAATAACAATCGTGCAAAGGCTATTGCATTGCTTTCGACATTAATAATTTTTGTAGCAATTACGACCTCATTTTTTGTGGTTGATTATGATTGGCGCTACCGTTATCCAATCATAGCACCACTCATAATGTTAGCCACACTCATATGTGATAATTTTCTCAATTTAAGAGAACCAAAAATCTCTCATGGAATAGGGGGAAAAGTGGAGTAAAAGTTTTCCCAAAAAATGAAGATTACATTTTTGTTATTGATCCCTAAATAACAAACTACTAAAACCATTCCATTATAATCAGCATTTAATTTTCAATTTAACCCTGAGCTCTTAATTGGAAAAAGACGAAGTGATACAAACTGTACAAATATACTCTTCACCCAGCGGAAAAACTGGCGAAAACCACGAAAATGGCCGTATTCATCTAAAGTAAGTAAAACAAAAAAGATAAATATCAGCCGGGGATCGGCATTTCTATCAGACATATGAACTATCGTAAACATTGTTATCTGTAAATCACCAAAGTGACCATTATTGATAGCATCTTTGAGTGCTCCTGGAGGAATATCTATCACGAATTTGATGTTTGCCGATAATCCTTTTTTCAAAGAACACTTGCCTTTCCAGGAAATTGTGTAGGACTGATTTTCAAGGCGAAAACCAATTCCAGATGGAAACATCAAACGAAAAACAAAGCTGAAATTTTTCATTTTTTCTTCTAACTTATCCTCATCAACCTTGCTTAAAGACTGGTTTCTGTCTATCTGCTCTTGAGCCTTTCCCAAAGATGATGCGCGTTCACCGGGGCCCTCATAGTCATCAACAGACACAAACTCAGAGCAAAAACTATTTAAATCTAGCGTTGTATATGGATGGAGCAATGTTGTTTTCGAGTCCCACCCATTTTTAATATCCTCAAAAGTTACTTTGTATTCATTTGCCCACTTACTATCATCCCTTTTAAATATTACTTGACTGGCAAAGGGAATAAAAATATCCGGCTTCATTATATTGCAGGATTTATTTATATGTTTGACAAACCCTTTCTTGGAAACTATTGAAACAGTTTTTCCCGATCTGCGAAAACTATTTACGATGGAAGCCGATGAATAACTACTGAGAAGTATAAATTTTTTTCTTGACTGTTTTGCTGTCTTAGAAACCGTTTTCATTAGCCGAACAGAAGCCTTTGCATCGTTAAAGTTAGCGATAAATGAGGTTGGTGTTTCAATCAACAAAACACTGTCATCGATCAATACTGGCAAAGATAATATAGCTACACTAGGATGAATAAACTTCCATTCTCTCGGTTTTATCACGCCGGCCTTAAAATCATGAGATCTTAGGTAAGAAATGAAGCCTGTCTCAGGTAAGTCAGGGAATAAGTACTGAGGCGTATTACCAAGAGTTCTGATTGACGGCATGTGAAAATGGTCTGGGTGTTCATGGGTTATATAAATAGTGGGTACCTTTTGTAGTTCATCCCTAAGGTTTTTATTCGGATAATTCTGAATCCACCAACTTCTCCAATAGGCAGATCCAACCAACCAGGGATCAGTCAGGAGAATAGGACAATAATTCACGTCTCGTATTAATATGCTGGCATGACCAATAGTTTGCAAATACATAAAAACTGCTTTCTTTACATTATTTGACGGACTCCAACCAAGCCCCAAATATCAAGCCCACAATGAACTAGCGAATTATCCCTAACCTCAAAAACATGAGTCAAGCTCGGAGTATTATAATTTCAAAAAATCCCTAAAAGTCCGCACATCATTTTTTAAACTTCATAAAATTTAATATTATTTTCATGATGGCGTATAAAGAAAAAACAGAAGTCACAACCTAAGAAAACTCGGAGAAATCAACTCGCACACACAACGATTCACAAAGAATTCTTTTTAAATAACCGTCTATATTGGCCTTCACATAATATTACATACAGTATTTCCTGTTTATGCTTTCTTCGCTACAACATAAACAATATCGTTTGGCAAAAATCTTAGTATAGGTAACAACAAGGCAACACCAATGCATATAAAAGCAGAAACAATCCTACCGAGGCGCCTATCGTAGGAAATTCTTGGATACAAACCATTTAAGCGTATTGTTGGTAAAGTTCCCTTAGTTTTAACATTAAACTTATTACTCTCTAAAAAACTTGTAAGGTTTGGCAAGTTAAAGTAATGCAAATGCGGGGAAGGAAAACCCTTTTGCCACAAGCGATAAAAAAATTTAGGCAGCCCAAACTTACAGAATATCTTAGATAGACAATATGCTACTCCATTATTGCTTGGTAAATTGAGCACTAACAAACCATCATCATTCAGATGTTCATGACAGTACGCAAGAGTGCGCTTGATATCTGGAATATGCTCAATGACATCATTAAACACAATGACATCAAATTTCTCACAATCTCCAAGTGCTTGAGGAAAATAACCCATACGAATTGCTAGGTTACGGCGGGAAGTTTTTTCAAAAATTCTCTTGTCCGGCTCTAAGCCAAGAACCTCAAAGTCATCCCCGACTGTTTCAATAAACCATCCATGCGCACATCCCACATCAAGCAGACTCCCACCGTTTGGTTTTAACGACTTAATCTTTTCTGCGATTATAGTGAAGTTACTTTTACGTAATTCGCGCAAACCTTTTTCCCTCGCATTTTCATCAATAAGTTGGTGCGTTAAATGCGAGTTGATTGTTTGCTGTAAGTTTGCTTTTTCATAGCCACAATTCTTGCATAGCAAATGCCATGACTTATACCCTGCAGTCAATTCGCTCTCGCATACGAGACAAGTATTATCACCCACGGACACACCTCTTATTGATACATAGGAAACTACTAATCACGATCTTCTCTTTATTAGTGGACAGTTATTTAAGCGACATTTTTTTCTAAAAGTCTACCGGACTGAGATAGCCGAGATAGGATTGCGGCGTTGCCGATTCTAAAACACTTTGGTTTATTCAAAAATAGCCATTTTTACTTCTTGACGAGTATCGCAAGTTTTTCCGTGAATCAATTTATAGCAGGGTTTTGGCTATGTCAATCACCTTTGATACTCTTAGGTTTCCCAATCTTAATTGGATTTTTCATTCATTGCTTGCGTATTTATTCATCAAGAATAGAGTGGCTCTGATTGTAATATATTGTGTGATGGCTTATTTTTCTTTGATATGCTCCTATCTAGATTTAAAATTACCCAGGGTTAATCAGCGGAATATTTTTGACAATGTGAGTATTTGAATAGGTTGGTAAGTATTGTCGTACGAGTTCGTTGTTATTTTCATTCAACACAAGTCTACCGAGCTAGTTCTATGTAATGAACTAGGTTATTTTGACTTGCCAAGTGGCGCGGTTAAAGGTTCGGAGATTGATCGTGATGGATATTAGTGTCGTGGTTACATTGGTTCTGGTTCTGACGATATGGTTATTACCATTTTATTCGCGCGAATTCCGGAATAGCACACAACTGATGCTTGCTTATTGGTTTGTGCTTATTCCCCATCAGGCTGTGGCATTTACTAATGCCTTTTTGTTTACAACTTTGAGAGCTGATCAAGATGCACGGTCATTTCATAAATATGGAGTGATGATTGCTCAGTCTGAAAACTTCATATTTCCTATAGGTGACATCTTTTACAGAAATATGCTGGGTGTTATTTATTGGATATTCGATCCTTCTCTAATATTAGGTCAGCAATTCTCCATTTTGGCATTTTCAATTTCCTGTATAGTTTTGATTCAACTGCTCAGTCAGCTGGAATTGTCTCGTTATAAGGTTCCCATTCTGCTTGTTTTTGGTGCATTACCCACAATGGTTTTCATAAATCCTCTCACCCTGCGAGAACCATATGAGATAATGTTTTTTTTGCTGGCTGTTTATTTTGGTCTGAAAATGCATATGACTGGAGGTATCAATCGCTATCTCCTTTTTATGATTATTTCAGTCGCGTGTATGGCAGCATTTCACCAGGCCTTATGCTTTTATGCATTATTTTTGGTTGCTCTGTTTTTACTATGGTCTCCTCGGCCTGTTTCTCGTTTGCTGAATATAAAAAAGTTGCGTTTAATCGTATTCCTCGTTGTGCCTGCTTTAATACTAGCCATTCCTTATTTTACTGCTGTAACTAGTCCGATATCGAGATTTTTAACGGGTGATATTAAGGAATTATTGGATAGTATCTCAACCTATCGTAATGCCTCGTTTATTACACGAGCTTCTTATGGTCTTTCTTTTGACTCCTCTTCATCTTTTATGGTTATTTATTCCACTTTCAAATTGTATCTATATTACCTGTTTGCCCCCTTCCCATGGAAGGTCAGCAATGCTCTGGATGTTTATGCCTCGATGGAATCTCTTTTGCGCTTGGTGCTTATTTGCTTTGCTTTGAAGAATTGGCGCAATGCCTATGGAACGCAGCGTCGACTGCTAGGCCTGATGTTGATTTTATACTTTAGCATGACTTTTTTGTGGGCACTTGGCACGACAAATTATGGGCAGGCTATAAGACACAATATGCTGAGTTGGTGGATTCTTGTCATTACCGGGTTACCGTTGTTGATGGAAACGTTGAAACGATCTTTTCCAGGCTTACTCATACGCAGACAATAAAACTTTTTTAGGATCTGTTGAGAAAGCATTGAAGCCGGGTGGGTTGTTCTGATTGGAGTAACGAAGTTTGCTAACAATAAAGTTAGCTATCATGGTTATCCGCAGTCTTATGAGTTCAGGTATTTCAGAGAACATGTAAAAGGGCGGAGCATCTGAGTCAACCATTTACCATGATCGAGTTTGATTACGCTAATGATGTAATTATTGGATGTTTTTATGACGGATAGTAGAAATTCTCATCGCAAGCGAGTTTGCATTGTAGCTACAGTTCCTTTTGTCCTAAAGTGGTTTATGACTCCTCATATCATCTTACTTAGGGATAGGTGTGATCTGACTTTAGTGGCAAATGGTTCTTCGGAAGGGTTAGAAGAATTGCTTAGTCGATCTGTTTCTTATGTACAGATGCCAATTATGCGTAAAATTTCTATTAAAGATGATATTTTTTCGCTAATTAAACTGTGGCGGTTTTTTAGAAAAGAAAAATTTGACTGTGTTTACTCGATTATGCCGAAGGCGGGTTTTTTATCTATGCTGGCTGCCTTTTTTGCTGGTATTCCGACCCGCATATGTGTCTTCAACGGTGAGGTATGGGCGAATAAAATAGGTTTAAAGCGTAGTTTTCTAAAGTTTTTAGATAAGGTTACGGTACGTTTTGCAACAATTGTACTTGCGGTAGGACCTTCCCAACGTAAAGTTTTAATTCAAAATAATATTATAAAGGAAGATAAGGTTGATGTAATTGCTGATGGATCAATTGCTGGAGTTAATTTAGATCGCTTCAAACTCAATACTAGTGTTCGTCATCAAATTAGGTCGCAGAATAAAATTGAAAACGATGCGACTGTATTTTTATTTGTTGGTCGATTAGCCCCGGATAAGGGCCTGTTGGATTTATTTCGAGCTTTTTCAGAAGCTGCAGAGCAAAACCCAAATGTTCATTTAATGATTGTTGGGCCCGATGAAGCAGACTTTGATAAAGTAATTTCTTCCACTCTTGTACCCCGTTTTGAAGGGAGAATTCATAGGTTCGGGTTTACTACCTATCCCGAAAACTATATGTCTGCTGCTGATGTGATGTGTTTGCCTAGCTATCGGGAAGGTTTTAGTACGGCATTAATTGAAGCTGCATCAATGGGCTTGCCCGCGATTGCTTCTCGTATTTATGGTGTAGTTGATGTCGTGATTGATGGTGGTACGGGAATTCTTCATAAACCTGCTGCAGAGCATGAGATAGCGGCGGCTATGTTATTTTTAGCTGATAACGAAAAACTGCGTCAACATATGGGTACTGCTGCACGTCTGAGGGCAATTGAATTTTTTTCCGAAGAGCATGTAATGAAAGCATTTTCTCAATTCTATAATGAGACGTTTTTGGAATTGGAAAAGGCTGAAGGGTACAAAAAGCCAAAGCTGCTATTTGTAGTAACCGAAGACTGGTATTTTGTCTCCCATCGTCTTTCGCTTGCAGTGGAGGCTAGCAAAATAGGATATGAAGTTTCTGTTGTCACCCGAATTAAGAATCATGCAGAAATTATCAAAGAAGCCGGAGTTCGTTTAATTCCCTTTAAATTATCACGACGCATTGGTAATCCATTGATGGAATTACTGGGATTATTTTCTTTGTATCGTCAGGAGTGTCCGGATATTGTACATCACGTGGGCATCAAACCTGTTTTTTTGGGTAAAATAGCGGCTTGGCTGGCAGGTTTTCCTAACCAAGTTAATGCGGTAGCAGGTTTGGGGTGGTTGTTTATTTCACGAAGCCTAATGGCACGATGGTTTAATCCGTTGATACGTTGGATTTTATTTCGTTTGTTGAGTGGCCCTTGTGGCCGTGTGATTGTACAAAACCCAGATGATGCGGAGTTGCTCAAAAAAGCAGGGGTGAAAGGATCTAATATGCGGATGATTCGCGGTGCTGGAGTGGATACTTCAGAGTTTTCGTTTTCCCCTGCGCCACCCGAACCCATATGTGTGGTGTTAGCCTCTCGTATGTTATGGGACAAAGGTGTTGGAGAGTATGTTGATGCGGCTCGTCAATTGATACAGGATGGTGTGGAGGCTAGGTTTATTCTGGTGGGCGATCCGGACCCAGACAATCCAACCTCAATACCAGAAAAGACTTTGTCTGCTTGGCAGAAGGAAAAAGTCATAGAGTGGTGGGGCCATCGCGATGATATGGTTACCGTTTTTCACGCGGCCCATATTGTGTGCCTTCCCTCATACAGGGAAGGTTTACCCAAAGTACTACTTGAAGCCGCCGCCTGCGGTAGACCTATTGTTACAACAGATGTCCCGGGTTGCAGAGNGGTGGTTTGTGAAGGCGAAAATGGTCTATTAGTGCCAGCGCGCAACGCGCAGGCCCTGTCAGAAGCTTTGCGCTGTCTAATTAAGAACCATGAATTACGTGCCCAAATGGGACGTCGCAGTCGAGAAATTATGCTCAAGGAATTTTCTTCAGAGAAAGTCATTACTCAAACCTTGAGTGTCTATAAGGAGTTGATCGGGTGAGGGTGTTAGTGACTGGTGCTTCAGGTTTTGTGGGCAGTAAGTTGTGTGCTCATCTTATAGCAAAAGGGCATTCTGTCAGAGGCACGGTACGAAGGACATCAGATAAAAGCTTGCCGGGCGTGGATGTCCAAGTTGTTTCTGATTTGAGTGCTGATACGAACTGGAGTGAAGCACTTGCGGGTATCAATGCAGTGGTGCACTGCGCCGCTCGGGTCCATATCATGAATGAAGCATCTGTCGACCCATTGTCTGCATTCCGCGAGGCTAATGTGAAGGGCACTGCTTGTCTTGTTAAACAAGCAATTGATAGTGCTGTTAGAAGATTTGTTTATATAAGTAGTATTAAAGTGAATGGTGAGGTTACAGACGGAAATCCTTTTAGAGCAGATGACACCCCTGCACCCGAAGACCCATACGGTATCAGTAAATGGGAAGCGGAGCAGGCCTTGCGGGGCATTGCTGATAAAACTGACCTGGATGTCGTGATTATAAGACCTCCTTTAATTTATGGCCCAGGTGTTAGCGCCAATTTTCGTAGGTTAATGCAGGTGGTTATGTTGGGCGTGCCACTGCCCTTGGGGGCTATTAGTAATAGTAGAAGCATGGTGGCTTTGGAAAACCTGGTTGACCTAATCGAGACTTGCTTGGATCATCCGGAGGCCGTGGACCAGACCTTTCTGGTCAGTGATGGAGAAGACCTTTCAATAAAGTCCTTACTCCAACGTACAGGCGTAGCACTGGGCAAGCCTGCACGCTTGATACCGGTCCCCGTATCGGTGTTATGGGTGATATCGCGATTGTTTGGAAGGGCAGATTTTGCACAGCGATTGTGTGGTTCTTTGCAGCTTGATATCAGTAAAACCCGGGATTGCCTGGGTTGGTCACCACCCGTTTCATTCGATGACGCTCTGCGTAAGACAGTGAAATATTTTCTGTCTCACTGAAATGATACCTAGAGATAATACCTTTTGCGTTGCCATATTTATTAAGGTCTTATTGAGGGACGGATTTATGATATGAAAAGGTTTTTTGACTTAATGATGTTTGTGTTTGCTTTGATGATATTTTTGGTGCCCGGTGTTTTGGTGTTCCTAGTTGTATGGTTGACTTCTAAAGGGCCTGTCATTTATTGGTCTGATAGAGTTGGGCAATACAATAAGATTTTTAAGATGCCAAAATTCCGCACCATGAAGGTCAACACACCTGCCGTTGCCACACATTTAATGTTAAATGCCGAGCATTACCTTACTCCTCTTGGTTCTTTTATTCGCAAATACAGTCTCGATGAATTGCCTCAGCTATGGTGCATCATGAAAGGAGAAATGTCGTTTGTAGGGCCGCGTCCGGCTTTGTTTAACCAAGATGATTTGATTCAGCTTCGTACCGAAAAGGGTATCGATAAACTAGTTCCTGGGTTGACGGGATGGGCTCAGGTTAATGGGCGTGATGAATTGCCTATTCCCCTTAAAGTCGACTTAGATGTAGAGTATATGAAGCGTCAATCCCATGGGTTAGATTTATATATTTTATGGTTAACTTTTTTAAAAGTTATTTGTGGTGATGCGGTGTCACACTAATTTCAACTCATAGGCTACCTCAAAAAGTGATTATATTTATCACTTACTGAGCAAACTCATAAACTATTGTTCTTGGAAGTTCCTTCCGCGGTGAATTGTAGAAGTAGTTGTCGTATTTTTTCACCACTGAGGTTGAGTTGCGGTTTTAGTTGATCTAATATCTTTTCAACCCTTGACCACTCGCAGAAATTTTCCTGAGCTTGTAAAATCATGGGGTGCTCAGTGCTGGTAATTATTTTGCCGATAAAGAGCTCCTCGTGAATTTTTTCCCCTTTCTGCAAACCGGTGTATTGAATCGCAATGCCTGATTCTGACGCACTGCTTTCATCCATTTTCAAATGGTGCCCGGACAAATAAACAAGTTGTTTTGCTAGGGAAAGAATTGAGATCGGATCACCCATATCGAGAGCAAAAATACTACAGTTTTTATCCCAGTTGATAGAGCCTGCTTGTAATACTAGCTGACTGGCTTCTGNTATGGTCATAAAAAATCGAGTGACTTCTGGATGTGTGATAGTGATGGGGCCACCCAAGGCAATCTGTCTTTGAAACAAGGGAATTACAGAGCCTGAGGAGCCTAATACATTACCAAATCGAACTATGACAAAGCGCGTGTTTTTCCTTTCCCCAACATTTTCTGATGGATATTTTTGGGAGAGTCCTTGAACTACGAGTTCCGCAATACGTTTGGTCGCTCCCATTACNCTGGTTGGGTGAACAGCCTTATCCGTGGAAATGAGGATGAAATTTTCTACCTGTAGATCAAGGGCGGCTTGGCCAACATTATAAGTGCCAAATATGTTGTTCTGTACGCCTTCTTCAATATTGTTTTCGATGAGATTTACATGCTTGTAAGCTGCTGCATGGTAGATAGTGTTAATCTCGAAGTTTTTGATGATATTTTTTACATGCTGTTTGTTTGTTATGGATCCGAGGATGGGGATGATTTTAACGTTACAATTTGTGGCTTTGCATCGGCTGACCAATTCATTGTTGATTTTATAAAGGCTAGGTTCTGAATGCTCAAATAAAACGATAAGATTGGGATTAAGTCCCAGAATTTGGAGGCAGAGTTCAGAGCCTATTGATCCGCCGGCACCGGTCACCATTACGTTTTTATTGGTGATACAGCTTGCAAGAAGCTTCTGGTTCGGTTCCACAATTTCACGTGCCAACAAATCAGAAATATCAAGGTCTCGGATATCATTTAGTGTAGCTCTCCTTGAGGTAATATCATCGAGTGAAGGTATTGTTCTGACAGCTACTCTTTTGTTTTCGAGATATTTTAATAACTTTTTTCGTTTTTCGCCCNTTAAGCTAGGCGCTGCCAGCAATACCTCTAGAGAGCTTGTCTTAGTACGAATCCTTTCAATTTCCGTGCGCCCCCCCAAGACTTTCAGGTTTTTGACATAGTGATCATGTAATGTTTGATCGTCATCAATAAAGCCCAGTACCAGGATGTCTTTGTTTTGAGCTAATGATGCAGCTAACTCTATACCTGTTATCCCGGCACCATATATCAATACATTCTTTGCAGTGGGAGTGGTGGTCTTTGAGTTTTCTAATGAGGATGAGAACCAACGCATCACCTGTCGACTGCCGCCTATTGTCAACAACAAGATCATCCAAAAAAGAATAGGAATAGAACGAGGAAAGAAGTGATCTTGACTGCCAATGTAGTAAGGTAGAACAGTAACCGAGATCAGCAACCATAATAAAACTAGTATTGTGATGGCCTGAAGGATCGCTAACATAGCTTCATGCCCTATATAGCGAATTATTGCTCTATATAAACCGAGCCTNATAAAAATGGGTAGTCCAATAATGGGTGCTAAAATAAACAGTAGCAATTGGTTTTGGTTTGGCCAGAACCATTCGCCCAAGCGCAAGGCAAATGCCAGCCACAGGGA
Source organism: Nitrosomonadaceae bacterium (assembly GCA_002721545.1). Lineage (GTDB taxonomy): Bacteria > Pseudomonadota > Gammaproteobacteria > Burkholderiales > Nitrosomonadaceae > BJGV01. The sequence continues at coordinate 37,932 of PBKR01000001.1, read as the reverse complement.
TAAGGTTATGAATAAGATATCTGCCGTGACCAGCAAAACCCGTTTTTTATTGCGAGAGAGATTGAGAATCCACATTTAGATTTTGGTTGAACCTTTTTTAATTTGCATTAGAGACTTTATTTGACTTAGTTCTATTTTTTCTTTTTAGAGTGTTGCTAGGGCATCTATTTTGTTGTTGGAGGTTATGCCTTGATAATTTTTTATTTTATTTAATAACACTAGCAGCCCTTACAATTTTTGTTTTTGGGGTTTTGGAAAATGGCGGGGCATTAGAATTAAAGATAAATTGTCTCATATCGAGCGTATTATATTCGTTTACTCAGTGGGCGCAAGTTCAACTTATTCTTCGCAAATCTTTAAAAAAAATAATCTCCAAAAACTATTAAAGAAATTATGGTCAGTGGCAACAGGTGAATACTGTCCCGTAGCGCATACCCTCAATTAGCTAAAAACCAAACAAAGCTAATCCAAGTATCCATTCTCCCAAGGAGCACCTGGTTCTCAGGCCAGAGGATTAACTGTAAATACTAATTAACCAAATATTTTAAATTTTTCATTAATGAAGAGTTTTCCCTGCCAAAAAAATCATGTAACAAAACATAGTTTTTAAACATNTCGCTATAGACATTTTGNTTATGNGGANTCGGTTTGTATACTCTTTCAACAGGCATAGTCATTTTATCAATAGCCTNCTCATAACTATCAAAGCCCCCCCCTTTTGAACCTACTGCCATGGCCCCAAGAATAGCTGCCCCTAAGGCTGTGGTTTGAGATGAAGCCGCGACTTTTATTTCCAATCCGCAAATATCGGAATAAACCTGCAAAAGAAGTTTATTACTGGTTAAACCACCACACGCTACAAGTTCTTTGATAACTATCCCATTTTTTTCATAGGTATCAATAATTAACCGAGTACCAAAGGCAGTAGCCTCTATCATGGCTCGGTAAACATCCTCAGGTTTAGTATTTAACGTCAACCCCATTAATAGGCCATTAAGATGAGAGTTCATCAGTATGGACCGATTTCCGTTAAGCCAATCTAAAGCCAACAACCCATGTTCCCCAGGTTTTTGATTGATACATTTTTCCATTAATAGTTCATGAAGAGAAATTCCAAGTTTACTAGATTCATTATAATACTCTTCCGGAACACCATAGTTTACCACCCAAGCAAAAATGTCTCCAACGGCCGACTGCCCAGACTCATATCCATAAAGCTCTGGAATAATTCCATCTTTAACAACTCCCGCAACACCTTCAATAAAAACTTCCTCCTTAGAAACCATCATATGACAAGTTGAAGTTCCCATAGCCAAAACCATTTTTCCTGGGAAAGCCACACCTGAACCAACCACTGCGGCATGGGCATCAATAATTGAGACCCCCACAGAGGTCCCAGGTAGAAGATTCAATTGTGACGCGATATTTGATGTCAGTTTGCCAGCGTGTATTCCGACTGGATAAACCTTTTCATCAAGTTTATTTCTTAACTGGCTAAACCCTTTACCCAGTTTTTCTAAAAATAAGTGTGAAGGATAACTTTCTTTTTCATTCCATAGGGCTTTGTACCCTGCCTGGCATGCACTTCGTATTTCCCTTCCAGTAAGTTGCCAAACTAACCAATCACCGCCCTCAATAAAACGTTGAGCGGCATCGAAACAATCTGGAGACTCCCTAAAAATTTGCAAAGCTTTTGGAAATAACCATTCGGAAGAAATAAGGCCACCATAACGTTTCAACCAAGGTTCTTTCTCTTGATTTGCTAAGCTATTGATCAAATCAGCTTCCGGCTGTGCCGCATGGTGCTTCCATAACTTTGGCCAAGCGTGAGGATCGNTTTTCCACTCGACTAAAAAACATAAAGGAGTTCCATCTTCTGTAGTAGGAAGAACAGTAGATGAAGTAAAACAAATCCCTATGCCTACAACTTCTTGAGGCTCTATATCACCTTCTCTAAGCGCGTTATGGACAACCTCCTTTAAACTTAATAACCAGTCAGAAGGGTTTTGCAGAGCCCAATTATTCCCCAAAACAACTGAAGTGCCGGGAATTTTTTGGGTAATAACTCCGTCTTTATATTCTGAAATAGCAACAATCTTCTCTTCACCCGATGCTATATCTACCACCAGACAACGTACAGATTCTGTACCAAAATCTAAGCCCAAAGAGTATTTTCTTTTCTCTATCAAGTTAACCCCAAGCAAAAAAAATCAGAATTGGAGATATAAAAAAAATTTAAGAGGTCGCGATTATCACAAGCGTTTACTTTTTATGAAGAGGGTGGCCTCCAAATCCATTCCTCATAAGAGCTACCGCCTTAGCAGATACATTTTCTGAATCACGACTGCGATANAANGCNANTTCNGCCTGAGATATGACCGGAATCCAAACCTCTTTATCAAGTGCATACTCTAACGCCCATTTTACNTCACGAGTATCTTCGACATAGTCACTCAATGCTTCAAGTTTATTTTCTTGCAATCCACGGCCCATCAATTCAACCAACCAACTCCGGATCACCGANCCATGCGACCAGTTGTGCATAAGCCGGGATAAATCCAATTTATAATCTGAAGCTTGAAGCAGTGCCACCCCTTCCCCAATGGCCTGAAGCATACCGAATTCAATGGCATTATGTATAAGCTTCGTAAAATGACCAGCACCAGCAGGCCCCACATGCATGAACCCTTCGGGGACAGCAAGATCACGAAAAACAGGTTCAGCAATAGAGTAAGCCTCCTCATCNCCNCCNATCATAAAGCAGGCACCANTGATGGCTCCCTCAANACCTCCNCTGGTCCCACAATCCAGAAAATAAATTCCTCGTTCCCTAAATTCCTCATAACGGCAAATCGAGTCTTTCCAGTGCGAATTACCACCATCTATCAGAATATCCCCTTTCCCCAAGCATTGCTTTAATTCCTCACAAACATCTTCTACCGGGTTNCCATGAGGAATATAAAGGAATACTATTCGNGGAGAATCCAGCTCCGCAACCAAGCTCTGAACNGAATCTGCNNGGACTAATCCTTTTGCCTTAAGGTTATTCAATTCTTCATCAGACTTACTATAGCCCACTACCTGATGTCCCTTTTTCATTGCCTGAACAGAGAGGTTCCCGCCTATACGTCCCAATCCAATGATTCCAAATTTCATGACCAACTCTCCTCTTCTTTAACCTTTAAACAAATAGTCACCTTAAACCTCATGGGGCTTCCCTTGTATTTTCTATATTACAGTTGTTTGTATTATGGACATATCTTCTTTAACACCACACGCGCAGGCGCACCATCAGTACCTTTTAGCTTGAGAGGCAAAGCGATCAGTTCGTATTCACCCATAGCGACACCGCTCAGATTCAGTCCTTCAATTATAATCACCTGGTTTCGTAGCAATAAATGATGGGTTGCATGATCGAGGCTATCAAAACGTTCTATGGAGAGATAATCGATGCCCACAAGCTTCACATCTTGTTCTAATAAAAACTTTGCACCCTGCTCGCTAATATGCACAAAGTCCCTTTGAAATTGTTTCTCGCCTCTCTCCCAAAACTGTGAATTTCGTGTTTTAAATAAAATACGTACGACACCTTCAAGGTCGAGTTTTTCCAGTTCAGAAAGGCCAATCGATTCCTTAACATCAAGCATCTCCACAACATGACACGGCCCAACCAAGGTCTCTATCGGTAGTTGTTCAATAGTCTTTCCATCAGGCTCAAAATGAAACGGCGCATCGATATGAGTGCCTGTGTGCACACCCATATTTATTTGCGTCACGTTGGCATTGTCACCTCGATCAAGACTGCTCGTCCGTTTTACAGAAATACCTGGATCTCCTGGCCACACCGGTAGTTCATCTGAGATCAATACACTCACATCGTACAACTTCATAGAGGGCTCCTCTCCGATAGCAAACCTTTAAACCAATATTTTGCGCCTGCGTCTATTAAATTTAAAATAACGAATACAACTACTGGACCCATCCTCCAAAAAAAATAGATCCAACCCCGGGGTTAACAATCGGTTAAAAGTGGACAACAAAAAGGTACGTTTTCTGTCATAGCAGTTTTCAGAAGACCCGATAAGTATCGAAAGCAATCATCAATCTTGTCTTTCTGAGAATCGGGTTATCTTCATTGTAGAAATATCAGGGCAGGGTTTAACTTTATTTACAAAAGATTCGTCTTTTCTAAAAAACTTATAAAATCCATGGATAGTCCCACAAATAATAGGCAGGGTTGTCGCTTTAAAAAATATCAGAGATCCTATAACCCAGAGAGGACGACGTGTTACTCCCCACACAAAAAACATAAAGTGGGCCAACAAACAAAAATCCAGAATCAATAAAATACCCAGCATGGATAGCTCAAAAGAAAGAAGTGCGGGACCACCTGGGATTGCAATCATCGCTAATAAAAAAATATAACAGAAGACAAGGTAATAACTGGCCCTCATACTTTTGGTAAGGAAGGTATCCGTCCAGTGTAAATCATTTAATCTGGCAAGGCGGTAGTAAATCATATTCCTTGTTTTAATGTAGTAATCCTTAAAAATTGAAGTAAGGTCAAAATCTTTCAAATGGTAACCGCGACTTTCTAAACAAACATGGACTTTAAGAGATTTTTTCTGAAATTTAAAACTAAGGTCGACATCCTCATAAGTTTGTAGGTTTTCTGAAAAACCACCCACCCGCCAAAAGTTTTCCTTACTTACCGCAAAATGGGCTGAGGAAAAAAAATTTTTCCCAAGAGGAATATTTTTATACCTAAACAGAAGAAAGAAATCTTGATATGTCGAGAGTCGAGATGTCTTTGAATTATGAACTTCATACACTCCACCCACAACATCACAATCTCCTTGTAGACCGTCGAATAATTTTTGCAGGGCACCAGGTAAAATTTCCACATCAGAATCTAAAAACACTAGAAGGGGATACTTAGCCAATCGGGCACCCATATTTCTAGCTTCAGATGCAAATAGCTGCACTTTTGATTGATACAGGGTTAGGNTGGGNATTNGCGGCAGNTCCAAGGGGTGGGGCGAAGAATCAANTACTAAAATCTCATNTGGACGATCAACNNATTNTAATTCACGNTCTATTGNCCTCAAACATCCANCAATAAAACTTCCGGGATTGAAGGATGGTATGATAATAGATAAACCCGTTTCCATATTCAATTTGATTAGGTCATCACCCCTGAAATCATACTTTGAAANAATTTGCCCGGGTTGAAAAGTAGACTGGATGACATTGCACATTCATGAGTACAATAACATTTATGTTGAGTGATTGAATCTGAAAGACGACGAGCCTGCTCGCTAAACCAAATTTCCTTGAAACTCTGATTTTTNAGGTTNCCCATTGGATCTTTCAAAAGTTCACAAGCATAAACATTACCCAATTCATCGACAACCACAGAAACTTTTCCTGCNAGACAAGGNAGTTGATAGGTNTTTTCCTCAGCTATTTTGGNAATAGTCCGTTTTTGNAATTTNTTTTTTCCATCNAANAAACGATCCAGCAATTTCCGNCCNTTNAGGTTCTTTTTAGTTCGAATACTTTCGTAAAAAGTTACNGCCTCCTGGTAGCGCATTAGTACTTGCGNATCNACTATTACGTTAGAAGGTTGGGTGTGGTCCCTGTGNAAATTAATATATATNCCATNAGGCATTAATTTNCTCTCGATGTATTCAATTAATGGTATTAATTCTTCCTGGTTATTATCTTGNGCNGTAATAACTACTCCGGTTTCTAAATTGGGATAATNAGACTGATGTTTTTGAACAGATTGAATGGATTCCCTTACTAGATCAAAACTCCCCGGCGAATGACGAATCTGATCATGAGTTTCTTGTAACCCATCCAATGAAAATATAACCAAAACTTTACTTTTAGAACAAGAAGCCGCCATTTTCCCCGTCATATCTGAAATCCGGTCCGGGTAATAACCGTTTGTCACATGAGACATTATATTGGGTCGGGAATGTTTGTAAAAAGCCTGCTTAATCTCAACAAGATCTTTACGCAAATATGGCTCCCCACCTGAGAGGGCTACCCAATTTAGACCTCCAAGTTCTTTTGCTAATGTTTCTATTTGTTCAATCGAGAGCTCTGTTCTGGAAGAATCATTAATTTCATCTAAATAAAAACAATGGTCGCAACGCATATTGCAGCGCGATGTCACAAAAAGAACCAACTGCAGGGGCATTGATCTGTTTCCCAAAAGGATCGAGCTTTTACCCAGCTTTTGGATTTCTTGTTTAAAACCGCTAGTAGTAATCATTACGCGCTAGAGTACGTTCGAAAAAGCTTAGTTAGATGGGTAATAATTTGGAATGGCACGCCTATTTAGGCCATATATTAACAGTAATCAATTACAAAAAAAAGTTTAACCCAGCTCCGTCTGAATAGCAAGTTGGATAAACTGAACGACATTCCAAATTACCTTGGACGCTGTATAACGAAAGCAGACGGAGATGCACAGCTTGTCAAACGCTTTCTTGAATGCTAAAAGTAAGAGCTAAAGAAAGGAAGAAATGAATTTATTTAGACGATATATAAAGTTCCATATCCAAGTTTTGTATTCTTTATACAGGGTGGTACTACTAAAGACAGACAAGAGAATCTTTGCACTTTTATTTAACCTCAAGTCACTTTTGATTAGGAGTGATGCAAGATTGAGTTGGAATGGCACTGAATTTGTTGTTACGGACAAGTCCTTTCCAAGCTTTAGTTATCTGATAAGGCATCAGCGTCAATGTAATATGGCGTATGAATTTGGAGTGATTCCACGAGCAGTAACCTTGGCAGATTGTTATTTTTTAAGGCAGATTGGCTTTCAAGATGGAGATATTTTTATCGACTGTGGAGCCAATGTAGGTGACTTAAAGTTATGGTTCGATTTGCACAAAATAGATATCGTATACATAGGCTTCGAACCATCTCCAATCGAATTTAAATGCTTAGAGAAGAATGTTAGGCCTAGTGAAGTGCATAACGTCGGATTGTGGAATAGCGAAGGGGATCGTACGTTTTACTTGAGCTCGCAAACAGCGGATTCTTCCTTCATTGAGCCACAGAAATTTAATGACAAAGTAATAGCAAAGGCTAAGCAGCTCGAGAGTTATATCGAAAAGCGTGTTAAGTGTTTAAAGCTTGAGGCTGAGGGGACAGAACCCGAAATTCTCGAAGGGTTGGGTGAAAAACTACAACTAATTGATTATGTTTCAGCAGACTTGGGGTATGAGCGAGGGATTGATGCTGAAAGCACTTTAGTGCCCGTAACTAACTATTTGCTTGCTCGCGGTTTCGAATTGGTAAATGTCAGCCACGATAGAGTTTGTGCGCTTTACAAAAATACGAAAATTTCAAAAGATGCTTTGCAGCATGAGAACATACTTACAAGCAAAGCTGAAATGAAAGCACTTCAGCAGCAAATGGTTGAAGCGGAGAAAGTTGAACGTGATGAAGCGTTGGAGAAGGTAGGAAGAAGAAATGATACAATCAATAATATAATTAGGTTGTTCTCTAAAAAAGTTTTGAACATCCTAATTAATTTAGAGAAAAAAAAGCTGATTGATAGATATAAAAGTTATACGGGGAGATATTGGGCATGGAGAGATTCTAAGGACATCAAACATGATGAAAAAATCTTATTTATTGATTTGGGTGCCAACGTAGGGCAAGCATATAAGTGTTTCTCAAATTACTTTGATCAGAAAAATATTAGTTTCGAATTATTTGAGCCCAATCCATTCTGTTATGAAAAGCTGCTTCAGCTACCCACAGTGATTTCTGGCGATGTTGTGGTGAGAAATGTTGGGGTTGGTCCTAAGGCTGGTACATTTAAATTCTATGGCTTGGCAGACAGTGAAGGCGGGAAGTTATCGCTGGGCGGCTCAATAGTTAAGCAGCATAATTCGTTATGGTATTCTGCATCTAGCGATACAGCCATAGACATAGAATTAATAAATTTTATTGATTACCTAAATGAGAAATCTAAATGTTTCGATAAAATTATTGTTAAAATGGATATCGAAAGTGCAGAGGTAGAGTTATTGGAAGCCTTAATAGAGAATCAAGCGATAAACCACATAAGTATTTTGTATGTAGACTTCCATTCTCAGTATCAAGAAGGCACCCAATCAAAAAAGATAAAAAAACGAGAAGGGGATATTCTTTCCCATATTAAAAGGCAAACTGACGTAAAGTTTCGAATGTGGCATTGATGCGTCTCATATATAACCGTCGCACAATGTACAAGTAAGAATTGCGTAGACTATTGATCTACAATAAGAACACAAACTTAGAAACGACGTGCAGAGTGTTGATAGGTTTACACATTACTTGCGTACGCACTATGAGGTAGTAATAAGCGGTTGTAAATAAAGAAGAAAATTCTGCGCGTCACTAGCGAGTGGGATACAAGCATGCTTTAAGTAAAAAAAGTATTAATTTTTTAAAAAATTAATACTGCCTATTCTTCGTCGACTCTAATTTCAAAAAAAGAAACCCTTTTGAGAAGATAATCCGTAATAATCATAGTAGAAAGAAGTGCCAGCGGCAACAAATGAATACTGTAGCGACCAGGATAGCCTGGATTACTAAAAAAGACGTAAGGAAGAAATACGCCAATCAAAGCACAACCTATAGCCATAGGAAAACCCCGCAAACAGTTTGGACGCCATATAAGAGCTGCGAACCCAATAAATGTTCCAGGCAGAAGAACCATCGTAGCAAAGGATGGAGTCGGAGAATGAGTCGCTGTTAGCATAAGTTTCATCTTCATATAAAGATCAGTTACGTCAATTTCTGTACTAAAGTAAACAGGTGGCATGTCTGGACCGCCAGGACCAACTGCGGGGGCGAAAACTCCCCCGACCCACCAGTTTCTAAAACAAATTAAAAAGACCCCAGAAACTATAATTCCTACATATGAGAATCCTCTCTTCCAATAAGTCCATATCTGGCTCCAATAAGCCTTCCAAACTTCTGCCGTAGCCCCGTGAGTAGGTTCAATAATAAAGAATACAAGCATCGCTATTACTATTAGGTGATCTTGACGGAGCCAGTAACCGATAACGCCACAGATACCAGCCCCTACAATTCTCAAGAAGTTTCCCTCACGGGCGCCATACAGGAACCATCCTGCCAGAACCATAAATATCATTGCGTGATGCTCAATCAACCCTCTACCAATATGGTATCTAATAGTTCCCATTAAGATAATCGCCAAGTAAATGGTATTGGCGATAAGAATGATGAGGGCTGATAACCTAAGTTTTACGGCCCAACTGGCGAGGAGGACGGTTGCTCCCAACACACACCATACATCTGCCATATGCTGGACGAATGCACTTTGTCCAAATAACCAATGATAAAAACCAACAAAATAGCGATAGAGCGGCTGCATTATAAAAACTCCTTCTCCCGCATTGAGCCACTCGCCTTCTACCACAATTTTCCGGGCAAAGAACTGATAAGAAGTCCAATCATCCCCAGCACCCCAAACGGCCCATTGTCCCAAGATAGAGCACCAGAGATTTGCAAAAAACAGCAATAAAGGAGGCCCGAAAAGCAAAAATACGGATAGGACAATTTGATCAGCTCTAAAATTGCGGAAATCCTTTGCCCAATAAACCCATAAAAGGTAACCAATTCCTGATATCAATATCGAAATCCCAAGATATGATGCGCTAGTAGGATCAGCCAAGCCCACCCTTTGAAGCATATATGCAAAAACCGGAGCCATGAAAATAGATATGCAAATCGCTGACGTACTGAAAACTACAAGTGGTAAAGTAAGTATCTGTCGGTGAATCATTAAACGAGTGGCCCAGGCAGCCCAGAGAATAAGAAAAACTATAATGCCAATATCTATAACAAAGCTGATAAATTTATAAATACCAATTTGGCTCTCAGCGCTGGATAGACTTTCTTCGCTTTTCCACAACACTCCTCTACCTAATTCCGTCTCGATCTCCCCATCATCCTCTACCAGTAAAGGAATCAACGACCACTCGGTGCCCCCATAATGGAGCTTACCGGAAACCCTCCACCTACCACTGCGTGGAAGCTGATATTGTTTCTCCGATCCCTCTTTAATGTCTTTTGTGGGTGTTAAAATAAAACTCTCTCCGCTTTCATGTATTGCTGAAAGAGTTCCTTTTTGGACACCCTCAGCTACAAGGGAAAACCTCTTCCCTTCAGGAATTAACACGGAACCCTCGATTTCAATAACTGGATTCAACTTGTTGAAGCATGGAATCGTAGACACGCCACACGCCGCAGTATTGGAAAACAGCACCCAATCCAAAGGAAAATCGAGCTTTTCTGTCCATGGCTGCCGCAGAATACCCGATGCATTTTCGTTCCAAGAGGTTTCATAGGTGGTTACCCAAGTATCTCCTTCATGCCTTTGAAACGAACTCAACACAGATGAATCATAATTCGCAGAAGGGTAAACCTTAACCAGCCAGCCGCCGGCAGGACTTCCCAAAAACAATACAATTTTAAGGATCAACAAAGCACCAAGGAGTAATATCGGCAATCGCAAGGCAAGAAAACGCCAGGCCAAAATGAACAAAAATGGGATGATGATAGTCAGGGCTATCGTCTCCTTTTCACCGGTCCAGGGCAATCCGTCAAACCAAGCCGTGATTCCTGACGGGAGAGCAATTACAATAGCAAGCAATAAGCAACCAAGGGTTAACTTAGAAAAGGAAATCACATTATCCATATTACCTGCACTCCATTTCAAATAATCTAATATTTCGGTTTCTACTATCTGCTCTGCATAGGCAGGAAATAAATTAAGGCCCTATTTTGCTTCAGGTCAATACGTAAACATTTTAACGAAAAATATATTTAACTCGAGAAGGGTGTAATGAACTATTTTCTGGGGCAAGAAAGTTACTTGCAAAAGCGATTTTACTGACTCTTTACCACAATTGCAATTTCTCCAACTCTTTAGAGATGAAACACCCCTGTAACTGAAAAATCTGTACTCTAATTATGGTTCGGTTAATTTCTATCCAAATTCTCACTAGTAACTTCCAAACGATGTGAAGAACTATTTACAATAGACCTAAAGAGGAAACGACCCAATTTTTTCATTAGTGGAGGAATACCAATGATTACGATAATCCACCAACTCAACATATGATGCCTCATAGCAGTACCATAATTTGTAGTACCCAACGCCCACATAAAGGTTATGCTAAAGTATAAAATCAACATCAGTCCCAGCAAACGCCGCTGTGAACCATAAGCCTTGCGCCATTGTTTTACTGAAAAATAAATTAAGATCATGCGCATGATCGACTCCGTGCTTGCATATAAATCAGTTAAACTCCCTATATTCCATGGGAAAGGGGCAAACAGATAATAAACATACAACTTCAAACCTGAGTAGACCATCATATAGGATGAAGTAATATCTAAGTAAACGCCATAGGCCGTCCTTCCAGAATTTTTGATTGACTCTACCCGATAGTTGGAAATCGCTTCCAACCAATTAACATCGATCAACGTTGAGAACACACCACGGTTAGCCGGTCTGAGATCTAGCATTTTCATATTTAAAAAAATGATTATTCCTACCAGAATAAATGGAATAATAATCCATGCTACCAAACTCAACTTTTTTATATTCTTGAGACGGGTAATCGGTAGAAAGGTCCATGCGAGAAATAGAAGGACTAGAAAGACCATATAAAAGATCAGTGCTTGATGAAAAAATCCCGCAGCCAAGGCTGATAAGATCAGGGCAATAAGATAAAGGTTTGCCCCTCCCTTACCAGCCATTTTTATGCCGAAATAAACAGTAAGCATGAAAAAAAATACTTCATAAGACTCCCGAACAGTTATGGAGCCGTAAACAATCATGGTCGGATACGCCCCGAAAGCAAGGAGCGCAAATAACCTATAACGTCCTGCCTCAAGTTGCCGCAAAATCTTAAGGAATACTATACAAGAAAGAGCAAAAGCTAAAATTGAGAGTTGCTCTCCAAGCAGGTGTGATGAACCAAACCATCTATAGACAGTAGTAAGTATATCTATATAAAATTCTTGGCCTATGGAAAAATCAAAATTCCATCCCTCATTACGGGCCAGTTCTCTTGCAAAAATATGAAAACCACGGGCATCGTTACGCGCCATGAGAGTTTGATAGATACAAGCGTTGGTAAAGGCCATGATTTGATGGAGCCCAATCACAAACACATACCCAATTAATATTTGTTTGTTTTGTCTTAGTTCACGCGAAAACAGCGGCATAATAAAGATAGTTAAGAATAGGAGTATGGCCATCAGGAATCCCGATTCAATCAAATCATTACTCAATACAGGGATGGAAAACGGCCAGTTTCCTTCAATGTATTGGCCCCCATACCTTTCAAGCTGGCCAACCATTTTTAATTTTTTATCTAAAGAGTAGGCTAGCGTGTCTCCCCATTCTTGGAAACCGGATCTCATAGTGTTACAAGTTCTGATTAAATCGATATTTTCCATTAGAAAATAAAATATTTTAAAGAGGTGTCTATAAAATTATTTAAACGCGATAAAGCCATGTGCGACGAATAACTTTTAAGCTTGCTTTCCTTAGTCGCTTTTAACAAGCATCGCATTAGGACGACTCAGAATAGGCCTAAACCAGAAACGGCTCAATTTTCCCATTAGCGGAGGAACACCAACGATTACGATAATCCACCAACTCACCATGTGATGGCGAATGGATGTTCCGTAATTGGTCGTACCCACCGCCCACATTAAAGTCACGCTGAAGTATAAAATCAACATCAGTCCCAGCAAACGTCGCTGCGAACCATAGGCCTTGCGCCATTGTTTTACTGAAAAATAAATTAAGATCATACGCATGATCGACTCCGCGCCTGCATATAAATCAGTTAAACTCCCTATATTCCATGGGAAAGGGGCAAACAGATAATAAACATACAACTTCAAACCTGAGTAGACCATCATATAGGATGAAGTAATATCCAAGTAAACGCCATAGGTCGTCCTTCCAGAATCAATGATTGAATTTGCCCTAAATCTCGAAACAACATCCAGCCAATTTTGGTTGAGCAAATATGACAAAGTTTGTATTTCATTCATTTCTACTTTCGATAAAGCCACCATGCCCATTAAGGAAAGAGGAATAATCATGAATGCCGCCAAACGCAGTTTTTTAATATTCCAGAGACGGGTAGCCGGCCTAGGGCTCCATAAGACAAATATTAAAACCAATAAGGCGGCATAAACGATCAGCGCTGTATGAAACCAACCCATAATCAGAGCCGATAATATTAAGGCAATAAAGTAGACATTTGGCCAACCCTTCCTATGCATTTTTATGCCGAAATAAACAGCAAGCATGAAAAAAAACACTTGATACGATTCCCGTAATGTTATTGAGCCCAATATAAACATGGTGGGTAATGCGCCAAAAGCAATCAAGGAAGACAACCTATAACGCACCACTCCCAATTGCCGCATTATCTTAAGGAAAATAATACAGGAGAACGCAAAAACTAAAATAGAAAGCTGTTCTCCTAGCAGGTGTGATGGACTAAACCATCTATACACAGCACCAAGCGCCTGTTTATAAAACCCAGATCCTATTGAAAAACTCCCATTCTCACTCATAGCGAGCTTTTCACCCGTCAGTTGCATACCGCGGGCATCAGGAAAAGGCTCTACAACCGTACCCAGTCCAATGATATAGGCGTTAACAAATGCTACAACTTGATGGAGGCCCACCACAAACCAATACCCAACTACCATTGATTTGCTTTGCCGTAATTCGCGAGAAAAGACTGGCATTATAAGGGTAACCAGACAAATGCACATAGCCACTAGAAACCCAGACTCTATAAAACTATCGGTCAACACGAGAAAACACCTTGATTGAAATTCAGCATATAAATTATTTTACTAGCGTACTAACAAATTTCGCTTAAGATTGCCTAGGATTTCGAGATTCCAGCCATGCTTGAAACATTAATACCGGCCAAAGGGAGTGTTGCCAATTTCTCTGTCCAGAGAGGTGCTCATCCCATTTCAGCCGGACAGGAGCGGGGTTGATAAACCCTTCCCGCTTTAATCTTGATTCATCCAGAAGCCCTTCTGCCCATTCTCTCAGTGGCCCTCTAAGCCAAGCCCCTATGGGTACACCAAAACCCATCTTTGGCCTGTCTATCAGTTCTTGAGGCACATATCTGTATAACACTTGTCTTAGTGCCCATTTTGTCTGATCATCCCATAATTTCATGGACTGCGGCAAACGCCATGCAAATTCCACCACACGATGATCGAGAAAAGGAATTCGAGTTTCCAAAGAAACACCCATCGCAGCTCGGTCCACTTTTACCAGAATATCGTCTGGTAGATAAGTGAGCATATCCAATGCCATCATCCGTTGAGTATGATCCAGCCCATTAAGGGATGGCGAGTTCCCGGTCAATAGAGTAGATGGCTCATGGCCGCTGATTATTACCGATTCCGGGTTCTGCCAAAACGAAACCAAACCACGGTAAAGAGCATCCGGCGATGTGCTTGCCAACACAGCGGCTCCCTTATGCAGCTTATCTCCGAGATTGGCAAATCTCGCGGATTTCGGTAAAAAATTTTCTACTGCACCTAAAACCTTATTCCACCTTTGCGGTGAGATACTCGTCAGTCCTTTTGACAACAATCTACGCAATGGCAATGGTATATATTCCATTGCCATCTTCCGCCAAAGGTTCGCCGTCATAAAATACCTGTTATATCCACAAAACAGCTCATCGCCCGCATCACCAGAAAGCGATACCGCTACATGTTTTCTGGCAAGTTGTGATACCAAAAAGGTTGGGATTTGTGAGGAATCAGAAAATGGCTCATCGTACAGGGTTGGCAAACGAGGAATAACCGCCATTGTCTCTTCTGCAGTGACATAAAGTTCAGTATGGTCCGTACCTAAATGTCTGGCTACGGCTTTGGCATATTCTGCTTCGTTATATCCCGTTTCGTGGAATCCAATGGTAAAGGTTTTTACCGGACGTGACGACTGCGCTTGCATCAACGCAACTACTGCGGAGGAGTCCACCCCGCCTGACAAGAAAGCTCCCAGCGGCACATCCGCCACCATCTGTTGCCGCACAGCATCTCTCAGCAATACTTCTAATTCATCCACCGCCTGATCGGCGGTACCCGAAAAAATATTGGCCACGCCAAACTCAGCCGTTTCGGCGCCGGACCAATATTTCCATACCTTCGGTTCACGACGGTCAAGCGAAACCCTGAGCAAACTGCCAGGCATTAATTTGGAGATACCCTCATAAATGGAATACGGCGCCGGAATACAGCCATACCGTAATTCCAGGCTCAAAGCATCCCGGCTTATGTTATTTTCAAAAACCGGATGAACCCACAAGGCCTTCAACTCAGAGGCAAACATGAACGTCGCTTCATCAGCTTGCCCCTGCCAGCCGTAATAGAGGGGCTTTTCACCAAGGCGGTCGCGCCCCAGGGTAAGCGTTCGAGTCTGCCTATCCCATACGGTAAAGGCAAACATACCGATGGTCCGCTTTACTGTTTCTTCTATACCCCAGGCATCGAAACCGGCCAATAAAGTTTCAGTGTCTGAATGGCCACGCCAAACGGGCGCTTGTCCGCTAGTCTCCAAAGCTTTTCTCATCAACAGGTGGTTGTACGCCTCACCGTTGAAGACCACTACATATCGGCTGGAAGGAGAATGCATAGGCTGGTATCCCGCTGGCGACAAATCAATAACGGATAAACGTCGATGACCCAAGCCGATATTTTGATCTACATCGCACCAATACCCTCCATGGTCGGGCCCTCGATGCGTTATAGTATCCGCCATACGTTGAAGCAGGGACTCCTTACCGGCAACACCATCCGGTACAATTCCCCCAATAAATCCAACAAAGCCGCACATTAAATATTCTTTGAATTATCTTTAGAACATCTATAGCCCACAGCACACCAGAAAGGTTCAACCGGAGAAAATCTAATCCGCTCAAGACCAGCCTTCTCCATCATAGCCTTGATTTGATCACGAGAAAAACGTTGTTCTAACTTAGTGCCGAATCTGTCCAAAGCGTCCGTACGCATTGTGTAAAAACTTCGATTCCTATAATTGCTCAATGGAATATTACTAACATTAAAACCAATTTTTTCCATTATTGCAGATAGCCTGGCTAACGGTAAGTATACTAAAGCCGCAATAATTTGGCTGGCAATATACTTTATTTTATGCGGAGAAGCTGAAATCAGGCGACGCAAGACATCACTTGCGCGCCAAACAATTTTGTACCAAGATGGCCTGTTATTTAAAGCATAATAAAGGTAAACAAGGAATGGAGCGCCAGTTTTGAGTTTATTTACGCATGCATCAATCGCGGCTTGAGTATCAGGAATATGATGCAACACGCCTAGCGAATAGCCAAAATCCATACCGGCATCCTCAATAGGCATTGCATTCACAATTGCCTTGTGAAATGTACAATTATGAAATTGAATCAAGTTTTTTCTAGCAACCTCCAGTGCAGCACTAGGCTCAATACAATGCAATCGTCCAACCCGAGGCGCAACTAGTTTTGCCCACCGCCCGCTTCCACAGCCGACATCAAATCCTTCTGCATTTTCAGGTAACTTGTCCCATGGAAAAATCGAGAAATAACTTTCAAAAAGCTCAACGAGTTCACGTTCAGGAAGCTCGGACTGGTCAAACTTGCTCCACTCTTCCCCAAAACCATTTACGGTTGCTTGGTCAACATTTTCCTTTATACCCATAAATTCCCGTGATGCACATATACCCATGGAAGACTTTCTATTATCCAATAATAACACGAAACAAAGAAGGCGATTATTGTCCTCAGATCGGGTAAATTGTAAGCGCTCAACGTTACAAACTCAACCAAAAGGATAATTAATAACTACTAATAATTCTCCCTGGTTTTTAATCAAAAACTCTAAAGTTGCTTCTTTTGAAACCTTTCTTCCACTATTATAGTCAGGATAATTTTTTTTAAAATTGGGAATATGGATTAAACTTGAAAAGAATTTATCGGAAGACATATAAAACCAAATATGTCTATAACACAAATCAACTCTTGGCTCAGGTTCGTTTAAAGACTTAATATGGAAATCTTATTTGCAATCAAGTCGCTAAACGCAGTGGGGGGTGGCGCAGAACGCGTACTGGCTGAAATTTCAAACGGCCTTGCCGAGCGGGGCCATTGTGTTTCTATACTGACATATGATCTACCACACGGTAATTCATTTTATCCTTTGCACAGATCCATAAACAGGATTGACTTAGGCATTGGCAACACAGAAGGTTCCTCAACCATTTTTGAGACACTGCAACGTATAATTTCGTTACGTAGAACTGTAGTTCAGGTTAATCCGGATGTTGTGGTTGGCTTTATGCATAGTATGTTCATCCCGCTTGGTTTGGCTCTTCTTGGTACTAAGTTTCCCGTGATTGCTAGTGAGCACATTGGTGTCGAGCACTATCGGTCGCACCCTTATGAGCGCCTGCTTCTGCAGCTCACGCCATATATCACAAAAAAAACTACAGTTATTTCCGAAAAATTGCGTAATGGTTTTAATGCTCCACTTAGAAATCATATGGTCGTTATCCCAAATCCAGTCAGTGTGCCTGAAGATAATAGAAACGGCAGGATAAAATCCGGTTCCACTAGGAAAAGGATTTTATCCGTCGGCAGATTAGTCCCGCAGAAGGACCACCAAACTTTAATAGAAGCCTATGCGATGCTCGCAGATGAATTTCGGGAATGGGATCTGCGGATATTTGGAGATGGCGAGTTGCGTCCTCAACTGGAAACTCAGGTAAAAACGCTTGGGCTTGAAGAACGCGTCCAACTTGCAACCACAACACCCAATGTAACCGAGGAATACCTCTATGCTCAATTATTCGTCAATTCGTCCCTTTACGAGAGTTTTGGCTTGGCCACTGCAGAGGCTATGACTTATCGTTTGCCGGTAGTAGGCTTTGCAGACTGTGCAGGCACAAATGAACTGATCAAACACAACCACAATGGTATTTTAGTTCAAGGTGCCCACCGTGCAAAAGTTTTAGCCGATGGGATGCGACATCTGATGAGTTCCTCGGAATTAAGACAGAGTCTCGGTAATGCAGGTCCCAGTTCAATGGCAGCCTTCTCTACGGAAAAGATATGTTGCCAGTGGGAAGAATTGTTGGAAAAAGAATCTTCATGATGAATCCACACTATTACTTCAAAAAAAATTCAATCGCCTACTTAAGGAATAAAGCCCAGACAAATAAAAAGCTGACTCACTTTCCTTTCCCCTTGATGACAGCCTTCACTCCGTCGAGAAAAATACTAAGATCTATCTTTAATAACTCTGAAGTAGAACTGTTTAGGTAAATTTCAAGATATTCTTCATCTGAGTGAAAACCTAGGTCAGAGTGTTCTTCATTTTTCCATTGATTGGCTGCAAAGCAAAAATAACCACTCTTAAGCAACTGCCGAGGAGGATTCATACTGACCTTTTCCGCCTCTAGCCTTGGGCGTGGACCCACAAAAGACATCTGCCCTAATAAAATATTGATCATTTGTCCCAACTCGTCTAAGTAATATTTTTTCATCACTCTTCCCACAAGCCTGAGGCTATTAGTGTCTTGACCCAAAAAAGCATAGGTTCCCATTGTGGCATATCTTTCAGATTCTAAAATATACTTTTTTCTAGCCGACTCTTTGTACATATTTAGTTTAAAAAGTCTAAATTTCCTTCCTTTTGAAATACGAATTTCGCTGATAATAGGCGGACCAAAATCTCCGGAAATCAACTGCTCAATTACAACTCCCAAAAGTATTACCAAACTCACGGGAACCCAAATAGGGGCAAAACAAAAAAGGATTAGTATGTCCATTGCACGTTTAGCGAAACATTTAGTTGCGCATTGAACAGCTTTGGACTTTATCAATAAAAGTCTCCATTTTTGGCAAACACTCTTCTTATTTTCGAGTTAAAGTCCATAAATCAAATCCGCCTTTTTACGAGCTTAAATATGGTTTCTCCATTATGAATCTCTTAATTAAGCAAGCGCTACTTTTTCATTCAATAGGGGGCGAGTCAGCATCGTTTATAAGTTTGTGATATATATCCCGTTCATGCTGATCCAGTATGACAGGATCCATCATTTCTAAAGCCCGTTTACGAACCGCTGCGCCCATGGAGCTGGCATATTTTGGGTTTAACAGGAAATGTTCCACGGAATTGGCCATTTTTTCCCAGTCAAGATATGGAACCAATTCGCCCGTCACACCCGATTGAATAAGTTCGCTTTGCCAATCTACATCATAGGCCACTATCGGCGCGGCGCCTAGAGCGGACTCAGATAGAGCCCGGCCCATAAAAGGTGACACAACCACCGTAGCCAGTGGAATAACTCGCGCAAGCCACTCTTGGTCTTTATTCCCACAAAGTATGACTTGATCTTCCACCCCTAGTTCGCTGGCCAACTCGACCAGTGTATCTCGAAGACGACCATCACCTGCTATAACAGCCTTGAAATCGTGACCGCGTCGTCTAATCTCTGTTAGGACGCGAATAACATCATCCGGATGCTTGAGGCTCTCCAACCGTGCAATAGTCAGGATAAATCGCTTAGGGTCAACACCAAGTTCACTTAGCAGAGGTCGACCATCAGAACGATCAACAGGTTGGTCAAAATGCTGTTTGGCTATAAGGTTGCCATACCTAAACAGAGTTGAGACTTCAGGCCGTGCCCCGCTTGAAATGGCAAAATTCAGGTTATCCTGATTCGCGCCTGCTACACAGTCGGCTCGAGAAAGAACGAATCGTTCAATTATTTTTTCGATTCGCCGCGTTTTGAATAGCGTCGGCATTGACATTCGCCCTGTTGTCTCATAGTCCTTGTCATGATTGTTTCCCACCCGTAAAAGAAGGGGTATCCCACATAAACGTGAAAGGATCCAGCCTAAAAGACCATTATACTGGGGTTCATCAGCACGGATTACACTGATTCCTTCCTTACGAATCAAACGAACAAGAACGCAGATAATGTTCAATTGGGAAATTAAAAAATTTAGTGCAGGGAACCAACTAAGAAGGGAAAATCTTCCTACCTTTCCTTCGATGAATGTATGGATAGGAGTTAACGAATAATATTCTGGTCTGCCAAACTTGTTGGCCCACTTATCTGATGTTACGAGACTCGCAAACGGGTGAACCGACCAAACTCTGTCAAAAAACCCATTTAAATCTCTGCAGACTATAGACTCTTCAAGCTTACGCTCACTAATCGCTTCAAACGAGTAATGAGAATCCACAACAAGAAGCCTCCTCATTGCTGGAATCTGGTTCGACCTACATAACCGAGACTCTTCTTGTTTAGCCAACATATTTTTTTATTTCAGGGCTATTGCAATGAATGGTTTAGTTAAAAAGCTCTGGTTAACATCGTTTACTAGTGAAACACATAACCAAGTCTCACTCAATAAGATGAATTGCAAGAAAAAATAATAACCCGCCCAAAACTTGCCGAGCGTATCATATTCCCGATCTATTATTTTTGAAATGAAGCTTACAGGAGGGAACAAAGCCCATCAGCGTTATCCTATCGGTACTCACGATAGCAATCCTTGCAATACTCGTCTAAGTTATTCTCACGTATATTCTCTCGAAGTTGATCATAGGTTTTTGATTTCCATATTTTTTCGTAAGACATTTCTTTAATATTTCCCATGGTAACGACTTTAGGGTCCGATATGGGAGCGCAAGGAACTACTGAGCCGTCTACAGTGACATAGCTACTCCTAAATGGCCATTGGCATTGTTTATTAAAATTTAAGGCATTCTCCTCAAAAATCCGAACATTGAAATTATTTTTTTTACCCAAATTTCTAATTTTCTCAAAATCTTCCTGAACTTGCTCAGCATTAAAATTTATTTGCATAGATTTATTTTTATCCACCCAATAATCTTGTCCCCAACTGGACAACTGTATTTGAAAAGTTAAATCATCAAAGCCAATTTTACGGCACAAATCAAAAACCTTGAAAATTTCGTGATAGTTGCTTTTTTGTAATACGCACCATGCAGAAATTTGTGGTCTTATTAAATTTTTATTACATTGTTCAATAAGTAGGCTCACACCCTCAATTACCGTATCAAAATTTGAATCAACTCTTATCGATTCAAATGTGGATTTTGTCGCCCCATCAATACTTACTGTAATCTTTGAAACTTTATTAGCTTTTAATAATTCAATATTCTTTCTATTAAACAAGCTCCCATTCGTGGTAGTTTCAGTGACGATTCCATAGGATTTAGCATAGTTTATCATATCAAAAATTTGCCTTTGAACTAGGGTTTCCCCCATGCCTTGCAGTTTGATTTTGAGTAATTGCCGATTATCATCAATCACTTTTTTGAAGGTTTCAATGTCCATATTTTTAGCGGCAAAGTCAGGCAACGAAACTTGGCACATTGTGCACCGAAAATTACATCCGGTCGTGGGCTCAATGTCCATAGAAATTGGGAGATAATTGATCGAACCGGTTTTAAACTTAGAGGCAATTAGAAATTTAACTAAATTTACAAACTTTTTAAAAACTAAGTTTAGAGGGAATATATTCACAAGGAATATATTCACCAATCTTCTTATATTTACTATCATAAAATAGAGCAAGACAAAGATTTCATAATCAACATTCTGATTTAACGCCACCAACCTAATGCAGGTTTTATTGCTCTTTTTAAAAACAAGCTCTCACAACCTACTTTTTCATATGGCGTAGACAGCCATTTCCAGTAAATGGCACAACCTAACCTTTCTTTCCACCGGTCAGGACAAAGCCATCCCGCCAACTTGATAATAACCTTCCGGGTTACCAGCACAACCTCATATTCAATTAAAATACACCATAAACAAAGCTTAGTTTTAATAGGAACTGTCGCATCAGAGACTCGGCCCCAGTGTTCTAAAAATAAAACAACGAACGGTAAATACCACCATGGTTTCTTCTTTTTCCCAAAAAATATAAAATAATCCTGATCAACAGTATTCCATTTTTCCCGGTTCTTGTAACTAAAAAGAATCTCGGAAACCTGAACGAACTCGCCATAGATAGAAAGCTCTTGGATGAACGCCATATCAGACGCAATGGATCTTCGCAACAGCTTGGTCTTGCGTAATACCGAGGAACGAAAAAGCGAATACATAACTGTCCCCCGAATATTCTTCAGGGTTTCCTTATATCGCTGAGTCAGGCCCTTAAAATCTTTAAAGCTGTCCAAATGTGTAACCTTTAGCACTCCCTCCTCCCCCTCAACCAATACAGCCATTTGCACATGGCATAATGCGGCGTTTAGAGAGCTTTCCATTTTCTCGACACACGCACTTACAAAAAGAGGCTCTCGGTGGTCATCGTGTGCGGCCCACATAAAATATTTACCAGAGGAACGTTCGAATACTTGGTTGAAATTCATAGGGGATCCTATATTTTCCTTCAATCTGCTATATTTTATCCTGCTATCCTTCCCAACATATTCTTCGCAAATCTTGGATGTTGCATCTGTGGAGGCATTATCCGAAATGATGATCTCTAGATTGGTATAGTCCTGCGCAATCAGGGAATCCAAGGCGACAGCAAGTCCTTTTTCCCCATTGAAAACAGGCACGCCGATACTTACTAAAGGCTGGTTTTTATTAACCAATTTGATTTTCTCGTAATAATTTCCCGTAAGTCCTTACACACCAATAAAGCAGTTAACCAACTCACAATCAATGTAATACTCAGCAAAGTCACAAAAGTAATTTTCCCAGACACGGCACCCAGCCAGTATCCTGCCATGGACGCAACAGCCAATGAAGCTAAACCAGGGGCAACAAAATCTCGTAGCATGATTGAAAAAAATCCTACCTGATGTATTTCTCGCAGGCCATATACCTGAAAAGAAATATACAGCACTAAACCATATAGCCCCCAAATAAAAACTGCCCCCATTACACCAAATTGAATCACCGCGAAGATCAGCAAGGGCAAAAGCACAACTAATGAAACAAGGTTCACAATAATTACAGGTTTGATTTGTTTTTTACTAAAAAGAATAGTTAGCGCCGGATACGAGCAAGAAGTCATTATAGTTCCCACCACCATAAAACTCAAAATCGGCGCAGCAGAATCAGCGACAGACAAATTTCCAGTCCAAGCAAAAAGTATTGATTTTGATAAAAACCCGATCAACATGGCAGGTGGCATAATCATAACGTTCGTTAACTGGGAAGCTAGCCGGAGTTCCTTGGTCAACGCTATATCGTCCTTCGTTGCAACTAATTCCGTAAAGCGCGGATAGTAAGCTTGGGTCAATGGTGTAACTACACGAGATAACCCTGAAGCAACGCTCCAAGCAAGCATATAATAACCAAATATCTCCAACGAAATCATTTTACTCAAGATCATTTTATCAGCCTGCGTCATAAGGATACTCAGAACTGTTACCACCAACATCCCACCAGCAAACCCTTTGATGGGTTTTAGTGTCTCCCAAGAAAACCTTACCTGGTCTCCATCTACACGAACTTTTTTCCAAAGAGACCACCGGATAACACCTGTCTGCATAGAACTCACCACTATCTGCCACAAAAAAAACAAGCGAATATCAGAAGCAATCAACCACAAAACAACAATTGCTCCCAATGCCCTTAAGGTTCCAAAAAAAGCTAAAAGCCCTGAGCACTCCACCTGTTTTTGCAATCCCATCAATCCGGAAACATAAAGCCCTGAGGGAACCTGAACCACGAGAGAAACCGCCATCAGCATCATCGACTCTCGAACTAACTCAGGTTCCAAGTCCTTTGTCTGAAACCAATCTTCCCCAAATATAGAGGCCCCTATTAAAAACCCCAGTCCAAAAACCACAATAATTGCCCAATAAACAGATTCCAAGCTTTTTAATAAACCAGGGATTTTCTTTTTTTCCAGTGGTTGAGCTTTAAGCCAAGAAAATTCTCTCATTGTCGTTGCAGAAATACTGGTATCCAAAACTCCGAGAATGGCAACCCAAGAGAGATAAAAACCGATCAACCCATAGCTTTCAATTCCTAAAAACCATACATATAGAGGCGTAACGAGCAATAAAAGGATCGTCAACCAAACATTCGACAAAAGGTTTGCCGAAATATTTTTGCCAAGTAAATTCACTCTAGAAAAAAAGATAGGATTTTTGCCAAGGCTAATAAATGGATCTAAAACCTAATTAAATTATTTCCACCTAATAATTACTTAATACTTGTATCAAGCGTCTGGAAATATAATTAACTTGGGTATAAACTTGGAAACACAATCTAGTTAAATAGGAAGAAGTTAAACTAAAAGAGAACCAACCTTAAAGCCTGATAGATTGAAAATCCAATTCTAGAACAATACGGTCAATATTTATAATCAAACATTTAAGAACCGCGGCTTTTCTTCTACCTCCACCAACCTAATCTAGGTTTAATAATCCTTTCCAAAAATATTTCCTCAACACCAACTGACATGTTAGGACTGTGCATCCAACGCCAATAAATCGCGCAACCAAGTCTCTCCTTCCATCTACCAGGACATAACCTTCCAGCTACCTTGATTAAAATCTTCAGAGCCAGCTGTCCTGTTTCATGTTCAATTAAAACACCCCATAAACGAAACTTGGTACTTAAAGGAATTGAGGCGCAAGCCACCCGCTTCCAGTTATTGTAAAACACAACAACAAAAGGCAGCAACCACCAGGATTTCTTCTTCCCTAAAATGGCTAAACAATCCTGATCAATAGTATTCCATTTTTCCTTTGCGAAGTAATTGAAAAGCGTCTTGCGAACCTGAATAAATTCACCATAGATAGACAACTCTTGAATAAAAACTGAATCACATGACAATGTTTTTTTAAGCATCTGTGTCCGACGCATGGCTGACGAACAAAAAAGACCATAAATAATATCTATAGGAACATGCTTTCGAGTTTCTCTATATCGCTCCACCAATTTTGTCACCCCTTCAAAACTGTCCAAATGAGTCAAACAAATCATTTCCATCCGTTCTTCTTTCCTTAAATACATCTCCGTCTGGGCGTGGCAGGCTACGGCATTCGGAAATCGAATCATCTTCTCAACACATTCCGTCACAAATGATTTGTTGTGTTGGTCATCGTGTGCGGCCCACATAAAATATTTACCAGAAGAACGTTCGAAAACTTGATTAAAATTCAAAGCGGATCCTATATTTTCCTCCAATCTGTTATATTTTATCCTTCCATCCTTCCCAACATATTCTTCGCAAATCTTCGACGTAGCATCTGTGGAGGCATTGTCCGAAATGATGATTTCTAGATTCGGATAATCCTGAGCAATCAAGGAATCCAAAGCGACAGCAAGTCCTTTTTCCCCATTAAAAACAGGCACACCGATGCTTACTAAAGGCTGGTTTTCGTTTTCCATTTCAATTTAAGGAAAGTTTAACAGAAAGTATCTCTTAGCTTTTTAGCTGATATGTCCACATTCCGATAACGGGGTACATCAACTGAGGTGATGGATTCGAATAATTATATAGTTTATTGGAGTGTCGCCAAAAAAATATTTGCGAATGTGGGGCCTAGACTTAACTATATTGGCGCACCTGACTGGTAACTTTTATATGCCTGGCCACCTTCGTCAACCCTCGAATATCGGTCGACCATGTTTCTACCGCGTTACGGATTTCATTAGCACCGGTTTCACTCAGTTTAAACAACACATTTTTTGATGTCTCTAATTTATAGAGAGAAAAAGTCTTAGGATGCCCATCAGCTACCCATCGTGAGATGTCATAATGTAGCTGGCAACTAACCGGAGAAAGTATATCATCCCCCGACTGTCCACAGGCATGCCTGAATTCTACATACCGACAAAGATCCTCCCAAAACAATTCAAACTCTGGGTCGAGAACATTAGATCCTTCAGTTAAGACAAGTCTTTTCACGGCCTTTGTTGCGAATTTACATATTTTTGGCCAAAGCAAAAAAGAAGCTTTAGCGCGATATTTATTCAACAGATTGTCCCCTATTTCACCACTCACAAGCTTTTCGAACCGCTTATCCTCAGCGTAAAATTGAAAGCACTCTTCAGGGGTTGAGAATAATTCATCACCTGTCTCTTCTATAAACTCATGCACGAATCTCTTTATCTCGCCTTCATCTGAGTCCATTGCCTCGAAAATAGCCTCGACGCAAGTCGAATTTTTTATTCCGACATTCTGAAAAAAATGAAAGAGGTCATTAAACCAGTCCTGGCTCCAAAACACCATGTAAGCTAAATGGTATTTTCGTGCCTGAATATAGTCAGAAAAAGATAGGCTCTCGGTCCCAATAACAATTTCCTCAACATCAAATACACGCTCCCCCCCATAAGTCCCAAAACATGTGGGTGACAACCGAAATTTTGTTTTAAAACCAAATTTATCTCGGGTTTCCTTGTTTTCTATCTCAGACCCTTTAAGGAGCATTAACTGAAAATTTTGAAGACTATCAATATTACTGTCGACTAACTGATGAAGTCCATCGATGTGGGCTTTCAATGTTTCACCTGGAAGACCGAGTATTGTTTGGGAATAAGTACGAACTCCCCTATCTTTTAAGTGCTTCGTCACTTCCTCGTAAGTCTTTAATTTGATATTTGAACGTTTGATACTTTTCAAAGCTTGCTCATCCATACTTTGAACAGCGTGGAGCATTTGAAGAGCTCCATTTGTATTCTCAATAGACTTAATTACCAGTTCCGGTGCATTTTTCCCCGTACTACAATCTATAAAAGTTGGCCAACCATAATTTTTTTGTAGTGTTCCAATATGCGTGGTAATCTCAACATCACGTTTGTACATACCAAAGTTCGGGTCGGCAATGGTAAGCGCACCCATTTTGGGAGCGGTTTTCTTTAGACGGCGGGCAATATAAGTAAGCTCTTCTTTAACTTGGTCTTCCGAAAAATGGCCAATTCTATTATAAAAATCTGTACCCTGTACACAGAATGTGCATTTAAATGGACATCCACGGTTCGTTTCCACTAACGGAATCAACTTCCCATCAAAGTGATTATCTTGAACCCCGGTCAGCCAGGGAGATGGGATATTCCCCAATTCAGGCCCTCTTTTCCACATATCCTGAAGTATGATCTCACCTTCTGATCGATATAATGATGATGGAACACCATTTTTAGCCAATTTAGTAATTGATTTATTTGCATCCAAAAAGCGCTTTACAATTTCCGTCGCCAGAAAATCTCCTTCGCCCAAAGCATAGACATCAATATCTTTCCAATCATTAACAACCTTAATTTGTTGGTCGGTTTCCATTGGGATATTTGGTCCACCTGCGACTATCAAAGTATCCTGCTTTATGCCTTTAGCCACTTTTGAGAAGTAGCGGCTAAGTCTCTCATTCCAAACATAATTGCTTAGCATAAGCACATCGGGAGCCCCTGATTTTAAAGCCTGTAATAGTTCATTAGGATAAGCAAACACCCGACTTTCAACTTCGGGTAGATCACGATCCATCACGGCTTTCATATAGCCTATTCCCAACGGCATTACTGAATTAGAAATCGCGTTTCCAAGCACATGCCTCAGATCTGCGATGTATATTTTGGGTTTTTTAGTCATTTTTTATCCAAATATCCGTTGAAAGTTTAACACAAAGGTTATTTATATCAATCGGTTTTACCCAAAAAACTAAAACCTTATTTTTGTCGTATAAGATTATTAATTTGAACCTCTGTTACCTTAAATCCCTCAAGCTTGCCATCATTTTACCCTCTTCAAATAGCCATCCGGCGCAACGCTTATCAACAACTTGTGATCAATGTGCTTGTCTATCTCGAATTCGGGATGCTCCTTGAGGAATTCCCAAACTGCAGTTTTAGGGTTGTTGCCTTTGCCCCACGGCCGCTCAGGAAATGTTTCATTTGGCAAATCTTCAATTATGGTATCGAACACGACACAATAGCTTGCTTTACTAGTTAATGGTGCGTAGGCCCTCAGTTCTGCCAATACATGATCATGCGTATGATTTGAGTCGAGGCAAACTAGCACTCTTTCATAGTCTTTAACTATTTTGTGCACTTTTGCGATTACATTCGGTGCAATGGAGGAACCCTGAATCATATCGATATAACCTGACATTGGGTGCGCCTCAATGGCTCCACGATTGTGGGGCCTGATGTCAATGTCAATGCCTACTACTCTTCGGCGTGTTGCAAGCGGATCAAGCTTTGTACTGGATTCAACTGCCTCGCAATAATCCAGCATTGCCAACATAGAAGCACTCAGAATGAGCGAACCACCATGGGCAATGCCCGTCTCGATAATAAGATCTGGTTTCACCTGCCAGATCAACTCCTGCACGGCTACAATATCTTGAGGGTATTGAATGATAGGACGGGAAAGCCAAGAAAAGTTGTAAGAATATTTTGGAATAGCACTTTCTTTAGTAAATCGTAACGCACTTTTTTGAAGATCCGAATCTTTATAAGAGTTTATTCGTTGCTTGCATTCTTCCGAAAAAATGGGGGGATTATTCTGATTTACATGGGCCGGATCATTAGTCATGGCTAGCAACTCCATATTTTTTTTAAAACAATTCATTATAATTCACTATCAACCTCTTCTATTGAAACTCGAACTTCATATTTTTTACCACCGTCAAAGAAATAACATGCCGGTTTCCCCTTGAAAGTCCTCGCTCTTAATAAATTAAGCAACTCTCGTGCACTATAAGTTTTATCTAAATGAATCTGACTTGCCGGTTCCAACTCTTTGGCGAAGTGGAATTTGCCTGTTTCCAAATTCTGTGGAATCCGAGTGTAATTGTTATTAACAATGTCCAAATATTTTTCTTTAAAGAGGGTTATGATTGCCTCTCTTGCTTTCAAGAAAAGCGAACCCCCGGTATCAACCCATGTTTTTTCTATAGCTGTTTGATAAATAATATCTCCAGAATCAATACCTTCATTTACAAAATGAAGTGTGACGCCAAATGGTGTCCCCTCCACAATTGTCCAGAAATTGTAGTGCTTACCCCGGTTATATGGCAAAAAACTGGGGTGAAAATTGACGACCCCAATACGAGGTATTTGAATAATATAATCTGGAATTATCTCCGGCCACCAAGCCAGGAAAATTAAGTCTATTTTACCAAAAATTGACTTTGCATTTTGTGCAGTAATCTCTTCGTAACAAAAAGTCTGGATATTAAACGATCTTGCAATATCGGAGATTTCATTATCCTCCATAGTGACAACAAAATTTAAATGCTCCGAGTGCTCATTTAAGACATAAGTTATCGCGTCAAGACCCGCAGTTTGATCAGCAAAAAATACTATCAAATTTGTTTTACAATCTTGCATCTCGGTCATTACATTACGCTATTCCCGACAAAAAAATACATCGGTTGTTTAAAAATAAAAAATGTTGGATTAATCCCTTCTGCAACCGGCAATTTTCATGCGGAAATCCATTTCGCAACCCCAACCTGTTCTTAAATCCACCCTTCCGGAATTGAAGAGTTGCGTAATTAAAAAATTATATTTGACCACCCGACAATAACTAAGAACTCATTACTGATAATTTCTACCACAATCTCTTAATATCCTGTATAAACATCACCATCGATTCAACTACGAATAAAATTACGCAAACAGGAAATCACCCTATCCATCTCCACCTCCTTAAGATCATGGTAAGAAGGCAAATTTAACCCTCGATTATAAAGGCTATAGCTCACCATATTGCCTGGCTTGCTTTCAAACATCGGCAACATGCTTAAGGGCCAAAAAAATACACGAGCATCAATTTTTTCTGCTTTAAAAGTTTCTAGTAAAGTTTCACGGTCAAAAAAGATACCTTCATCAACCAGAATGGTCGGCATCCAAAAACCGTTTCTTGTCTCTACAGGCTCTGGGTTCATTTTTAATGGCAGCATATTAAGTTGCTCTAAATAATACTCAAATATTCGTCTCTTACCTTCAAGCAGTTCGTCCATTCGTTCAATTTGCGCACAACCAATAGCAGCTTGTAGATTCGACATTTTGTACTTGAATCCAATCTTGTCGGACCAAAATTGTTTCTTCTGGGCTCGGGCGCGACCATGATTATTGAGGGTTAGCACCTTCTCAAAAAGGTCATCGTCTTGGGTTACAAACATACCCCCCTCTCCAGTTGTAATTGTCTTCGTCCCATGAAAAGAAAACGTTCCGAACGATCCCATAGAGCCGGCTTTCTGGCCATGCCATTGGGAACCAAGTGCCTCTGCAGAGTCTTCAACTATTGGTATACCATATTGATCTCCAATAGCGCGCAGAGCATCCATATCGCATAAATTACCGTAAAGATGGACAGCGATAATTGCCTTTGTGCGTGATGTTATCGCTGCCTTTACTTTCGCTGGGTCTATACACCATGTATCAGGCAACACATCCACAAGAATGGGTTTGGCTCCCAAGTAGGTAATGGGCGAACCCGATGCAATCCAGTTTATGTCACCAAGAATAACTTCGTCTCCCTGCCCCACACCAAGAGCGGTTAGACCCATATGCAAAGCCCCAGTACAGCTTGACGTGGCAACCGCGTGTTTTACTCCCAGATGTTCGCAGAATAAATTTTCGAAGTGTGCTATATAATCGTGGCACCGTTCACCCCATCCGTTGGTAACAGCATCAATCCCATATTGGATTTCAATTTCTGTTATTGAAGGCTTGGTATAAAAAATTCTTGATAGTGGACGGATGGGATCGGGCGTAACATCACCCAAGCTTTTTGTTGAGTTTGATCCCGTGGCACTAAGAGTAATAGTCTCCTTACCCCAAAAAGCCATTGGCTCGTTGTCAGAATATGGGTAATGACCGAGTTTCAATTGAATATCCACCCTACGCTCGGACAAATACTTTTCCACCATGCGGCGTACCGAAATCGGCTCACCGCTACAAATATTAAAGATACCATCATATTGCATATTTTCTAACAAAGACACGAGTCGCGAAGCCACCTCCTCAACCGGTAAATAGTCTCGCAACTGTTCCCCGCCTGACATATTGAAAACAGATTCTCCTTTATCAATTGCATTATCAAGCTGAGCAAGCAAACTATTCGGGTTTTGTCCTGGCCCATACATGTAAAATAATCGTGCCCATTGCAGAACAAACGAAGATTGCTGTTGTAACAATTGCAATGATTTGCGTAGTGTATCCTTAGCCTGTGCATAAGGATTAGCAGGTTGTGTAGCCATCTCCTCTGTCAGACATCCGTTTTGCATTCCATATTCAAAGCAGGTGCCCGTCACCATGATCTGCTTCAAACCTTGATCGATCAATGATCTAATGAACCGGTAGTCTGCTGGCAGGTTTTCCTTCAAATGAAACAATGCATTGTAATTAGGTAGGCCCGTCCATGCCAGATGAGCAAGAGCTTCCGGATTGCCAAACTGTGCCAGAGTAGGTTTGAAGTCCGGCGCATAAATATCATAGGCGAGGAACTGCACATCTGCGTACCAAGTTAGTTTAGACGCTTTTACTTCATCACGCGCTACCGCAACCACAGAATGTCCACGCTCAAGTAAACGGGGAACAAGATGGTTGCCGATGAAACCCGTTGCACCTGTTACTAAAATTTTCATGGGTTTGGTCCGGCGGTACTGAGAGAAATTGTCTGCAAAACTGGAATAGCCACAACAAAAATTCCTCCCCAATCATACACATACGAATTCCTAGCAATGACTTCATCGGCTATATTCCAAG
This sequence comes from Nitrosomonadaceae bacterium, assembly GCA_002721545.1. Taxonomy (GTDB): domain Bacteria; phylum Pseudomonadota; class Gammaproteobacteria; order Burkholderiales; family Nitrosomonadaceae; genus BJGV01. The sequence goes on along the minus strand of PBKR01000001.1, from coordinate 6,113 downwards.
GCAGGATCAACACTATATCCGGTCGCCGTTCATGCAACACTTCTGGAGAAAGAATCGGTATGTGGCTACCCGGCATAAATTTTTCTTGTTTGGTAAATGCCACATCACATATATAAGGAATTAAATCGGGTTTGACACCAGCATAATTGAGAAGGGTATTCCCTTTTGCGGCAGCACCATAGGCGGCAACGGTTTTACCTGCTCGTTTTTGTTTAATGAGGTAATTCAGGAGGTCATTTTTAATCTGGTCGGCATTAGCCTGAAGCGCTCGGTAAGTTGCTATCTCCTGCAAACCATGACTCTGTTCCTCCATCAATATTTCTTTTACAGCTGCAGTTGTTTTGCGAGGGTCGTTTGCATGACAACCGTAAATACGAAGGCTACCCCCATGTGTCGATAAACTCTCGACATCCCATACCCTTAGACCTGCTTGCTTAAACATGCTTATTACCACTTGTAAAGACAGATAGGAAAAGTGTTCGTGATAGATAGTATCAAACTGGTTTTCCTCAATAAGTTTCAATAAATGAGGAAACTCCAAGGTAATTACTCCACCGGGCTTCAAGAGATTCTTGAGTCCTGCTGTAAAATCATTGATGTCCGGAACATGAGCATAGACATTGTTACCAAGAATGAGATCTGCCTTTTTGTTTTCTCTGGCCAGACGTAATGCCAAAGCATCACAGAAAAACTCCCTAAGGACAGGCACACCCAAATTTTCAGCGGCTTCGGCCGTACTAGCAGTGGGTTCAATACCAAGACAGGGGATGCCCGCAGAAACAAAATTTTTTAACAAACAACCATCATTTGAGCCGACTTCAAGGACATAGCTTTGTCCATTTAACTTGAATTTTGAACACATTTGATCTACGTAGCGAGAGGTATGCTCTTGCCAACCCTGAGATACAGACGAAAAATAGGCATAATCAGAATGGAATAGCTCATCTGCTTTAGCGTAATCCTTAGTTTGCACCAACCAGCATTTATCACAAACATATAGTTTAAGCGGGTATTGACTCTCTGGTTTATGGAGATCTTCTTCTGTCAAATAGGCATTAGATGGTGGAGCAAAACCAAGGTCAATAAAAACATGCTCAAGCAAATGACCACAATGACGACAATTCATATTTTGATTCCAGAAAAATCAGAGGACATCGGAGGATGCCGCTTATCATTGTTAGACAGATCTGATACGGTTAACGGCCAGGGAATTGCCAGCCTTGGATCGTCAAAAGCTATTCCGCTTGCTTTCTCTGGTGTGTAAAAAGCTGTGTGCAGATAAAGCATTTCGCTATCAGGATCCAGCACCTGAAATCCATGCGCAAAACCTTCTGGAACAATCATCATTCGTGCATTTTCTGAACTCAATTCTTCTGCATGCCAATGCAAAAAAGTCTGTGACCCAGCGCGCAGGTCAACCGTAACATCCCAGACTCGGCCTTTCAGACAACGAATCAGCTTCATTTCAGCGTGGGGTGGGTATTGAAAATGCATTCCGCGTACAACACCTGGTGTTTTCGTTTTCGACTGATTGACTTGGAGTATTTGCCTTTCACCGATGGCTATCGCCAACTCCTGTTCACAGAATAACCTAGAAAATGAGCCCCGCTGATCCGTAAGCGGATTTGTTTGTGCAATAAATAACCCTTCTATCTCCGTGGTTAATAACTTCACTGGGGTCTCCATGGCAAGTCCAACAGCTCGGCAGAAGTTATGTAGTCCTTGAGTTGCTCTTTACTAATAACTAACTCATTTTCTATTTTTTCCCTGTACCAGTTCGCAGTCGCTTGCAAACCCTCATCGAAAGACCATACTGGTTGCCATTCAAGCTTTTGACGAGCCTTGGCACTATCCAGATGTAGCAGATTTGACTCGTGATGATTTTTTGTATTCTCTACAATCTTCCAATTCAGAGCAGGCCATAAATCCTTAAGGCGCGAGAGCACGGAAAGTACTTCGAGAACCGTTCGATTACCGTCAACCCCTGGACCAAAGTTCCAAGCCTGCGAAAATTCCTTCCTACCTTCAATCATTTTTTGACCTAGACACAAGTAACCGGATAGGGCTTCGAGCACATGCTGCCATGGACGCGTTGCATGCGGATAACGCACTTCAAGCGTGGCTTTATTTGAAATCGCTCGCATAAGATCAGGTATCAAACGATTTTCAGACCAATCTCCACCTCCAATGACATTGCCCGCACGGGCGCTGGCAATTAATGGGGCACCTAGCTGGCTGAAGAAAGCTCTGCGGTAGCTAGCAACAACCAGTTCCACACTAGCCTTGGATGCGCTATAGGGATCATGTCCGCCCAAGCGGTCGGTCTCGCGATAGCCCCATTCCCATTCACGGTTTTCGTAACATTTGTCGGTTGTGACCACTAGAATGGCTCCAACACTGGGTTGTGTCCGACATGACTCAAGTAAGTTAACCGTACCCATAACATTGGTCGACCACGTTTTTATTGGATCATCGTAAGAATCGTTTACCAGCGGTTGGGCTGCTAGATGGAACACAAGTTCCGGGGCTGTTTTTTGGACAACCTTTGCTACCGCATCTTTATCCCGAATATCTATCCTATATTCTTCAAAATCTAAGCCCAGCAGATCCCAGTGAGAAGGGTTGGTATTAGGCTCAAGGGCCAACCCCGTAAGTTGCGCACCTAACTCTTGTAACCATAAAGCAAGCCAACTGCCTTTGAAACCGGTATGACCCGTTAGCAATATACGTCGACCCTGGTAAACATTTCCAAATATCTTCATTTCCAGGTTTTCCAAGGTGCTTTGTCGCTAGCCCATAGTTCTTCTAACAGAACTTTGTCACGCAAGGTATCCATGGGTTGCCAAAAACCATTATGTTTGAAAGCAGAAAGCTGACCTTCGCTTGCTAAATTTTCAAGAGGTTCACGTTCCCATATTGTATTGTCGTTGTCGATATAGTCCATAATACGAGGGGAAAGAACGAAAAACCCTCCATTTACCCAAGCGCCATCTCCTTGAGGTTTTTCTTTAAAACCAGTAATCTTCCCATTAGCAATATCCATTGCGCCGAAACGGCCCAAAGGTTGTACTGATGTTACTGTTGCCAGCGTACCTTGTGCTTTGTGGAACTGAATCAGTTTTCCAATATCTATATCGGCAACTCCATCTCCATAAGTAAAGCAGAAATCATCATCTTCAAGGTATGAGACAATACGCTTCAAACGGCCCCCTGTCTGGGTATTGTCACCGGTATCTACAAGCGTCACGGTCCATGGTTCTGCATTCGCTCGATGAACTTCCATCTTATTTTTTTCCATATCGAACGTAACATCGGACATATGCAGAAAATAGTTGGCAAAATATTCTTTAATTAAATATCCCTTATAACCGAGGCAAATCACAAACTCGTTCACCCCGTGCCATGAATAACTCTTCATAATATGCCATAAAATAGGGCGGCCGCCGATTTCTACAATAGGCTTTGGCTTAACTGCTGTTTCTTCACTAAGGCGCGTACCTAATCCGCCTGCAAGGATGACTGCTTTCATTTTCTTGTTCCAATTATTTGCAATACAAAAAACATTCTATCTTTTGCGCTAAAGTACAATATTAAACTATGAAATATCTACGAAATCGCTTGTATCGTACATTTTTAGAATTACCTCAACCTTATTAATGGTGTAACCGGCAACATTAGCAAACCTATTTTAACATTACTATAGAGTTTAATTCTATGAATTGCCCTTGGTTAAGGTGATGAATAGCATCCGAGATTATCTAGCTTACTAATTAGCGTACTGGATGGTTAAAATTAGTGCGCTACTCCATCACGACTCACAACTTTAACAAAAGTCGACCATATAATATAAATATCAAACCAAAATGATTGGCGCTCCATGTACTCGACATCCAGTTCAACTTTATCAGGCACAGGTAATTCATCACGGCCATTTATTTGCGCCCACCCTGTTAAACCAGGTATTAAATTATGAACACCCTTTTCAGCACGTAACTTAATTAAATCGTCTTGATTAAACAACGCGGGGCGGGGACCGACAAAACTCATATCACCAGCGATGATACTCCATAACTGCGGTAGTTCATCCAAACTGGATTTACGCAAAAAAGAACCAACGCGGGTAAGGAATCGCTTATTATCAACCATCAAATGCGTTGCAACTGTCGGTGTACCAATCTGCATTGTTCTAAATTTAGGCATCTTAAAAATCTTATTGTATCGCCCAACTCGATCCGACCAATAGATGATAGGACCCTTTGAGGTCAATAGGACAGCCAAAGCCACCAGAACTGCCGGCACCAGAAATACTATTAAAGCTTGTAAAGCCATAACCAAATCAAACAATCGTTTCATTTTACAATACAAGTTCGTTGGATGCCCATTAAAGGCAAAAACTATCAATATCCATTTACTATCATTTTGTTTTAATATGCCAGGAAATGCGCCGCTGTCTTGCGCAAAGCCTCTTCCCCTGTTACCGGCGGAGACCAGCCAAGCATATCCCTAGTTTTATTGATATCCACCTGCAATGAACTGCATAGGCGTTGAGCAATGCTTGTTTTGCCCAGCAATTTTGCCATTACCCGTAAAAGAGATTCAGGTACCGGTATTAAACGCGTGGGCCTGTCCAATGCTACAGCTATATTTTTTACCAATTCTGTTGTAGAAAGATCACTCCCATCACTAACTAAGAAGGTCTGGTTTCTGGCGGCAGGATGATTCAGACAAATATCGATTAGATCCATTAAGTTATCCAGGGCCACCAGACTTCTGCGGTTATTAATAGCGCCTAAGGGCAATGGCATGCCCCGCTTAACCGCTTGCATTAACCTGAGAAAGTTGGCACGAACGCCCGGACCATAAACCAGCGGCGGTCTTATAACTACAACCTCCAACCCACTTTTTTTGGCGATTCTTTGTAAAACCTGCTCTGTTTCCCATTTACTAATACCATAAGGGTCCTTGGGTGCCGGTGTGTCATCCGCTGTGAAAGGTTGTCCGCTAGTAGTCTCACCATTCACTTTAATACTACTTATAAAGACAAACCTCTTAACTCCATTTTCTCTTAGCTGTCCAGCCAGACAAGCGGTACCCTTCACATTCATTTCACGAAATGCCGCCAATGAATCGTTCGAAGTTTCTTTCATGATATGAACCCTGGCGGCGCTGTGTACAACTACATCTATACCCACTAGCGCCTCATGCCAATTTGTTTCGGCACTCAAATCAGAAACGATCCGGTACTCGACTCCTGGCAGGGGGTTTTCAGGCATGTTCCGTACCGCGCCGACAACAGTTTGGCCTTTTGCCAAAAGATGACCGCATAACGCGCTACCTATGAAACCCGAAGCACCGGTGACCAACACTTTCACCCAATTTGCTCCTTATAAATATTCAAAGTTTCAGCAATCACATACTCTAAAGAAAATTCTTCTACCACATTTTCCTGACGTTCCCATCAGCTTGCTATGTTATACCTCAAAAATAATGTGCAACGGAAAAGAGTTTTGCGTTCGCCGTTACTATTTCATTTGTTCCTAATACAAACCTTACGCTTCAAACCCTTCAACTATCATAAGAAAAATGGTATATTCCAGCAGTCCCTGGTCTTTAAATAACCTGGATAGGCCAACCTAAAAAATTCTAAAAGCATATCTTTATGAAACGGTTACCCCTTAACAAAACAAGAATTCTTCTCCTATTCATTGACATAACCATTATCGCAGCGTCCTTCTATATAGCCTTCTTAATCCGCTTTGACAACAAGGTTCCCGAATCCATACAAATAATTTTTTTTCAGCAGCTTTTACCCCTTATTGTTTTTGTCCGGGGCTTGGCTTTCATCAGTTTCGGGTTTTATACCGGCCTGTGGAAATATTCCAGCATACAAGACATCACCAAAATTGTTTATGCAGTTTCTATAAGCTCTCTCGTCTTCCTTTTTATACTCGTTGCAATGGACCGGGTCAAACGCTTAACCTTAACAGACATACCCTTAACAGTATTGATTATCGATTTTTTATTGGTGGGTATAATGTTGAGTAGTACCCGCCTGTTCTGGCGAATATGGTTTGAAAGAAATCAAAGAAAACTTTCAATTAATAACGGATTAA